>NZ_JBUZRD010000002.1:0-979189 GCF_055407145.1 Pseudomonas sp. c313 | reverse complement strand
GTCAATTGGAAAAAGCATCGGCGTTCCCTCGCGCTGAGTGATCAGGCGAGAGACTTTGCAGAGGTTTACAAGGCTGGGGAGTAGAGGTTATCTGGCCGCGTGGTAGGACGTTTCGTTAAAAAACAGCGTGGTTTCAAACCTCACCCACCAGCACCAGGCCACCAGTTTTCCCGGCCACCTGTTCCAGCAGTTCGCGACGGCGGCCGATCAGCACCAGGTTGGTGCCTTCGGCGGCGTACAAGCGGGCGCAGGCCGCGCCAACGTCCTTCTTGATCTTCTCCAGATCGTGGCCGATGCCCGCCATGATCTGTCCGCCGTTACGCCCGGTGCCACCAAAACCCAGGTAGCGCGCCTCCAGCACGACGTCAGCTTCCACATCCTGTTCCAGGGTCGGGAAACTGAGGTTGTATTTCTTGGTAGCGGTGTAATATTAGGGGCCCTGGCGGGGTGGATGTCTTGATCCTGCGTGCCGAGACTTTTGATTCAGCGCGCCAGAACCCAATGGTGACCAAGAAGTTATAGCGCGCACAAGGGAGCGGGGGGTTAGAGTTTCGTTAAATTATTAACTAAATAAATCGTGACCCTGATCTTATGCTAAAACCCCGGCAATCCCTGACCTTGACCTTGTTGCAGGCCCGCGAAGCGACCATGGCTTTTTTCCGGCCGCTGCTCAACGAACATGAACTGACCGAACAGCAATGGCGGGTGATCCGCATCCTGCGCCAGCAAGGCGAACTGGAAAGTCATCAACTGGCTCATCAGGCCTGCATCCTCAAGCCGAGCATGACCGGCGTGCTGACACGGCTGGAGCGCGATGGCATCGTGCGGCGGAGCAAATCCAGCGAAGACCAGCGCCGGATGTTCGTCGCCCTGACCGAGCAAGGGCAACAGTGCTTTGTCGAGATGAGCGCGGGGATGGAAAGTAACTACCTGAAGATTCAGGAACAGTTTGGCGAGGAGAAGTTGGAGCAGTTGTTGGCGTTGCTCAATGAGCTAAAGGGCATCAAGCCCTGAACCAACAGGTTGGTTAACGCTACGGAGTAGTTGGAATAGTGACGCAAAGACGGCAATTCAGCACAGGCATGAAGGGCAAGAACCTGCGCTATCTGAATGAAAATCCAGGCCAGGTGCCGCGAATGGTTCGAACAGGCTTTCTGCTGCTTGAACACTTTTCGTTGCCCGCGTTTACCCAGGCCCTGGATACGATCATTACCGCGAACCTTCTGCGCCCCGGCTTGTTTGCTTCGCGCACGTTCGGATTGACCGAAGCAGAGGTTATCAGCGATTTGGGCCTGGTCATTCGCCCGGATGCTCGTATCGATTGTTCGGTGACCCAAGACCTCGACCTGCTGGTCATTTGCGGCGGCTACCGGACTGCGCTGAAGGCTGATGATGCGTTCATTCACTTGCTGCAAGCCGCGGCGCAGCAGGGTGTCAGCCTGGCCGGGTTGTGGAATGGCGCATGGTTCCTGGGCAAGGCCGGCGTTCTTGACGGTTATCGTTGCGCCATCCACCCCGAACATCGGCCCGCACTCACAGAGATCGCCAAGGTCAGCCATGTCAGCAGTGAGCCCTATGTGATTGATCGCGACCGGCTCACCGCGTCCAGTCCCTCGGGTGCTTTCCATATGGCGCTGGACTGGATCAAGGGGTTGCACGGTAAGGCGTTGGTGGAGGGTGTCGAGGACATCCTGGCATTTGAGGAGTCTCGTTATCGGCGCATAAAGCCTGCTGAAAATATCTGTGTGAGCGCGCCATTGCGTGAGGTGGTGAGGCTGATGGACGCCAACCTCGAAGAGCCTTTGGCGTTGGAGCAATTGGCGGGCTACGCGGGCCGTTCACGTCGCCAGTTGGAGCGGCTGTTCCGAGAGCAGCTCGGGACAACGCCGCAACGTTATTATCTGGAGCTGCGTATTACTGAGGCGCGGCGGCTGCTCCAACACACCGAGCTGTCTCAGGTCGATGTGCTGGTGGCCTGCGGTTTTGTTTCCCCCAGCCATTTCAGCAAATGCTATAGCGCGTATTTTGGCTACAGGCCGTCGAAAGAAACTCGCCTGATCAAGTAGCCTCACCGCCGTGCTGCGCCAGCCCTGTCACTTCGATGCATGCGACGCCATCAAGGCTTGGCGGGGCGCGGTGATTTTCGTGCTCCTGGCCAGGGCTTGCTGCACATCCGCCAACAGGTCCGCGACATCCTCAAGCCCCACCGACAGCCGCACCAAACCTTCACTGATCCCATGGTGGGCGCGCTGCTCCGGCGTGTAGGTAGAGTGGGTCATGCTCGCCGGGTGCTGCGCCAACGATTCGGCATCCCCCAGGCTGACCGCGCGGGTGAACAGCTTGAGCGCGTTCATGAAGCGCCGACCGGTTTCGATGCCGCCCTTGAGTTCAAAAGCGATCATGCCGCCGGGTAATTTCATCTGTCGTGCGGCCAGTTCGTATTGCGGGAAGGACGGCAGGCCGGGGTAGGTGACCCATTCCACTGCCGGGTGCGCCTGCAAGGCTTCGGCCACGGCCTGGGCGTTGCTGCAATGGCGATCCATGCGCAGAGCCAGAGTCTTGAGGCCGCGCATCAGCAGGAAGGCGTCTTGGGGCGACATCACTGCGCCGGTCAAATCCTTCAAGCCTTGCAGGCGAATCCGCTGGGCCAGGGCGTGGCTGGTGACGGCGATGCCCGCGGTGATATCACCGTGGCCGCTGAGGTATTTGGTGGCGGAGTGCACGACTACGTCGGCGCCCAGTTCCAGGGGGCGTTGCAGGTAGGGCGTGCAATAGGTGTTGTCAATCACCACAGTGATGCCGGGTTGTCGGTGGGCGATCTCGGCCACGGCGGCAATATCCACCAGTTGCAGGTTGGGGTTGGCCGGGGTTTCGCAGTAGATCATGCGGGTCGCGGGGGACAGCGCATCGCGCAGGGCGGCCAGGTCCGTCAGGTCGACGTGGCGCACCTTGATGCCGAATTCGCCGATGCCGTGGTGCAGCAGGGCGAAGGTGCAGCCGTATAACGTCTGGCTGACGATCACCTCATCCCCCGGTCGCAGCAGGGTCCAGAACGTCGCGGCAATGGCGCCCATGCCGGAGCTGAACGCCACTGCCGCGTCGCCGCCTTCCAGCGTCGCCATGCGCGATTCCAGCAGGGCCAGCGTGGGGTTGGAGATGCGGGTGTAGAAGTGCCCGTTTTCCTCGCCGGCAAAGCAACCGGCGCCATATTCGACCGTGGGGAAGGCGAAGGTTGCCGACAGATAAATCGGCGGTACCAGCGCGCCGTGATGGTCTTGCGGGTCGTAGCCGTGGTGGATGGCACGTGTAGAAAAGCCGAACGTATTGTGTTTATTTTTCATGGTCTCAGGCTCCTTATTTCCTACAATGCTATGCTCATAATCAAAGCTGAACATTCCATACTTTGCTGGGAAATCCCTCCAGTCTGGGATGAAAACCAATAAAAATGACTTTTTGAGGCAAGACATGCCTGCAAGCCTGGACCGTACCGATAAAGCCCTGTTAAACGCGTTGCAGGGTAATGCCCGCCTCACCGTCGCCGAGTTGGCCGAACGGGTTTCCCTGACCACCTCGCCGTGCTGGCGCCGCGTGAAGAACCTGGAAGACAGCGGGGTGATCAGCGGCTACCAGGCAATCCTTTCGCCCAAGGCGCTGGGGTATGGGGTGACGGCGTTTGTCAGCATCATGATGGACACCCACTCGCGGGAAATCGCCAGGGCGTTTGAACAGCGCTTGCTGGAGATCCCCGAGATCGTGGCCTGCCATAACGTGTCCGGGCGTTATGACTTTTTGCTGGAAGTGGTGGCCAAGGATTTGGAGTCTTTCGGCGAGTTTGCGCGGGAGGTGTTGCAGACGCTGCCGTGTGTGAAGGAAATCTATTCGAGTTTTTCCTATAAGTCGGTGCGGCCGTTGCGGGTGATTCCGTTGCCGGGTTAACCCTGGGGAGGCATCGAGTTAACAAACGTTATCCAGCGTTAGTGCGGGTTTGGCACAAACGCTACGCTCCCGCCGTCACGCCGCTGAAACAGTCGCTCGCCATTGTCCGGCTGGGTGCGGATCACCTGATGATCGCTGCCCAGATAAGCCAGTGGCGCCGGGTCATCTTTTGAATACTGCGCGACGATGATCGTGCGTTGCGTATCGAAGTGTTGGCCGCTGGCTTTGTCCAGCCAGGCCATGAACGCCGTGCTGTCGCCCTCGCGCGGGAAGTCCTGGGTTTGCGCCACGTAGTAGAACGGCGCGCCGTGGTTTTGCAGGTACATCGGTACTTTGTTATCCACTTCCACCATCACTATCCGCCATTGGTCCCAGGGTGCGCGTTTAACTGCCTGTGCTTGCACGTCGGCGGCGAAACGGGTGACGCCGCCGTTGCCGTTGGTCCATGGATAGAGCACCCCGAGGACCAGCATCAATACGACGGCGGCGACAGCGAAGCCACGGTTCCAAACGGCTGCACTGTGTTTGCGGGCAACGCGCTCACTGACCCACCACGCGGCCAGCAACTGCGCAAAGGGCACCAGTGGCAACACGTAGTAGCTGCGCCGACTGCCGCTGGCGGTAAAGAACAGGAATAATAAACCCAGGCCCCAGACCAGCCAGCGCACGTTGGGTTCGGTGTGGCGCCAGTGCCGCAGCGCCAGCCACAAGCCGAGTATCCAGCATGGCGCCCATGGCAAGGTGTAGGCCGGCAGGTAGATCAGGTAGGTGTAGATCGGTCCCATATGGTCGAAGGGGTCGAAAAAGCGCACCACGTTTTCCCGGAAGACCAATTGCAGGCCGCTTTCACCATAGGTGGGCGCGCCGTAGAGATGGGACAGCACAAAGGGAATGGCATAGAACGCCCCGGCGATCACCAGCGCCAGCAGCAGGCGCTGGTTGAGATGGCGTTTGTAGCGTCCCTCGCTTAGCAGGTGCGGCAGCAACACCAGCCCCGGCAGCACGAAGCCAATCAGCCCCTTGAACAGTGAGGTCGCGGCCAGCAGCAGGAAAAATACCGTGTAGCGGCCCAGTCGCGTGTCGTCCGGGCCGCGCCAGTACCACCAGACCGCCGCCAGCACGCCACACACCGTCAGCACATCGGCCGTGGCCACTCGGGCCCAGAACATGAAGTAGAAGGTGGTCGCCAGCATCCACCCAGCCATCAGCCCGGTGCCCTTGCGGTACAGGCGTTCGCCGATCAGGTACACCAACCAGATGCTCAGCCAGGCAGCAATCACCGAGGGCAGGCGCAACGACCATGGCCCGAGGCCGCCCATCAGCTTGGCGAACCCGGTGATCAACCAGTATGAGGGCAGGGGTTTGTCATAGTACGGCGTGCCCTTGAGGTAAGGGTCGAAGTAGTCGCCGCTTTGCAGCATCTGCAGGGTGATGTTCGCCCAGCGGGTTTCCGGCCCCCACACATCACGGCTGCCCAGGCCCAGCAACAGGATCACGGCGGACACGCTGAGGAGCAGGAACAGGGCGCCTCGTTCAGTTTTCCAGAAGGTCATGGGTGATGTCCGATTGAGGTTTTGAGGTGCAAACCGAATCAAAATAATGCTGCTGTGTTACGACAATTGCGGGTAAATCGTGATCACCAGATTGCCCTTGCGATAACGCTTGCCTCCTGGCGGCAACTGCCCGGCTTCGCGCATTTCGCTGGTGCTCTTGACCCGCAGCAGCACCCCCACCGACCCTCGCTGGCGTGCGTCGCTCATCCACGCCTGCACGCTGTCCAGGTCCACCTTGCGATGGATGACGTCGGCGTATTGCAGGCCGTAACGCAACTCGCCGACGGTGTCGTAGAACGTCACGTCGGGCCGCTGCAGACGCCAGGCCAGGGCCGACGCAGAGCCCAGTTCATTGCTCAGCAGTGAGCGGGTTTGTTGCAGCTCATCCAGGTGTTCGAGGATGAACTGGTCGGGCATTTCGTTATCCACCACCATGGCCGGCATTCCCGCCGGCAACAGTGCCACCAGCAACCAGATGCCCAGTGCCGGCATGGCCCATAAGGTCAGCGGGCGAAAGGCTTGCAGCAGGTTGGTGAGCATCCAGCCCATCAGCACGATAAAGGCCAGGGACAGGCTGAACATTTCCCGGTGGCTGTTGTTGTACAGCGGATCGGCGATTTGCAGGTACAGCAGGCCGACCATCGCCGCCATGCCGATAGCAAAGTTGAGCAGGCCGTTGAGGCAAATGGCGCGAGGTTTGCCTCGTGCCAGCAGGTCCATCAGGGTATGGCCCATCAGCAGGGCCAGGGGCAGCAGGCACGGCATGATGTAGGTCGCCAGCTTGCCGCTACTCAGGCTGAAAAAGCCCAGGGGCAGCAACAGCCACAGCGCCAGGAACAGGATTGGCGGGTCGGTTTTTTCGCGCCAGGTCTTGAGTAGAGTCATCGGCAGCAACCCGGCCCAGGGCAGAGCGGACACCACCATCAGCGGCAGGTAAAACCACCAGGGCCGAGCGTGTTGCGCGTTGTCGGCGGTAAACCTTCGAATGTGTTCATGCCAGAAAAAAAAGCGCCAGTAATCGGCTTCCTGCAGATGGATTGCCAGGGCCCAGGGCAGACAGACCAACGCGGCCACGCCCACGCCCATTGCCAGCGGGCCATAGCGCAGCAGTTCACCCAGCCGCCGCTGCCAGAGCATGTAGGGCACGGCGATCAGCACTGGCAACAGCCAGGCCAGAAAGCCCTTGGTCATAAAACCCATACCGCAGGCCAGGCCGAGTAAGGCCCATGCTGCGAGTCGCGCCCGGCGGGTGCTGCTGTCCAGGGCAAACCACAGCGCCACCAGGCTCAGGTTGACCCAGAAACTGAACTGCGGATCGAGGTTGGCATAGCCCGCTTGGCCGGCTACCAGGCCAAAGCTCAGGTAGAGCAGTGCGCAGGCGAAGCTTTTACGCGGCTCGTTCCACAAGCGGCGGGCGATAAGCCAGGTCAGCAGCACACTCAGCGCTGTGGTCAGGACCGAGGCGATGCGCACGCCGAACAGGTTGTCGCCAAACACTGCCTGGCCTACGGCAATCAGCCAATAGCCAGCGGCGGGTTTTTCGAAATAGCGCACGCCCATAAAGTGCGGCGCTATCCAGTGGCCGCTCATGAGCATTTCCTGGCTGACCTGGGCGTAGCGGGTTTCGTCGGGAATCCACAGGCCATGGTTGCCCAGGGGCAGCAGGAAAAACAGGACAAATGCCAATGCCAGTAGCAGCAATGGTTTAAGGCGGGCGTGTGCGGTAATAGGGAAAGGAATCACAGAGTGTCCACTCGGTAATTTAAATAAGGCTTCAAGTCATAACTGTTAGTGAACTATTGCAGGGCTCGACATGCGCCTGAGTTACAGCAACTAACGATGCCACGTCGTGGCTGTCGTTTTGCTGAACATTCCCGGTGTTATTACCTGTAAAGAAGTGCCTAGAGTTGTTTAAGCGCGGCGGCCCAATCCTGGCTGTTCATGATGCCCAGGGCCTTGAGCGTGCCGTCGGCGTTCACCTCGACAAACAGTGAACTGCCGTATTCAGCGGCGTCGGCATGCTCAAAGCCCAGGGCCCGTTCAAAGTCGCTGATACAGGCGCTGTGGGTGATCATCAGCAGGTTGCGCCCAGGGATCTTGTGGCCGAGGATTTCCTCGCCCATGGCGTCGCCGCAGATGGCCAGTGGGCCGGGGGACAATTGGGTTTTGCCAAACATGAACAATGAAGTCTGCGCCGTGCGGGTGGTGGGGCTGTTCAGCACATCGCTGTTGTCCATGCCCAGGGTGTGGAAAGCCTTGCCCAGGGCGCTCGCGGACTGGCTGCCCGGCAGGGTCAGGCCATCATCCGGGCCCAGGCAGGGATTGGTGGAGCGGTCGCAGCGTTCTTCATGGCGCACCAGTACGATCAGGTCGCCATTGTGCCAACTGGCCAATACCCCCGAGGTCAGCAGGCGATTGCCGACGCCCAGGTCCAGGGGTGAAGAGGGCCAGAACATCACGCCAGTCACCAGCAAACCGATAAAGGCCAGGCCCAGGCAGAGCTTTTTCAGGCCTTTTACAGGGGCCCGGCGGGAGCTGGGCTTGGTCAGGGTCAGATCAACCACACTCTTCACCATGGGGCACTGTTGGCGGCGTTGAATTGAACAGGCGCAGCTAACAGACAACTGCCTGTGGTGAAGCTAAAGCCTGTCATAGGACCGCTGTCTTTTTGCTGAACATGTGGGTATTAAAATTGTGCGCGTGAGGTAACTAACAAGTTTCAGGTAGCGGTGTAGTTACCTGCGCTTGGTGAGTAATTTAAAGTGCGGCAGGTGGCAACTCGGTGAAATCAATGTGAAAAATTTGCATGGGTTGGACAGTCAGCCGTTATCCTCGACCGCAGTCCATCGGCAAGCGAGTCTTTCCATGCTTCAGGTGCAAGGTGTCTTCAAAAGCTACGACACGCCTCAGGGTCCGTTGGCGGTGCTGGCGGGTGTCGACCTGCACCTGGCCGAGCGCAGCAGCCTGGCGCTGATGGGCGAATCCGGTAGCGGTAAAAGCACCTTGCTGCATCTGGTGGCGGGGCTGGACCGTGTTGATCGCGGCAGCATCCAGGTGGGCGAACAGCGCCTGGACCAGATGAGCGAGGCGCAGCTGGCTCACTGGCGGCGCACCGACATCGGCCTGGTGTTCCAGCAGTTCAACCTGATCGGCAGTTTGCGGGTGGAGGACAACCTGGCCTTCCAGGCGCGGTTGGCCGGGCGTTTTGATCCGCTGTGGCAGGCGCAATTGGTGGAGCGCCTGGGCCTGGGGGATTTGCTCAAGCGCTATCCCGAACAACTCTCCGGCGGCCAGCAGCAACGGGTGGCCGTGGGCCGCGCCCTGGCGTCCCGTCCCGGTCTGCTGTTGGCCGATGAGCCCACCGGTAATCTGGACGAAGCTACCAGCGACGAAGTGCTGAAATTACTCCTGGACCTGCTGCGCGATAGCCCGACCTGCCTGTTGATGGTCACTCACAGCCCACGCATCGCGGCGCAGTTGGACCGGCAGGTGGTGTTGCAGCGCGGCCACGTATTGACTGCGGCTACTCACTGAGGTGCGTGTCTTCTACTGGACCTTGCGCGCGTTACTCAGCCATTGGCGCCGCCACTCCGTGCAGTTCTTCAGCGTGCTCACTGGCCTGTGGCTGGCCACTGCGTTGTTGACCGGCGTGCAAGCCCTCAACAGCCAGGCGCGGGACAGCTACGCACGGGCCAGCCAGTTGATTGGCGGCGAGCCCCAGGCCAGCCTCGGCACGCCGGACGGCGCCAGTTTCCCTCAAGCGTTATTCGTTACTCTGCGCCGCGCCGGCTGGCCGGTGTCGCCGGTGGTGCAGGGGCGGTTGATCCTCAAGGGCCATGAAGAGCAACGTTTGCAACTGATGGGTATCGACCCCGTCTCGCTGCCTGGTGGTGGAACGGTCGCCGGGCAGACGTTGGATCGGGCGCAGATGATCGCCTTCTTCAATCCGCCGGGACGCACCTGGATCGCGCCCCAGACCCTCCAGGCGTTGGGGTTGCACGATGGCGACCAGCCGCTGAGCGCCAGCGGGCAAGCCTTGCCACCGCTGCATGCACAGCCGGACATGGCCCCCGGTTTGCTGCTGACGGACATCGGCTTCGCCCAACTGCTGCTGGGCATGCCCGAGCGCCTGTCGCGGCTGTTGCTGGACAAAGACTTTGCCGCGAGCGATCCGGCATTGCCGGCGCAGTTAAGTGGGCAACTGCAACTCAAGCACGGCGAAGAAAACAACCTGTCGCGCCTGACCGAAAGCTTCCACCTAAACCTCGATGCCCTGGGATTCCTGTCGTTCGTGGTAGGGCTGTTTATCGTCCACGCCGCCATCGGCCTGGCCCTGGAGCAACGGCGCGGCCTGCTGCGCACCTTGCGTGCCTGTGGGGTCTGCGCGCGGATGCTGATTGTCAGCCTGAGCGTCGAGTTGGGTGGCCTGGCCTTGTTGGGCGGTCTTGCTGGTGTCGCCAGCGGCTACCTGCTGGCCAGCCTGTTGCTGGCGGATGTGGCGGCCAGCTTGCGGGGTTTGTATGGCGCCGAGGTGCCGGGCCAACTGAGCCTGACCCCGCTGTGGTGGGCCAGTGGCCTGGGCTTGAGTGTGCTGGGCGCCTTGCTCGCCGGCGCCAGCAGTTTGTGGCGGGCGGCGCGTTTGCCGTTGCTGGCCCTGGCCAACGCACAAGCCTGGCACCAGGCCCACGGGCGCTGGTTGCGGCGTCAGGGTTGGGTGGCCGGCGCGGCATTGCTGATCGCTCTGTTGGCGCTGCTGCTGGGCGACAGCCTGGCCAGCGGTTTTGTGTTGATGGCCGCCTTGTTACTGGGGGCGGCCCTGGGTTTGCCAGTAGTGCTCAACGGCCTGCTCAAGGCGGTATTGGGGCGCAGCCGTTCGGTGCTGGGGCAATGGTTTCTCGCCGATTGCCGTCAGCAGTTACCGGCCCTGAGCCTGGCCCTGATGGCGTTGCTGTTGGCGCTGGCGGCAAATATTGGCGCCGGCTCCATGACCTCGGGGTTTCGTCACACCTTCAACAACTGGCTGGAGCAACGCCTGACCGCCGAGCTGTACCTCAACCCGCAGAACCCGGCTCAGGCCGAACACCTGCACAGTTGGCTGGCACAGCAACCGCTGGTCCAGACCGTATTGCCCTCCTGGCAAGTCGCGGTGCAATTGCAGGGCTGGCCGGCGGAGGTCTTTGGCGTGGTCGATGACCCGACCTATCGCCAGCACTGGCCGCTACTGGAAGCGGTGGCTGGCGATCCCTGGGATCAGTTGCTGCAAAGCGACACGCTGATGCTCAGCGAACAACTGGCGCGTCGGCTGAAGGTGCAGTTGAACGATGTGGTGACGATCCCCACGTCCCAGGGGCCGTGGTCGCCCAAAGTCGTGGGGATTTATGCCGACTACGGCAACCCCAAGGGCCATCTGCTGGTCAATGCCCAGCACCTGTTGCAGCACTGGCCGGCCTTGTCGCCGGCGCGATTCAATCTGCGGGTATTGCCGGCCAATGTGCCGGCGCTGATCGGTGAAGTGCAAAAGCAGTTCGCGCTGGAAGACAGCCGCATCGTAGATCAACAGCAACTCAAGGGCTGGTCGAGCCAGGTCTTCGAGCGCACCTTCGCCGCCACCGCTGCGCTCAATAGCCTGACCCTGGGCGTAGCCGGCGTTGCGCTGTTTATCAGCCTGTTGACCCAGAGTCAAAGCCGCCTCGGCCAACTGGCGCCGTTGTGGGCGTTGGGGGTGACGCGGCGCCAATTGATGCTGCTCAACCTGGGGCAAACCTGGCTGCTGGCGGTGCTGACCCTGGTACTGGCGTTGCCCCTGGGGCTGCTGCTGGCCTGGTGTCTGGATACGGTGATCAACGTCCAGGCTTTTGGCTGGCGCTTGCCGTTGCAGGTTTTTCCCTGGCAGTTGGCGCAGTTGCTGGGGCTGGCGATGGTAGCGACGTTGCTGGCTTCGGCCTGGCCGCTGTGGCAGTTGTACCGCAGCCGGCCAGCGGATTTGTTGAGGACCTTTGCCAATGAAGATTAAGTGCCTGCTGTGGGCTGCCTTGCTGTGGTCGCTTGCTGCTTGCGACCAGCAGGCGCCGCCCGAGGAAAGCTTCGCCGGCCTTGGCAGCGACGCCTCGGACTTTGCCCAGGTAGTGCCCGGTAAGGTCTTCAGCTTTCCCGAGGATCACGGGCCACATGACGGCTTTCGCATCGAGTGGTGGTACGTTACCGCCAACCTGAAGGACGCTGAAGGCAACCTGTTCGGCGTGCAATGGACACTGTTTCGCAATGCCCTCAAGGCTGGCCCCGTGCAGCCGGGCTGGCGCGACTCTACCGTCTGGCTGGGCCACGCCGCCGTCACCTCGGCCACAAGCCACTACTCCGCCGAGCGCTACGCCCGAGGCGGCGTGGGCCAGGCGGGGGCCAACGCGCTGCCCTTCAATGCCTGGATCGACGACTGGAACTTTGCCACCCGCGCCGGTGCTGCAAGCCCCTTGGCCGACATGCAACTCAAGGCCAGCGGCGAGCACTTCAACTACGACCTGCAACTGACTTCCAGTCGCCCCTTGGTACTCCAGGGCGACCAGGGCTATAGCCGCAAATCCGACCAGGGCCAGGCGTCGTATTACTACAGCCAGCCGTTTTTCCGGGCCCATGGCACGGTCACTATCGACGGTAAACGCTATCAGGTCAGCGGCCCCGCCTGGCTCGACCGCGAGTGGAGCAGCCAACCCCTGACCGCCAACCAGACCGGCTGGGACTGGTTCTCCCTGCATCTGGACAGCGGCGAGCAGTTGATGCTGTTTCGTGTGCGGCAAAAAGAAGGCGCGGCCTACCTGATGGGCACCTGGATCGACCATCAGGGCCGCACCCAGATCCTGCACAATCAGGATATCCAGCTCACGCCGTTGACCAGTACCGAGATCGACGGGCGCAGCGTACCCACGCGCTGGTCGCTGAAAGTCCCTGGAAAAAATCTTGATATCACCACCGAAGCAGTCAATCCCAAGGCGTGGATGAACCTGAGTATTCCTTATTGGGAAGGGCCGGTGAAGTTCCAGGGTGGGGTAGGGTATCTGGAGATGACCGGGTACTAGGTCTGCGGGCCGTAACTCTGCTTATGGTCAAACTTTGGCGAGGCTGCGTCAGGCGCGCCGCGGTTCCTTTGCCTGGCTTGATGGCAGTGTGCGGCCAACGTAGCCTCGCTAAAGCTCGACAACTACCTTTTTTCGTTAGTGCGCCAGCGCCAGCTTCATCGGCAAGCGTGCCATGCTGGTGTTCTTCAGCGAGCCCAGGTAGAGCCAGTCGCCATATTCACGGGCGGTGGTGATGGGTGAGTAGTTGCCGGCGCTGCCATCCTGCAGGTTGGCGATTACCTGGCCATTGACGTCCAGCCCCAGGACAAAGGCTTTGCGCTCTATCGGCTTGGGCACCACCATCAGTGCTCGCACCATCACCTTGCGCATCAGCGGATAACCGGCAAAGCCATCGAGCAGCGGGTTGCGCGGCGAATACAGGGCCACCCAGAAACGGTCCTGGCCGTTGAAACTGAGGTTGTCCGGCAGCCCCGGCAGGTTGTCGATAAACAGGTCATGGGTGCCAGCTTTGCCGCCCTTGAGCCAATAGCGGCTGATGCGATAGGCACCGGTTTCGTTGACCAGCACATAGTTCTCGTCAGGGCCCAACGCCACGCCATTGGCGAACTGCAACTGATCGAGCAGCACTTCGGTCTGGTTGTTGCTGAAGTCGTAGCGCAACAGTCGACCATCGCCGCCGTGTTCGATCACTGCTTCACCGTCCTCGCCATAACCCCAGCGGCTCGACGCATCGCTGAAGTAGGCATAACGCCCGGCAGCGTCCACGGTAACGTCATCGGTAAAACCGAACGGCAGGCCGTTGGCACTGGTGCTCAGGGTGGTGAGTTTGTGCTGGGTATCCAGGGCCAGTAGGCCTTTGACACCGTCGGCAATGATCAGGCGACCGTCCGGGTGCAGTGCCAGGCCCAAGGGACGGCCACCGGTATTGGCCAGCACTTCCAGGGTTTTGCTTTCGGGCGAGGTGCGGATGATGCGGCCGTCATGCAGGCCGGTAATGAGAAACCCCTGGGCATCCACCAGCAACGCTTCGGGCCCGGCGATCTCCTGGGCGCCGATGCGTTGCACGTCCTTGAGGCGCTGGTTTTCGGCGAAGGGCCCATCCTTCATCGACGGCGCCTTGGGGGGCGACCAGTTGACAGGCTGGACCTTGGTGGGCATCAACAGCAGGAAGGCAACGACCACAATCAGGATCAGCAGGAGTAAATGGCGAACTTTTCTTGAACGGGTACTCATGACAATTTCCGTGAGTCTTTGGGTTGAGGGGCGGCCGGCTCCCAGTGCAGGGTGCCGAACAGGTAATCCATCAGCGGCAGCACGATATTGAAGTTGCGGCCTTGCATCAGTTCGCGGCGGTGATGCAGCGCGTGCAACTGGCGCATCTGCTTGATCCATGGCAGGCGGGCCAGGGGATGGTTCTCGTGCAGGTGTTCGCAGGCATGGAAGATTTCATAGAGCAGGTAGCCGAGGATCATGCACCCGGCGAACAACCCGGCGACGTTGGGGTTCAGCTGTTTGAGCAGCCACCAGGCGGGCAGGGTGATGGCCAGGCTGTGAAGGACGATCAGCCAGGCGGGAAACAGGATCACTCGCCAGTCTTTCGGGCTGTCGTAGGTCATGTGGCCAGGGGTGAAAAAGCTGTGGTGGTCGCCGGTGTGGCGGGCGTAGAACAGCTTGGCAAAGCCGTGTTTGTGGTGGCCCAGGTAGCGGTGGACGAGGTAGATGCACAGGTTGAAGAACACCAGGGCCAGGGGGATGGTCAGCCATTCCCAGGGCTGGATCTGGTGGGTGCTGCGCCAGGATAGGGTGATGCATAGCAGGCCGTAACCCAGTACGAAACAGGCATGCAGCCAGGGGTTGTAGCGGGGGTGGACGCTGGCGCGATAGCGGGTGCGGAAAGCCTCGGTGGGGTGGTTCATGGGCGGGGCTCGTTGTTTTTTTATTGGAGGTGAGGTTAGTTGCTTGTGGGGATTATGCGAGCTCGTGGCGGCTTTAGGGTCGACCAGGCGCGGGCAACCCGTGGCTCAAATCACCGGGTCCCAGCGCTGTGACCAATCACTTTCCGCCTTGACCACGCCCCGAAGCAACACCAGCGCCTGTTGCAACACCGCACAATCGCGCTCTCGCGAATACACCAGGTAGGTGGGGAAACCAAACTCCGGCGCCTTGGGCACCCGCTCCATCACCCCACTGTCGAGATAACTCTGCACCACCCGCGTGCGGAAATACCCGGCGCCGCCGTTCTCCAGAATGTACTGCAACGCCAACGGCCCAAGATTGAAACTCACCGCCGCCCGCGCCTTGTCCGGCAAGGCCGCGTCGTGCTGCTTACGGAAACCCGGGCCCCAGTCGATATACACATAGGGATCGGGCCGAGCCACCAGTCGCACCTGGATCAACTTCTCTTCCAGCACTTGTTCCACCTGTAACCCCGGCCAGTACTGCGGCTGGAACACCAGCGCAGCATCCAGTACTCCCAGTTCCAATTGGCGCAACAGGTATTCACCGTCGCGGATTTCCGTGCGCAGGGCATGACCGGGGATGTGTTCGCGCAGGGCCTGGGCCCAACTGAGCATCAGCGGGTTGCACAGGCTGACTTCGCCACCGATGTGCAGCACGTTGCGGTAACCGTCGGGCAGCGGCAGGTCGCGGCGCGCCGCTTCCCAGGTCTGTACCAACTGATTGGCATACACCACGAAGGCCTCACCGTCTGCGGTCAGCCGGGCGCCGGCGCGGTTGCGTACGAACAGCGTGCTGTCGAGTTGGCTTTCCAGCTTTTGCACGCGGGCGGTGATGGCGGTCTGGGTGACATGGAGTTTCTCGGCCGCGGCGGCCAGACTGCCGCAGCGGGTGATTTCCAGGAAGGTGCGTGCCAGTTCGATGTCCATGTCGGTCCCGAGGGTGAGTAGGACGAGCATTGTAGAGCAGATCAAATGTGGGGGCTGGCTTGCCTTCGATGGCGGCCTGGTAGCCGGCCGGGATGCTGGATTTGATTGAGTACATACCCTCGTTTTCAGTCAAGAAGGGTCGCAAACAGGTCTGGCGCAGTAATTGCCTCCCTTCACCGCTCAGTCTTTATGCAGGAGCAACCCGACCATGCAATTACGAGCCTTGCGGTATTTCCACGAGGTCGCGCGCTGCGCTTCGTTGCGTAAGGCGGCTGAGCGGTTGTACGTCACGCCGACGGCCGTGAGCCGGCAGATCGAGCACCTGGAGCACTTCTTTGGTGCCGCCCTGATTGAGCGCGGGCCCCGAGGTATTCGTTTGACGGTGGAAGGCGAATGCTTGGCCGAACAGGTAACTTCCACACTGCGCGGCCTCGATCAAGTGCGTGATGTGATTGCCAGCCGACAAAGCCAGGTGGCGGGTAATATCAGCATCCATGTGTCAGAAAGTATCGTTTCCACCGTGCTGGCGCCGGTGCTCGCCGCGTTTTATCGCGCTCATCCCAAGGTCACCTTCAATATCGTCATCGCCAGTGCATCGGCCACCCTCGATGCCTTGTGCAGCGGTGAGGCCGACCTTGGGCTGGCGTTCTACCTGCAGGAGCGGGCCGACGTCGAAGTCACCGCACAATGTGAGTTGTGGCACCGGGTGCTGGTGAGCACCGAGCATCCCTTCGCCCAGCGCGACAGCATTGAATTGAGCGAACTGGAAGGCCAACCCCTGGCCATTCCCGACTCCGCCTATGGCGCGCGCCAGGCCCTGGAAGTGGCGGCAAGGAAGCGTGGAGTAACCCTTGAAGCGGTGTTCACCACCAGTTCCCTGGAGGTGCAGAAAAGCCTGGCCCGGCAGCGGGCGGCAGTGTTGATCCTGCCTCAGGTAGATGCCGAGGCGCGGGACCTGGGGGATGGTCTGGTGGCCGTGCCGATTGCCGATGAATACCTGGGCCGGATTCGCATCGACCTGTGTGTGTACCGCAATCGCCCCCGTTCGGTGGCGGTGCTCAAGTGCCAGGAAATGTTGGCCAGTGCCATGCAGCACTATGCGTTGGTGGAATGAGTCATCAATCCGGTGCGCCATTCGATGCCCGTCAGCCTGTCGACGGCTGACGGGCTCGACTTAGAACAGGTTGATCGGGAAGTTGCCGACAATCCGGAATTCATCGTAACTGCCATCAATCTGTCCACCACTGGCGCGGTGGTTGTAGACGATGGTGCGCAGCACGGCGTTTTTCAGTTTTCCGGACTGCACCACATAGGCCAGCATCAGGCCGTTTTCGTTGTGCTTGGCATTGTCCAGGCCGCGCACGTTGTAGCCGGTGTTGTGGCCGTTTCGGTCGCCGTCGTAGTGAGTACCGTCGATGCCCCAGCCCTTGGCGTGCCACAGGCTGGCAGTCAGGCCGGGAACACCGTAGGCCGCCAGGTCGATGTCGTAGCGCAGTTGCCAGGACTTTTCGTTGGGGCCGTTGTAGTCCGAGTACAGCGAGTTGGCCATGTAGTTGCCAGTGGATTCCCACACGTAGTCGAAGTACTCGTTGCCGAACACCTGCTGCCAGGCCAGGGTCAGGCTATGGGCCTGGTGGGTGGCGGTGACGGCCAGGCTGGCGGCGTTGTTGTCGATGTAGCCCAGGCGTTGCTCACCAGAATCGCGGGTGTGGTAGTAGTTGAAGGCGGTCTTCAGGGCCAGGTCGGATTTGTCGCCGATGCGGTGAGCCAGGCCGACATAGTATTGGTCCCACATGTCTTCGAAGCGCGAGCCGTAGAGGCTGGCTTCCAGGCCATAGCCCGGCTTGATCGTGGCGCCCAGGTAGCTGATGCGCGCACCGCTGTAGGCGCGGTTACCGAAGGTGGTGGTCAGGCGTTCGGCACCGGTGCCGGTGCGGGGGATCGCCCGGTCGAAACTGCCGCCTTGAATCGACAGCCAATCCAGTTCGTTGCTGTACAGCCCCACGCCCTGGAAGCTGGAGGGCAGGGCGCGGTTGTCCTTGTAGCGCAGTATCGGGTTGTCGGTCATCAGGCGGCCGGCCTTGAGTTCGGTGCTGGACAGCCGAACGCGCACATCGCCCACCCCCAGCCGGCTCCAGGTCGGGATGGCGTCGCCGTCGCTGTCCACCAGCACGCGGTCGCCGCCATTGGCCACCTTGCCATGGCCACGTTCCAGGTTGACCGCGCTGAATACGCCCACGTCGACACCGACGCCAATCAGGCCCTGGGTGTAGCCGGAGCTGTACTTGAGCATGCTGGTCTGTACCCAGGTTTCCCGCACGCGGGTCGGCTCGATGCCGCCGGGTTTCTTGATGCTCAGGTGTGTGGTGCGCTTTGTGTGCTGGTTGGAATAGTAGTGACGCAGATTCAGGTCCAGGGTGCTGCCTTCAAGAAAACCGGGCGCGCTGGCCTGGGCATTCTCTTGAGCAAAAGCCTCGGTGCTTGTGGCCAGGGTGACGGCCAGCAAAAGACGTGGATACATGGTGAATCCCCACACAAATAAGACGTAAGGCGACCGTCTCGGTCAAGCCTATGGGCTCGACCGGTCAGTGGCGAAAAGACGCGCGACAGTGGGAAGCGGTATCAGCGAACCGGGGCTTCTGCGAGCCGGGTTTCGCGGGCCGGTTGGCCAGGCAGCGATGGCCGGGTTTCCTTGGCAAACCAGGCGGCGGTCAGGCACACCACGTTGGCGATCAGTAAGTACCAGACCGGCGACATCGGGTCACCGGTGGTGCCGATCAGCCAGGTGATAATGATCTGCGCGGTGCCGCCAAACGCCGCCACGCCGAAGGCGTAGACGATGGAGAAACCGGTGGAACGTACCGACTTGGGAAAGCTCTCCACCAGCAACACGATCAACGCCGCGCCACTCATGCCATGCAGGCCCGACAGTACAGCCAGGGTGATGAGGAAGGTCGAAGGGCTGGGGTGTTCGGTCATCAGTTGCAGCGCGGGGAACAGGATCAGCAGCAACACCACCCGTGGCGTCATCAGAATCACGCGGCGGCCGAAGCGGTCGCAGAGCATACCGCCGGCGATTGCGCACACCGCCATCGCCGCCCCGGCCACCAGGGTGGAGAGCATGGAAATGCTGGTGGGCAACTTCAGTTCGGTGAGGGCGAAGGTGGTCATATAGTTGAGGAAGTACTGGGTGATGGTGCTGCCGGAGAGGATCAGCAAGCCCAGCACCAGCGCCCGCCGATGTTTGCCGCAGACTTCCCGCACCAGCTCTCCGGTGCTGGTCTGCTCGCCGTGGCCGTGGAAGGTTTCTGCCAGGTTGCGGCGGATGTAGATGCCGATGGGCAACACCAGCAGACCGAACACGAACGGCACGCGCCAACCCCAGCTGTTGAGGTCTTCGGGCGACATGACTTTGGTCAGGGTATAACCCACCAGGCCTGCAGCCATCGCCGCGACGCCTTGGGCGACCACTTGCCAACAGGCATAAGTGCCGCGCTTGTGCGGTGGTGCGGCCTCCAGGATGTAAGTGGTGGCGGGGCCGGCTTCACCGCCCCAGGCCAGGCCCTGGATCATGCGGGTGACCACCAGCAGGATCGGCGCGGCGATGCCAATGGTCTCGTAGCCGGGCAAGATCGCAATACTGCCGGTGCCCACAGCCATCATCACCAGGGTCAGCAACATCGCCGGTTTGCGCCCGACACGGTCGGCGTAGGCGCCAATCAGCACGGCGCCCAACGGCCGGACGATAAAGCCGATGCCGAAGGCTGTGACCGACAGCATCAAGCTGACGAAAGCGCTGTCGGAGGGGAAAAACGTGTGGCCGATCATCACCGCGAAAGTCGCGTACACACCAAAGTCGAAAAACTCCACCGCGTTGCCCAGCACCACGGCAAAGATGCTCTTTTTACCAGCGTCCGGGGACGGTGTTTCGGGTGTCTGATCCGGATCGGATCGGGTCAATTGTTCAGTGTGCATACCAGCCCCTCGATTTTAGTTATAAGTCGTCCAGACCCCGGCCGGGTGGCCGAGGAACAGGCGTGTGGGTGGGCAGTTCAGTTACAGCATTAAAGTCAGGACGGGTTCGGCCAGTGGTGGATTGCGCCACGCCAGCTCTCATAGGTTTTAGCGATTTGCAGCAGCCAGATATCGGCGAAGCGCGGTGCGATCATTTGCAAACCGATGGGCATGCCGTCGGCGGCGAAACCGCAGTTGATCGACAGCGCCGGTTGTTCGCCCATGTTCCACGGCACAGTGAAGACGATGTGCTCGAACGGTTGTTGCGGGTCATTGCTCGGTGACGGCCACTCGGCGGGGAAGGCGTTGACCTGGTTGGTGGGCGAGAGGATCAGGTCCAGATCGCTGAACGCTTGCGCTGCGCGACGGCGCATTTCGAACGTCTGATTGAAGCCCTGCACGGCTTGCACGCCCGTGATGTCGGCGCCCGGTGCGGCCCAGTCGCGGATATAGGGCAAGACTTTGTCGAACTGCTCGCTGCTCAAGGCCGACAAGTCGCCCCATTGCCGGGCGCGCCAGAATTGGTCGAGGCCGTCGAGTTGCGCACGGTCCATGATCGGAGGGATCAGCGTGACCTTGGCGCCATGGGCCTCGAACAACCGTGCGGCTTGCTCGACCGCCTCGCAGACAAACCCCTCCGGTTGTAGACCGGCACCGGGTTCGAGCATCAAACCGACGCGCAGGCCCTTGACCGACAGCGGCTGGTTGCTCCACTCGGTGGTGAGTGGCGGCAGGCTGGTGGCGTCGCGGGCATCGGGGCGAGCCAGGTGCTGCATCATCAACACGCAGTCGTCGACCGTGCGGGTCATGGGGCCGGCGGTGCGGCCGGTGTAATACGGGTCGATGGGGATTCGCCCCAGCGTCGGTTTGAAACCCACCAGGCCACACCAGGCGGCGGGCAGTCGCACCGAGCCGCCGATGTCGGTACCGATGTGCAGAGGGCCGTAACCGGCAGCGGCGGCAGCGGCGGCGCCGGAGCTGGAACCGCCGGTGTTGTTGGCGATGTTCCACGGGTTGCGGGTGATGCCGTGGAAACTCGACAGACCGGAGGAGAGCATGCCGAAATCGGGGGCGGTGGTTTTAGCGAGAATGATGGCGCCGGCTTCGCGCATTCGTGCGGCAGGAGGGGCATCGTTCAAGGCCGGCGTGAGGCGGGTGGCGGCGCTGCCGAGGGGGATCGAGGTGCCTTTTGTGGCGATCAGTTCCTTGACGGTGACGGGGACGCCGTCGAGTACGCCATTGGGCTGGCCTTTGTTCCAGCGCTCGGTGGAGGCTTGGGCTTGCTGGCGGACCTGGCCCGGGTCGAAGGCGTAGAGGGCGCGGATTTTTGGTTCCCAGCGGTCGATATGGGCCAGCAGGTGGTCGTAGTAGTCGATGGGGGACAGTTGCCGGCTGGCAAATTGCTCCAGCAGTTGCGCGGCCGTGAGGGTGTGCAGATCAGTCATCGAGCGCTTCCTTGGATGGGCCTGGGCTCATGGCGGGTGGTTATTGGTCTGGACTATATAAACCCTTTGGGGGATCGGCCATCACAAACGAGGCAGTGCGGTGTTGCGCTTTTGTGTGCACTCGGGGTGGCGCAAGCAAGTCGGCACGCCTATCTCCGCGGTGATTAACCCTCTGAACGGTAGTGGCTATTGGCCGTTGCCCTGATAGACTTCCTGCATTCATCCAGGATCAACGAGACCATGCCAGCTACAGGAGGAAAAGGACTTCCACTCGCCAAACGCCTGTACAAATCCCGCAGCCTTGGGCTGAGCCTCGGGTTTATCTGCGTGGTTGCCGGCATGTATCCATTGGCCCCACCCAACTGGGTCTGGGCCTGGATGATCATCAACGCCTTTGTCTGGCCGCACCTGGCTTACCAATGGTCGCGCCGCGCCAAAAACTCCCTGCGTAGCGAGCACCGTAACCTGCTGTTCGATTCGTTTTGCGGTGGTTTCTGGGTCGCTGCCATGCAGTTCAATCCGCTGCCCAGTGTCACCACCTTGTCGATGATGACCATGAACAACGTCGCCATCGGCGGCCCACGGTTCATGCTCATCGGTTGGCTGGCCCAGGCGCTGGGGATAGGCGTGTCGATGTTGATATTCACCCCGACATTCATCGCCTTGACCAGCGAAACCCAGCTCTACGCCTGCCTGCCGATCCTGATGATCTACCCCCTGGCCCTGGGTTGGATTTGTTACCGCCAGGCCATCACCCTGGCCCAGCACAAACGCGAGTTTCTGGCCCTGAGCCGCACTGACAGCCTGTCCGGTTTGCTCAATCACGGTGCCTGGAAAGACCACTTGGAAATCGAGTTCCAACGCTGCCGCGAAGAGCAGCAGGGCGCCGCCATCGCCTTGATCGACATCGACCACTTCAAAGTCATCAATGACACCTACGGCCATGTCACCGGCGATATCGTGCTGCGCCAGTTGAGCAAAGTGCTGCGCCAGAACCTGCGGGCCACTGATCTGGCCGGGCGTTATGGCGGCGATGAGTTTTGCGTGATTCTGCCGGACATGCCCCTGGGCCGCGCCACCGAAGTGATGGAGGCCTTGCGCGACCGCTTCAGTTCCCTCGGCTACGCCCAGGACCCGACTTTGTGCGCCAGCCTGAGCATCGGCCTGGCGCCGTATCAACCGTCTCACGACGATGCCACCAGTTGGCTCAACGATGCCGACCAGGCGTTGTACGAGGCCAAGAGCAGCGGGCGCAATCGGGTCAGTGCAGTGCAGGGGAGTTGGCTGAGGTCGGTTTGAGGATCAACAAACCGGTTTTTGTCAGGTAGGGTGTGGCGCTACCTTCCAACAAAAATAAGGATCGGTTCATGACCTTCAATTTTCACCGCACCTTACTGGCCGCCACCCTGGCGCTGTCTTTTGGCTTGGCAATGCCGGCCTTCAGCGCCGAACCTCACAAGCTGATCCAGGCCGATGCCGAACAGTACAAGGCCGATGCCCTGAAACTGCTGGAGCGCCTGGTGAATATCGATTCGGGTTCCGGCTACGAGCCCGGCCTGACCCAAGTGCGGGACATCGCCGTCGATGAGCTGAAGCAACTCGGTTTCAGCATCGAGCTGGTGCCGGATGCCGCCGCCAACAACAGCCATGTGATCGCCACCCTCAAGGGCACCGGCAAAGCGAAAATCCTGCTGATGGCGCACATGGACACCGTGTTCAAGGAAGGTTCGGCGGCCGAGCGGCCGTTTCATATCAAGGATGGCCGCGCCTACGGTCCAGGGGTGATGGACGACAAGGGCGGCATCGTTGCCGGGATCTATGCCTTGAAAGTGCTGAAAAACCAGAACTTCAAGGACTACGCGCAGATCACCTTCCTGCTGGACGCCAGCGAAGAAACCGGCTCCGACGCCGCCACCGATCTGATCAAAAAAACCGCCAAGGCCCATGACGTCACCCTCAACCTGGAACCGGGTCGCCCGGCCGATGGGCTGGTGGTTTGGCGCAAGGGCAGCGCCACCGCCGTGGTCGAGGTCAAGGGCAAGGCCGCTCACGCCGGTGTCGCGCCGGAACTGGGTCGCAACGCGGCGATGGAAGTGGCGCACCAGATCCTGCAACTGGGCAAGCTGGGGGACGAGGAGAAGAAGACCACCATCAACTTCACCGTGCTCAAGGCTGGCGACCGCACCAACGTGATCCCCGATCAGGCCATCGCCAAGGCTGACGTGCGAGCGGCGTTACCGGAAGAGTTTGATCGCATCGAGAAGGATCTGGCGCGGGTTTCGGCCAATAAACTGATCCCGGAAACCGAAGTTAAAACCACCCTGCAACGCGGCTTGCCGCCGATGCCGCAAACGCCGGAGTCGGACAAGTTGGTGGCCATCGCCCAGGGGATCTATGGCGAACTGGGCCGCAAGCTGACCATCGAAGGCAGCGGCGGCGCGGCTGATGCCAGCCTGTCGGCAGGCGTGGGTACGCCGACGCTGGATGGTTTCGGGATTGTTGGGGGCAATATCCACACTTCAGAGGAATATGCCGAAGTGGAGAGCGTGGCGCCACGGATTTACCTGTTGAGCCGGATGATCATGGAGCTTTCCAAGCGCTGATATGAAGAATAAGTACTTACTCATCTTTTGATACTCGTCATTAGCTACGCGAGCGTTGACCGTCATAGAGGTGGATACCTATCTACGCCATATCGCTTTGCGCAAACGCTTCGCCAAGAAAATCGATCAAGGTGCGCACCGACGGCAACAAGCCCCGGCGTGACGGGAAGATTGCATGGACGATCCCGGTTCTCGGCGACCAGCCGGGAATCAGGCTCACCAGGCGGCCCGCCGCGATGTCTTCGCGCACCACCACGCTGGGCAGGTGCGCCACGCCGATACCACCGCACGCCGCATGCCGCAGGGCGAGCAGGTCATCGGTGATCATTCGCGGGAAATGCCGGATCACCGCACTGGCGCCGTTCTCACCAAACAACTCCCACTGATACTCCCGCTGCGCCGAGCCCCAATGCAGGCTCGGCAAGCCATTGAGGTCGGCCGGCAGCGGTGGGTTCGACAGGTGTGACACAAACAGCGGGCTGCCCACCAGGCACTGGGTACTGTTGCCCAACACCTTCATCACCAGGTCGGTGTTTTCCAGTGGCGGGAAGCGGATGCGCAGGGCGACATCAACGCCTTCGTGGATCACATCGACCCGCCGGTTGGTGCTCTCGATATGCAATTCCACCAGCGGGTACTTGAGCATGTAGCGAGTCAGCATTGGCCCGACCCAGGAGTTGAGCAGGGCGGTGGGGCAGCTCAAACGCACGATACCCTGGGGTTCGGAACGGTTGCGCTCGATCACTTCGGCGGCGCTTTCGGCTTCCACGCGCATCGCCAGGCAGCGCTGGTAATAGGCCTGGCCGATCTCGGTGAGGGAACAATGGCGGCTGGAGCGGTTGATCAAGCGCACACCCAGGCGCTCTTCCAGCTCCGAAATACGTCGGCTGAGCTTGGACTTGGGCATGTCCAGCGCCCGGCCTGCCGCTGCAAAACCACGGTGTTCAACCACCTGGGTGAAGTAATAGAGGGTGTTGAGGTCTTCCATCATCGTTCTCCAAATAGAACGCTAAGGGTCATTTTTGCTGTCTAGTGCTGAAAAGGTAACGGATTTAAGGTGTGTCCATGAACTGCTTTCACCCATTTGGAGACACACCATGAAAAATATCATCGGTATCTACACCAGCCCACGAGGCCATTGGGTGGGCGACGGCTTTCCGGTTCGCACCCTGTTTTCCTACGACACCATGGGCAAGCACATCAGCCCGTTCCTGTTGCTGGACCACGCCGGCCCTGCCGATTTCACCCCCACCGAACAACGTCGCGGCGTAGGCCAGCACCCTCATCGCGGTTTTGAAACCGTGACCATCGTCTACAAGGGCGAAGTCGAGCACCGGGATTCCACCGGCGCCGGCGGCAAAATCGGCCCGGGCGATGTGCAATGGATGACGGCCGCCAAGGGGATTCTCCACGAGGAGTTCCATTCCGAGGCCTTCGCCCGCAGTGGCGGCGCGCTGGAGATGGTCCAGTTGTGGGTCAACCTGCCGGCCAAGGACAAAATGGCCGACGCCGGTTACCAGACCATCCTCGACGGCGATATCCCGTCGCTGCCCCTGGCCGATGGTGCCGGCAGCCTGCGCCTGATTGCCGGCGAATTTGCCGGAGCCCAAGGCCCGGCGCGCACCTTCACGTCGATTGACGTGTGGGATGTGCGACTCAACGCCGGCAAGTCCGTGACCCTGGACCTGCACGCCGGACGCAACACGGCCCTGGTAGTGCTCAAGGGCACGGTGCAGGTCAACGGTTCGGAACTGGTGCGCGAAGGGCAACTGGCGCTGTTTGAACGCGATGGCGATCAGATCAGCCTGGAGTCCAACAACGACGCCATGGTCCTGCTGCTCAGCGGCGAGCCCATCGACGAGCCTATCGTCGGCCACGGTCCGTTCGTAATGAACACCGAGCAGGAAATCCACCAGGCCTTCGCCGACTTCCAGTCCGGCCAGTTTGGCCAGATGCACGGATAAGCGTTCGCCGGGGCCATGGATGGCCTTTACTCCTTAATCTTGCGTGCGCCGACCTTTTGGTGGGCGGCGCCCGGCTGCACCCGATTCACCCACGCCGAACCGACTCGGCATAACCACTGAAACGAGGACTACCCCATGACTACAGCCTACAAACGTCTCGACAAGGACAACGCCGCCGTTCTGCTGGTTGATCATCAAGCTGGCCTGCTGTCCCTGGTGCGTGACATCGAACCGGACAAATTCAAGAACAACGTGTTGGCCCTGGCCGATCTGGCCAAGTACTTCAACTTGCCGACCATCCTCACCACCAGCTTCGAAACCGGCCCCAACGGCCCGCTGGTGCCGGAACTCAAGGCGCTGTTCCCGGACGCGCCGTACATCGCCCGCCCAGGCCAGATCAATGCCTGGGACAACGAAGACTTCGTCAAGGCGATCAAGGCCACCGGCAAGAAACAGCTGATCATTGCGGGCGTGGTGACGGAAGTGTGCGTGGCATTCCCGGCGCTGTCGGCCCTGGCGGAAGGTTTTGAGGTGTTTGTGGTGACGGATGCGTCCGGCACTTTCAACGAGATCACCCGTCATTCGGCCTGGGACCGCATGTCGGCCAACGGCGCGCAACTGATGACCTGGTTCGGCCTGGCCTGTGAGCTGCATCGCGACTGGCGCAACGATGTGGAAGGTTTGGGGGCTTTGTTCGCCAACCACATCCCGGACTATCGCAACCTGTTTACCAGCTACAACGCGTTGACTGGCGCCAAATAAAACAACACTGCCGCTCTCATGTGGGCAGGGCTTACTGTGGCGAGCGGGCAAACCCGCTCGCCACAGGGAGTCCGCCAGCCATACCTATGCAGTGACCGCATCGCGGGCAAACCACACTGTTTTGCAGCGTTGCGGGTATTTGCATTCTGGCCCTATACCCGCCATCCGCTTTTCATGCGATCTTCACCCCATTCGCCCTGGAGTCGCCTGGATGCTCTCATTTATCTCCGATCACCCGATGCTCTGCGCCGTGGTGTTGATCCTCATCGACATCGCCGTCTGGCGCCTTTTCTCCGTCAACCCCGGCAACTGGAAGTTGGTGGCACGCCTGGTGATCTTTGCCGTATTCAGCGCTGTGCTGTTCAACGACGGCATGAACCCGATGCTGATCGCGCCCTATGCCGACAACACGCCCTTGCACTTGGCTGCCACGGCCTTGCAGATCGGCTGGTGGTTGTTTGCCGCGCGCACCCTCACGGTGTTGCTCGGTGCGCTGATGATGCAACGGGTCGGCCACACCGGGCGGTTGTTGCAGGACCTGATGGGCGCGGTGATTTTCCTGATCGCCATCATCGCCGCCATGGCCTACGTGCTCGACCTGCCGGTCAAGGGCGTGCTGGCCACCTCCGGCGCCGTGGCGATCATCGTCGGCCTGGCGTTGCAAAGTACCTTGAGCGACGTGTTTTCCGGGATTGTGCTCAATACCACCAAGCCTTATCAGCTTGATGACTGGATCTCTATCGACGGCACCGAAGGCCGGGTCACCGATATCGACTGGCGCGCCACGCGCCTGCAAACCTCCCAGGGCAGCATGGCGGTGATTCCCAACTCGCTGGCGGCCAAGGCCAAGATCATTAATTTCTCGCGCCCGGCAGACATGTTCGGCCTGGCGGTGAGCCTGCAAGTCAGCCCCCATGCGCGACCGCAAACCGTCCTTGATGCCCTGGAGCGGGCCATGCAAGGCTGCCGGCCGCTGCTGGCCAAACCTGCACCCAGTGTCGCCTTCAAGACCTCCGCCAGCGGTGGCGTGGAATATGAAATCAGCGGCTTTGTGCCGGCCATGACCCTCAAGCGTGAGGTGCGCAACCAGCTCTACGACCTGGCTTATCGGCACTTGCAGGCGGCGGGGGTGAGCTTGCTGTCATCCGCCGAAAGCGCCACGCCTGTTCCCACTTCCCGGGCGCGGACGCTGCTGGAAAGCTCGAACATTTTCTCCACGCTGCGCCAGGAAGAGAAAGAAACCTTCAGCCAGAACATGACCCTGCAAACCTTCCGCGCCGGCGACATGATCCTGCCTGAAGGCGAGATCAGCGATCACCTGTTCATCATCGAATCCGGGGTGATTTCGGTGATCCTGAGCAAGGCCGGGCACAAGTTTGAAGCGGGTCGCATGGGGCCGGGCGAAGTGATTGGGGAGGGCGGGATATTGTCGGGCCAGGCCATGCAGGCGGACTTCACCGCCAAGACCTACTGCACCCTGTACCGTATTGAAAAGGAATACCTCAAACCGTGCCTGGACGCGCGC
Organism: Pseudomonas sp. c313; assembly: GCF_055407145.1. Taxonomy (NCBI): domain Bacteria; kingdom Pseudomonadati; phylum Pseudomonadota; class Gammaproteobacteria; order Pseudomonadales; family Pseudomonadaceae; genus Pseudomonas; species Pseudomonas sp. c313. The sequence continues at coordinate 951,432 of NZ_JBUZRD010000002.1, read as the reverse complement.
CACGACATCAGTGAAGCGATGAAAAACCTGCTGGATTTCCGCTTGCACGCAGCGCAGAGCCTGACTCAGGAAAGCCCTGTGGTGCCGGTGAAAAAGGGCTTTATGCAGTGGTTGCGCAGCCGCACCTGACTCTGATTTGCGTAGCAGCATGGGCTTGCATTGGCTACCTGCTCTTCGTCCGAATTGGCTATTTGTCCACGCCTGTGAGGTGACTAAGCTGGTCACCAATCCCCACAGTCCTGGAGCATCACCATGCAAGCTCGTACCGATTTTTACACCGCTTCCCCCGATGCGATGAAAGCCATGCTCGCCCTCGAAGCCGCAGTCGGCAAACTCTCCATCGAACTGCCGCTACTGGAACTGGTGCGCCTGCGTGTCTCGCAGATCAATGGCTGTGCCTTCTGCCTGGACATGCACATCGCCGATGCCCGCAAGAGCACGTCGACCTGAGCGTGGCCATTGCCACCATCAACAGCTGGAACCGCCTGGCAGTGGGCTTTCGCAAGATGCCTAAATAGTTAGAAGTTCACCGACGCGCTCAAGCGCGCCGTCAACGGTGCGCCCTGGAACAGATAGTCATCGCCCATGTACTCGCCCGCGTCGCGCCAATAGCGCTTGTCGAACAGGTTGTCGACGCTCAGGCGAAACACCGTTTCATAGCCGTCGATGCGTGTGCTGTAGCGGCTGCCGACATTGACCACCGCGTAATCCCCCACCTCAACTTGCCCGGTGCGATTGGCGTACTTGCTGGCGCTGTATTGCACGCCACCGAGCACGGCCAGGCCATCAACCCAGGGCAGGGCGTAGTCGGCGTAGAGGCTGGCCCGCAGCTTGGGCACGTTGATCGCCTGATGGTCTTCGTACTCCGGCGTGCCACTGCCGCTGACGCGGGCGCGAATCGCCGCCACGCTGGCGGCAATCTGCAAGCGCGAGGTGGCCCAGCCGTTGGCGGACAATTCCAGGCCGGTATTTTTCTGCTCGCCCTGTTGGACGTAGGTGTAGTCGCCGGCTGCATCCGGCTTGGCGTATTGGTAGGCCTGGCGGGTCTGGAAAACGGCGGCGGCGAAGCTGATACGGCGCCAGTCGTATTTGACGCCGGCTTCGATTTGCCGGGAGACGGTTGGGGCGAGGGTTTCGAAACTGTTGAGGGCAAACCACGGTGCTTCGCCACCCAGGGACAGGCCCTTGCTGTAGCTGGTGTACAGCGACAGGTTTTCTATCGGCTTGTAGATCAGCGCCGCCTGAGGCAGGAATACATATTGCTGGGTATGGCGGGACTCGTTGCCGTCCTTGTCGTAGGCCTGTTCGTCGAGGCGCACTTCACGGCCGCCCAATACGGTCTGCCATTGCTCGTTGAAGCTGATGCGGTCGGTGACGAACAGCCCGTACTGGCGGCTGTCGAGGCGGCGGTGGCTGTCGTTCAGTGGGCCGTCGTAAGCCGGGAAGTTTTCTGGGTCATGATCGATATTGCCCGTGCCGAGCACTGTGCCGTCAGGCAGCATATTTCTCATGAAATTGATCGGTTCACGCTTGTCTACAACCCGCCGAAACGCGCTGGTCCCAAACGTCAGCTCATGCCCCAGGCCACCGGTGTTGAACAACCCGGTCATTGCCGCCTGGATTTCGTCATTGCGTCGGGTGTCATCGGGGCTGCGGAAGTCGTAGATGTCGTAGTTGCCTTCGGGGCTGAAGTAGTTCGGTACCTTGGCCGCCGAGCAGTTGGTCGAACCGTAGCAACCCCAGGCAAACGAACTGTAATCATCAATCACCACCTTGCTGCGGGCCGCGCTGACACTGCCTTTCCACTGATCGCTGAAGCGGTACTCGAACTTGCCATTGAGGTTCAGCGAATCGATGCCCACCTGCTTGGCGCCGCTCTGATGGCCCAGCAGCTTTTTCGGCGAAGCGTCGTGGGGCACTTCGGTACCGCCAAGCAACTGATACCCCGGCACCGAACGCTGCTCCTTGTTTTGATACTCCGCGTCCAGTTGCAGCACCGCGTCGGGGCTGATGTTCCAGTCAAACGCCAGGGACAGGAAATCCCGCTGACCATTGGCGTGTTCGACATAGGAGTTGAGGTCTTCATGGGCGACGTTGGCTCGCAGGCCGAACTGCTGCTCGCTGCCAAACCAGCCACCGACATCGGTAGCGATATAGCCGCTGCCACGATCATCGGTGGACACCGTCACCGAACGCACATCTTCCGGGCGCTTGGTCACGTAGTTGATCACGCCGCTGGGCTCGGAAATCCCGCTTTGCAGGCCCGACAAACCCTTGAGTAATTCCACCTGCTGCTTGTTTTCCAGGGCGACGTTCTGCTCGCCGGTGATGGTGCGGCCATTGATTTTGTAGCTGCTGGCGGCGTTCAGGGAAAAACCGCGCACCACGAAATTTTCGTAATAGCCGATGGGCGCATAGCTTTCACCGACCGAGGCATCGTTGCGCAGCACTTCGCTGAGCAAGCGCGCCTGCTGATCCTTGATCAAGGATTCGTTGAACACCGCGATCGAGGAGGGCGTGTCCAGTAACGGCGCTTCGTCGAAACCGCCCACCGAGGCGGTGTCGTTCTGGTAGCCAGACGTGTCCTGCCCCTGGATTTTTACCGCTGGCAGCTCTATTTCAGCGGCCAGGCTGCTGCTTATGCCGCCGCTGAGCAGCAGGCCAAGGGTGAGCACATCAAGGGCAAAACGCGAGGTAACGGCAGGACGAAAACGCAAAACCATGGGGGAAGGCCTGAGAGCGCAGAGCGAAGGGCGCCTAAACTAGGCATAACGACGCTGGTTTACAAGTTTTCGACAATGGTTCGCTTTGGGTTGAGCCCTTGAGACATCCCGTCTCAGGTCCCACGCCAATCAGCAAAGCCCTCGACGCCCAGCCCTTGCATCTGCGATAGACAAGTCTTCTGTCACCGTTAAAGGAGATCGTCATGAGCATCGCTGGAAAGGTTGCACTGGTAACCGGCGCCGGGCAGGGGATTGGCCGGGCCATCGCCCTGCGCCTGGCGGCGGACGGCGCCGACATTGCCTTGGTGGACATCAACAGCGCCAAGATCGAGGCGGTGGCGGCCGAGGTCGTGGCCCTTGGGCGTAAAGCGTCGGTGTTTGTCGCCGACGTCTCGCAACTGGAGCAAGTGGTCGCGGCGGTCGAACATGCCCACCAGACCCTGGGCGGCTTTGATATCATCGTCAACAATGCTGGGGTGGCACAGATTGACGCGTTGTTGGACGTGACGCCCGAGCAAGTCGACCGCACCCTGCGCATCAACGTCCAGGGCACACTCTGGGGGATTCAAGCCGCGGGCAAGAAATTCAAGGCGCTCAAGCAGAAGGGCAAAATCATCAATGCCTGCTCCATCGCCGGCCATGACGGCTTTGCCTTGCTCGGCGTGTACTCGGCCAGCAAGTTTGCTGTGCGTGCCTTGACCCAGGCTGCCGCCAAGGAACTGGCCAGCGATGGGATTACCGTCAACGCCTATTGCCCAGGCGTGGTGGGGACCGATATGTGGGTTGAGATCGACAAGCGCATGGCCGAGATTACCGGGGCCAAGGTGGGGGCGACGTATGACAAGTTTGTGAGCGGGATTGCCCTCGGGCGGGCAGAAACGCCAGAGGATGTGGCGGGGTTCGTTTCGTACCTGGCGGGGCCGGATTCTGACTACATGACCGGGCAGGCGCCGTTGATTGATGGCGGCATACTTTACCGCTGAGTCATTCCTCCTGTGGTGAACCTACACATCTTCTGAGCACTGATCCCCTTAGGAGCGGCATTGGGGCAAGTTCGCTCGCCACAGGAGGTTTTCTAAGCTTCAAAATCAGCGGCTTTTGATCAGTGTTTCCCGGGCATATCAATCCCCAGCTGATTGACCCGTCGATACAAGGTCGCCCGTGAAATTCCCAACGCCTGCGCTGTTGGCACTGGCTTCCAGCGATGACGAATCAATGCATCCAACACCAACTGCCGCTCAGGGCTGACACTCTCCTGCACTTGGGCCTGCGCATGCTCACCACGAATCTCCACCGGCAAATCCGCCACCTGAATCGTTGCCCCGTCACACACCGCACAGGCATAGGCCAGCACATGGCGCAATTGCCGAACGTTCCCTGGCCAGGCGTAACCCAGCAGCAATTCCAACGCCGCCGCGCCGATGCCCACCGACACGCCGCTATTGCGGGCTTCCTGCTCCAGCAGTTGATTGAGCAATGCCAGCTTGTCCGTACGCTCACGCAACGGCGGCAGGCAGAAACGCGCGCAACCCAGGCGAAAGTACAGGTCCTCGCGAAAGGTTCCGCCGCTCACCAGCGCCGCCAGGTCGCGGTGGCTGGCGCAGATCACCTGGATATCCACAGCCTGGGTTTTCGCTGCGCCCAACGGCGCCACTTCGCCTTCGGCCATCACCCGCAGCAAGCGAGTTTGCAAGGCCAGCGGCATGTCGCCGATTTCATCGAGAAACAGCGTGCCGCCATCGGCCTGTAGCAACAGCCCGGTCACGCCCTTGGTCGACGCACCGGTAAAGGCGCCGGCCACGTAGCCGAATAGCTCGCTTTCAATCAGATTTTCCGGAATCGCTGCGCAATTGACCGCGACAAAAGGCCCGTCGCGCCGAGCACTGTGTTCATGCAACTGACGAGCGAAGACTTCCTTGCCTGCGCCGGTTTCGCCTTGCACCAGCACAGGCAGGTTGCGGTCCTTGACCCGCACAGCCAGGCGCATGTGTTCTTCCATGCGGGGGTCGATCTGGCTATTGGCCGATACCAAGGCGCGCGGCGGTTTGCGCCGGGGCGCACTGACCCGCACCTGCAACGCTCCAGGTTCCCCCAGCCAGTGCAAGTGCTGCGAGGACTGAGCGGTGACCGCTCGCAAGGCGTCCAAGTTGAAAACCTCGCCGATATGCTCCGGTACCTTGCCAAAGCGCAGGCGTAGGGCCTGGCGCGCCTTGCTGTTGAGGGCTTGCAGGCGGCCATCGTTATCCCAGGCCAGTAGCAGGTCCGGTTGGCTGTCGACATAACCGGGCGTGCTGTGGGCCTGCAATACCCAATGCTGGCGGGCGCTGTGCATAAAAAACGCGTTCTCGATGGCCCGCGCGCTTTGCGCCACCATCTGGCGCACCAGGTGTTGGCTACGCCGGTCATCCGGGGATTTGAGGGCCGAGGCGTCCATCACACCCAGCAGGTTGCCCTGGGGATCGAAGATCGGCGCGGCGGAGCAGGTCAGGCCGATGAAGGCGGCGCGAAAGTGATCGCGCTTATGCACGGTCACCGCAGCCTTGCTGGTCAGCACCGTGGCCACGCCGCAGGTGCCTTCCTCGGCTTCCGACCAACAGGTGCCCAGGTACAGGCCAGCCTTGCGGCAATCGGTGCGAATGGCGGCGTCGACCCGGTGGTCGATGGTCTGGCCCTGGGCATCGGTGAGCATCACGCAGTAGTCGGCATGGCGCACCCGGCTGTGGATCTGCCCGACTTCTTCACTGGCAATGCGCAGGAACAGTTCGGCGCGTTCGCGGCATTCCTTGAGCAGCGATTCGGTGAGGATGCGCGGCCCTTGCAGGGAACCGGGGTCGAGGTGGTGCTGCTCCATGGAGCGCCGCCAGGAATCGCAAATCAGCGACGGCACCGGAGCCTGGGGCAGGCGGTCGGCATTACGAACCACGCGACTGACGCAGTCGACATGGTCCTTGGAGTTCACGGCGAGCATTGAAGCCTCCGGTTCTCGGTCTTTGTTGTTATGCCCGCCATTAAGCGCGCAACGGTGGCAGGGGACAAGCGCGTACCGACCACAGGCCAGGCTGAGACGCAGCGTCTCACCGGGGCTGAGACAGCGCGGGCAGCTTGCAACGGCGCGTCTCATTCTGCGGGCATCAGGAGCGTCGGAACAACCGTCTGGCACTGCTCTGGGTCAAGGCTTTTCCAGGTTTTTGCGCAGCTTGGCACAGGCTGTGCTCAATGCCATGCAGCTGGCCTGATCCAGCCTTTTGTGTGTCGAGACAACCTGGAGAACAACAAGATGTCCACTCACCTGTCCACCGATCAATTGCTCCATGCCTACACCGTGATGCGCACCATCCGTGATTTTGAAGAACGCCTGCACGTTGAATTTGCCACCGGCGAGATCCCCGGTTTCGTCCACTTGTATGCCGGGCAGGAAGCCTGTGCCGCCGGGGTCATGGCCCACCTTAACGATGAAGATTGCATTGCCTCCAACCACCGTGGCCACGGCCATTGCATCGCCAAGGGCGTGGATGTGTTTGGCATGATGGCCGAAATCTATGGAAAAAAAACCGGCGTCTGCGGCGGCAAGGGCGGCTCCATGCACATCGCCGATCAGGAGAAGGGCATGCTCGGCGCCAACGGCATTGTAGGTGCCGGTGCGCCGCTGGCAGCAGGCGCGGCCCTGGCGGCCAAGCTCAAGGGCAGCCAGGGCGTGGCCGTGGCGTTTTTTGGCGACGGCGGCTCCAACGAAGGTGCGGTGTTTGAAGCCATGAACCTGGCCTCGATCATGAACCTGCCGTGTCTGTTCGTTGCCGAGAACAACGGCTATGCCGAAGCCACCGCGTCCGGCTGGTCGGTGGCCTGCAAGGACATCGCCGACCGCGCAGTGGGTTTCGGCATGCCGGGGGTGATCGTCGACGGCAATGATTTTTTCGCCGTACACCAAGTCCTTGGGGTGGCCGTTGAGCGGGCGCGCAGTGGCAGCGGACCGACCTTGGTGGAGGTTAAGTTGGGCCGCTACTACGGCCATTTTGAGGGCGACGCGCAGACCTACCGTGGCCCCGATGAAGTCAAAAACCTGCGGGAAACCCGAGACTGCCTGACTCTGTTTCGCCAGCGCTGCATGGCCGAAGGCTGGCTCGATGCCGGGCAGTTCGAGCGTATCGATCTTGAGGTCGCCCAGTTGATCGAAGATGCCGTGCGCCTGGCCAAGTCCGACCCCAAGCCCCAGGCCGCCGACCTGCTCAGTGATGTCTACGTCGCTTACCGCTAGAACCCACCCATTACAAAAACAATCCGTGGAGATTTCATCATGGCTAGAAAAATCAGCTATCAGCAGGCAATCAACGAAGCCCTGGCCCAGGAAATGCGCCGCGACCAGAGCGTGTTCATCATCGGTCAGGACGTCTCCGGCGGCACTGGAGCGCCTGGTGAACAGGACGCCTGGGGCGGTGTGCTCGGCGTCACCAAGGGCCTGTACCCGGAGTTTCCCGACCGCGTGCTGGACGCGCCGCTGTCGGAGGTCGGTTATGTCGGCATGGCGGTGGGTGCTGCCACCCGTGGCATGCGCCCGGTGTGCGAATTGATGTTCGTCGACTTTATCGGCTGCTGCCTGGACCAGTTGCTCAACCAGGCTGCGAAGTTTCGCTACATGTTCGGCGGCAAGACCACTACGCCCCTGGTGGTCCGCGCGATGTACGGCGCCGGCCTGCGCGCCGCTGCCCAGCACTCGCAAATGCTCACCTCGATGTGGACCCACATCCCTGGCCTTAAAGTGGTGTGCCCGGCCACGCCCTATGACGCCAAGGGCATGCTGATCCAGGCGATCCGCGACAACGACCCGGTGATTTTCCTCGAACACAAAATGCTCTACAGCCTCCAGGGCGAAGTGCCAGAAGAGCTGTACACCGTGCCCTTTGGTGAAGCCAACTTTCTGCGCGAAGGCAACGACGTGACTCTGGTGACTTACGGGCGCATGGTTCACATCGCCATGGAAGCGGCGGCCAACCTGGCCCGCCAGGGCATCGACTGCGAAGTGCTGGACTTGCGCACCACCAGCCCGCTGGATGAAGACAGCATCCTTGAAAGCGTGGAGAAAACCGGGCGCCTGGTGGTGATCGATGAGTCCAATCCACGCTGCTCCATTGCCACCGACATCAGCGCCTTGGTGGCGCAGCGGGCGTTCGCGTCCCTGCGGGCACCCATCGAAATGGTCACTGCGCCCCATACGCCGGTGCCGTTCTCCGATGCCCTGGAAGACTTGTATATCCCCAACGCGGCGAAGATCGAAGCGGCGGTGTTGAAGATCGCTGACAAGAGGAACGCTGTATGAGCCAGATCCATACACTGACCATGCCCAAGTGGGGGTTGTCGATGACCGAAGGCCGGGTGGATGTCTGGCTCAAGCGGGAAGGCGAGCGAGTCGAGAAGGGCGAGGAAGTGCTGGATGTTGAGACTGACAAGATTTCCAGCAGCGTCGAGGCGCCGTTCAGCGGGGTGTTGCGCAGGGTGTTGGCGAAGACTGACGAAACCTTGCCAGTGGGCGCACTGTTGGCGATTGTGGTGGAGGGCGAGGCCAGTGAGGCCGAGATTGACGCAGTGATCGAGGCATTCCAGGCCGGATTTGTCTCGACTGCCGAGCAAGCCGAAGCTTCAGGTCCGTCAGCGCAGAAAGTCGAAGTGGGCGGGCGCTTGCTGCGTTATCTGGACCTCGGTGAAGACGGTACGCCACTGGTGCTGGTCCATGGTTTTGGTGGCGACCTGAACAACTGGCTGTTCAACCACCCGGCGTTGGCCAGCGAACGGCGGGTGATTGCCCTGGACCTGCCGGGGCATGGCGAGTCAGGCAAGGCCCTGCAAAACGGCAACCTGGGCGAGTTGAGCGAAGCCGTGCTGGCATTGCTTGATCACTTGAACATCGAGCGGGCCCATTTGGCCGGGCATTCCATGGGTGGGCTGGTGTGCCTTGACATTGCCCGTCAGGCACCCCGGCGAGTGGCGTCCCTGACCCTGATCGCCAGTGCCGGCCTGGGCACTGAGATCAACGGCGACTACCTGCAAGGTTTCACCGAGGCGAACAACCGCAATGCTCTCAAACCGCAGTTGATCCAACTGTTCAGCGACCCGGAGCTGGTCAATCGACAGATGTTGGAGGACATGCTCAAGTTCAAGCGGCTGGAAGGCGTGGATCAGGCGCTGCGGCAAATCATCGGGCAGTTGTTCAGCGGTGGCCGGCAGTTGATGGATTTGCGCAATGTGGTGGGGCAACAGCTGAGCCTGGTGATCTGGGGTAGTGACGACGCAATTATTCCAGCAAGCCATGCCCAGGGGTTGGAGGCCCTGGTGGAGATCCTGCCGGGGCAGGGGCATATGGTGCAGTTGGAAGCGGCGGAGCGGGTTAATGAGTTGATGGCGGCGTTTCTCAAAACCCAAGGCTAGTAGAGAAAAAAGGAGTTTGCCTGCGATGGCCATCGCAGGTAAACCACGCACATGGATAGCATGTCACCGAAGTTTCTGGTGGCGCTTCAGAGTCTCGCTGGGCAACTCCTGGAACAACGCCCGATAACTATTGGAAAACCGCCCCAAATGCCAAAACGACCATTTCATTGCCACCTCGGTCACGGTCGTCTCCACTGACGGCGGATTCAATAGTTCCCGCCGCGCACTGTTCAACCGACGCAGCCTCAACCATTGCGCCGGGCTTATTCCGGTGTAGGACTTGAAGCCGTTTTGCAACTGGCGCAACGGCACCCCGGCAATGCGCGCCAGCTCCATCAGGTTGACGGTTTCATCCGGCATATCCGCCGCCCATTCACCGATCCGCGCCATGATGATTCGCTCTTCGGTACGGCGCTGAAACGAACCCTTGTCCAGGCATACGCAAGCGTTATCGAGAATGAACAGGCAATCGTCCAGCAACTGCTGAGTCAGGGCGTCGCAGCTGGGCGCATCGATTACTTGTGACAAGCGAGTGAGCGTTGTGCTGAGCCAGCGACTGAACAGGGCGTTTTGCAGCGAATTAAGCGGGGCCATGAACAGCCCTTCCAGTTTCGCAACGTCCAGGGCATGCCTCTGGACAAACTGCGGGCCAAATACCACCGCCACTTCACGGTAGTTCTCTGGCGTGATCCAGATGTTGCGGCTTTCGCCATTGAGCATATACAGCGCGTTGTCGCTGCCATCGAAGCAGAACGCCAACGAACCCGGCGGCGCGTTGAAATTTTGCTCCACACGCGTGTTCATCCGCTCTTCGTACACATGGACCCCTTGCAGGTCGAGATAGCGAATATGCCCGGCAAAATGCCCCGGGGACATCTGCTGATACTGCTGTACCCAGCCGGGTGTCGCACTGCATTGGGCGGCCACATCACCGGTGGTGAAGGCCTGTACGCGCAAAGCTGTTGCCTGTGTCATGGGTAACCTGGGCGCACTCTATTGGTGCGTTATGGTTGGCGAAAAGTGGATAGATGCCGTCGAGAGGCGGGTTCAAGATAGACCTCAACGCGCTGCGGGGGAAGTGGGCCATTGGAGCCTGATCGAACTGCCGGCGCTTTTCAAACCTATACCGAGGTCTTTATGCACACCCCCTTCGATCAGCTGTCCGACTGGTTGAAAGAACACAAGATTATCAAAGTCGAATGCGTGATCAGTGACCTTACTGGCATCGCACGCGGCAAGTTTGCACCCACCAACAAGTTCCTGCATGAGCGAGGCATGCGCCTGTCGGAAAGTGTCTTGTTGCAAACGGTCACCGGGGACTTTGTCGACGACGACATCTACTACGACCTGCTGGACCCGGCCGGTATCGACATGATCTGCCGCCCGGTATCCAACGCCACCTACGTCGTGCCGTGGGCCATTGAGCCCACTGCCATCGTCATTCACGACACCTTCGACAAGCACGGCAACCCCATCGAACTGTCGCCGCGCAACGTGCTGAAAAAGGTCTTGCAGCTCTACACCGACCGGGGCTGGCAGCCGATTGTCGCACCGGAAATGGAGTTCTACCTGACCCAGCGCTGCGAAGATCCGGACCTGCCGCTGAAAACCCCGCTAGGCCGCTCAGGTCGCGCGGAAAGCGGCCGCCAGTCGTTTTCCATCGACGCCGCCAACGAATTTGATCCGCTGTTCGAAGACGTCTACGACTGGTGCGAAGCCCAGGGCCTGGACATCGACACGCTGATCCACGAAGACGGCCCGGCGCAGATGGAAATCAACTTCCGCCACGGCGACGCCCTCGACCTGGCAGACCAGATCACCGTGTTCAAGCGCACCCTGCGCGAAGCGGCGCTCAAGCACAACGTCACCGCGACCTTCATGGCCAAGCCGGTGGCCGACGAGCCTGGCAGCGCCATGCACCTGCACCAGAGCGTGGTGGATATCGCCACCGGCCAGCCGGTGTTTGTCGACGATGACGGCAAGATGAGTCAGTTGTTTTTGCACTACATCGGCGGCTTACAGACGTACATCCCCAAGCTGCTGCCGATGTTTGCGCCGAATGTGAACTCGTTTCGCCGCTTCCTGCCGGAGACGTCGGCGCCGGTCAACGTCGAGTGGGGCGAAGAAAATCGCACCGTCGGCCTGCGCGTGCCCACTTCCAGCCCCGACGCCATGCGCGTGGAAAACCGCCTGCCGGGAGCCGACGCCAACCCGTACCTGGCCATCGCCGCGAGCCTGTTGTGCGGCTACCTGGGGATGATCGAAAAGATCGAGCCGAGCGCCCCAGTGCAAGGCCGAGCCTACGAGCGGCGCAGTTTTCGCCTGCCGATCACCCTCGAAGACGCCCTGACCAAGATGGAAGAGTGCGAAACCATCAAGCAGTACCTGGGCGACAAGTTTGTCCGTGGCTACGTCGCGGTCAAGCGTGCCGAACACGAGAATTTCAAGCGGGTGATCAGTTCCTGGGAGCGCGAGTTTTTGTTGCTGAGCGTCTAACGCCCTAAACACGCCTCGACAGCTTGTCGTCGTGGGTGGGCGATTACATAACAATAAAATCATGCAAAGGGGTGTCGATATGCGTCGTGTGAAAAAGCTTCTTCCACTGGCCTTGGCGGTGTTGTTCAGCGCTACGAGTCAGGCCGCGCCGACGGTCAGCGTCTACAACTGGACCGACTACATCGGCGAGACCACCCTGGTCGACTTCCAGGCCAAGACCTCGATCAAGGTGATCTACGACGTGTTCGACTCCAATGAAACCCTGGAGGGAAAACTGCTGGCGGGCCGCACCGGCTATGACGTAGTGGTGCCATCCAACCACTTTTTGGCGCGTCAGGTACAAGCAGGGGCGTTTCTGAAACTGGATCGCTCGCAGTTGCCAAACTACAAGAATCTGGACCCCAAACTGCTCACGCTGCTGGAGAAAAACGACTCGGGCAACGCGCATTCGGTGCCGTATCTGTGGGGCACAAACGGCATTGGCTATAACGTCGACAAGGTCAAGCAGGTGCTGGGCATCGACCATATCGATTCCTGGGCGGTGTTGTTTGAACCCGAGAACCTGAAGAAGCTCCACCAGTGCGGCGTGGCTGTACTGGACTCGGCGGATGAAGTGTTCCCGGCGATCCTCAACTACATGGGCATGGACCCGCTCAGTGAGAATCCTGAAGACTACAAAAAGGCCGAAGCCAAGCTGTTGACCCTGCGGCCGTACATCACCTATTTCCATTCATCCAAGTACATCTCCGACCTGGCCAACGGCGACATCTGCGTGGCCTTCGGTTACTCCGGTGACGTGTTCCAGGCCGCCAACCGTGCCAAGGAAGCCAACAACGGCGTCAACATTGCCTATTCGATTCCCAAGGAAGGCAGCAACCTGTGGTTTGACCTGTTGGCCATTCCGGCGGACGCCGCCAACCCGAAAGAAGCCCACGCCTTTATCAATTACCTGCTGGACCCGCAGGTGATTGCGAAGGTCAGCGCCTCCGTCGGCTATGCCAACCCGAACCCCGCAGCCAAGGCCTTTATGGACCCGCAATTGGTGAACAATCCTGAGGTGTACCCGCCCCAGGAAGTGCTCGACAAACTCTACATTTCGACCACCCCAAGCCCGGCGATCATGCGCGTGATGACTCGCAGTTGGAGCAAAGTGAAGTCCAATCAATGAATCTCTCGTCTTCAGACCACGCCCGGTCCTACTACCTGGCTTCGGCCAACGCCATGCCCCGGCATCCATCACTGGACGCTGACCTGAGCGCCGATGTCTGCGTGATCGGCGGTGGTTTCACCGGAGTCAACACCGCCATTGAATTGGCCCAGCGCGGACTTTCGGTGATCCTGCTGGAAGCCCGGCGCATTGGCTGGGGCGCCAGCGGGCGCAACGGCGGGCAGTTGATACGCGGAATCGGCCATGACGTCTCCGGTTTTGCCCGCTATGTGGGCGAGGAGGGCGTGCGTTACCTGCAACAGGCGGGAATCGATTCGGTGGCGCTGGTGGGCGAGCGCATCCGCGAACACGCCATAGACTGCGACTTGCGCTGGGGCTTTTGCGAACTGGCCAACACGCCAGCGCAGTTCGCGGCGTTTCAGGGTGAGCTGGAGAGTTTGGCAACCTTGGGTTATGCCCATGAAACCCGGCGGGTGGGACCGCAGGATATACAGCAGGTGGTGGGTTCGGGTTTGTATGCCGGAGGCCTGGTGGATATGGGCTCAGGACACCTGCATCCGCTGAACCTGGTCGTGGGGGAGGCCCGCGTCGCTGCATCCCTTGGTGTGCGAATCTTCGAAAACACCCCGGTGCTGGAATTGATCCATGGCGATACGGTGCAGGTGCGTTGTGAGTTTGGTACCGTGCGCGCGGGCAGCCTGGTGCTGGCGTGCAATGCGCATCTGGAAGACCTGGAGCCGCGCTTGAGTGGCAAGGTGCTTCCCGCTGGCAGCTATATCATCGCTACCGAACCGTTATCGATTGAAGTAGCTAGCCAGTTGATCCCGCAGAACCTGGCGTTGTGTGACCAGAAGGTCGGGCTCGATTACTACCGGCTTTCGGCAGATCGCCGTTTGTTGTTTGGTGGTGCCTGTCATTACTCCGGTCGTGACCCGGTAGATATTGCCGCTTACATGCGGCCGAAGATGCTCAAGGTCTTCCCGCAACTGGCCAGCACCGCCATTGAGTTCCAGTGGGGCGGCAAGATCGGCATCACCGCCAATCGGTTTCCCCAGGTGGGCCGGCTCAGCCAATACCCCAATGTGTTCTACGCCCAGGGCTATAGCGGCCATGGCCTTAACGTTACTCATTGGTGCGCGCGGTTGCTGGCTGAAGGCATTCACGCCGGGCACAGCCAGGGCCTGGATATTTTCAGCCGGGTGCCACACATGACCTTCCCCGGCGGCAAGGCGTTGCGCTCGCCACTGCTGGCGCTGGGGATGTTGTGGTATCGGCTGCGGGAGATGTTGCATTGATCGTCGAGCCCGAGTGCGGATAAAGCGCAGCGCGATTGGATCCATTTACGGTATAACCCCTCGGTCGCTTTGTTCTCCCGAGGCCCCGCATTTCATGCAAAACCCTTTGCAACGCCCGCTGTGGCAGGTCTACCTGATCTTTCTGGCACCGATGGTGCTGTCCAATTTCCTGCAGAGTTTTTCCGGCACCCTCAACGGCATTTATGTCGGGCAAATGCTCGGCACCCAGGCGTTGGCGGCGGTATCGGGGATGTTTCCCATCGTGTTCTTTTTTATCGCCCTGGTGATCGGCCTGGGGGCGGGCGCCTCGGTGCTGATCGGCCAGGCCTGGGGGGCGCAGGAGACGGGCCTGGTGAAGTCGATCACCGGTGCCACCTTGACGCTGGGTGCGTTGATCGGGGTGATCGCGGCGGTGTTGGGCAGCCTGTTCGCCCGCCCGGCGATGCAGGCCCTGGGCACGCCGGCGGATGTGCTGGACGACGCGGTCGGCTATGCACAGATTATGATGTTGATCATGCCGCTGCTGTTGGTGTTTATCCTCTACACCCAGTTGCTGCGGGGGGTGAGCGACACGGTGTCGCCGTTGTTGGCATTGGTGGTGTCGACACTGGTGGGCCTGCTGCTGACCCCAGCGCTGATTCGCGGCTGGATCGGCTTGCCGCCCATGGGTATTCAGAGCGCGGTGTGGGCCGGGCTGGTAGGCAACGCCCTGGCCATGTTGTTTCTGGTACTGCGCCTGCGCCACAAAAAACACGTTATGGCGCCGGATCGCGAACTGCTCAAGGCCCTGCGTCTGGACCGCGCGATCCTCGGCAAGGTCTTGCGCATCGGCTTGCCCACTGGCTTGCAGATGGTAGTGCTGTCGCTGTCGGAGCTGGTAATCCTGGCGCTGGTCAACAGCCATGGTTCCCAAGCCACGGCGGCTTATGGCGCGGTGACGCAGATCGTCAACTATGTGCAATTTCCGGCGCTGTCGATTGCCATCACGGCCTCGATCCTCGGCGCCCAGGCCATTGGTGCGGGACGCCTGGAACGCATCGGGCCGATCTTGCGCGCGGGGCTTTTGATCAACACTTGCCTGACGGGCGGGTTGATTGTGCTGGGCTATGTGTTGTCCCACTGGTTGCTGGGGCTGTTCATCACCGACAACGAAGCGCGGATCAAGGCCGAGCACCTGCTGCACATCATGCTCTGGAGCATCCTGGTGTTCGGCTTCCAGGCGGTGGTGGGCGGGATCATGCGCGCCAGTGGCGTGGTGTTGATGCCGGTGGCGATCTCGATTTTCTGCGTGCTGGGGGTGGAGTTGCCGGTGGCGTATCTGCTCAATGCGCGGTTTGGGCTGGAAGGGGTGTGGATGGCATTTCCGGTGACGTATTTGACGATGTTGGCGTTGCAGACGGCGTATTACCGGTTGGTTTGGCGGCATAAGCAGATTAAGCGGTTGGTTTGAATGGCCTGGGCGACGGGAAGCAATTGCTCCACTTAATAGGAAGCATTACTATTCACGCCCCGCCTACCCAGTGCATCCCGATGACTCCTCAGCCGCCCCGCAGAACAGGCTTTTTCGAGCACTACGAAGAGTTGATCGGGACCTGGACGCGTCGCCTGAGAAACCGTCAGCAGGCTGAGGACCTGGCTCACGATACCTTCGTGCGGGTGCTTGAGTCCAAATCGACCCAGGTCGAGCAGCCTCGCGCCTATCTGCATCAGACCGCGCGCAATATCGCCGTTGATGCCTATCGTCGCGAGGACCGGCGGGAGGCGATGGCGTTGCAAGCCGTTGATCAGAGTTCGCCACCCAGCGGCGACCCGGAGCACTTCATGCACGCGATCCAGTTGGCGGCCTCCATCGAGCGGGCCTTGGCCGAGTTGCCGCTCAATTGCCGCAAGATTTTCATCTGGCAAAAGATCGAAGGGCTGACCCAGCAGGAAATCGCCGAGCGCCTGGGGCTTTCTAAAAACATGGTGGAAAAGTATATGATCCGCACCCTGCGGCATCTGCGCGAGCGCCTGGACGCGATAGCCCCATGACCCATGCCCGTTTTGAAACAGGACCTTCCATGATGGATGCCCGTGAGTGTGCCGGCGGCAGTGCGACGACCCGAGACGAGGCTGCGCAATGGTTCGTGCGTCTGCAGGACAGCCCGTTGAGCACCGAGGAACGCAGCTGTTTCGACGCCTGGCGTGAGGAAAGTCCTGAGCATCAGTACGAATTTGACGTGTTGCAAGGGCTGTGGAGCGCCACTGATTTGTTGCCCAAGGATCGGTTACAGGCGTTGTGCGATACGCCACCGGCACGTACCAAGCGCCGCCCGTTGCTGCGTTATGCGGTGGCGGCCAGTGTGTTGGCGCTCGCCGTTGGCCTTGGGCTGTTTAGCGGCTTGAATCATCCGCAGGCTTATGAGGCCCAATTCAGTACAACCCTGGGTGAGCGCCGTCAGGTCGCGTTGCCGGACGGTTCGCTGATGGACTTGAACAGTCGCAGCGTGGTGATTGTGCATTACGAAAAGGGCCAGCGCGGCATTGAACTCAAGCAGGGCGAAGCGATGTTCAGTGTCGAGCACGACAGCAGCCGGCCCTTTGTGGTCAAGGCCGGAGCAGGGCAGGTGACGGTCACCGGTACCCGTTTCGACGTGCGCCGCGATGAGGATCAGACCCGAGTAGTGGTAGAGGCCGGTACGGTCAAGGTGCAGGGCCGATCCCCGGAGCATCTCGTCACGCTGACGGCAGGCCGGGGCACGGCGATTGATGGTCAGGGGCTGGTGGCGGCGGCTTACGCCGTCAATCCAGAAGAACTCACAGCCTGGCGCACGGGCAAGCTGGTGTTCAACAACGCGACCCTCGGTGAAGTGGCCCGGGAAGTCTCCCGCTACCGTGAGCAACCGCTTCGGGTCAGCACGGCGGCGAGCACTCTGCGCCTGACCAGCGTGTTCAAATCCAACGACACCGACGCGTTGCTCAAGGCCTTGCCGCACATATTGCCGGTGGCCCTGCGCACACTTCCCGACGGCAGCCAGGAAATAATTTCACGCTAGATTCAGGTTTTTTCCGAGTTCTTCGTCTTCTTGTCCAACTGCAACTGGTTTGCATTAACAGACGCACTCTCTTGCGATCACAGGACTAGGTTCGACGTGAAAAAACTCGCCGTGAAAAACAATAAATTGTTCCGTTGGGTTCCACTGGCCCTGGCTCTTGCGGTCAGTGCCGCGATCCCGGCGGCCTATGCTGACGACGCCATTCATATCCAGGCTCAACCCTTGAGTTCGGCGCTGAGCCAGCTGGGGCAGCAAACTTCCCTGCAAGTGTTCTTCAGCCCAGACATGGTGGCCGGCAAGCAAGCGCCTGCGGTGGACGGCAACCTGTCGCCAGAACAAGCCTTGCGCCAATTGCTGCAAGGCAGCGGCCTGGACTACCAGATTGATTCCGGGTCGGTGACGCTGCGCCCGTTGTCCGGCGGCACCGGTGAAGCCGGTTCGCCCTTGGAGCTGGGCGCCACCGACATCAAGGTGGTCGGCGACTGGCTGGGCGATGCCAATGCTGAAGTGGTGCAAAACCACCCCGGCGCGCGAACGGTGATTCGCCGCGAAGCCATGGTAGAGCAGGGCGCGATGAACGTCGGTGACGTGCTGCGGCGCGTGCCGGGTGTGCAGGTGCAGGAGTCCAACGGTACCGGTGGCAGCGATATTTCCCTCAACGTCGGCGTGCGCGGCCTGACGTCGCGCCTGTCGCCACGTTCCACGGTGCTGATCGACGGCGTACCGGCGGCCTTTGCTCCGTATGGTCAGCCTCAGCTGTCGATGGCGCCGATTTCCGCTGGCAACCTGGACAGCATCGACGTGGTGCGCGGCGCCGGTTCCGTACGTTATGGGCCACAGAACGTCGGCGGCGTGATCAACTTCGTGACCCGCGCGATCCCCGAGAAGTTCTCCGGTGAAGTCGGCACCACCCTGCAAACCTCCGCTCACGGCGGCTGGAAGCATGTGGAAAACGCCTTTATCGGTGGCACGGCCGACAACGGCATCGGTGCGGCGCTGCTGTACTCCGGAGTCAACGGCAACGGTTATCGCAACAGCAACAACGCCAACGACATCGACGATGTGATTTTCAAGACCCACTGGGCGCCGACCGATCAAGACGACTTCTCGCTGAATTTTCACTACTACGATGCCAGTGCCGACATGCCCGGCGGCCTGACCCAGAAGCAGTTCGACGCCAACCCGTATCAATCGGTGCGTGACTGGGACAACTTCAGTGGCCGGCGCAAGGATGTGTCCTTCAAATACATCCGGCAGATCGACGACCGCACCCAGGCCGAAGTGCTGACCTATTACTCGGACAGTTTCCGTGGCAGCAACATCGCCAACCGCGACCTGAAAGCCCTCAGTTCCTACCCGCGCACCTACTACACCTTCGGCATCGAGCCACGGGTGTCCCATGTCTTTGACCTTGGCCCCACCACCCAGGAAGCCAGCATCGGTTATCGCTACCTGAAAGAAGGCATGCACGAGCAGGCCACCAGCCTGGCACTGGTCAACAACCTGCCCACGCCGGTCGGCCAGAATGACGGCCATGTCTACCAGGACCGCACCGGTGGCACCGAGGCCAACTCATTTTATATCGATGACAAGATCGACGTGGGCAAATGGACCATCACGCCGGGCATTCGCTTCGAAAGCATTCGCACCGAATGGCATGACCGCCCGGTGGTGGCGCTGAACGGCACCACGGTCCAGGAGAAACGTCGCCAGATCAAAAACAATGAACCGCTGCCGGCACTGAGCGTGATGTACCACCTCTCCGATGCCTGGAAACTGTTCGCCAACTACGAAACGTCTTTTGGCAGCCTGCAATACTTTCAGCTCGGCCAGGGCGGTAACGGCGACCAGACCGCCAACGGCCTGCAACCGGAAAAAGCCAAGACCTACGAGATCGGTACGCGCTACAACGACAACGTCTGGGGCGGCGAAGTGACGCTGTTCTACATCGACTTCTCTGATGAGCTTCAATACGTCAGCAACGACGTGGGCTGGACCAACCTCGGTGCCACCAAACACACCGGTATCGAGGCCTCGGCCCATTACGACCTGGCGAACCTGGACCCGCGCCTGGAAGGCCTGACCGCCAATGCCGGCATCACCTACACCAAGGCCACCTCCGAGGGCGATGTGCCGTTCAAGGGCCGTGACCTGCCGCTGTACTCCCGAGAAGTGGCGACCCTGGGGCTGCGTTACGACGTCAACCACTGGACCCACAACCTCGACGTCTACGCCCAGTCCGGTCAGCGTGCGCCGGGTACTACCAGTACCTACGTCACCCAGCCCACCGCTGACGGTCAGTACGGTGATATCCCAGGCTACGTGTCGGTCAACGTGCGCAGCGGCTACGACTTCGGTGCGCAACTGTCGAACCTGAAACTGGGCGTCGGTGTGAAAAACGTCTTCGACCAGCAGCACTACACCCGTTCCAGTGATAACAATGCCGGGCTTTACCTGGGCGAACCGCGCACGTTCTTTGTGCAGGCCAGCGTAGGTTTCTAAGTACCCGCTCAAGCAGACTCTTACAGAGTGCGCAATGCAGGTCTGTGGGAGTCTATTTAGCTTGATAGAGGACGTTGGGCCTTTCCAATCGGTTCCATACTCGACATTGAGTCGGCGTGATGACTAGGTGATTCAAGTGGGTAGGACTATTCCTGCCGATGAGTATTGGCTGATTATTATCTGACGGCGCAATAAGGACTGTTAACAGATTTATATCGGATTTTTCCATCAGCCAATAACGCATAAAAATCATATCGAGGAACCAACTCTGCTGGCTTGCCACATAACGTGTACTTGCTGGCGCCCGGACGTCGGCAAGTGGTGTGTTTTCACAAACTGAGCAGAGGGTTTCACATGACATACGCACAAACTGAGTTTCGCAGTAGTAATGGAGTGATTGTGTCCATTTCTGCCGGTCAAAAGCCTGATCCTCAACAGGCGATGTCCGGCATGCAAAGCACCTGTTGCCCGCGACAGCATTCAGGGTATCAATCGACACAGGCTCCGTTTGTATTCAACGGAGGGGGGGCGCCGCAAGGGCTTCAATTCTTTGAATCGCAACGCCAGAACCAGGTTTTTGGCTCCCCGAATATGATGGACTTCACACGTTCGAACTCATTCCAGGCACCGGGCAATAACGCGGCGCCCTCTTATGGCCAGGCACAGACTTCCTATACGAACCCGATCCAGCGGCTCTATATGAATATGATGAATTTTTTCATGCAGATGATGGGTCAACCTCCTATGGGTGGGGGCGGCCCAGGTTGGGGTGGAGGCATGCCCGCCCAGCCGGGGAATGGCTGTGGGCCCGGAGTTTTCCCGCAGCCTTTGCCGGATCCGGGGTATTGCCCGCCGCCATCCTACGGGCAACCCCCCAGAAATGAGTTCTCCCAGCAGTCTGATGCGAGTCTTGCCCAAGCACTGCAAAACAGCTTTGGCACGTTCGAAGATCCGAAACGACGTGGATATATCTCTGAAAAATCACTCAAGGCGATTGCTGATCGTCCATATCCTTCCGGTAATTTCTCGCAGGATCGTGACACTCTGCTGGCTCAAGAGTACTTGATGCGTCCCAATCTTCTCGGGCTTTCAGATAAACACTCTGAAACCGGAAAGTATGACGGGCTTATTGATCGAAAAAATCTACAGATTGCAGTAGATAAGTCCAGGGGTAATAGCAATCCGTATTACGGTGACGGAGTAAAAGTATCGTCTTCGCCAAGCTAAAGCCAGGTGGTTTTCGTCCACACTATTCATAGATATTGAAGTCGTAATGACCTGCCTTGAGCCGCTGACAACTGCATCTGGATAAACTTGAGGTGTCTTGTCAGCTTTGCTCAATGGGCAGGAACCATTTTCGCTGGTTTGCCACACAGGTTTTGCTTGCCCCGCATTAATAGACGACCTGTTCTCGGATATTACGGTTGTCAGGGCCAAGGCATCACAATTCAAATATGTGGAGTGAATTATGACTAACAACGGTATCAATTCCGGCGGCACACGACCTTTCATACCGCCGAATATTAAGGCAATACTTGGCCCGGAGCAGCGGGCAGCCCCGGTGGCATCCGGTGGAACGGGTTACACTCGTCCGGGAATGGATGCCCGAGCGCTTGGTGCACCTGGTCAAGTCACTGCTTATGCCGCCCCTTTGCAGTTTCCAGGCATGCCTTCCCCCCAGACCCGGCACGTGGACTTTCAGAACATCCATGGCGGGATGCAGACTTCTGGAAATCCCTACGTCAGTTCGCCGGACAACCTGTTGGCAACTGCCTTGAAGAACAACTTCTCAGAGCTGGATAAATTTAAAAAAGATGGAAAATTGACTCAATCCTCCCTGCAGAAAATCGCTGCTGAAAAAGTGGGCGAGAGTGAAGGGCAGGACCGCAACATCATGCTGGCCAAGGCGATCCTCAATCGTCCGCGCTTGAACGAAGCGATCCTTGGCAATGGTGGCAAAATCACCGAGAAAAGCCTTGCCGAGGCGGCTGACAGCCTGGTGGGCAACACCGACCCCAATACGCAGAGCGCTGATCCGTTTCATTCAATGAGCAACGCCCAACTCGTCAAGGCGTTTAGAGGCGTATTTGATGATTTGAGGGACAAGTCAGAAGACCGGTCATTCTTTTTCGAAAAACACCGTTACGTGAATAAAGACAAGCTCATCGAGATGAGCAAGGACCCTGACGAAGTCGACAAGAGCGCGAATGTGGTCCTCGATCCAGCGAATGGGTTGCCCAAGAAAAAATACAGCGAACAACAGGTTTACATGGCAAAGAACCTGGTTGAACGTCCTGGCTTGCTGGCCTCGTTGGACAGCACCAAAGCCAACGGTACCAATATTTTTGGCAGCCACAATGACGATGGCTGGCTAAAGAACTACAGCATTGATCGCTGGCTGAAGAACGACAAGAAAGAAAAGGACATGTGACACATCCTCTCATCGGTGCTTGAGACGCCTCGAAGCATCTCAAGCGCTGAGCTGTCAAACCCGCAGGATTTTTCCGCTGACTGCCACACCGACCAACAACAGCGCAATCAACAGAAACGCCGTGCTCAAGCTACTGCCATGAGCGACAAATCCGATCAATGCCGGTCCGGCGAGGATGCCCGCGTAACCCAGCGTGGTGATGGCCGGCACGGCGATATGTTCAGGCATGACATTCTGCTTGCCGACGGCGGTGTACAACACCGGCACGATATTGGAGGCTCCTGCCCCTACCAGCGCATAGCCGAGCAATGCCATTGCCCAGTCGGAGGAAAAGGTGGCAAGTAGCATGCCGAGCGCCGCAAGAGCCCCGCCAAGAATGATGATCTTGGTGGCGCCCAGACGACGGACGATGGCATCTCCCGTCAGGCGCCCCGCAGTCATGGTCAAGGCGAATGCGGCATAACCGAGCCCCGCATAAGCCTCGTCCAGACCGCGTTCGGCGCTGAGGAATACCGCGCTCCAATCCAGCACGGCGCCTTCGGCGAGAAACACGATAAAACACAGGCAACCGATAAATAGCACTACGCCATGGGGAATGGCAAAGGCTGGCCCCGAGCTTTCACTGCCGTAGGGCAACAAGTGTGGCGCCGCCTTGAGCAGCGCTATCACCATGATCACGATGACCACCAGGATTGCCTGCAGCGGCGACAAGCCCAACCCCAGCAATCCGCTCACACCCGCCGCACCGACAATACCGCCCAGGCTGAACAGCCCGTGGAAGCCTGACATCATGGTTTTGCCACTGGCTCGCTCGACGATCACCGCTTGCAGGTTGACCGTGGAATCCACGGTGCCAAGGCCGGCGCCAAACAGAAACAGCGAAGCCATCAGCAGTGGGATCGAACTGACAGTGGCCAGCAGTGGCAGGGCCAGGCAGATCAAAATCGTCCCGCCAATCAACACTCGCCGGCAACCGAACCGTGACGCCAGGGCACCTGCGGCCGGCATGGCGATGATTGAGCCTACCCCCAGACACAGGAGTAACAAACCGAGGGTGCCTTCATCGAGCTGGGCGCGGGCCTTGGCGTAAGGCACCAGCGGCGCCCAGGCGGCAATGCTGAAGCCTGCGATGAAAAAGGCGATGCGGGTCGACATTTGTTCCAACCGCCCGGGGAGCACGGGTGCTGGGGTGCTGATGGCAGTCATGAAAATCCTTGGCTTTGCGTTCAACGACGATGTGCAGCGCAACATCCTTGCATATCAGGCCGTATCGAGCGAGCAGGGTTCCCCCGGTTTGCCGGGGCAGGGGGCAATGGATCTTTATTTTTATAGGGATGGAACACTATTCAGCTTCCCAGCCACTCATGTATCACTGATCTGTATGGCACTTGCCTGCTTGTTGTATGAGGTCATCTGGAAGGTGCGTAATCCGCTTGGGAACTGGTGAACCCCGGGCTTCTTGCAGTGGATTACCACCTTCCAGATGAACCCTCTGCGTTATCCCTGACGCAACCGGCTGCGGGCATACACCGCAACAATCACAAAACAGCCCAGCGGCAACAGGTATGCCATAGCCACCGAACTGTGATCGGCCACCTTGCCCATCAGGTAAGGCATTAACGCGCCACCGACAATCGCCATGATCATGAACGAACTGCCACGCTTGGTATGAGGGCCGAGGTTTTTCACGCCCATGGCAAACAGCGTCGGGAACATGATCGACATGAAAAAGAACACCGCGATCAGCGCAATCACTGACACACCGTCCAGCCCCATCACCACCAATGCGCACAGGGCGATATTGATCAGTGCGTAAATCAGCAGCAACCGTTGGGCGCTGACCCGCCCCATCAACCAAGTGCTGAAGAAACGCCCAAACATGAAGGCCAGCATGGCAATGGACAGCAGATACGCGGCCTGCTGACTGCTCATTTGCGCCCAATGCTCAGTGACATAGTTGATGAAAAACGCACCGACACCGACCTGGGCTGCGACGTAGAAAAACTGCGTGATAACGCCGCCAACAAACTCCCGATGCTGCCACAGTCCCTTGCCGGCAGCCGGTTGCAGCGCCTGCTCCTGGGCGCGCAAGTCCGGCAGTGGCGTGCGGGCAATCAGCACCGCCACCAGCAACACCAGAATCGCGATTACCACGTAGGTGGTTTGCAGCGAACTCATGTCTGAGGCGGGTGTGCTGCCGGCACTGAAAAACATTGCACCGCCAATCAGCGGCCCGAAGAACTGGCCGAGGCCGTTGAACGATTGCGCCAGGTTCAGCCGCCGCTCGGCACCCTCGGGTTCGCCCAGCACCGTGGCGTAAGGATTGGCCGCAGTTTCCAGGCAGCCCAGGCCGCAGGCGATGACGAACAGCGCCAGCAGGAAAAACGGAAAACTGGCCGCCGCCGCTGCCGGCATGAACAGCAGCGCACCGGCCGCATACAGGCACAAGCCCAGAAGAATCCCGGCCTTGTAGCCATGGCGATCCATCAACAGGCCCGCCGGCAGAGCGATCAGGAAATAGGCGCCGAAGTAGGCGCTCTGCAACAGCCCAGACTGGGCTTTGCTGACGTGCAGGGTTTCCTGGAAGTGCTTGTTCAACACATCCAGCAGCCCGTAGGACAAGCCCCAAAGGAAGAACAGACTGGTCACCAGTATCAGCGCCCAGCGATAGGTCGGCACGGCGTGGGCGCCGTCTGCCACTTGTGTGTCTTTGCTTAACATGACGCTTCTCCTGTTGTTTTTATTGGATCAAGGCGTGCGATGCAGCGGGGGTTACGGTTGTTCCATCAGGCTGAAGATCTGCTCCATGGGCTGCCATTTTTCGCCGGCAGCGGTCCATGGCGTGGGCGTCTGGAAACGCCACATCAAGGTTTCCCAGGCTTGCACCTCGGGGTTGTCGCGGGCGGCCCTGTCCATCCCGTCGAAGCTGAAATCGGGTCCGGTGTCCATGACCATGAACAGCCGCGTACCCAGGCGCCAGATCTGCATGTCCAGTACCTGTTGGCTGCGCAAATGCTCGGCCACGGCTGGCCAGATGCGTTGATGCAACTGTTGGTATTCGGCGATCAGGACCGGGTCGTCGATCAGGTCCAGGGCCAGGCAGTAGCGTTGGCCGCTCACGTCAGCGCCCGGTCCAGATGGGTGTAGCCGCCGTCCACCACCAGCCATTGCCCGGTGGTGTGGGAGGCGCGGGGTGAGAGCAGGAACAACACGCTGTCGGCGATTTCCTCAGGCGTGGTCATCCGCTTGCCCAACGGGATTTTTTCGACGATGGCGGCCAGCTTGTCCTCGGGGTTGTCGAAGCCGTCGATCCAACGCTGATACAACGGCGTCAGCACTTCGGCGGGTACCACCGCATTGACCCGAATGCCGTGTTCCAGCAACGATGCCGCCCACTCCCGAGTCAGGGACAATTGCGCGCCCTTGGCGGCGGTGTAACCGCTGGTGCCGCCCTGGCCGGTGAGGGCGGTCTTGGAGCTGATATTGACGATGGCCCCGCGACTGGCCTTAAGCGCATCGAGGCACAGGTGGGTCATCAAGTAGTAGTGAATCAGGTTCTTTTCCAGGGACTCGATGAAGGCCGCGCGGCCCGCTTCCAGGCCCACGCCATCATTCACTCCGGCGTTATTGACCAGCCCGTCGATCCGCCCGAAGCGCTGCAACACTTCATTGACTGCCCCACGGCAAGCCTCTTCATCGCGCAACTCGACCCGCACGAAATGACTTTGGCCTTGCTCTTCAAGTTGTGCGCAAAACGCGGAGGATAAAGGCTGATGGCCGAAAATCACCGGGATCGCCCCTTCGGCGATCAGCCCCAGGGAAATGGCCGCGCCAATCCCCGAGCCACCGCCGGTGACGATCACAACGCGGTCCTGCAAGTGCAGATTCATGGGCAGTTTCCTTCAAGTTGATAGACCCGTTGGGCGGTGCCGCCCCAGATAGCCTGGTGTTCACTGGGGGACAACTGGTCGAGGGTCTGCTCCAGCAATTGGCAGGTACCTTCGTACTCGCCGGCCAGCAGGCACACCGGCCAGTCGGAACCGAACATCAGGCGCTCGGCGCCAAACAGCTCCAGGGCCAGTTCGATAAACGGCCGCAGCGTCTGGGCATTACGTTGACCGGGTCCGGCTTCGGTCAGCAGGCCCGACAGTTTGCAACTGACATGGGGCAGGGCGGCCAAGGGTGCCAGGTGATCGGCCCAGGCGCCGGGGCCTTTGGCGATGTCCGGCTTGCCCAGGTGATCGAGTACCAGATGATGCTGGTCGTGGCACTGGCACAGGGCAGTGGCGGCGCTTAGGTCGGCGCAGCGGATCAGCACTTCATAAACGTAGCCCTGCTGTTGCAACTGCTGCAGGCCGCGGGAAAAGGCTGGATCAGCCATGAACGTCGCCGGCCTGGGCTCATCCTGGATCTGATGACGAAAGCCTTTAAGTGGGGGCTGGTCACGCCACTGATGCAGGTGCTGTTCAAGGGCTGGGTCGCACAGGTCGACCCAACCCACCACGCCGAATATCCACGGGTGTTGGCGTGCCATTTCCAGCAGCGCGTTGGTTTCCTGTTCACCGGCGCGAGCTTGCACGGCGATGCAGCCATCCAGGCCAGCGGCGTCGAGCAAGGGCTTTAAATCCTGTGGGATAAAGTCCCGGCGCAGGCCGGCTTCAGGTACGCCGATCCACGGATAATCAGCGGCCCGGTAGCGCCAGAAATGCTGGTGCGCATCGAGCCTGAGCAGTGATGGGGACGACATTATTATTGTGCTCCGTCCATTCAAAGTGCGGTTCAGGTCACGGCCGGTGGCGGAATTGCTCCCGGGACGCGGCTTTCATCTGGATCGAGAACCCCGGCGCCTGGGGCGGCATATAGGCCGCACCACGAACCACGCAAGGCTCTTCGAAATGTTCGTGCAGGTGATCGACAAACTCGATGACTCGTCCTTCATGGGTGCCGGCAATGCACAGGTAATCGATCATCGACAGGTGCTGCACATATTCGCAAAGCCCGACGCCACCGGCATGTGGACACACTGGCAAGCCATACTTGGCGGCCATCAGCATCACCGCCAGCACCTCGTTGACCCCGCCCAAGCGGCAGGCGTCGATCTGTACCA
The DNA here is from genome assembly GCF_055407145.1 of Pseudomonas sp. c313. NCBI lineage: Bacteria > Pseudomonadati > Pseudomonadota > Gammaproteobacteria > Pseudomonadales > Pseudomonadaceae > Pseudomonas > Pseudomonas sp. c313. The sequence goes on along the minus strand of NZ_JBUZRD010000002.1, from coordinate 924,255 downwards.
CATCGATGGCTTCACGCATGATCAGTTGCTTGAAAATGATGCGGTTCTGGCACATCTCGCCCGTCGCCACCTTGACCGGTGCGACGGCCAGGCGAATCTTGCGATGGCCTTCGATATCGTCGGGGCTGGTGGGCTCTTCGATAAACCAGGGTTTGGCAAATGCCAATTCCCTCACCCAGTCGATGGCAGTGTCAACTTCCCACACCTGGTTGGCGTCGATCATCAGTTGCCGGTCTGGCCCCAGCACTTCACGGGCGATGCGCACGCGGCGCAGATCATCTTGCAAGTCGTGGCCGACCTTGAGCTTGACGTGGTTGAAACCGGCGTCCACTGCTTCCTGGCACAGGCGTCGCAGCTTTTCATCGCCATAGCCGAGCCAGCCCGCCGAGGTGGTGTAGCAGGGGTAGCCATTGGCTTGCAGGTCGGCCATGCGCTCGGCCTTGCCTTCGGTGCGCTGGCGCAGCAAGGCCAGGGCTTCGGCGGGTGTGATGCAGTCAGTGATGTAGCGAAAATCGATGCAACGCACCAACTGCTCCGGGCTCATGTCGGCGACCAGGCGCCACAGGGGTTTTCCTTCAGCCTTGGCCCACAAATCCCATGCCGCGTTGACGATAGCGCCGGTGGCCAGATGGATCGCGCCCTTGTCCGGACCGATCCAGCGCAACTGGCTGTCACTGGTGACATGGCGCCAGAAGCGGCCCATGTCTGCGGTGATCCATTCCAGAGTCAGGCCCACCAGCAGGTTTTCCATGGCCTTGATCGCTGCGCAGCAAATCTCGTTGCCCCGGCCGATGGTGAAGGTCAGGCCGTGGCCTTCAAGGCCCGGGTTATCGGTCTGCAGTATCACGTAGGCGGCCGAGTAGTCCGGGTCCGGGTTCATGGCGTCGGAGCCGTCCAGGGACTGGGATGTGGGAAAGCGGATATCTTCGACGAGAATCGCAGTAAGGGTGGTCATGAACGGCTCCTTGGCTCTTGTCAGGCGTCGACGGTGATCTGGTTCTGTTCGCCGAGGCCTTCGATGCCCAGGCGGATTTTTTGCCCGGCCTTGAGGTACACCGGCATAGGCTTGATCCCCAGGCCGACGCCGGGTGGCGTGCCGGTGGAAATCACATCTCCGGGTTGCAGGCTCATGAACTGGCTCAGGTAGCTGATCAACTTGGGGATCTGGAAAATCATGGTGCGGGTGTTGCCGTTCTGGTAGCGATGCCCGTCGACTTCCAGCCAGATCGCCAGTTGATGGGGGTCGGCGATTTCATCGCGGCTCACCAGCCACGGCCCGAGTGGACCGAAGGTGTCGCAGCCCTTGCCCTTGTCCCAGGTGCCGCCGCGTTCCAGTTGGAATTCACGTTCGGAGACATCGTTGATCACGCAGTAGCCAGCCACGTGTTCCATGGCCTGGCTTTCGTCGATGTAGCGTCCGCCTTGGCCGATCACCACGCCCAGTTCCACTTCCCAGTCGGTCTTGCGTGAGTGGCGGGGGATTTCGATATTGTCGTTGGGTCCGACGATGGCGCTGGTCCACTTGTTGAAAAGGATCGGCTCATCAGGGATTGGCGCGCCGGTTTCCGCTGCGTGATCGGCGTAGTTCAGGCCGATGCAGATGAATTTTCCTACTTGCCCGACACAGGCACCCAGGCGCGGGTTGCCGGGCACCAACGGCAGGCTGGCGGGATCAAGGTCTTGCAGGCGGGCGAGAGTGTGCGGCAGCAGGGTGTCACCTGCGATATCGCTGATATGGGCCGACAAGTCTCGCAACTGGCCATCCGCATCCAGCAGGGCCGGGCGTTCCTGGCCTTTTTCGCCATAGCGCAACAATTTCATGGGCAATCCTCTTATAAAGGTGGGGCGGTCAGTTGCTCCAGCCGCCGTCGATAATCTGCGTGGTGCCGGTGGTAAATGCGCTGGCGTCAGAGCCGAGGTACAGCGCCAGTTGGGCAACTTCCTGCGGCGTGCCCAGGCGGCCCATTGGCTGGCGGGCGGTGAATGCGGCGTACACCTCATCCTGTTGCCGCCCTTCGCGAGTGGCCTGTTCGGCGATGCGTTGATGCAGTGACGGCGATTCAACGGTGCCGGGGCAGATGGCGTTGCAGCGAATGCGTTGGGTGACGAAATCGGCGGCCACCGAGCGGGTCAGGCCGATCACGGCTGCCTTGCTGGCGCAGTAGGCGAAGCGGTTGGGCACGCCTTTGATGCTGGAGGCTACCGACGACATATTGATGATCGATCCGCCACCTGCGGCCAACATGCCGGGTAGGAAGGCGCGGATCATGCGGTACATGGCGGTGACGTTGAGGTCCATGGCAAACGCCCAGTCACTTTCCGGGCATTCGAGGATATTGCCGGCGTGGACCACCCCGGCGCAGTTGAACAGCACATCCATCGGGCCCAACTGTTCAGCGATGCGTTGGATGGCGGCTGCATCGGTTACATCCAGCAGCACGGTACGTGCGCCAGGCAGGTCAGCGAGTGCCTGTTGATTGATGTCGGCGGCAAATACCTCGGCGCCAGCAGCCAGATAGGCTTCGACGCTAGCACGACCAATGCCCTGGGCGGCGGCGGTGATCAGCACGCGTTTACCGGTGAGGTCCATGACAGACTCCCATGATTGTTATTATTGGCTCAATGGTCAGGCCATTAAGGGCGTAGCTAGCCTCGACGTAGCCCATAGCCAATCCTTGCGGGTTTGCTATGATCACTGCACTGGAAACGATCCAATGGTCAGGCCATTGGTCCAATTTTTAGCACGGGACTTCCCAGTCAACAAGCGGCTTTTTTGCAAGTTGAACCCAGTCGGCGTGCTGTGCGTGAACCGAGCTGAGCCTAGATGCCATTTCAAGTTATTGATAACCAACGTCTTTATCGTCAGATTGCCGACCAGTTGCGGGCCTTGATCGACAGCGGCGAATTTCCTCCTGGCAGCCGTCTACCGGCGGAGCGGGAATTGGCCAAATTGCTGGGGGTGAGTCGCGCCTCGGTGCGGGAGGCGATGATTGCTCTGGAGGTCATCGGCCTGGTGGACGTGCGGGTCGGCAACGGCGTGTTGGTTTGTGAACCGGCGCAACCGAAAATCAGCCAGGAACCGGTGATGGCCCAGGCCACCCGTGACCAATGGAAGGAATTTGATCCGGAGCTGAACCTGCACGTCGACTTCAACGCCGAGATCCCGCCGTTTTCCCTGCTCCAGGCCCGTCGCCTGATCGAGCCGGAAACCGCCGCCCTGGCGGCCAAGCACGCTACCGACGAAGAACTGGCGGGTATCCGCGAGGCGTTCGAGCGCAACGCCCAGGACAACCGTGACGGTTCCCACACCCATCCCGGCGATCGCCTATTCCATATCCGCATCGCCCAGGCATCGGGCAACCCGGCCTATGCACTGATGATCGCGCACCTGCTGGGACATCGCTACGGCAGCATGTTCCAGCGTTTGCAGGCCCACTACACATCTGACGACATGCCCCATCGCTCCGAAGACGAGCACCGCCGCATCCTCGACGCCCTGGAACAACGGGATGCCGAAGGCGCCCGCCAGGCCATGCGCAAGCATCTGGAGGAAGTGGTGCGGATCTTTATGCGGACGGCGCAATGACCCGGTTTTACGACGCGCGCGGCAATATCTATGGAGTGGTCAGCCCGGCCGTGCTGCGTGAGCTGGGCATAGAGTTGCCGGCCACCGCCGTCCTGGCCGCCGGTTCTCGGCAGGCCTGGGCGCTGGCGGCCATCGCATCCGAGTGCGGCTGGGGCTCGTTGCCGCGCCCGCCGGACGCCAAGGCCCATCGTTGTGACGGCCTGTTGGTGGGGCCGTTTCAGGCCGCGCCGCCATTTGACCTGTTGATCGTCAACACCGACGGCACCTTGGCCGAACGCAGTGGCAATGGCTTGACGATATTTGCCCAGGCGCTGACTGATGAGGGGTTGATGTCCGGGGCGTGTGAGTTGCGAGTCCATCACGATAAGGCGGATGCATTGTCGCCGGTGGTGACAGGGGTCGAGCCTGCACTTCTCGAAGAGGTCCAGGGTTTCTGGTTGGCGCTGGGGCGGCCTGAGTTCGGGCCGTTGGCAGTGGGTGCGCCGTCGCTGGTGCTCAACAGCAGCGGACCGAGCCATGTCCCAGGGCTTTCTAGGCTCAATCCCCTGTGGAATCGCAGTCAGTTTGTGCGGGTGGGCAATCCCCATTGCGTGACCTTCGTGCCTGATGCTTCGGCGCTGCCGAGCAATCAGCAGATGCTGCAACCGGCGCTGTTTGAGCCGTTGATGGCTGTCGCCTTCGCACCTCCCGCTGGCGTGGGACGACCTTGTCCGGCCGGGGTCAACCTGCAATGGGTGGCCCGCGAGTCTGACAATCGCCTGATGGCCAGGGTATTCGAGCGTGGCGAAGGGCCCACAGCGTCTTCCGGCACCAGTGCCAGCGCGGTGGCCTGTGCCGCTTGGCATGTGGGCTGGGTTGCGGCAGGAGCGGTGGCGGTGGTCATGCCGGGTGGCACGGCACCTGTTCGGCTTGAGGAGCATGAGGGTGAGTTGAGTAGTGTCAGCCTGTTTGGAACGGCGCGGCGCCAGGATTTTTGAGGGCTGGACGTTGTATAGGGTTATTTTCGGTTTAATGAGTGCGCTCAGTTAATTCCTAATGGTTAAGTTCCCAATGTGAATAATGGCGTAAGACTTTTCCTATTGTTCAATGCTGGCTACTTGGCTGCATTTCTCTATTTAATAAAAGATACTTCCAATATCGTCGTACGAAACTTCTGTTTTATTTTGCAGAGGCCGAATTTTGCCTGAAATAGCTATGATTAACGCCGTCCAGACGCTTTTTATCATCCGTGCATTTCAATGTTTAAACAGCATTGTGCGCGGTTGTGTAGGAGGCGTTATTTTAGTTTTGTAATTAATGGCGGGTAACAATGGATGTTTAACGCGTTTGTTGCACCACGTTTCAAACTGATCGTTGCGGGGCTGGTCAATGACTTTCAGGTACTTGCCTTCAAGGGCAGTGAATCCATCAATCAACCTTTTTCCATCCATGTACAGTTGGTCAGTGAAAACCCCTCCCTGGACCTGGAAAGCTTCCTGCACCAGCCCGCTTATCTGGATTTCGGGGACCCTGGTGAAGGCCTTCACGGGCAGATCTACGCCATTGGCCGGGATGAAACGGGTGAGCGGTTAACCCGTTATCACCTGACGCTGGCACCGCGCCTGGCGTATCTCTCCCATCGCCGCGACCAACGGATTTTCCAACAACGCAGCGTGCCGCAAATCATTGCGGCGGTGCTGGAGCAGCACGGCATCCTGGCGGATGCGTATACGTTCGAGCTGGGCCCCGTGGTCTACCCGCCGAGAGTATTTTGTGTGCAGTACGGCGAAACCGACCTGTATTTCATCCATCGGTTGTGTGAAGAGGAGGGTATTCATTACCACCTGCGTCATAGCCCGGACGGCCATATGCTGGTGTTCGGTGATGACCAGACGGTGTTCCGCCGGCTGGCGGCGCAACGTTATCGGCCCAGGGGCGGGCTGGTGGCCGAGCAACGGGTGATCCAGCGGTTTGATGTACGTCTCTCGACCCGTAGTCGCCAGGTGGTGCGGCGGGACTACGATTTCGAGCACCCGTCCCTGCGCCTGCAGGATCAGGCCGGGCCATTATCCAGTGAGGTCCTTGAGGACTTTTATTACCCGGCGGGTTTCACCGGCCATCAGCGCGGTGCGCAACTGGCTCGACGCGGGCTGGAGCGGCATCAGCGGGACCGACATCGGGCATTGGGCAAGAGCGATCAGTTGGCGTTGCGCAGTGGGCACTTTCTCCAATTGCAGGATCATCCACAGGCGTCGTGTAACGACCTGTGGCTGGTGACCGGCGTACGTCATGAAGGCTACCAACCCCAAGTGCTGGAGGAGGCGACCGTGGACACCGGCGCCTTCCACGGCTACCGCAACCGATTCACCGCGACGCCTTGGCGTGCGCCTTTCCGTCCACCGCTCAAACACCCCAAGCCGCGCATCAGCGGGAGCCAGACCGCCACTGTCACGGGGCCTGCGGGTGAGGATGTGCATTGCGACCAGCATGGTCGGGTCAAGATTCGCTTCCACTGGGATCGGGCCGGCAAGGATGACGACAAGAGTAGTTGCTGGGTTCGGGTGGCTTCAGGTTGGGCGGGCGACGGCTTTGGCGCCGTGATGATCCCGCGGGTGGGGATGGAAGTGCTGGTGACCTTTCTGGAGGGCGACCCGGACCAGCCGCTGATCAATGGCTGCCTGCCCAACGCCCGGCAAACCACGCCTTATCCGTTGCCGCAACACAAGACCCGGAGTGTCTTGCGCACTCGCAGTTCCCCGCCCGGTGGCGCCAATGAATTGCATCTGGAAGATCGCCGTGGCGAGGAGCTTGTCTACCTGCGGGCTCAACGGGATATGGAACATGTCATCGGCAACGACAGCCGCCTGGAGGTTTCGGGCGAGCGCCGGGAAACCATTCATGGCTTGAGCACTGTCATGCTCCAGGCTGAGGAGCATCGTAGCGGGGTCGGTGATCGCAAAGTCAGGCTTGAGGCGGATGATCATTTACAGGTGCAGGGCAACAGCCAGACCCATGTTGGCCAGACCCTGATAATCGAGGCCGGGCAACAGGTTCATCTCAAGGCTGGCGCCAGCCTGGTGATCGATGCCGGTGCGCAGTTGAGCTTAAAGGCGGGCGGTGAGCATTTGCTGATTCAGGCGGGGGGCATTTTTAGCAGCCGACCCATTACCTTTGGAGGAATGCCTGGCGCTACGCGGTCGGCAACTCCGTTGGCGCCGGGTGATGTAGCGGCGCTGGCGCCACTCGTTGCAGCCAGTGCAAAGGTTGCTGCTGCACAAGGCGCAATCATGGAGTTGGCCAGGCAACTGGGAGCGGACTTCTGTCCGGTGTGTGTGCGTTGCCGGGAAGGTATGCGTGAGCCGATGGGGAGGGTGGCCTGATGGATATCACCCTTGGCAAGTGGATGACTAAACAGCAGCAGGCAGGGCACCAACTATGCCTGGTACTACAAGATGTGGCCCCGTTCGAAACCCGTCAGCAACTGCTGGCGAGCCGCACCTTGTCGCAATACCGCAGCTTCTATAGTGAAACTGCGGTGGCGGAGTTGGCGGCAAATGGTCCGCTGATCCTGTTGCTCGAAACTATCAGCGAGCCCGCGCTGCAAACCTTGCTGCAAGCCCCGCAAACCCATTGGGGATGGTTGGGCAGTCTGGCCGATGACGACTTGGGCGCCGTTATCCGGCATTGGCGTGAGCGGCTGTTGGTGGGGCCAGCGGGAAGCCAGGCACTGTACCGTTTTCATGATAACCGCACCTTGGCGCGAGCCTTGGCCCACCTGCCAACCCAGCAATGGCCCGCCTTTCTCGGGTCACTTATCAGCGTGTGTTATTGGCAGGGTGAGCATTGGTGTAGTGCCGACAACCCGATGCCGGGTGAGTATCCGGTGCCTGATCCTGCGCCTTGGCTCAAAGTGCCGAACCCTCAGGCCATGACGATTTTGCAGACCAATATTTTGCGCTATCTGTTGGCTGAACACAGTGAGGACCTCTCTCGTTTGGCAGAACACCAAGACCCGAAAGTCTGGTTGAACAACGTGCTGGAGCAGGCACGTGTCTGGCAGTGGCAAAGCCCGGAACAGCTGGAGTTTCTGGTGGTTCAACGTCTGGCTGAGGCAGTTGGAACAGCGGTAATTCGCTGGCAGTCGATGCCGGGGGAGGTGGCCGCGGATCATTTTCAGCGGGTGGTTGAGCAGTGGCGTCGGTCGCAGGGAGAGAAATGTCATGAGTGAACGGATCACATTGATCGTAAGGCGGATGCTACTCGTCAGTGCTGTGTTTGCTATATCGGGATGTGCGTCGAAGCCTGCTGAAAGCTTCAACTTGGAGGTCGATCTGCCGGCGAACTTTAGATTCAGAGGCGACGCGGTTTATCGTCCCGCGACAGGCGAGACCTGTACGTTGCCCAAACGTCGGGGCAAGCGGCCGGAGTTCAAGGTTTTCGATACGGCTGGCAAACCGGTAGCTAATCGGGTCAGTTTTAACGTGCCGTTGACGGAGCAGGTGAATGGCTGCCCGTTGGTATTGGGCAGTATTACGTTTGATATTTATGGCAAGTGGGGCGAGCACTGGTCAGCGGTTGGTGGGGATTATGCCTATATCAATGTACTGGATCGGTTGGAGTCTGATATGCCCGGAATGCCTGCGTCTGGTGTTCAAGAGCTGGCGGCGCAGTGTCAGTGGTTGTTTCGGACGTCAGGGCCGTTACACGCGATCAGGAAGGTCATGAGGTGCAGTTCGTTGAATGTCGACGGACAAATGCATAAAGGCCGAGCAGGTGGTCTTGTGCAGTGGGATGAGCTGAGGGGAAACACAGTGAGGATGGTGTTGGCCGTTACGGAGGAGGAGCGACCTTACATGGGAGACAATTGGGTTCGCTTTCCCCAGGGCTGGAAGCGTTGCATGGGGAGAAACCTAGAAGATCAATACGCGTTTTGTCGGGGAAATACCACTGATTTCAAGCCTTTCAAAATGCCTGATGGGCGTCTATGCAATATTTATCCAACGTGCACTGAATAAGGATATTCGGCCATGGCTCTTGAAGAATGGAAGCAACCTTTTTTTAGCGGAAAAATGCCGGTTTGTCCGTTGCGTGGATGCTGGCTGAGTTTTTGTCTTGTGGACGACTCGGGTGATGGGAACGCCTACGGAGGCCTTGCCTATAAGGTATTCGACAGCACAGGGCAGCAACACGCGGGACGTTTGAACGGAAACGGTTTTGCAAGGCTGGACAATCAATATCGCGGTCCCGTGGTAGTGATCTTCGATGCAGCCTATTTGGCAGGTGAGGATTACCACGGAGTTCTGCAGCGCCGCGATAGGTATCCATTACCCATCACCGAACTCCAAGTCCGTGCCGAACATACCCGTTTTTCTCGTGCCGACGCTCAGCGCCCAGAGAGTAATCCGGCGCGGCAGCAAGCGGACAAGTTCTATCAGGTCGAAGTGCGCGATTTAGTCCGGCACGTTGCGCACCTGCCGCCACCGGCGCCGCGGACTCATCAGCCTCAGCGGCATGCGCTGAAAATGATGGCAGACCTAGGGTTCGGACCACCTCAACCATCACTGGCAGGATTGGTCCTGTTTCCCAATCAACACACAGTGTTGGAAGTTCGCCCGCTGCGAGCACTGCGCCCGATACTGTCAACCGATGACCAATTCTGCGCTTTGAATCTGTATCAGTTGGCCCTGATGGCAACCCTCAGTTACTGCGATTTCGGTCAGCAACCTGCGACTCAGCCGGTGGATCAGGTGAGCTTTCCCCTGGACCCGAGCGTTGGTCATCTCTTTGCGGAAAAATTAGCGGGTTATCAGGAGGCCTGGAAAGTTGATCCCGCCCAGGTGCAATGCTTTTACCCGTTGTATGAAGATGTGCCGTACTCACAACGCTTTGAAATTTTGCCGTTTGATCCCGAGTTGTATGCGCAAAATCGACCGGAGTTGGGGAATAAACAGGAGCATCCTGCGCAGTTGCACTTTTTCGACGATGTTGAGCGAGGTACTGATACGCAGGCATTTATCTGCCATCACCATGAAGTGATCCTGATTGCGGTACGGGGCACGGCCAGTGGTGCCGATGGGATACGTGACGCGAACGCCCATCAGGTTCCATTCGTTAGTGGGGTAGGGAAAGCCCATGAAGGGTTTTATCAGGCTTATCAAGCCATGCGCGATTTTGTGCTGCGTTATCTGGACCAATTTTATTCAGGGCAACGCATTGTAATTTGTGGCCACAGCCTGGGTGGCGCGATCGCCTTGTTACTCGCGGAGGGTTTGCGCAGAACCCAAGATGTCCACTACAACATCCTCCTCTACACCTACGGCGCCCCGCGCGCCGCCGACTCTGAGTTCACCAACGGCGCCACCGCCCTGGTACACCACCGCATCGTCAATCACAACGACCCGGTCCCCAGCGTCCCGGCACCCTGGATGAACACCACTGCCAAACTCTGGGTCCCGGGTGCCGTGGCGCTGTTCAGCCATCCTGCAGCCGGCGGCCTGCTATTTGCGCTGGGGCTGGTGCGCCTGAACGGCAACCCCTATCAACATCACGGCGCGCAACAACATTTTATGCCGATCATCTTGCCGGACGGCACTCAGTCCTCTGTCTTGTGGACCCCAGGCTGTGAATCCATCGAGGAGGCAGCCTGCAATCGCGCCTTGCGACTCAACGCAGACATGCCTGATCGAGCAAACCTGATCAAGCAACTGGTCCAATCCAGCCAGCACTTTATGGTCGCCAGCTACATCCCGGCAGCCTGGGCCACCCTGCGTCGCTGGCAACAAACCCTGGACGCCCGCGGTACGCTGGTGACTCCTCGGGAGTTTGAGCGAATCGAACAGGCCCTCACCGCCATGCAGCAACAACTTCGGGACAAGAACCGTGAGCTGGATCTGCGCCGTCCTGCCAACCAGCGAGGCTACGAGGACAGCCAGGCCTTGAGTCTCGAAGTCGACCGCCTGGACACCGCCCGTCAACGCCTGGAAACACTACGCTGGCGCCGGCTGCAAGTCCGGGATGTATACGGCAGTCACGCCCAATCCCCAACACTGCAGCCCTGCCTGAAACGCTGGTTTACCCATCAGGAGAACCGCGAACTGTCGCAAGTGGCAAGTATCCCGCCGCAACCGGCTGACGACTGGGGACCGGGAAGGGCGCAAACCCTGGATATCGATTCGATCGTGTAAAGCTACAAAAACTCCACCTGGGCGGGCTGGCGCTTCATCAATACCTTGCCCCCGCGAATTGAGTACAACGGCAATCCCTGGCTGCGAATCACTTCGTAGTCGCTGTCGGCAGAAAGGATCAGCAGGTTGGCCGGACGCCCCGGCTCCAGCCCGTAACGATTCCCCAGTGCCATGGCCTGGGCGCTGTTGTCGGTGACCAGGTCCAGAGCGCTTTGCAGGTTACGGTAGCCGAGCATATGGCAGATGTGCAGCCCGGCTTCGAGCACCCGCAGGATGTTGCCGTTACCCAGTGGATACCAGGGATCGACTATGGAGTCCTGGCCGAAGCAGACATTCATGCCGGCTTCCAGCAATTCGTTGACTCGGGTTACGCCTCGGCGTTTCGGGAAGTTGTCGAAGCGCCCTTGCAAGTGAATGCTTTCGGTGGGGCAGGAGACGAAGCTGATACCCGAATGCCCTAGCAGGCGAAACAACTTGGCGCAGTAGGCATTGTCGTAGGAGCCCATCGCCGTCGTATGGCTGGCGGTAACCCGGCTGCCCATGTCTCGGCTGCGGGCCTCTTCGGCCAGCACTTCAAGAAAGCGCGAATGTGGGTCGTCGGTTTCGTCGCAATGCACGTCCACCAGGCAACCGGTGCGCTCGGCCAGGTCCATCAGGAACTTCACCGAGCTGACGCCTTGGTCGCGGGTGTACTCAAAGTGCGGGATACCGCCGACCACATCGGCGCCGAGGCGAATGGCTTCTTCCATCAGTTCGCGGCCGTTGCGGTAGGACTCGATGCCTTCCTGGGGGAAAGCGACGATCTGCAGGTCGATCAAGTGCGTGCTTTCCTGGCGCACTTCCAACATGGCCTTCAGCGCGGTCAGGTCCGGGTCGGTGACGTCGATGTGAGTGCGCACATGCTGGATGCCATGGGCGGCCAGGGTCTGGATCGTTTTTTTGGCGCGAGTCTTGGTGTCTTCCTGGGTGATGGTGGCCTTGCGTTCGCCCCAGCACTCGATGCCCTCAAACAGTGTGCCGCTCATGTTCCAGCGCGGCTCGCCAGCGGTGAGGGTGGCGTCGAGGTGGATATGCGGCTCGACGAAGGGTGGCACCACCAGGTTGCCGCCGGCATCCAGGTCGTCCGCCCCCAGTGTCGGTGCGGCACCTTGTGGGGTGATGCTGGCGATCCGGCCATGTTCCAGGTGCAGATCATGCAAGCCTTCACGGTTGCGCAGGCGAGCGTTGATGATGTGCATGGGCAAGTTCCTCTTTGGCAAAAAACAATCAGGCGACAGCGGCCAGCACATCCGCCAGGGTCAGGCTCATACCTGGGCGTCAGCCAACGGTGCGCGTACCCGCAGCAGAGCGGTCAGCATGATATAGGTTGCGGACGCGGCGGCAATCCCCACCAACGGTGCCACCCATGGTGAGTTGAATGCCAGCACGGTACCAACCGCGTAGGCCGTCAGCCCAGGCCAGTTGAACGCCGGCAAGCGGGCCTCGGCCAAGCGTGGGTAGTGGCCGCGATAACGGTAGAAAAAGTCGGCCATGATCACCCCGCCAATCGGCGGAATCACCGTGCCCAGCAGAATCAGGTAAGGCACCAGCATGTCGTACATGCCCAGCAGCGCCAGTAGCGTGCCGATCACCGCGCCGATCAGGGTCACGGTCTTGCGGCGTCGGGTGCGCAGCAGGTTACAACCGGCGACGGCGAAGTTGTAGATGGTGTTGTCCTGGGTGCTCCAGATATTGAGCAGCAGCATGGCCATTGCCGCCAGGGCGAAACCTTGCAGCAGCAACACTTCCACCACGTCTGGTTGCTGATAGACGATGGCACCATAGGCGCCAATCAGCACCATCAGACCGTTGCCGATAAAGAAGCCAATTAGGCTGGCCAGCACCGCCACCTTGGCCGAGCGGGAAAATCGGGTCCAATTGGTGGCCTGGGTTGCGCCGCTGACAAAGGTGCCGAACACCAGGGTAATGGCCGTGGACAGACCCAACTCGCTCGTGGGCACCACGGCCAGCAATCCGTCGAGCCCGCCGACTTTCACCGTGGCGACCCACATCGATAGAAACAGCAGGATGCACATGGCCGGTACCGCGATATACGACAGAATCTCCAGCCCGCGATACCCCACGTAGGCGGTGGCGCAGAACACCATGCCAAATAGCACCATCAATGCCAGCACGCTGCCCTGGCTCAATTCGAAATATTTGCCCAGCACCACGGCGGCGGTGGCGGTGCCCCAGGCGTACCAGCCGATTTGGGTGAAGCCGAGGATCAGGTCACTCAACTTGCTGCCCACTTCGCCGAAGCAGAAGCGCCCCATCAGTACCGAGTTCAAACCGCTCTTGAAGGCGATGTAACCCAGGCCTGCGGCGTAGATACCCAACAGCAGGTTACCCAGGGCCACGACGCCGAGCATCTGGGTAAAACTGAAGGCCACTCCCAGCTTGCCGCCGGCGAACATGGTCGCGGTAAAAAAGGTGAAACCCAGCAGCACCATGGCCGTGGAGGCAAGGCCCTTGCGCGCGTGCATGGGTACTTCGCTGAGAGGGTAATCGTTGCCCGGTTCTTTCTGCGTCATGTGCCTTTCCCTTGAATGAGTGACGCAGGCCTGTTGCACCGGTCGTGCCAATTGCGCGGCAGTGAGAGGCGCACGGTGCTTGCTGTGCAGGTTGCACAGTATTTATAGCCAAGCAGGGGAGTTCGGTGGGAATAGTTGTACTGCAAAGCCCGATCAGGCGCGAAAGCGGTGCGACGGTGATACAAATTGGATCACCGCCCCGTTGCCTCAATCGAAGAGGGTGTGAGTCGTCTCACCGCGATGAAACGCAAACGCTGCCTCAAGATCACTCTCAATGGTCCGGCCCCGTGACAGTGGCGGCAGGTCATCCAGACTGAAGAAGCCGACATCCGTGGTCTCGAAACCGGCCATTGGTGCGGCCTGATCGATTCGCTCACAGAGAAAGTACAGCTTGTAGAAGTCCCGAACATCGGGCCGGTATAAGCCTTTGGCTTTATGGGTAACGCTGTACAGCGCCCGTACGGTGACGGTTAAGCCCGCCTCTTCACGGATTTCCTTGATGATGTTTTCAGCGGCCGACAAACCGATATCGGCATAGCCACCGGGCAATGCCCAGCAGCCATCGGTCAGTTCCCGCACCAGCAGGATACGGTCGCCCTCGATCACCGCACCGCGCACATCAATCATCGGCGTTGAATAGCGCTGGGCAAAGTCCGAGACCAGCCCGGTGATGCGCTCCAGCGGCAAGTTACCCAACTGCGCCAGCATGCTGTGGGCAATATGAGCGATTTCCTCCAGGCGCTCACGCTCGAAGTCATCCTTGCAAAAGTGCAACCCTGTTGAGGCCAATGCTTGCAGGCGTTTGGCCTGAGCCAGCCAGGTATTTTCCATGGTGGGGTCCTTGAATGCCGGGAAGTCCCGTTTTAATCGCTGCTGGCCTGCGGAGCAAGGCCGGCAGGCATAAAAAAACCACCTATAAAGGTGGTTTTTCACAACGCCGGCTTATTCGCCGTGATAGATGCAGCCACTGGTGCACGTTTCATGAATCCGAATCGCGCTGAGTTCCGGCAACAACGGTTTCAACTCATTCCAGATCCACTTGGCCAGCACTTCACTGGTTGGGTTTTCGAGGCCTGGAATGTCGTTGAGGTAGTTGTGGTCGAGGCGCTCGTAGAGCGGCTTGAAAATCGCCTTGATCTCCGAGAAGTCGCGGATCCAGCCGGTATGCGGGTCGAGGTCGCCGCTCAGGTGGATGGCCACCTTGAACGAGTGGCCGTGCAGGCGCCCACATTTGTGGCCTTCGGGCACGTGAGGCAGGCGGTGGGCGGACTCGAAGGTAAATTCTTTAAAAATTTCCACAGTGTTTTTCAGCTCGGTCAGGTGTCTGGCAGGCGGCGAGTTTAACAGCTTGATCCGGCGCAGGGCACACCGGCTGATCAGAGGGGCGTCAGGCGTTCACCCAATTGTCCGCTATCGGCCAACGCCAGAAACTCATCGCCCAATCGACGGCTTTCGCTCATTGCTGCTTGCCAGTATTTATTGCGGCTCGCGTCATCGCCCATGAAACGCTTGAAGTCGCTACGGTCTGGCAGTTTGCCGTGGGGCAGGCGGGCCAGGTATTCCCTCGACGGTGACAGTAGCAATACATTCTGTAGGCCCTGTTGACTGCCACGTCGCCAAGGCAGGCCCTTGTCGAACCAGCCAGGGATGACCCGGTCGGTGAAGTGCGGGTACAGCACGATGTCATCGCCCTGGTAGGGCAGGTCGAGGTGGTAGTCCAGCAGGCCGCCGTCGCGGTAAGTTCCGACACCGGCTCCCGGCAGGTCGCGCACCCCTTGCATGACCATCGGGATCGAACCGGATGCCAGCAGCGCCTGGCGCAGGTTGCCCGTGTCCAGGTCGAGAAAACGCGAGGGAAAATCCTTGAGCGGGTGCAGCGGCGGTGCCTGGCGGGGGTCGTGGATGATCAGCCGCTCAAAGTGTCGTGATAGACGTGCACGGCCCCGCAGGTTATCGGCAATCACCGATGACAACCCGAGGCCCAGGCGGCCACGGTGATCGTCGGCCAGCAGCCCATGGCTTTTGACCACGACGATGTTCAGGCGATAGAGGGGGTTGGTCAGCAGCGTTGCATCGCGCCCGGCCAGCAGGTCATCGAGCATGCGCTGGCAGCTCTGGCTGACCTCGGCCATGGTCACGCCCTTGGCAAAACGCTGTTCGTTGTACAAGCGGCCAAGGTCAAGCAGGCCTTGCACAGGGTCGGGCAGGCAGGCGCTGGCAAAGCGCCAGGAGCCAATGGACGCGCCGATCAGTGAGCGCTCCCGGGGTTCCCGTGCCAGCCAGTCACCGAACAGCGCCAGGTCCAGGCCCTGGATGCCCAGGGCTTTCGGGCCACCTGCCGCGCCGGGGAGAATGCCGACATCAACCGGCTTCAAACCTTGTTCACGAATGCGCGAAAAGGCGCGCTTGCCGGCCTTGAGCGTGAGGGCTGGAAACTTGATGTGAATAGCGGTCATACCGTTCTCTTTTGACGCGAGCAGGGCAGTATAGAAAATCTCGCACGTTTGAGGGCAAGGTGTTTAGGATAATTGCCATGGTGGCAATTCAGTTTCAGTTAAGTTGCAGGCGTTACCGTGAGCCCCGTAGGAAAAACATCCTGAAACGGAGACGCACCATGAAAAACCTCACAGCTTTAGTTGCCACCAGTATCATCGCCCTCACCGCCAGTCTGGCCCAGGCCCGCGACCTGGGGCCGGATGAGGCGTTGAAACTGCGCGACGCTGGTACCATTGTGTCTTTCGAGAAGCTCAATGCCACGGCACTGGCCAAGCATCCCGGAGCGACGGTGACTGAAACCGAGCTTGAAGAGGAATACGGCAAGTACCTTTATCAGGTTGAACTGCGCGATGCCCAGGGCATTGAGTGGGACCTGGAATTGGATGCTGTCACTGGGGTTGTCCTCAAGGATCATCAGGATACGTAATGAAGGTAAATCTACGCACCAGCAGTCGAGTGGCACTGGTGCTCCTGGCTTTTTGCTCGGTGGTAGCTGCCCGGGACCTGGGCCAGGACGAAGCGCTGCACCTGCGCCAGAAGGGCGAAATCGCACCCCTTGAGCACCTGTTGGGGCCAGCCATGGCGCGCTATCCGGGCGCCAAGTTGCTGGATGCGGAGCTGGAGGAGCACAAGGATCGCTCGGTGCGCTATATCTATGAAATCGAACTGTTGACCGTCGACGGTGTGGTGCGCGAGATCGAACTCGACGCCAACACCGGTCAAGTGCTTAAAGACAAGGAAGATGACTGATGCGCCTGCTTCTGGTGGAAGACCACGTCCCGCTGGCCGATGAACTGATGGCCGGGCTCAACCGCCAAGGCTATGCGGTGGACTGGCTGGCGGACGGGCGCGATGCGGTCTATCAGGGGCGTAGCGAACCTTACGACCTGATCATCCTCGACCTCGGCCTGCCGGGTTTGCCCGGGCTTGAAGTATTGGCTCAATGGCGCGCCGCCGCGCTGGCCACCCCGGTGCTGATCCTTACCGCTCGCGACTCCTGGGCCGAACGCATCGAAGGGCTCAAGGCCGGCGCCGATGACTATTTGAGCAAACCATTCCACCCTGAAGAGTTGTACCTGCGCATCCAGGCCCTGCTGCGCCGCTCCCATGGCCAGCCTAACCAACCGACCCTGCAGGCGGCCGGCTTGCACCTGGACGAAGGCCGTCAGTGCGTCATCCTCGACGGTGAAGAGATTCAACTGACCGCCGCCGAGTTCCGGTTATTGCGCTATTTCATGTTGCACCCCGAACAGATTCTTTCGAAAAGCCACCTGGCCGAGCATCTGTACGACGGTGAGACCGAACGCGACTCCAACGTGCTGGAAGTCCACGTCAACCATCTGCGCCGCAAGCTGGGCCGCAGCGTGATCGAAACCCGGCGCGGCCAGGGCTACCGCTTTGGCGCCGCCCCAACGTGAAATCCATCCAGCGGCGGTTGAGCCTGGGACTGATCAGCGTGATGGTGATCATAGGCCTGGTGCTGGCGCAGACCAGTCTGTGGCTGTTCGAAGTGGGTTTGCAGCGTTACCTCGAATCAGGGCTGCGCAACGACAGTGAGAACCTGTTGGTGGCACTGGTACGCGGACCCAACGGCGTACAGCTGGATGAGCAGCGTCTGTCTCCGGCCTATCAGCGGCCGTTTTCCGGGCACTATTTCCGTATCGACTTTGGTAACACTCATTGGCGCTCTCGCTCACTGTGGGACCAGGAGTTGCCGCAACTGCCCCAGGCCGGTCTCAAGGGCAACCTGCAACTGGGGCCAGAAGGCCAGCAACTGCTGGTGTTGCGTTCGGACTACAAGCGTTTTGGCCAGTCGATTTCCATCAGCGTGGCCCAGGACTACTCACCGGTCAGGGAAAGCTTTCGCTTAATGCGCCAGGTCGGCCTGGTGCTGGGATTGGCGGCGTTGCTGCTGATCCTGATCCTGCAACGGGTCACCGTGCGCCGGGCCTTGCGCCCACTGGAAATCGCCCGCGAACAGATCGCCCAACTGCAACAAGGCCAGCGCTCGCAACTGGACACCCAGGTGCCGGTGGAACTGGAGCCGCTGGTGGCACAGATCAACCATCTGCTGGCCCACACTGAAGACAGCCTCAAACGTTCACGCAATGCCCTGGGCAATCTAGGCCATGCCTTGAAAACCCCGCTGGCGGTACTGCTGAGCGTGGCGTCCAGCGAACAGCTCAAGGACCATCCGCAGTTGAGCAAGCTGTTGCGTGAGCAGTTGGAGCAGGTGCAGCAACGGCTCAACCGTGAACTCAATCGCGCGCGGCTGGCCGGGGAGACCTTGCCGGGCGCTTTGTTTGATTGCGATGGAGAATTGCCGGGATTGCTGGCGACCCTGAATATGATCCACGGCGAGCATCTGGACTTGAGTTATCACGTTCGTCCTGGCCTGCAATTGCCGTGGGACCGCGAGGACTTGCTGGAGCTGCTTGGCAACCTGCTGGACAACGCCTGCAAATGGGCGGATGCCGAGATACGCTTGAGCATCGTTGAAACTGCGCAAGGCTTTAGTCTGAGCGTCGAGGATGATGGGCCTGGCATTCCCGAGGCCCAGCGTGATCAGGTCTTCAGCCGTGGCACGCGACTGGATGAACAGACCGCCGGCCACGGGCTGGGCCTGGGGATCGTGCGGGATATCGTCGAGGTGTGGGATGGGACATTGCAGTTGCAGGAGAGCGCGTTGGGCGGGTTGAAGGTGGCGATCGAATTGCCCCGCCGTCATGGCTGAAGGCCGCAACAATGTGCAGCTACCCATAGCTATCGCAGACAAACCACACTGGATTGTCATCGAACGGGCGATGACGCCAGTGCCTCAAACCTTGAACTGATCCATCAACCCCTGCTGCTGATTGGCCAGGCTGTTCAACGCCTGGCTAACCCGTGCCGACTCGTTGGCCTGCTCGGACAACGACTCGGTCACATCGCGAATAGTCGCCACGTTGCTGTTGATCTCCTCGGCCACGGCACTTTGCTCCTCGGCGGCGCTGGCAATCTGCAGGTTCATATCGCTGATCACCGTCACCGCCTCGCCGATCTGGCGTAAGGCCGTGACCGCCTGGCCTACCTGTTCGACACTGCCCTGGGCCTGGCGATGGCTGTTGCTCATGGAGCCAACCACTTCTTGGGTGCCGTTCTGCAATTGCTCAATCACCAGGCGAGTTTCCTCCACCGACTCCTGGGTACGCCGGGCCAGGTTGCGCACTTCATCGGCAACCACCGCAAAACCACGACCGGCTTCACCGGCACGGGCGGCTTCGATGGCCGCGTTGAGCGCCAGCAGGTTGGTCTGTTCGGCGATGGCGCGGATCACTTCCAGGACCGAACCGATCTTCTCGCTGTTGGCGGCCAGGCCCTCGACTTGAGCCATCGCCGTGCTCATGTCGGCGGCCAGATGCCCGATGCTGGTGGTGGTACGGTCAATCACGGTCAAGCCTTCGCGGGTAGCCTTATCGGCATCGCGGGCGGCCTGTGCTGCCTGGGCGGCGCTGCGGGCGACGTCCTGGGCGGTGGCGCTCATCTCGTGGGAGGCGGTGGCCACCTGATCGACCTGGCGGTATTGCTGCTCCATGCCGGCGCTGGTCTGGGTGGCAATGGCGGCGGACTGGTCGGCGGTGCCACGTGCGTCCTGCACCGAACGCTTGACCTCGGCGATGATCGGTTGAAGTTTGTCGAGGAAACGGTTGAACCAGCCGGCCAGCTCACCGAGTTCATCCCGCTTGTCGTAGGCCAGGCGCCGGGTCAGGTCGCCTTCGCCGCTGGCAATGTCTTCCAGCATGCGTGCCACGCCAAGGATTGGCCGGGTCACGCTGCGGGCCATCAGCCACACCAGCAACAGACCGACCACCGCTGCCAAGAGGCCCAGGCCCAGTTCCAGCAGGGTGCCCTTGGTGTTATCAGCATCCAGTTCGGCCTTTAGGGCTTCGGCGGGACCGATCAGGATTTTTTCAGGCACGTCCAGCAACACGCCCCACGACTTGCCGTCGGGAATCGGTTGGAAGGGCGCCAGCACTTTGAGTTGATGGTCGGTGCGCAGGCTGTGTGTCTGGGTGCCGGCGGCCAGTGCGCTGATCAGTTGCGCGCCGCTGGCGGTGTCAACGCTGTCCAGGCGCTGGCTGAGTTTGCTGGCGTCCGGGCTGTAGCCGGCCAGCAGGCCCACCGGGCTGATGATGCTGACGTTGGTCTGGCCGTCATAAAGCTTCTGGCTGGCGCGTTGGCTGATTGCCTGCAGGCTGTTGAGGTTGATGTCTACCGACAGCGAGGCGATGACTTTGCCGTCCACCATCAATGGGAAGACGATGCTGGTCATCAGCACGTTTTGCCCATCGATCACATAGAAGTAGGGCTCGATCACACACGGCTTGAGGGTGTTGCGTGGGCAGGTGAACCAGGCGTTGGCTTTTTCGCCGCTGGGTCCGACACTGGTGTCGGACATGTCGCTTTCGGGAAGCGACATGGAGGTCAATGTGCCGGGTGTTGGCTGTGACCAGTAGAGGGCGAATCGACCTTTTTCGTTGCTGCCCAGATCTTTCTGGTCGGTAAACAGTTCGTCCTTGCCATCCAACGCATTGGCCTCGAACACCAGGGACAGGCCCAGCAGGTCCGGGTTGGCTTGCAGCGCCGCCTTGACCTGGCGGGTCAGGTCTTCGCGCAGGTCGAAGGCATCCAGGAAGCGCTTCTCGGCTTGTTCGCGCAGGAACAGTACCTGGCGGGAAAAACCGTGACCGTATTGATAGGCGTCCATGAATTGCTGGCGAATGCCCAGTGCCTGCACTTCACCCTGGGCCTCGATACGGGCCTGGGCCGCGACGTCGAGCATCTCCATGCTGGAGGCTTTGACCCGCAGAGAACTCTGCTCCATGCGATACAGCGAAAGACCCACCAGCAGGGTCACGATCCCCAGCAGGCAAAGGCCGGCCAGGAGGGTGATTTTCCATTGAATGGACAGCTGTCTGAGCGACATGGAGATCCTTAACCTTCGTTACGGCAGAGATGATTAACTGTATCGGCGGCTCGGGTTTTTTCTTTATTCATACGCCCAATTGCATCGCTGCCAGCGACGTCGCTCTTTGACATGCTGCTCCACCTGCTGCAAAGTGCGCGCCCTCTAATAAAACTCCCTTTTTGCTTCCCTTCCGGCAGCCGTTCTCGACGGTAGCCAGGGCGGATGTGTGCCGTTTGTTGCTGTTTTTTATGCTTTCTGTCTTGAGGTAACCATGATAAATGCAGTCATTGCCGCGGTCGGCACCATGCTGGTGCTCAGCCTGTCCCGTGTGCATGTGGTCATCGCGATCATTGTCGGCGCCCTGGTGGGCGGCTTGACCGGTGGGCTGGGTATCGATGCGACGCTGAAGGCGTTCAACAGCGGCCTGGGCGGCGGCGCCACGGTGGCGTTGTCCTACGCCTTGCTCGGTGCTTTCGCGGTGGCGATTGCCAAGTCCGGCCTGGCCCACGCCTTGGCGGACAAGGCCCTGCTGCTGGTGGATCGCCAGGAAGCCAACGGTGGCAACCACGTCAAATGGGTACTGATCGGCCTGCTCTGGGCGGTGGCCATCGCCTCGCAGAACATCCTGCCGATCCATATCGCCTTTATCCCGCTGCTGGTGCCGCCGCTTCTATATGTGCTGACCAAGCTGCAACTGGACCGCCGCCTGATTGCCTGCGTCATGACCTTCGGTCTGATCACCCCCTATATGTTCCTGCCCGTGGGTTTCGGCAATATCTTCCTCAACCAGATCCTGCTGGCCAACGTTGCCAAGAGCGGGGTGGACATCAGCCAGGTCAACGTCACCCACGCCATGGGCATCCCGGCGCTGGGCATGGTGTTTGGGCTGCTGGTGGCGGTGTTTATCAGCTACCGCAAGAAACGCGTGTACGACCTGGAGAAAATCGAGCGAGTCGAGCAGGTCGCCGTGCAATACAACCCGTTGACTCTATTGGTGGCCGGCCTGGCGATTGCCTCGGCGTTCATTATCCAGTTGTGGCTGGATTCGATGATCATCGGCGCCCTGGCCGGGTTCCTGATCTTCTCGGTGTCGGGCATCGTGCGCTGGCGTGACACTGACGACCTGTTCACCGAAGGCATGAAGATGATGGCGATGATCGGCTTCATCATGATCGCCGCGTCGGGTTTTGCCGAAGTGCTCAAGGCCACCGGCGAAGTGCAGACCCTGGTGCAAGCGTCCGCCGCCTTCATCGGCAATAGTCGTGGTGTGGGCGCCTTACTGATGTTGCTGGTCGGGCTGCTGGTGACCATGGGCATCGGCTCGTCGTTCTCCACGGTGCCGATCCTTGCCGCGATTTTCGTGCCGCTGTGTGTGCAGCTGGGGTTCAGCCCGCTGGCGATCGTTTGCATCGTCGGTACGGCCGGCGCCCTGGGCGATGCCGGTTCGCCAGCCTCAGACTCGACACTGGGCCCGACCTCGGGTTTGAACATCGACGGCCAGCATCACCATATCTGGGACACCGTGGTGCCGACGTTCCTGCACTACAACCTGCCGTTGCTGGCGTTTGGCTGGTTTGCCGCGATGACCTTGTGACGTTGAATTGTCTTGTGGCGATCCGACAAGCTCGCTCGCCACAACAAGCCCGCTCCTACAGTTTTATCCCCCCAGGCCGTTAACCCTCTTACGTCGTCCCCATTCGAGAGAGAAAAGCCATGCGCCTTAGCCTGAAGGCCAAAGTATTGTCCCTCGCAGTACTGCCTGTTCTGTTGTTTGCCGTGGTCATCAGCCTGACCACCGTGTGGATTCTTCAGGAGCAAGCCCGTAACGAGGTCGAAGAAACCCGCCAGGGCTTACTTAATGACGCCAAGGCCACCCTGCAGAGTTATGTCGAGGTGGCAATGACTACCATCAAACCGCTCTACGATGCCGCCGCCCCAGGTGACACTGCCGCGCGGGTGCAGGTGGTCAAGCTGCTGTCGAACACCCGCTACGGCAAGGACGGCTACTTCTTTGGTTACGACTCCGAAACCATTCGCCTGTTCAAGGGCAACAGCCCTGAGGGCGTTGGCAAAAGCTTCAAGGACAACCGGGACCCCAACGGCGTCTACGTCAATCGTGACCTGGTAAAAGTGGGCAAGGATGGCACGCATTACCTGCAATACAGTTCGACGCAGCCTGGGCAAACGGCCTTGGTGCCCAAACTCGGCTACACCGAATACTTGCCCAAGTGGGACATGGTCATCGGTACCGCGGTCAACCTGGATGGCATCGAAGCCCAGGTCGCCGAGGTCGAGGTCAAGGTGCATGAGCGCATGGAAGGCGTGCTGATGAACATCATCGGCATCGCAGTGGTGGTGCTGTTGGTGATTGCTGCTGTGGGCATGCTGGTGGCCAATACCATCTTGCGGCCGCTGCACCTGATGAAAATCAACCTTGACGACATCGCCGCCGGCGAAGGTGACTTGACCCGTCGTCTGGAAATCACCAGCCAGGATGAGCTTGGAGAGTTGGCGGGTTCGTTCAACCGTTTTGTTGACAAGATCCACGGTCTGGTGCGCCAGATCACCGAAATGACCTCGCAACTCACCGGCCTTGTCAGCCAGGTCACCGACCAGGCTCATCGCTCGGAACAGGCGATGGAGCGCCAACGTCACGAGACTGACCAAGTGGCGACGGCTATCAATGAAATGTCCTCGGCGGCCCATGAAGTGGCCCGCAGTGCCCAGGGTGCGGCAGTGGCGGCGCAACAGACCGACGCCGAAGGCCAGGCTGCCAAGCGTGTGGTGGACGGCAGCATTGCGCAGATCCATGCGCTGGTGAATGACATTCGCAGCAGCGGCGTGTCCCTGGACAGCCTGCAGCAGGACGTTTCGTCGATCGTCAGCGTGCTCGGGGTGATTCGCTCGATTGCCGAGCAAACCAATCTGCTGGCCCTCAACGCTGCCATCGAAGCGGCCCGCGCGGGTGAAGCCGGCCGTGGTTTTGCGGTGGTGGCCGATGAAGTGCGGGCCTTGGCCAGCCGCACCCAGCAAAGCACTCAGGAAATACAGGGCATGATCGACCGCCTGCAAAAGGGCACCGAGGCGGCCGTGGAAGCCATGCGCCGCTCCAGCGATGCTGGCGACGGCACCTCGGCTCAGGCCAACGAAGCCGGTGCGTCCCTGGACGCCATGGCCCAGTTGATCGGCACCATTAACTCAATGAACGCGCAGATCGCCAGCGCCGCCGAAGAGCAGACTGCCGTGGCCGAAGAGATCAACCGCAGCGTGCATCAGATTGCCGTGGCGGTGGACAGCGTGGCGGATGAGACTCAGCTGGGCGCGCAGACGTCCCGTAGCCTTGCTGATCTGGGGCAGCGGCTGGGCAAGTTGGTGGGGCAGTTCAGGATCTGATTCAGGCAATGAGGCGCCTGTACGGGCCTCATTGCGGGCAAGCCCGCGATGAGGCCGGAACAGGTACCCTCAATTTCCCTTAAACATCGCGCATCAAAAGCCCAAACTGCAGACCCATCTCCATGGGTATCGGCACATACACGGTATGCCCGTCCCCCGGTGCTACCTCGATGGCCTCGCCTTTACCGTTCTGCATCATCCCTAGATCAAAATGAAAATTCCCCGCCGGCGTCATCAACTCCAGATGATTGCCCACGGCAAAGCGATTCTTCACCTTGACCTCGGCCAACTCCCCGCGCCGCTCACCCGTCAACTCACCGACAAACTGCTGGCGCTCCGACACTGAGCTGCCGTTCTGATAGTTTTGGTACTCGTCATGCACATGCCGACGCAGGAAGCCTTCGGTGTAGCCGCGCTGGGCCAGGGACTCCAGATTGGTCATCAGGCCACGGTCAAACTCCCGTCCGGCCACCGCGTCATCAATGGCCTGGCGGTAGACCTGGGTGGTACGTGCGCAATAGAAATGTGATTTGGTCCGGCCTTCGATCTTCAGCGAATGCACGCCCATCCGGGTCAGGCGCTCGACGTGCTGCACCGCCCGCAAATCCTTGGCGTTCATGATGTAGGTGCCGTGCTCGTCTTCGAACACCGGCATCTGTTCGTCCGGACGATTGGCTTCCTGGAGCAGGAATACTTGGTCGGTGGGGGCGCCAAGGCCCAGGGTCGGCTCGGGTTGATATTCCTGGACGATATCGCCGGCTGCGTTTTCCACCGCAGGCGTCGCCTGGTACTTCCAGCGGCAGGCATTGGTGCAAGTGCCCTGGTTGGCGTCACGCTTGTTCATGTAACCCGACAGCAGGCAGCGTCCGGAGTAGGCCATGCACAGCGCACCATGGACAAAAATTTCCAGCTCCATGGCTGGCACCTGCTGGCGGATTTCAGCGATTTCCTCCAGGGACAGTTCCCTGGACAGGATGATCCGGCAGATCCCTTGCTGCTGCCAGAACTCGACGCTCGCCCAGTTCACCGTATTGGCCTGCACCGACAGGTGAATCGGCATCTGCGGGAAGTGCCGGCGCACCAGCATGATCAAACCCGGATCGGACATGATTAACGCGTCCGGCCCCATGGCGATCACAGGCGCCATGTCCTTGAGGAAGGTTTTCAGCTTGGCGTTGTGGGGCGCGATGTTGACCACCACGTAGAAACGCTTGCCCTGGGCATGGGCCTCCTCGATGCCGAGGGCCAGGTTGGCATGGTCGAACTCGTTATTGCGCACCCGCAGACTGTAGCGCGGTTGCCCGGCGTACACCGCATCGGCGCCGTAGGCGAAGGCGTAGCGCATGTTTTTCAGGGTGCCGGCGGGGGCGAGCAATTCGGGGGCGAGGGCAGGGAGCATGAGGACTTCGATCGCAAAAGGGTGGCAGGGTAATCGAGCCCGGCCTGGGCTTTATTGATCTGCGTCTACTCTGTAGGGACAAAGATGGCACTCGCAGGATTTGCGGCGGACTAAGCAACAGGGCGCGCTGGGCGCTCTGTGTTTTTCTGGCATGGATTGGACATGAACCAAACGAATTTGCAATTCAAAACCCTGCTGTTGCTGCTGGCTCTGGTGACCAGTGCGTTTCTCTGGATACTGCTGCCGTTCTACGGTGCAGTGTTCTGGGCGATTATTCTGGGGATTGTCTTTGCGCCCCTGCAGCAGCGCCTGCAGCTGCGGTTTGGCTGGAATAGAAACCTGACGTCACTCTCCACCCTACTGGTCTGCCTGGTGATCGCGATTTTGCCGGTGATCATCACCAGTGCCTTGCTGGTGCAGGAAGGCGCGACTCTGTACAAGAATATTGAAAGCGGCAAACTGGACATTGCCGGCTATATCGAGCAATTCAAGACCCTTCTGCCGCCGTATTTCCAGCATCTGCTGGATCGCTTCGGCATGGGCAACCTGGAAGGGCTGCGGGAAAAAATCGTCAAGAGCGCCATGCAAGGCAGCCAGTTCTTCGCCAGCCAGGCGTTCAGCTTTGGCCAGGGCACCTTTGATTTCCTTGTCAGTTTTTTCATCATGCTGTACTTGCTGTTTTTCCTGCTGCGCGACGGCCCTGAACTGGTACGCAAGGTGCGCACGGCGGTGCCGCTGGACGAACCACAGAAGCGTCGCCTGCAACTGAAGTTCAACCGGGTGGTGCGCGCTACCGTCAAGGGCAACTTACTGGTGGCCGTGACCCAGGGCGCGCTGGGCGGCTTGATCTTCTGGTTTCTGGATATTCCCAGTGCATTGCTGTGGGCGGTATTGATGGCGTTTCTGTCACTGCTACCGGCGGTGGGCGCGGGGATTGTCTGGGCCCCGGTGGCGGCATACTTCCTGCTCAGCGGTTTGATCTGGCAAGGGGTGGTGCTGGCGCTGTTCGGCATTTTTGTGATCGGCCTGGTGGACAACGTGCTGCGGCCGATCCTGGTAGGCAAGGACACCAAGATGCCCGATTACCTGATTCTGATCTCGACCTTGGGCGGCCTGTCGATCTTCGGTCTCAATGGGTTTGTCATCGGGCCGTTGATCGCTGCGTTGTTCATGTCGAGCTGGGCGCTGTTCGTCGAAACCAAGCCACGTGTACGATTGCCTTAGGCTTGGAAACAGTGAGCCATCTTGCGTGACAGGGCCTGGGCGTCGGGCAATGAGGTGAGCGGGCCGCTGATGGCCTCACCGTCCCGTACCAGGTACCAGCAGGCGAGTAAACCCAGATCCCTGAGTGGGGCGGGAACGGCGCTGCCGATGACGGACATGATTTGAATAGTGGGCATATCTACCTCCATTTCTCTATGGCGCTCACCTTACGGTTCATACGCCTTGAGGAGAAATCACCCTGCTCGATAGTCGACATCACTGTCATCGAGACAAGCGCGGCATGCTGCGATCAGTCAACCACCTGATCGAGCATGCTCACCACTTCCTGTTCGCTGAGCAGACCCTTGCGGACTAGATTTTCCGTTAGCAGCGAGAGGAACTTGGCGCTGCGATGGCCTTCCAGGTGCTTGAGTTCGGTCAAGGCGCTATAGACCTTGCTGGAAGTGCAGAGGCCGGCGGTGCGGTGCGGGTTCTGTGTGGGCATGCTGGGGCGTCCTTGTTGTTATGACTTGTTAGGGGTGGACAGTTTTGATAGTGAAAGCGTGACATGACGAAAACATGACAGCACGAACTCGGTTTGGGCAAGTGCACATTGAGCTCAATGATGTCGGATTTAACCGCAGCCATTGTCCTCACAACGACCTTGGCAAGATTTATTCAGGCCGTATGAGCCATAAAAAAGGCCCCGCAGCTGCTGCGAGGCCTGTTCAGGTGTCTCAGTCAAACAAGTTACCAGCCGCGACCATAATAGCCGCGATGTGGACCGTAATAGCCTCGTGGTGGCCCGTAGTAAACCGGGGCAGGGCGGTAATAAACCGGCTGTTGCACGTAGACCGGTTGTGGTTGGTAGTAGACCGGCGGTGGAGCCGCGTATACCGGCTGCGGCTGGACATACACCGGTTGCTCTACATAGACCGGCCGGGATTGGTTGGCGATCACCGAACCCACTACGGCGGCACCGACGACGGCGCCGATTACGGCCGGGCCACCCCAGCCACCACCGTGGGCAGAGGCTTGGCCTGCCACAGCCAGTGCACCGATCAGCAAAGCGATCTTGGGGAGTTTACGAATCATGGTCATTCCTCGGTTGGCCCCTGCGCTTGTGGTCTGCAATCAATAGACTCAAGGATTGTCGCGGGGATACTTTTAAGACAGCGTATTTCTGAAAAACAGCACAGCCGGTAGGTAAAGGTTGTGTAAGGTCTGTACCGATTTGCTTACTCAAGGAGTTACTCATGCTGATGAACCCCAACAAGGACACCCAACTGTGCATGTCACTGTCGGGGCGCCCCGGGAATTTTGGCCTGCGCTTTCACAACCACCTGTATGAACAATTGGGTCTGAATTTTTACTACAAGGCCTTCAGCAGTCAGGATTTGCCCGGTGCCGTTGCCGGTATCCGCGCCCTGGGCATTCGCGGTTGCGGTGTGTCCATGCCGTTCAAGGAAGCCTGTATTGCCCTGGTGGACGAGTTGGACGACTCGGCGCGGGCCATCGCCTCGATCAACACCATCGTCAACACCGCTGGGCACCTCAAGGCCTACAACACCGACTACATCGCCATTGAACAATTGCTGAACAAACATGCGGTGCCCAAGGATTTGACCTTCGTCCTGCACGGTAGCGGCGGCATGGCCAAGGCCGTGGCCAGCGCATTGCGCGATGGCGGCTACACCAAGGGCGTGATTGTTGCGCGCAACGAAGCCGCCGGCAGGGCATTGGCGCAAAGCCTGGGGTATGAGTGGCAGGCGCAACTGGGCGACCTGCGCCCGCAGATGCTGATCAATGTGACGCCCATCGGCATGACCGGCGGCCCGCAAGCCGAGCAGTTGGCTTTTGACGCCGATGCCATCGATGCTGCTGACACTGTGTTCGATGTAGTGGCTATTCCCGCGGAAACCCCGTTGATCCTGCGCGGTCGTGCCCAGGGCAAACGGGTGATTACGGGTCTGGAAGTGATCGCGATCCAGGCGTTGGAGCAGTTTGTGTTGTACACCGGCGTGCGGCCGACGGATGAGCAGTTTCAGGCGGCAGTGGCGTTTGCTAGGGGGTAATGTGGCAAGCAGTTAAGGGCGAACAATGTGCCTGTGACCGCCACAATAAGCCCGCTCGCCACAGAGGGTTTTATTCCAGGCGGGTAAGACGCTCTTCCAGCGCTGCAATTCGAGCTTCCAGTTCTTCAATGCGCTCCAGGGAAACACCGCCGCCAGCGCCACGGTCCTGCGGATTGCCGCGGGCGGCAAGGATCACCTCGATATCCGCCGGGTCCCCCAGGGAATGCGTATAGCGATCTTCGCGCTGCCCCGCCTGACGAGGCACCAGCAATGCCAGGTCGCGAGCGATCAGGCGCTCCAGTTGATGCACCACTTGCTCGGCATCTTCAAAGTCGTGCATGCGCCCGCTGCGGGTCAGCAGTTCGTTGACCGTCTGCGGGCCGCGCAGGAACAGCAGGCCGGTGAGAATCACCTGGGCTGGCACCAGCTCCAGGGCCTTGTCCACACGGTGCTCCCAGCGGTCGGCACGGCTGCCCATCACCAGCTTGGTAAAGCCGCGACCTTCCAGGGCGCGCAGGCTCTGGCCGACCTGGCCCTGGCTGAGGTTCATCACCGGTTCCCGGCTGGTTTTCTGGTTGCAGGCGATCACCAGGGCATTAAGCGTCAGCGGGTAGGTTTCAGGATTGGTGGCCTGTTTTTCGATCAGGCAACCCAAAACGCGGATTTCCGTGCTGTTGAGACGTGGCTCTGAGGAGGTGGTGTCGTGCTCGCTGGTCATCGCGCTTTCCCTATGCTGTGAGCCCACTAGCCTAATCTCGAAAAAATAAAAGACAAGCGGCACTGGCAGCCTGCATGGCTATAATCGTGCCTGATCCGAACCCTGCCACAACTGTCGAGACTGTCATGACTATTTCCCTGTACGCCGCTTCCCTCCCGGTCTTCAAGCAAATGCTCAACGCCCTGAGCGATGTGCTGAACAAGGCCCAAGCCCACGCCGCCGCCAAGAACATCGACCCGAACGCCTTGCTGCAAGCGCGCTTGTTCCCGGACATGTTCCCGCTGGTGCGTCAGGTGCAGATTGCTGTCGACTTCGCCAAGGGTGTTTCTGCGCGCCTGGCTGAGATCGAAGTGCCGAAATATGAAGACACCGAAGTCACCTTCGCCGACCTGCAAGCACTGATCGCCAAGGTCCTGGCCTTTATCGATACCATCACCCCAGCCCAAGTCGACGGTAAGGAAGGTATCGAAATCGTCACCCGCCCAGGCACACCTAAAGAGAAGCGCTTCAGCGGCCAGTCCTACCTGCTGACCTACGGCCTGCCGCAGTTCTTCTTCCACGTCACCACCGCCTACGCCTTGCTGCGTCATAACGGAGTGGAAGTGGGCAAGCGCGATTACATGGGCGCGTTCTAAGCCCAGAGACATAAAAAAGCCCGGGCCAGCTCGCAGTGAGTTGGCCTGGGCTTTTTTGTAGCTGACGGTTTATGCCGCAGTTTTTGCATCCTGGCCCAGGCATGCAGCGGCAGTGAACAGCACGTCGGTAGATGAGTTCAGTGCGGTTTCCGCCGAGTCCTGCAGCACGCCAATGATGAAGCCCACGGCGACCACTTGCATGGCGATTTCACTGGGAATGCCGAACAGGCTGCACGCCAGGGGGATTAGCAACAGTGAACCACCGGCAACGCCCGACGCACCACAGGCACAGACCGCTGCCACTACGCTGAGCAGTATGGCGGTCGGCAAGTCGACGGCAATGCCCAGGGTATGCACGGCGGCAAGGGTCAATACGGTAATGGTAATGGCGGCGCCGGCCATGTTGATGGTTGCCCCCAGTGGGATCGACACTGAATAGGTGTCCTCATGCAGTCCCATGCGCTTGCTCAACGCCAGGTTGACCGGAATATTGGCCGCTGAGCTGCGGGTGAAAAACGCCGTGATGCCACTTTCCCGCAGGCACATCAGCACCAGCGGGTAAGGGTTGCGGCGCAGTTTCCAGAAGACAATGGCCGGGTTGACCACCAACGCTACGAACAGCATGCAACCGATCAGCACCAGCAGCAGGTGCGCGTAGCCCAGCAGCGCGCCGAAACCGGAGGTGGCCAGTGTCGAGGCCACCAGGCCGAAGATCCCAAGCGGCGCAAAGCGAATCACCATGCGTACGATCAACGTGACCCCGTTGGACAGGTCATTCAGCACGGTGCGCGTGGTTTCGCCGGCATGGCGGATAGCGACGCCCATGCCGATGGCCCAGGCCAGGATACCGATGAAGTTGGCGTTCATCAGCGCGCTGACAGGGTTGTCCACCACACTGAGTAACAGGCTTTGCAGCACTTCGCCGATGCCGCCGGGGGCGCTCACGGCCACATCGTGGGTCACGAGCACCAGGGGGGAAGGGAATAGCGTACTGGCAATCACCGCAACGGCGGCAGCGGCAAAGGTGCCCAGCAGATACAGGAACAGGATCGGCCGAATATGGGTTTCCTGGCCGTGCTTGTGGTTGGCGATTGAGGCCATGACCAGTACAAATACCAGGATCGGTGCGACTGCCTTGAGGGCCGAGACAAACACTTTGCCGATAAAGCCCGTGGATTGGGCGACGCTGGGCAAAAGTAGAGCCAGCAGAATACCGGCCACCAGGCCGATGATAATTTGCGTGACCAGGCTGACGCGCATGAGTCGACGAAAGAGGGGCGGGACAGCAGTCATAAGGGCGTCTCTAGTTTTTTTAGGGTATGCGGCGGTGCGTGCAACCAAGGCAGCAGAAGCCGGGCAGGCTGCCAGAGAGTAAAACGCTGGAAAGTTTTGATGAGGGCACACGGTAGCCGAATGCGCCTGGTGCAATCGACGAAGTCTAACATGCTGTAGGGCGTGCCCCGCCCAGCGTGCGGCATTAGGTCGCTCAGAGATCAGACCATTCAACCTTACCGGCCCCCAAGCTCGACACACTCTGTTAACATTCAACATCCTTTTTATTCCATACCTGTCAGCGGGCCCTCGGGCTGTCGTTGGCGTCGCTGTTTCTGGAGTTATTCATGCTGTTGCCCATCCTGCTGCTCTCGGCAGCCGGTTTTACCGTGCTGACCACGGAGTTCGTCATCGTCGGCCTGCTGCCTTCCATCGCCCGCGACCTGGATGTCAGCGTGTCCCAGGCCGGTTTGCTGGTGACCCTGTTCGCCTTCACCGTGGCGGCCTTCGGCCCGTTCCTTACCGCCTATTTCGCCCGCTTTGAGCGCAAGCGCCTGTTTATCACGATCCTGATCATGTTCAGCCTGGCCAATACCCTGGCGGCCCTGGCGCCCAATATCTGGGTCATGTCCGTGGCGCGGCTAATTCCGGCGCTTGGGCTACCCGTGTTCTGGGCCCTGGCCAGTGAAACCGCCGTGGACATCGTCGGGCCGGAGTACGCGGGCCGGGCCATTGCCAAGATCGGCTTCGGCATCGTCTGTGCCACGGTGTTCGGCATTCCTGTGGGCACGTTGATCTCTGATATGTTTGGCTGGCGCACAGCCTTTGGCATTCTGGCCGTGGTGGCGGCTGCCAAGGCCTTGTTGCTGTTTATCTACCTGCCTGCCACCACGGTGAAGAAAGAAGCGGTGACCTTGCGCTCGCAGTTCAAAATCCTGCGCAGCCCTTTGATGCAAGGCCACGTTCTGCTGTCGATTCTGGTCTTTAGCGGCATGTTCACCGTTTATACCTACCTGGCGGACATTTTGGAGCGTTTGGCCGGCTTCGACGGCACACTGGTGGGCTGGTGCTTGATGGGCTTTGGCGCCGTTGGCCTGATCGGCAACTCATTGGGCGGACGCATGGTCGACCGCCATCCGCTGATCGCTTCGATGGTGTTCTGCGGTTTCATGATCACCGGTATGGTGGCGCTGGTGCCGGCTATCCATTCCACCCTGGGCCTGGCGGCGGCGATGGGCATCTGGGGCGTGACCCAGGCGGCGCTGTTCCTGGTCAGCCATGTACGACTGATGAAAGTAGCACCTCATGCGCCGGCGTTTGCCGCTTCGCTGAACATCGCCGGTGCCAACCTGGGCATTGGCCTGGGGGCGATGGTCGGTGGGCGGGTGATCGATACCCTAGGGCTGGGCAGCCTTGGCTTTGCCGCCTCCGGTTTTATCCTGCTGTCGATCCTCCTGGCGTTTTGGCTGATGACCGCCAAGACCCGCGAAGTCTGCGTCTAGTCGGGCAGTGAGGTAAACAGCTCTCGCCGGGCACCTTCGGTAATCGCCACGATGCCGGGGTGCTTGACCTTGCGCTCCACCGAGATAGCGTAGAACGATTCAGTCACCGCGTCGGTCTGGCCGATCAGGGCCACGCCGTACTGGCGCTTGACCTCATCGGCGATGACGCTGG
The DNA here is from genome assembly GCF_055407145.1 of Pseudomonas sp. c313. Lineage (NCBI taxonomy): Bacteria > Pseudomonadati > Pseudomonadota > Gammaproteobacteria > Pseudomonadales > Pseudomonadaceae > Pseudomonas > Pseudomonas sp. c313. The sequence goes on along the minus strand of NZ_JBUZRD010000002.1, from coordinate 891,120 downwards.
GGGCGATGAAAATGCCGCTGCCGGATTGGCCGAAAGCCTGCATCAAGGCGCTGTCGTCAAACTCACCGACAATCCGTGGCTGGATCTGCTGCTCGGCAAACCAGCGTAACAAACGACTACGCACCACCGTTTCCGCCCCCGGAATCAGCAGCGGGGCGCCCTGCAGGCACTGTGGGAACTCGCCGCCATGCCGGTCAGCCAATGCCTGGGTGGCGAAGAAGCTGATGCCGCATTCCCCCAGTTTTTGGCTGTAGCCCTTGATATCCAGGTGCGAGGGCATCGGGCTGTCGGAGATCACCAGGTCCAGCCGCTGGATCGCCAGATCAGCCAGTAAGCGTTCGAGTTTGTCTTCGCGGCAGGTAATGCGGATCGGCTCGCTCAATTCCATGATGGGCGCGATCAGCCGGTAGACGATCGACTTGGGCACCACATCAGCGACGCCGACACGAAACAGAATTTGCTGTTCATTGGGCTGGGCCCGCAGCATGGCCTCCAATTCATTGCCCATCTGGAACATCTGTTCGGCATAAGGCAGCGCCTGCCGTCCGGCCTCAGTCAACTCCAACTTGCGCCCCACCCTCTGAAACAGCGCCACGCCGAAAGTCTGCTCCAGCAGGCTGATTTGCCCACTGATAGTCTGCGGCGTGAGGTTCAATTGCTCACAGGCGCGCACGATGCTGCCGGTCTTGGCGACCACCCAGAAGTAGTGCAATTGTCGGTAATTGAGCATGAGCCGCCTTCAAGGGGAAATTATTAGTTCGTGTAAACCGAAGTATAAGCGGAAAAAATACGAATTTTCCTGAACTGTTTGCTTCCTTAGAATGCCTCGCTATGGCGGGCTCAATGCTTGGGTCCAACGGTTCTAACGAGGAACGCATCATGAAACTCAATTCCCTGGGCGCAGCGTCGTTGCTTGCGCTTTCATTGGTGATGATCAGTGGTTGTGATCAGGCCGAAAAAAGTGCGCAGCAACTGCTGGGCAAAGCGAGCGAGTCGGCCAAGCAAGTCATCGACGATACTCATCAGGCGGCCGAGCAGGCGTTGAGCGAGGCGACCCAAGGGTTGATCAGCCCCAAAGAGAAAAACGCCGAAGAGCAATCCGACAGCGAGACGCGTGAAGCCTCCTCGCAGGAAACCTAACCCCAGCACACCGAGTCAGGACTGACCTATGGACTACCTTGTACAACTGGCCGCGAGCCCTACCGCCTGGGTGGCCCTGGCGACCTTGATCGTCATGGAAATCGTGCTGGGGATCGACAACCTGATCTTCATCTCGATTCTCACCAACAAATTGCCCGTGCAACACCGGGCCAAGGCACGGCGCATCGGTATCAGCATGGCGCTGATTTTGCGTCTGGGCCTGTTGAGCACCATCGCGTTTATCGTGCAGCTGACTGAGCCAGTCATTGAAATCCTGGGGAATGCGTTCTCCTGGAAAGACATGATCCTGATCGCCGGTGGCCTGTTCCTGCTGTGGAAGGCGACTACCGAAATCCACCACAGCATGGACCCTGAGCCGGAAAAGGTTGGAAGCAATTCGCCGAGCGTGTCCCTGGGCTTTGCCTCGGCCATCGGCCAGATCCTGCTGCTGGACCTGGTGTTCTCCATCGACAGCATCGTCACCGCCGTGGGTATGACCGAGCACTTGCCGATCATGATCATTGCCGTGGTGGTCTCGGTAATCGTAATGCTGGTGGCGGCCGAACCTTTGGCCAAGTTCATCAACGACAACCCGACGGTGGTGATGCTGGCCCTGGGCTTCCTCATCATGATCGGCATGACCCTGATTGCCGAAGGCTTCGGCGCTCATGTGCCAAAAGGCTATGTCTACGCGGCCATGGCGTTCTCGGCGGTGATCGAGTGCCTGAATATTGCACGGCGTACCCGGCATAGACGGCTTGCTGAAAAACACTAAGGGCTGAAACAACAAAGGCCGGCCGCGCTCTGATCAGCGCGGCTGGCCTTTTTGCTGTCTGACACCAAGAACACAGGTTTGCCGGACGGCTCTGTTAGAATCCGTCACCTTGATGTCCGGAGGTAAACCATGAACGAGCCGATTCGCCTGACCCAGTACAGCCACGGTGCGGGTTGTGGTTGCAAAATTTCCCCCCAAGTACTGGAAGTGATTCTTGCCGGCAGCGGCGCGCAGAACCTTGATCCCAAGCTCTGGGTAGGCAACGCCTCCCGCGACGACGCGGCGGTTTACGCCATCGACGACGAACGTGGCGTGGTCTCCACCACTGATTTCTTTATGCCGATTGTCGATGATCCCTTCGACTTCGGCCGCATCGCCGCCACCAACGCTATCAGCGATATCTACGCCATGGGCGGCGACCCATTGATGGCCATCGCCATTCTCGGCTGGCCGGTCAACGTACTGGCCCCGGAGATTGCCCGTGAGGTGATTCGCGGTGGCCGCTCGGTGTGTGACGCTGCTGGCATTCCCCTGGCCGGTGGTCACTCCATTGACTCCCCGGAGCCGATCTTCGGTCTTGCCGTTACCGGGCTAGTGGAAAAGCGCCATATGAAGCGCAACGACACCGCCACCGCCGGCTGCCAGTTGTACCTGACCAAGCCCTTGGGCATCGGCATCCTCACCACGGCGGAAAAAAAGGGCAAACTGCGGGAAACCGACATTGGCCTGGCGCGGGATTGGATGTGCACCCTCAATAAGCCTGGCAGCCGTTTTGGCAAGTTGTCTGGCGTCACAGCAATGACCGATGTCACCGGTTTCGGCCTGTTGGGCCACCTGGTGGAAATGGCCGACGGCAGCGGTGTGACCGCGCGCATCGAGTATGAAAAAGTCCCACGCCTGCCAGGGGTCGAGTACTACCTGGAGCAGGGCTGCGTGCCCGGCGGTACCTTGCGCAACTTCGACAGCTACGCCAGCAAACTGGGGCGCATGACTGAATTGCACAAGCGTGTGTTGTGCGACCCGCAAACCAGTGGCGGCCTGTTGGTAGCGGTTACGCCCGAGGGTGATGCCGAGTTCCTGGCAGTAGCGGCTGAGTTGGGCTTGAACCTGGAGCCGATTGGTCAACTGGTTGAGCGACAGACCAACGCGGTAGAGGTGTTTTGATGCCCATCGACATCACCGATTACCGCGACATCTTTCTCAACGACCGGCCAATGATGGATACCCGTGCGCCGGTAGAGTTCGTCAAGGGCGCGTTCCCAGGGGTGATCAACCTGCCGCTGATGAACGACGATGAACGTCAGCGCGTGGGCACTTGTTACAAACAGCAGGGCCAGCAGGCGGCGATTGTGCTCGGGCATGAGTTGGTGTCCGGGACGATCAAGGCCGAACGTATCGAGCAGTGGGCGCAGTTCGCCCGCGCCAACCCTGACGGTTATCTGTACTGCTTTCGCGGCGGGCTGCGCTCGCAGATCGTCCAGCAATGGTTGAAAAGTGAGGCGGGAATCGATTATCCCCGGGTCGGGGGTGGCTACAAGGCTATGCGCACGTTCCTGCTCGACACCGTCGAGCAGGCCACCACCCAGTGTGATTTCGTTTTGCTGGGCGGCATGACCGGCACCGGCAAAACCGAAGTGCTCGGCCAATTGAACAATGCCCTGGACCTTGAGGGCCACGCCAATCACCGTGGTTCCAGCTTTGGCAAGCGCGCCACGACGCAGCCCTCCAACATCGATTTTGAGAATCGCCTGGCGGTCGACCTGCTGAAAAAACGTGCGCTTGGTATCGAACAGTTCGTGGTAGAGGACGAAAGCCGCATGATCGGCAGTTGTGCCCTGCCATTGACCTTGCATAAAGGTATGCAAGCCTTTCCCTTGGTGTGGCTGGAAGACAGCGTTGAAGGCCGGGTCGAACGAATCCTGCGCGATTATGTGATCGACTTGTGTGCTGAATTCATCGAGGTATTTGGCGAAACGGGTTACCGGCTATTTGCCGAGCGTCTAACCCAAAGCTTGGGTAACATCCATAAACGTTTGGGCGGCGAGCGGTTTCAACGGTTGCAGGCGATCATGCAGGACGCCCTGGCGGAACAGGCGCGCAGCGGTGCCGTAGACCTGCATCGGGGCTGGATCGAAGGCTTGTTGCGAGAGTATTACGACCCGATGTACGCCTTCCAACGTGAAAGCAAAGGCGTACGAATCGAGTTCTCCGGGGAACAGGTGGCCGTATTGGAGTATTTGCGCGAGCGGGCTGTTCGGTCAGTTTAGAGAATGAAGGCCCCGATCAAACCACACAGCACGCCCATGAGCATGGTCAGCCCTGCCACCGTCACCAGCACTCGCGCATCGAAATCCTTGCGCAGCATCAACAGCGACGGCAGGCTCACGCTCGGCAGGGTCATCAGCAAGGCCACTGCAGGGCCGGTGCCCATCCCCAAGGTCATCATGGTCTGGACGATAGGGATTTCCGCCGCCGTGGGGATTACGAACAGCGTGCCGACAATCGCCAGAGGCACCAGCCACCACAGGCTGTCAGCCATCGCCCCGTCGACGTGGGGAAACAGCCAGACCCGCGCCGCACCCAGCAGCAACACCGCCAGGATATAGACCGGAATAGTGCTCCAGAACAGCTGCCACAAGGTGCGCAGCCAGCGGGTCAGGAACGGTTGGTTGTCGGTGGTGCTGACTTCGGCCACGGCGTCCAGCGCCGCTTCGGGTACCTGATCAGGACGGGCGATACGCTGCGCCACCAGGGACACACCGACCACCAGCACAATCCCCGCCACCAGTCGCAAGGCAGTAAACCCCCAACCCAGCACGAAGCCCATGAACACCAGCGTTGCCGGGTTAAGTACCGGGTTGGCAATCCAGAACGCCAGCGCGGCGCCCACTGACACTTGTTGCCGACGCATGCCTGCGGCCACCGGTGCGGCGCAGCAACTGCACATCATCCCCGGCAAGGCGAATAGCCCACCGCGCAGGGTTGAACCCAGCCCGGCACGGCCGAACAGACGCAATAGCCAGTCCCGGGGGATCAGCACTTGCAGCAACGAGCCGAGAATCACGGCCAGGACGGCAGCTTTCCAGATGGCCAGGAAATACACCTTGGCATAGGCCAGCGCTGCCGCCAGTGGTGCACTTTGCTCGTCGTTGAGAATTGAGGCGCCAATGCTGTGGTTATCCGCAGCCACAAACGCCTTGAAGTAGTAGGGCGACCACTTTACGTAGTAGAGGCCGACACAGGCCACCAGCAGAAAAAGCGCAGGCTTCCACCAGAAGGACCAGCCCCGGGCGAGGCTGGTAGAGGTGAGGTTGGACATGTTGGGATTCCGCAGATGAGTCGATAGCGGCGCATCATACTCCGTGTGGCTCTTGTGGCGAGCAAGCAAGCCCGCTCGCCACAGATTCAGTGCATTCAGGTATCAGCACTGACCTGCGTAGCATCCGGGCAAGTCTTCAGGCCATTATCCAGGCCCTGCTTGTAGTTGCGACTGAGCAAGGTGGCCTTGCCGTTGTGCCAGGTCAGGGTCAGTACATACAGGGTATCGAAATCGCTGCCGGACCAGTCATCGGTGATGGTGTGTTTTTCACCGACCGCTTCGCTCGCCACCTTGTTGATCAACTCCGGCAGATAGCCGTGGGACCAGGCAGTGTAGATGATCGAGTTGTGGTACTTGTCCTCCACCAGTTCATCGGCCAGGGCGCTGGTGTCGTTGGCCGAGAACTTGATGTTCACTGGCAAACCGAGCTTGATGGCGCTGGGGCTGATGGTCATCAGCGGGCGAATGTAGCTGTAGGAGTTGTCTAGTTCGCCTTCCTCGACATTGCGCGTCGGGTTGGCGGCGAACACAAAGTTGGCGTTGCCGAATTTTTCTGGCAGCACGGTGGCCAGGTTCATGGCGCGGTTGAGGCCCTGGCAATTGAGCTGGCCCAGGCCGCCGGCGGGTTTTTCGCCGTGGCGCAGGAACACCAGGGTCTGCACGCCGTCCACTTGCTGGGCACGGCTTTCTCGGGCTTCCAGGGTCAGCACCAGCGCTCCGCCTACCAGTAGCAGCGGCAACATGGTGTATGAATATCGTTTAAGGCGTTTGGCAAGGCACAGAGGCTTGATCTTCATTATGGTTCGAGTCTTCAGTGCGTCGGATTAAGGCGGACAAGCCAGGCCCCAACGACGCATCCAGCGTCGTGCGGTGTTTCGTGTCGGTGTGGCGGCGGGTCTCCCTTCAGTCGGTTGAGCGCACTTAAGAGTGTACTCACGCGTTTTCGTTCGGTTCCAAGGGATAATAGTCAGTAGATGTTGCGAATTGAAGACCGGTGCAGGTTGCCCGCCAGATGACTATCATTGGCACTTCTTGCCTTGGGGTCTCTGATGAATTCACTTTCTGCCTTCCCGATCACTGCCAAATGGCCAGCCCAACATCCCGAGCGCCTGCAACTGTACTCGTTGCCGACCCCCAACGGGGTCAAAGTGTCGATCATGCTGGAAGAGCTAGGCCTGGCGTACGAGCCACACCGGGTCAGCTTCGAGACTCAGGACCAGTTCTCGCCCGAGTTCCTGTCTTTGAACCCCAATAACAAGATCCCGGCGATCATTGACCCCAATGGCCCAGGTGGTAAACCGCTGGCGCTGTTCGAGTCCGGTGCGATCCTGATCTACCTGGCAGAGAAGGGCGGCAAGTTCCTGCCCCCTGACCCGGCGGCGCGTTACGAGACGCTTCAATGGCTGATGTTTCAGATGGCCGGTATTGGCCCAATGTTCGGTCAGGTCGGTTTTTTCAACAAATTCGCCGGCAAGGCCTACGAAGACAAGCGCCCCCGCGACCGTTACGCCGCCGAAGCCAGGCGCCTGCTGGATGTGCTGGAAAAGCGCCTGTTGGGCCGCACCTGGATCATGGGCGATCACTACAGTATCGCCGATATCGCCACCTTTCCCTGGATACGCAACCTGATTGGTTTCTATGAGTCAGGCGACCTGGTGGGGATCACCGACTTTCCTAACGTGCTGCGGGCGCTGGACGGGTTTGTCGCGCGGCCGGCGGTGATCCGTGGCCTGAATATTCCAACAGCCTAATCTCCATCTGAGTGCAGCCCCATGCCTTCCTTCGATTTCAAGCAACTAGACGTTTTCAGTTCCCAGCCCCTCAAAGGCAACCCACTGGCCGTGGTGCTGGGCGCCGACAGCCTCAGCGACCAGCAGATGGCCGACTTCGCCAAGTGGACCAACCTCAGCGAAACCACCTTCCTGCTCAAACCCCGTGACCCACGTGCCGACTATCGTGTGCGAATTTTCACCACGCTGCAGGAATTGCCCTTCGCCGGGCACCCAACCCTGGGCAGTTGTCATGCTTGGCTGCGTGCCGGTGGCAAGCCTATGGGTGAGGAGATCATCCAGGAGTGCGAAATCGGCCTGGTGCGTATCCGTCGTCAAGGTGACGAACTGGCGTTTATTGCACCACCGCTGTTGCGATCCGGTCCGGTCGAGGCCGAGTTGGTGGAGCGTGTTCGCCTGGCCTTGAGCCTTGAACCGGGTGCCATCGTGCGTACCCAGTGGGCTGACAACGGTGCAGGCTGGCTGGCGGTAATGTTGGCTGATCGTGAGGAGGTTTTGGGCTTGCGTCCGGACTATTCGCAACTGCAGGGGCTGGCGGTAGGCGTGATCGCCCCGTGGAACCCGGATCGGGACGGCGACGAAGCGCAGTTCGAAGTCCGCGCCTTCATTGCTGGCGACGGCGCCCCGGAAGACCCTGCAACCGGCAGCCTCAACGCCGGCGTCGCCCAATGGCTGTTGGGTGAAGGCCTGGCGCCGAGCCGCTATGTGGTCAGCCAGGGCACGGCCATGGGCCGCGCCGGGCGAATCCGCGTGGAACAGCAAGGCGACGAGATATGGATTGGTGGCGCGGTCTCGGTGTGTATTGAGGGGCGGTTGACCCTTTAACGGTTATTCGCCGCCAGCGTGCCTTTTGTTTGTCCCGGGCATAGTCGCAAAAGCCATTATTACGCAAACGCAAAGGCACCGTTATGGATGCGGTGTTTGTGTTTTCGGTCAAACCGGGCATAAGCTTTCGCCCTATTAAGCTATCTGCCTCGCCACATGCGTTGGCCCTTCTTGTAGAAAATTGTAGGAAAACCAATGTCCAGCCAGTTCCCCGAAGCACGTCCCCGTCGCCTGCGCCGTTCCCCTGAGTTGCGCAGCCTGTTCCAGGAAACCGAATTCACCCTTAACGACTTGGTGCTGCCGATTTTCGTCGAAGAAGAAATCGACGATTTCGTGCCCATCACCAGCATGCCCGGCGTGATGCGCATCCCTGAATCGAAACTGGCGGGCGAAATCGAGCGTTACGCCCGTGCCGGGATCAAATCGGTGATGACCTTCGGCGTTTCCCATCACCTGGACGCCAGCGGCAGCGACACCTGGAACGAGCGCGGCCTGGTCTCGCGCATGTCCGCTATCGCCAAGGATGCGGTGCCGGAAATGATCGTCATGTCCGATACCTGCTTCTGTGAATACACCGATCACGGCCACTGCGGCGTGATGCACGGCAGTGAAGTGGACAACGACCGCACCCTGGTCAACCTTGGCAAGCAAGCCGTGGCCGCCGCCCGCGCCGGTGCCGATGTAATCGCGCCCTCGGCGGCCATGGACGGTCAGGTCCAGGCCATTCGCCGGGCCTTGGATGAGGCTGGTTTCAGCCATATCCCGATCATGGCCTATTCCACCAAATTTGCCTCGGCGCTTTACGGCCCGTTCCGCGAAGCCGGCGGCAGCGCGCTCAAGGGCGATCGTAAAAGCTACCAGATGAACCCGATGAACCGCCGCGAAGCCGTGCGCGAATCCCTGCTGGACGAACAGGAAGGCGCCGACGCACTGATGGTCAAGCCGGCCGGCGCATACCTGGACATCATCCGTGACATCCGCGAAGCCTCGCGCTTGCCGGTGGCGGCGTATCAGGTCAGCGGCGAATACGCGATGATCAAGTTCGGCGCCCAGGCTGGAGCCATTGATGAAGCGCGGATCGTTCGGGAAACCCTGGGCTCGATCAAGCGGGCCGGGGCGGATTTGATCTTTACCTACTTTGCGATGGATCTGGCGTTGGCCGGGATCTGATCCAACCCCAATCCTCTGTAGGAGCAAGCCAGCACCTACAGAGGAAGTAGCCTTACCGCTGCGCAAACGCCAGATTCAACCCCAATCCTGCAAACGTTGCGGCAAAGCTGCGACGCAGCCAATTCTGCACCCGTGGCGATTCGATCACGCCACGGCGGAAAACATTGGCCAGCAGGCCATAAATCACAAACACCGCAAACGTCATTGCCATGAACACACTGCTCAACATCAGCATTTGCACGGCTGGTGCGGTGCTGCCTGGGCTGACGAATTGCGGCAGGAATGCCAGGAAAAAAATGGTCAGCTTCGGGTTGAGGATATTCAGCAGGCAGCCTCTGACCATCAGGCTGCGGGCGCTGGAAACCGTTGGTGTGTCGTTCATGGCAAACGCCGAGCGATCGCGCCACGTCGCGTAGGCCAGGTACAACAGATAAGCCGCCCCGGCGAACTTCAACGCCTCGAATGCCAATGCACTGGTGTGCAGCAGGGCGGACAGCCCCAATACCGATGCCAGGAGGTGCGGGACGATTCCAGCGGTGCAGCCCAGCGCCGCGAAGATGCTGGCACGCTTGCCAGCCGTCAGGCCTGTGGAAATAGTGAAAATCACGCCGGTACCGGGGATCAGCACGACAATCAGGCAGGTAATGAGGAAGTTCAGGCTGAGCATGGCATTCAAACTCCTTGTTGGAATGGTGAGAGCCTGATCCTGTCATGTTCCGGTGGCGATGGCGACTACAGAGAGATCCTTCAAGCCGGTCGGCGAACCCGCGTTAAACTTGCCTGTCGATATCTGCCATGACTGGACTGTCGCTGCCCAAGGAAGCCCCATGTATTCCCACCGCCTGATCCTCTGCTTGACCACATTGCTGGTGTTGGCCGGCTGCTCCAGCCAACGTACCGCGCAACAGCCTGAGCGCAGCGAAGCCGAGGTCAAGGCGCAGATCGTGCGGTTGCTGCCGGCGAAAGTCCCGGACCGCGCTGGCTGGGCCCAGGACATCTATACCGCGTTCGATACCCAGAAAATCTACCCCAGCACCGAGAATATCTGCGCGGTATTGGCGGTGACCGAACAGGAGTCCACCTATCAGGTCGACCCGACAGTGCCGGGCATGGGCAAGATTGCCCAGGATGAAATTCTGCGGCGTGCGGCCAAGGTGCATGTGCCCGCTGTGCTGGTGCGTGGTGCACTGCAATTGCGCTCGCCGACGGGCAAATCCTATGCCGAACGCTTGAGTGCCGCGCGCACGGAAAAGGACCTGAGCGCTATCTTTGATGATTTCATCAGTGTCGTACCCTTGGGGCGCACGCTGTTTGGCAGTTTCAATCCGGTGCATACCGCAGGCCCGATGCAGGTGAGCATTGGCTTCGCCGAGAAGCAGGCTCGGGGTTATCCCTACACGGTGGATGGCACTATTCGCCGGGAAGTGTTCACCCGTCGCGGCGGTATGTATTTTGGCATTGCCCACTTGCTGGACTACCCGGTGAGCTACGATCAGCCGCTGTACCGCTTCGCCGATTTCAACGCCGGTTGGTATGCCAGCCGCAACGCCGCGTTCCAGGCGGCTGTCAGTCGCGCTTCGGGAAAGAGTCTGGCACTGGATGGGGATTTGATCCGCTATGGATCGATCCTGCCGGGCACCACGGAATTGGCGGTGCGCTCACTGGGCAAGTCCCTGGACATGCGTAACCCGAGTATTCGCAGCCAGTTGGAGCAGGGTGACCGACTGGATTTCGAAGACACCACCCTGTATCAACGAGTGTTTGCCCTGGCCGAGAAGGCCGAAGGCAAACCGCTGCCTCGGGCGATTTTGCCGGGCATCGTGCTGAAAAGCCCGAAGATCACCCGCAACCTGACCACGGCCTGGTTTGCCAAGCGGGTGGATGATCGCTATCAGCGCTGCATGAAGCGCTGACACGGCCCAGCCCAACTTGCTACGACGACGCTCAGTGACGGCGCTTCACGAGCTTGCGCCACAACCAGACCCACAGCCACAACACCGGGAACGCCAGGATCACGAACGGCAGCACGTAGCTCGACCGTTCCAGGGCATCGGCGGTGCCGTCCACCAGGTTGTCCCCAAGGTTGCTGAACATCCGGCTCAAGCGCGACTGTTGTTGCGTGCCATCGGAGGGCCGGAAGTTCAGGGTCACGCGGTTGGTGTCCAGCCGCCGCTGGTGGCCGGCGGCAACCTGGGCCAGTTCCTGCAACGCGTTCTCGATGTTCGCCTGCTCCTTGGTCAAGGCAATCAGGTCGCCCACGGTGATGTCCTTGCGCGCAGCCAATGCATCAAGGCGCTGTTGCTGTGCCTGCAAGCGTTCCTGACCGCGGCGGTTGTTAGCTACGGCATCGGCCAAGTCCTCGGCGCTGGTGATCCGTTGCCCGCGTTGCCCACCTTCGGCGGCCATGGCCACCATCGGCTCGACCCCGGTGGGGGCGATACGCAGCACAATCGTGCCACCGTCGCTGTTCTCTTCAATACGCAGGATATTGCAGGCACCGAAACGTGCCGATTCGCAGGCTTCGCGGGTGGCCTGCATGCGCGGCACCAGCACGGCGACGGGCAAGGACAGGCTCAATTCATGTTCATAGGCCAATTGCGCACCTGCGCGGCCTTGTTCGCCATTGATCACCGTGGCTTCAGAATGATCCTTGGGTGAGCAGCCGGTGAGGGCCAGGGCCGTCAACAACATCAGCGCAGTGAATCTGCCTTCCAGGTGGCGCATTGCAGTTCCTTTGAGTGTGCAAGATAAGGTCGAGAGCGATTAAAGCGGGTCTGCAGGATTAACGCAAAGCATCGCCCGGGATTTGTCGCGCTGATCTTGCTGGTCTCGATGGATGGGCCGGGTTACACCTCAAGTCTCACTCCAGGACGAACCTGCCATGACTGTCCCCGAAGGATTTATCCCCTTATCGCGCAGCAGCCCTCTTCTGGATTTGTTGGGCCCGGTGTACTGTCGCGGCGAAGGCCTGCAACTGGAACTCGGCCTGCGTGCCGACAACCGCCACGCCAACCGCCACGCCAACGGGCGCGGCACCGTCCACGGCGGCGTATTGGCAACCCTGGCGGATGTCGGCATGGGCTACGCGATGGCGTTTTCCAGTGAGCCACCATTGCCACTGATCACTGCCAGCATGACCCTGGACTACCTGGGTTCGGTACAGGTGGGGGAGTGGATCGAGGTCCGACTGGAGCACCACAAGCGCGGCCGGCAGATGGCTTTTGCCACAGTGAGCTTGCAGGTAGGGGAGAAGGTGGTGGTGCGGGCCAGTGCGGTGTTTGCGGTGCCGCAGGTACCGAGTTGCTCCTGACACCGCCTCGCTAAAGCTCGACAGCTACGTGAATAGCGCAGGGCACGCGACGTGTGGCAAGTACCGGGTAAATCCAGGCAAAGAAAAGGCCCGGCTTTTCGTGGAGCCGGGCCTGTTCCATGGTGCTCTTTGAATCAGCTGCGTTCGAGGGCCAGTGCTACGCCTTGGCCACCGCCGATGCACAGGGTCGCCAGACCTTTCTTGGCATCACGCTTGATCATTTCGTGTAGCAAGGTCACCAGCACTCGGCAGCCTGACGCACCAATCGGGTGGCCGATGGCAATCGCGCCGCCGTTGACGTTGACCTTCGCTGTATCCCATTCCAGCTCTTTGCCCACCGCCAGCGACTGGGCGGCGAAGGCTTCGTTGGCTTCGATCAGGTCCAGGTCGCTCAACTGCCAGCCGGCCTTGTCCAGGCAGCGGCGGGTGGCCGAAACCGGGCCAATGCCCATGATTGCCGGGTCGACGCCGGCATTGGCGTAGCTGGCGATACGCGCCAGCACCGGCAAGCCGAGGGTTTTGGCCTTGTCGGCACTCATCAGCAGCACGGCAGCGGCGCCGTCGTTGAGGCTGGAGGAGTTGCCAGCGGTAACGCTGCCGTCTTTCTTGAAGGCCGGCTTGAGCTTGCCCAGGGATTCGGCGGTGGTGCCGGCGCGAGGCTGCTCGTCCACGGCGAAGGCAACCGGGTCGCCCTTGCGCTGGGGAATCAGGATCGGCGTGATCTCATCAACAAATCGCCCGGCCTCGATGGCGGCAGTGGCTTTTTGCTGGGAGGCGGCGGCGAAAGCGTCCTGGGCTTCACGGCTGATGCCGTACTTGTCTACCAGGTTCTCGGCGGTGATGCCCATGTGGTAGTCGTTGAACGCATCCCACAGGCCGTCGGTGATCATGCTGTCGATCATCTTGGCATGGCCCATGCGCAGGCCGGTGCGGGCGGCTGGCAGGACGTAGGGCGCCAGGCTCATGTTTTCCATGCCGCCAGCGATGATCACCTCGGCGTCACCGCAGCGAATGGCTTGCGCGCCAAGATGCAGGGCCTTGAGGCCCGAGCCGCAGACCTTGTTCAAGGTCAGCGCGGGTACGGCGTGGGGCAGGCCGGCGAGGATCGAGGCCTGGCGCGCCGGGTTCTGGCCGCTGCCTGCGGTCAGCACCTGGCCGAGGATCACTTCATCCACCAGCGCGGGATCCAGGCCGGTCTGCTCCAGCAGGCGGCGGATCACCGCAGCCCCCAGTTCCGGCGCTGGGATGTTGGCCAGCGAGCCCTGGAAACTGCCCACGGCGGTGCGTGTGGCAGCAACAATGACGACGTCTTGCATGGAATCTTTCCTCACTGCGCAGCGAACTGCATTTCTGGAACATGGTCCGGGACGATCAGTTTACCGGCGGTCTTGCTGACAATCTCTTCAACGCTGACGCCAGGTGCGCGTTCCTTGAGGACAAATGCGCCATTTTCGATTTCCAGGTAGGCCAGGTCCGTCAGCACGCGCTTTATGCAATTGGCACCGGTCAGCGGCAGGCTGCAACGGCTCAGCAGTTTCGACTCGCCGTCCTTGGAGGCGTGGGTCATGGTGACGATGATGTTTTCTGCACCGGCCACCAGGTCCATGGCGCCGCCCATGCCCTTGACCAGCTTGCCGGGGATCATCCAGGAGGCGATGTTTCCTTCGACGTCGACCTCAAAGGCGCCCAATACCGTCAGGTCGATATGGCCACCGCGAATCATCGCGAAGGACTCGGCCGAGGAAAAAATCGAAGCGCCGATACGGGCAGTAACGGTTTGTTTGCCAGCATTAATCATGTCGGCATCGATGGTTTCTTCAGTAGGAAACGCGCCCATGCCAAGCAGGCCGTTTTCCGACTGCAGCATCACTTCCATGCCTTCGGGGATGTAGTTGGCCACCAGGGTCGGGATGCCGATGCCCAGGTTCACGTAAAAACCGTCCTGCATTTCGCGGGCGACGCGTTGAGCCATTTGTTCGCGGGTAAGAGCCATGTTTTGTCTCCTTATTATTTGGGCTGGATAAAGGTCACTTGCGCACGGTGCGCTGTTCGATGCGCTTCTCGAAGGTGCCGCAAATGATCCTGTCGACGTAGATGCCAGGGGTGTGGATCTGCGCCGGGTCCAGCTCGCCCGGTTCGACGATTTCCTCGACTTCGACCACGGTGATCTTGCCGGCGGTGGCGGCCAGCGGGTTGAAGTTCTGCGCCGTGTGGCGGTAGATCACGTTACCGAAGTGGTCGGCTTTCCAGCCTTTGACGATGGCGAAGTCGCCGGTGATGGATTCTTCCATCAGGTAAGGGCGACCATTGAATTCGCGGATTTCCTTGCCTTCGGCAACCGGGGTGCCGACGCCGGTTGCAGTGAAGAAGGCCGGGATGCCGGCGCCGCCTGCACGCAGCTTTTCCGCCAGGGTGCCTTGGGGGGTGAGCACTACTTCGATTTCGCCGCTGAGCAGTTGCTTCTCGAACAGGGCATTTTCACCGACGTAGGAGGCGACGACCTTGCTGATCTGCTTACCTTCCAGCAGCACGCCCAGGCCGAAACCATCGACGCCGCAGTTGTTGGAGACCACAGTCAGGTCGCGGGTGCCTTTGCGCTTGATCTCGGCGATGAGGTTTTCCGGGATGCCGCACAGGCCGAAACCGCCGGAGAGTACAGTCATGCCGTCTTCAAGACCTGCCAGCGCTTCCTCATAGGACGCCACGCGTTTATCGAAACCTGCCATATGCACCTCTTTTATTGTTTGTGGGTCAGCCATATGCCCCGAGTGTTGCGCCGTGGGATTGATTTGTTAAGTTGTTTTTTAAGGTTGATTGATTTAAAAAACAGCATAGTCGCCGACGGTCCGGAGTAGTCTCATGACAGTTAAACAGATGCGGGCCTTTCTTGCCGTGGCCCAGAGCTTGAGTTTTGCTGCCGCCTGCGAGCGCCTGCACCTTTCCCAGTCGGCGCTGAGCCTGACCATCAAAGGCCTGGAGGAGGGCCTGGGCGGGCGCCTGTTCAGCCGCAATACCCGTAATGTCGCGCTGACCCCGGAAGGTGAATCCCTGTTGCCCCTGGCTCGGCGCTTGATTGCTGATTGGGATAACGCCGAGGACGAACTGCGCCAGCGTTTCACCCTGCAGCGTGGGCGGGTGACAGTGGCGGCGATGCCGTCATTTGCCGGCAACCTGCTGCCGCCGATCCTGAAGATATTTCGTGCGCGTTTTCCCCAGGTCAATGTCACGGTCAATGACGTGATCAACGAGCAGGTGCTGGAAATGGTCCGTGATCGCCAAGTGGAACTGGGGGTAGCCTTCGAACCGCCACAAAGCTCGTCACTGGGATTTACCCCGTTGTACCTGGACCGTTTTATCGCCGTGGTGCCCGCTGATTCACCGTTGACGCAAATGGCCGAGATCGACTGGAAAAGCCTGCTGGAGCAACCCTTTATTACCCTGCAACGCCCTTCAACGGTACGGGTGATGCTGGAGGAACACCTGGGAGCCTTGGGTATGAAATTGCCAGTGGCGCTGGAAAGTCATCAACTGGCGACGGTGGGAAAAATGGTCGCCAGTGGCCTGGGTGTCAGCGCAGTACCGGCGTTGTGTGCCCGGCAAATGCAGGAGGCGGGCGCCCATTGCATTACCTTGCGCGATCCGGTGATCGAACGACCCATTGGCGTATTGACCAAGCCCGGCCATGAACTCTCGGCAGCAGCCCAGGCATTGTTTGATATTTTTCGCGATGAGGCGGGGAAGGGACGGTTTCCGGCCCAGTTATAAAAATCAGCAATAAAAAAGCCTGCTCGGTTTAGCGAGCAGGCTTAAGTTATTAGTTGCTATCAATTAGCAGTATTTATCGATTACTCGAACTTGCGAGTTGTCTTTCAGGGCCTGCCATTCGCTGTTCAGCGTATGGAAAACCTGTTCGATAAAGCCGCGATCGGCGGCAGCCTTCTTGCCGACATAACCCTGGCCACGGCGGTACATCTTCAGGCGCGCTGCCAGCTCACGGTTATTCTTGTCGAACTCTTCTTCCACGGTATGGGGCGCCAGGCAGTCAATATGGACCTGACCCGATTTACCAATCCACAGGATATGGTCGTCGAGTGTGTCTTTCTGCGCTGCGAACATCTCAGCCAATTCATTAATAGTTGGTTGGTTGTTCAGATTCATGTGTAAGCCCCTTGACCAGTTGGCGATCTTCAATTGATTCGTTAACACTGTTTAGTTGTCTCCGGTTCCGAAAACCGGGCGTCAGCGACGGGCTGCCGAATACGGGCAGGGTCTTGAACCTGATGCATGTAGTCTTGCTGATGAACTGCTACGCAATGCTTTCATAACGAAGACAAGCAGCGTTTTAGCTCCTTGTACCGATCCTTTCGGGCCAGTCAGCTTCATCAATCTGCCTTGTGGGCAGTGCACATCCGGGAAAAACAGCTCGGCGGTCAGACGAGCTTGTTCAAAACGCTTGTTACCAACGCTCCCGATCCGGGAGACAACTGAATCATGCAAGGACAAAAAGGTTACGTCAACGATTATGTAGTGATTATTTTCGATCACTACATAAATCGTTGCGGAGGTAGGGGAAAGCAGGAAGTTATGACTTGAGCGTCATTTTTTGTGCGGCTGGGTCGAGTGCTTTCGCTATCCCAAGCGTTCCACCAGCAGCGTCGAGGACGACTGATGGCGATGGTGCGACCAACGTAGCCTCGCTGGGGCTCGGCAACTGCTACGGCAGTTGCTGTTGTAGGTACTTATGGCTGTCACTCGCCGCGAATGTACTGCTCCAGCTGCTTGATCAGGTCGGCCTGTTCGGCAATCGCTTCCTTGACCAGGTCGCCGATGGACAGCAGGCCCAGCAACTTCCCATCTTCCACCACCGGCAAGTGGCGCAGGTGACTGTCGGTCATGATGTTCATGCACTTCTCGACGCTTTGGTGAATGTCGACGGTAATTACCGGTGAGCTCATGATTTCGCTGACCGCTGTCGTGGCAGAGGATCGACCCTTGAGAATCAGTTTGCGCGCGTAATCACGCTCGCTGATGACGCCGATAACCTTGCCTTCATCAACGACCGGCAAGGCACCGACGTTTTTTGCCGCCATCAGAATCAGAGCCTCCATCACTGTCTGGTGTGACTTGATGGTATGGACTGCCTGGTTTTTCTGTTCCTTGGATTTGAGCACTTGTGCAACGGTCTTCATGGCGGCCACTCCGGTGGTGTTGTTGTTGGGAAGTCAGCGATCCCTACAGAATCCTAGACGGTCCACGACTGAGCAAGGTCTAAAGCGGTGTATATCCCGTCGAAAAACGTCATTGGCAGGACTTTTTCCCTGTTCACGTCTTGTTTGCCGGTTTTGCCGCGCGTTTCGGGCTGGCGGTGGTCTTGCGTTTGGCTGGCTTGCGTTTGTTTTTCCAGGGTGTGGAGCCACTTCCCGCGGGGCTGGCCGGACCGCTGATAGTCAGGCTCAACCCGCTGCAACGGCTGACCTGCTTGCTCATCCACGCGGCCTGCTTGGAGACGAATTCTTCCAGGCTCATTTCACCGCTTTGCACCATGTCCAGCGCCTGCTCCCAAATGGCCGTGGTGCCGGGGTCGGCAATTGCCCGTGGTACGGCATCAATCAGGCTGAACGCCGCGGGTGTCGCGGACAGGGCCTTGCCGTTTTTCACCAGATAACCCCTATCCAGCAAACCCTGGATGATCCCGGCCCGGGTCGCTTCAGTGCCGATGCCGGTGGTGTCCTTGAGTTTCTGCTTGAGCAACGGGTCTTCCACCAGCTTGGCGACGTTCTTCATCGCCTTGATCAGGTCGCCTTCGGTGAAGGGCTTCGGCGGCTGGGTCCACAGGTCTTTCAGGTTGACCTTCGCCACCGCGTAGTCACGACCTTGTATCAGTGCCGGCAAGGGCTGCGGTGCGGGCGCCTCGCGGCCTTTGCTCGGTGCCAGGGCTTCGGGCAATGCCCGTTTCCAGCCCGGCTCGACGATGACTTTGCCCACCGCCCGCAAGGCTTCGCCCGCGCAGTCGAAATCTGCCTGGGTGCGGTCGTACTCGTGGTTGGGCAGAAACTGCGCCAGGTAGCGTGCGCGAATCAGGGTGTAGACCGCGCGATGCTTGCCGGTCAGTTGGCCGAGGTCCTTTCCCGCGCCTGTGGGGATGATGCCGTGGTGGGCGCTGACCTTGGCATCGTTCCAGGCCCGGGAGCGCCGCTGGGCATCCATGTGTGGCATCAGTGCGTTGACTGCCGGATCGGCCCGGCCCAGCGCCGCCAGAATCTTTGGCGCATCGCCGTGCTGGCTGACGGGCAGGTAGCCGCAGTCACTGCGCGGGTAGGTGATGACCTTATGGGTTTCGTAAAGAGATTGGGCGATATCCAGGGTTTCCTGGGCGCCGAGGCCGAGCTTTTTCGAGCAGATTTCCTGCAAGGTGCCAAGGTCGAAGAGCAGGGGTGCCACTTCGCGCATGCGTTCGGTACGCAACTTGATCAACCGCGCGCTGGCGGCGTTGCTCATTGCCGTCGCGGCCTGTTGCGCCAACTGCGGATTGAGGCAGCGGCCCTGATCGTCACAGGCGTCTTCGGTGGCGCGCCATTGGGCGGTGAAAGTGATCGAGTCATGTCGCAGCTCGACATCGATGGCCCAATAGGCCACTGGCACGAAGTCGGCGATGCTGCGGTCGCGGTCCACCACCAGGCGCAGGGTGGGGGTTTGCACGCGGCCGACTGGCAATACGCCCTGGTAGCCGGACTGGCGGCCCAGGAGGGTGAACAGACGGCTCATATTCATGCCGATCAGCCAATCGGCACGCGAACGTCCGAGGGCCGAGTGGTAGAGGCTGAAGGTTTCGGCGCCGGGCTTGAGGACCGCCAGGGCCTTGCGGATCGAGGCGTCGTCCAGTGCCGATAGCCACAGCCGCTGGATTGGCCCGCGATAACGGCAGTGCTCAACCAGCTCCCGGGCAATCATCTCGCCTTCACGGTCGGCGTCGGTGGCAATCACCAGTTCCTGGGCTTCCCCCAGCAGGCGCTTGACCACCTTGAACTGGCTGGCGGTCCTGGGCTTGACCAGCATCTTCCATTTTTCCGGGACGATGGGCAGGTCGGTCAGTACCCAGCGCTTGTAGCGGGCGTCGTAGGCATCGGGCGGAGCGGTTTCCAGCAGGTGGCCGATGCACCAGGTCACTGTGACCCCGGCACCCAGCCAGCAACCGTCACCACGGCGGCTGGCGCCGAGCACGGCAGCGATATCCTTGGCCTGGGACGGTTTTTCACAGAGGAACAGCCGCATGGTCACCACATTCGTTACGAAGTTGAATGGGGAGCAGGATGGGCAATGGAAGGGATTTGAGCAACCTTTATCTGGATGGATGTACAGCTAAAAGCTTCAAGCTTCAAGCTGCAAGTAAAAGCCGACTCGCTCTTACTTGCCGCTTGAAGCTTACCGCTTGAGGCTCAATTATTATCTATGTCCACATTCTTCGTTTCTTTCAGGAAAATCAGCCCGACGATCAAACTCACCCCAGTAATTACTACCGGGTACCACAGGCCATAGAAGATATCGCCGGTGTACACCACCAGCGCAAACGACACTGTCGGCAGGAAGCCCCCGAACCAGCCGTTGCCGATGTGATACGGCAAGGACATCGAGGTGTAGCGGATGCGTGTCGGGAACAGCTCCACCATCAGTGCTGCCAGCGGGCCGTAGCACATGGCGGCGATCAGGATCAGGGCGACGATCAGCACCACCACCATGGTTTTGTTGACCTGCGCCACATCCGCCGAGGATGGGTAGCCTGCCAGGGTCACGGCGCCACGCAGGGCCGCTTCGTCGAAGCCGTCGATACGCACCTCGCCCACACTCACCTGGACTGTGCTGCCCGCCGGAGCGGCGGCGCTGTTGTAAGGCAGGCCCTGTTTGACCAGGAAGGTCTTGATCTTGTCGCATGGGCTGTCAAAACGTGCCTTGCCCACCGGGTCGAACTGGAAGGTGCAGGTGGCCGGGTCCGCCAGCACGGTGATCGGTGCCTGTTGGCTGGCCTGGTCCATGGCCGGGTTGGTGTAGTGGGCCAGGCTCTTGAAGATCGGGAAGTACAGCGCGGTAGCCAGCAGCAGGCCGACCATCAGTACAGGTTTGCGCCCGACCTTGTCCGACAGCCAGCCGAAGAAGATAAAGAACGGCGCACCGATCACCACGCTGATGATCAGCAGCATATTGGCCAGGGCCGGGTCCATCTTCAGGAACTGGGTGAGGAAGAACAGCACGTAGAATTGCGCGGCGTAGAAGGTCACAGCTTGGCCAGCGTTGATGCTGAACAGGGCGATCAGCACCACCTTGAGGTTTTCCCACTTGCCGAAGGACTCGCGGATCGGCGCCTTGCTAGCCTTGCCTTCCTCTTTCATTTTCAGGAACGCTGGCGACTCGTGCAGGCTCATGCGAATCCAGGTGGAAATCCCCAGCAGCACGATCGACAGCAGGAACGGCAGACGCCAGCCCCAGACTTCGAATTGGTCGCCGGTGAAATAACGGCACGCCAGCACCACCAGCAGCGACAACAGCAGGCCGAGGGTAGCGGTGGATTGAATCCAACTGGTGTGGAACCCGCGCTTATCGGCAGGAGCGTGCTCGGCGACGTAGGTCGCGGCGCCGCCGTATTCACCACCCAGGGCCAGGCCCTGGAGCATACGCAGCACCACCAGGATTATCGGTGCGGCGATGCCGATGCTCGAATAGGTTGGCAGCAGGCCGACACAAAAGGTCGCCACACCCATCAGGATGATGGTGACAAGGAATGTGTACTTGCGCCCGATCATGTCGCCGAGGCGGCCAAATACCAGCGCGCCGAACGGTCGCACGACAAAGCCGGCCGCAAAGGCCATCAGGGCAAAGATAAACGCCGTAGTGTCGTTGACTCCGGCAAAGAACTGCTTGCTGATCACCGCCGCCAGGGCGCCATAGAGGAAAAAGTCATACCACTCGAACACCGTCCCCAGGGATGAGGCGAAGATGACTTTTTTGGTTTCGTTGCTGGTTCTCGCGTCGATCGCGGAGTCCAGGGGTTGAGCATGCTCTGACATTGGGTATCCCTCACAGTGATTATTTATTGTTGTTCCACTGTCGACGCCGTATCGGCGTCGCCGCACCACTTCCCCTGCAGGAGACGAGGGTGCTCAGATTGCCGTAACCAGTTCTCTCTCTGGGGCGAGGCTCCTTGTGTCGGGGGACAGGATCAGATGCGCGGCTTTTTCCGCGATCATCAGCGTCGGTGAACAGGTATTGCCGGAGGTGATGCGCGGCATGATCGAGGCATCGGCGATGCGCAGGCCGGGAACACCATGAACCCGCAGTTGCGCGTCGACCACCGCATCTTTATCGCTGCCCATGCGGCAGGTGCCCACCGGGTGGAAGATGGTGGTGCCGATCCGCGCGGCAGCTTCCTGCAGTTGTTCGTCGCTTTGCAATGCTTCGCCGGGTAGGTACTCCACCGGCTTGAATTGGCTCAGGGCCTGGGCGCCGACGATGCGCCGGGTCAGGCGAATGGCGTCGGCGGCGACCCGTAAATCTTCCGGGTGGCTCAGGTAATTGGGCTGGATCAGCGGGGCATCCTTGGGATCGGCCGAGCGGATATCGATACGTCCGCGGCTTTGTGGGCGCAAGTCGCAGACTGATGCGGTAAAGGCCGGGAAGGCGTGCAACGGTTCGCCAAAGCGTTCCAGGGACAGCGGTTGCACGTGGTACTCGAGGTTTGCCGAGGTCTGTTCCGGCCCCGACCGGGCAAACGCGCCAAGCTGGCTGGGAGCCATGGACAGCGGGCCGCTGCGGTCATAGAGGTAACGCAGGCCCATGCCCATTTTGCCCCACAGGGTGCCGGCGATCTGGTTCAGGGTTCGGGCGTTTTCCAGCTTGTAGATCAGCCGCAGTTGCAGGTGGTCCTGCAGGTTACCGCCGACACCGGGCAATTCATGCAGCACGTCGATACCCAAGGGCTTGAGTACGCTGGCCGGGCCAATGCCGGAGCGTTGCAGGATGCCGGGCGAACCGACGGCACCGGCGCACAGGACAATTTCCTTGCGTGCCTGCCAGGTGACTGGCTGCCCGTGCTGGCGCCCGATAACCGCGCTGGCCCGGCCGTTTTCCAGCAAAACGCGGTCGACTTCAACCTCAGTCAACACCGTCAGATTGGGCCGTTGCCGAATCGGCTTGAGAAAGGCCTTGGCCGCATTCCAGCGCACACCGGCTTTCTGGTTGACCTGAAAGTAGCCGCAGCCTTCGTTGTCGCCCTGGTTAAAGTCGTCGATGCTGGCGATGCCACTTTGCTTGGCCGCCTCACGAAAGGCATCGAGGATTGGCCAGTGCAAGCGCTGCTGTTCGATGCGCCATTCACCGCCATTACCGTGAAATTCGGAGCTGCCGGCAAAATGGTTTTCGCTTTGTTTGAACAGTGGCAACACATCGTTCCAGGCCCAGCCGGTATTGCCTTCAGCGGCCCAGCCGTCATAGTCCTGGGCCTGGCCACGCATGTAGATCATGCCGTTGATCGAGGAGCAGCCGCCCAGCACCTTGCCCCGTGGGTAGCTCAAGGCGCGGCCTTGCAGGCCTTGTTGGGCCTCGGTCTTGAAGCACCAGTCGGTGCGCGGGTTGCCGATGCAGAACAGGTAGCCGACGGGGATGTGAATCCAGGGGTAATTGTCGCGACCGCCAGCTTCAAGCAGCAATACGCGATGGGCGGGGTTGGCGGACAGTCTATTGGCCAGCAGGCAGCCTGCGGGACCGGCGCCTACCACTACGTAATCGTATTCAGCAGCTGCAATGGGCATCTGTGGTCTCGCTTGTTTTTCTTATTGGCGCCATCCTAATTGTTAGTTTTCGTCTTAAAAATGTTAGTTTTTACCCAGCTGCTGTGCGTTTTTAGACAGTGCTGCTTTTAAGGGCAAGAGGGGAGGCGACATGTTCGATTGGAATGATCTGCGGTTCTTTCTTGAATTACAGCGCAGCGGTCGCCTGCTCACGGCGGCGCAAAGACTGAAAACCACCCACGCCACCGTGGCCCGGCACATCGAGGCCATCGAAAAAAGCCTCGGCACCGCACTGTTCGTCCAGCACGCCCAGGGTTATGAGCTGACGCCGTCCGGCGAAGCGCTGCTCAAGCATGCCGAAGCCATGGAAAACGTCGCGCTGCTGGCTGAAGATGAGTTGACCCATTGCGCCGCGCCCCTGGGCAAAATCCGCCTCGGCGTAGCGGAAGGCCTGGGGGTGATGTTCCTCGCCGGTCGCATGGGCGGCCTATTCGAACGTTATCCGGGGCTGGAAGTGGAGCTGCTGGCAGTACCGCGTTTTGTCAGCATCCTCAACCGCGAGGCGGAAATCAGCATCCACCTGGAGCGGCCCAGCGTCGACCAACTGGTGACCCGTAAACTCACCAACTACCGCCTGGCTCTCTACGCCAGCCGCAGCTACCTGGAACGCACCCCGCCTATTGAAAAACGTGAAGATCTGGCCGTGCATGCCTGGATTGATTACGTCGACGACCTGCTGTTCAGCCAGGAACTGAAACTCCTCAGCAGCTTCTGCCGCAACCCTAGAGTGGTATTCCATAGCACCAGCGTCATCGCTCAGCACCAGGCGGCGCGCTCGGGGTTGGGGATCGCGGTGCTGCCGTGCTTCATGGCGGCAGGTGATCCGGACCTGGTGCCGCTGCTGCCGGAGGAGAGCATCCAGCGCAGTTACTGGATCAGCTCCAGGCGCGAGCTGCACAAGTCGGTGAGGTTGCGGGTGTTGTGGGATTACGTGGTGGAGTTGTGCGCGCGGGAGCAGGGAGTGTTGTTGGGGGAGTAGTCTCAGCCCCGCAGCTCAAACTCGGCGCTGCCCAGCCGTTCACCATTCACCAGCACATGCACGGCATGCTTGCCGGGGTAGTGCTTGCGTGTGGTCAGTTCACGAATATGTTGGGCGCGGCGCAGGGTGTGGTGTTCACCGGGGCCAAGGGTAAATGACTTCAGCTTGAACACCTTGGATGCACTGTGGCCGGCGCTTTTTACATAGTCGATGGCGTAGTCGACCACCAGCTTTTGCGGGCTGTCGACGATGGATTCCAGGCAGAAGGACAGGTTGATCCGCTCTCCCAGGTTAATCACCGCAGGCTCGACTTTGAGCTGATGAATCTTCACCTCGGCCTTGGCCCCCGCGCCGATGATCGTTAATGCCCGTGTGTTGCCCTGCTTGATCAAGCTGCGCAAGGCATGCCGGGCGATCCAGGCGGTGTGGGGATTGTCCAGGGACCAGCCTTCGATCAAGGTCAGCACCCAGTCCGGGTGGTCCTTGGTGATGTCGTTGAGGTGATTGGCCACGGACTTGCGCACGTACAGGCTGTTGTCGGCCTTGAGGTTGTCGAGGATCGAGGCGCAAAGGCTTGGGTCCGCTTGCACCTGGGCCAGGCGGAACGACCACGGCAGCCTGGGTCGTGATCCTTCACTGGCGAGCCGTCGTACGTGTTCGTTGTCATCCTGCGACCACTCGTGCATCACCGCCAGGGTGCGGTCGAAATCCTTGAGCAGAAAGTGCCGCACGGCAAACTCGGCGGAGCCAAAGGTGGTGAAGTACTTGAGCGCCGCCATGGAGCGCTTGAAGTCGTGGGCGCCATAGCTCGCCACGTAGTGCGCCAGGAACAGGCTGACAAAACCGCTGTTCAGCCGTGGCGCCAGGGCGTACAGCAGCTTGAGCGATTGTGGGTAATCCTGCGGGATCACTGCATGCAGGCTTTCGCTGACCCGGGCTATGCGCTGCATCACCGACAACTCGGCCAAGCCCTGTTTGGCATGCTTGAGAAAACCCTTGGCGTCGAACGCCGGGTACACCGCCGTCATCTGCGTGGCGATGTGTTGCAGGCGTTCGACGTTGAAGATTTCCTTGAGGGCAGGAGCGCTTTGGTCAGTCATGGACAAGTCCGCAGGTACTTGGGGATGCCCGGAAGGCTAACCATCAGCGCCTAGAGATACCAGCGATATTCCCGCGCATTGATCTCCTGCTGGAAGGCCAGGTGATCCTGGCGTTTATTTTCGCAATAGACGTCGACAAATTCCGCACCCAGCCCTTCGCGCAGGGCCGGTTGGTACTGCATGGCGCGCACCGCTTCGAGCATCTCCAGGGGGAAATTCGTGCCGCTGTTACGGTCCTCATTCAGAGGTGCGATGGGTTCGCGAGCCGCTTGCAGGCCGTGCTCAAGCCCCACCAGGATCGCCGCCAACACCAGATACGGATTGGCGTCGGCACTGGCCAGGCGATGCTCGATGCGCAGGTTGCGTGGGTCGGACTCGGGAATGCGTACGCAGGCGTCGCGGTCTTCATAACCCCAACAGGCTTTCGTGGCCGCGTTGACCGTACCGCCCAGGCGGCGGAAGGCGTTGTGGTTGGGGGAGAAAATCGGCATGCAATGAGGCAGCAGTTCCAGGCAGCCGGCCACGGCATGGCGCAACGGTTGCTGCTGGTGCGCCGCCAGCAGGTTGTTGCCCGCGGCATCGTAGAGGCTGACATGCACATGCATGCCACTGCCCGGATGGTGCAGGTATGGCTTGGCCATAAAGCTGGCGCGATAACCATGCTTGAGAGCCACGCCACGGGTGCTGCGGCAGAACAGGGCGGCCCAGTCGGCAGCGCGCAGGCCGTCGTCGAGGTGACCGAAATTGATCTCGAACTGGCCGGGGCCCAATTCGGCGGTGATCACCGTAATGTCGATGCCCTGGGCCTGGGCAGTTTGCACCATGTCATCGAGCACCGGGGCAAAGCGCGACAGGCGTTCGATGTGCAGGTTGGGTTGGTCGTCAGGGTCATCGCTCAGCGGGTCGCGGGCAAATTGCGGCAGGCCGTCAGCGAGTTTTTTATCGAGCAAGTAGAACTCCAGCTCGAAGGCCACCACCGGGTGAATGCCCTTGCGCTGCAAGCGTTCCAGGACCCTGGCCAATACCTCGCGGGGTTCGAACTCGATGGGCGCTTCGGTGCCATCGGAGGTGATCAGCATCTGCCCCAAGGGTTGCGCTTCCCAGCTCACCGGCTTGAGGGTGCCGGGCACCAGGCGCCGATTGGCGTCCGGGTCGCCGTCGTGGAAGCAATAGTCGCCGATCTTGAACAGGCCGCCCTGAACCCCCAGCAGCACGGCATTTTGCGGCAACTTCAAGGGACTGCCGGCGGCGACTTTTTCCAGCATTTCCACCGGGTAGCGCTTGCCATAAAAGTGCCCTGGAATATCCAGGGAAATCAGGTCGATGTAACGCACGTCAGGGTGGTTCTGGCGAAAAGTCCGGACTTCGGCCAGCAGCGTGGAAGACTTGCTTTGCACGGGTGACGCTCCTTTGTGTGCCGTGATCGGCGCTCAGTTATAGACCCACAGCACGCGGGCTGGCAGGTCGGTCAGGTTGCCGTAGCGGCAATGGGCAAAACTGGCCAGGTGAAAACTGTCGCCGGGGCCCAGCGTGACCGACTCGGCCTCACCCTCGACCCACAGCGTCAACTCGCCCTCCAGCACGTAACCGGCCTGTTCGGCGCGGTCGCTCATGGTCTGTTCACCACTGTTGGCGCCGGGTTCCAGCAGGCTGTCGAGTATCGAAAAAGCACCCTGCATGCTCGGCGAGACGAGGATGTCGGTGATCCCGTTGGCGTAATACACCGTGCGCCGCTCGTTAGGGCGGGTCACCCAGTTCACCGCCTTGGGCTTGGACAGGCTGTAGAAATAGGTAGTGGGCACGTCCAGCGCGTGGCTGATGGCAGTCAAGTCGGCCACCGTCGGACGGGACAAACCGCGCTCGACCTGGGACAGGAAGCCGACGGAGCGGTCGATCTTTTGCGCCAGTTGGGCCAGGGTGAGCTTCTTGTACTTGCGCAGGTCGTGGATCAGGATCGCCAGGGCGTCGAGTTCTTCTTGTTTGTCCATGGGGGAGGCGCCGTGAAATTATCTTTAATAAATTTCATGAAAAATTACAGGATTAATTTCATATGCGCAATGACGTCAGCACATCAAATAGAAATGTTGCCTGGCCCACCGCTATCGCAGCCTCGCTGAAGCTCGACAGCTCCCATACCGAATCTGCTTCTCTGTCGACCCCATTTAAATCTTGCATAAACGCATAAGTCAGCATTTTTTGCCGCTCAACTTGCGTTAAGGTATCTGCGCCCGCTGGCTGCAATGGCTCCCTGGGCGATCGACTTAAGGACATGAGAGCAGGATGCTGGCCACCATAAAAAACTACCCCCGCACGGTTAATCTGCTGCTGTTAGCCACGCTGATTCTCACACTGGCGAGGGCGATTACCTTTCCCTACCTGGTGATCTACCTGTCCAGCCGTTTTGCCCTGGACATCAGCCAGGTCGGCCTGGTGATTGGCAGTTCACTGATCGTCGGTTCCCTGTTGAGTGTGTACGGCGGCTTCCTGGTGGACCGGGTCAACAGCTATCGGCTGTTGCTTGGCCTGAGCCTGGTGTTTGTTGGGCTTTGTCGGCACCGTGCTGGCGCGAGAC
Organism: Pseudomonas sp. c313; assembly: GCF_055407145.1. Taxonomy (NCBI): domain Bacteria; kingdom Pseudomonadati; phylum Pseudomonadota; class Gammaproteobacteria; order Pseudomonadales; family Pseudomonadaceae; genus Pseudomonas; species Pseudomonas sp. c313. Next base: position 863,302 of record NZ_JBUZRD010000002.1, on the reverse strand, counting down.
CTGTGGTTGTTTTACAGCTGTCTGATCCTGATCAACCTGGCTTATGCGGTGATTGATATCGCGGTGAAGTCCGGCTTTGCCAGCCTGCTGCCTGAAGCGGCGCGCAGCGAAGTATTTTCCATCAAGTACACCCTGACCAATATCGGGTATGCGGTAGGCCCGGCGCTCGGGGCAGTGGTGGCCAAGCTCGATATCAGCCTGCCGTTTGTGCTGTCGGCGGTCCTTGGGGCGGGGTTTTTCTTGCTCTACTGGCGTTGGGGCGACAGGTACCTCACCACCGTCGACACCACGCAAAAACCGGTGTCATTCCTGGCGGTGGGTGGCTTGTTATTGCGCGACCACCGGCTGGTCTGCTTTACCGTCGGCGGCTTGCTCAGCGCCGTGGTGTTCGGCCAGTTCACGGCCTACTTGTCCCTGTACCTGGTGACCACCACCACTGCGCAATACACCTACACCATCATCAGTTCGGTAGTAACCACCAACGCACTGATGGTGATCAGCCTGCAGTATTTTATTGGCCGGCGTATTTCCCATCGCCACCTGAGTCGCTGGCTGATCCTGGGCCTGGGGATGTTCATGCTGGGGGTGATCGGTTTTGCGCTGGCGACCACTGTGTGGTGGTGGGTCCTGGCCATGGCGATTTTCACCGTGGGGGAAATTATCGTGTTTCCCGCCGAGTACATGTTTATCGACCGGATCGCCCCAGACCACCTGAGGGGCATGTACTACGGTGCGCAAAACCTTTCCAACCTTGGCGCTGCGCTGGGGCCGGTATTGTGCGGGCTGGTGCTGGCCAGCCTGCCGGCCCACTATATGTTCTACATGCTGGCGGCGTTTATTGTCGGTGGGGGCTTGTTCTACTTTATTGGTGCGTCGATACGCTCGGATCGGCCAGATTGACCTGCCCTACGGTATTGCTTTGCAACTCGTAGCGCAGTTCTTCAATCATGTTTTCTACATCTTGCGGGTTTTTCAGCTTGTTGATGCTGATTCCTGTGACCACCAGGTCCACCCGGCCGCTTTCTGCATCAAAGACTTTCAAGGTCAATGACGCATCGCGGCACAGGGTGAACTCGCAGTTTAGAGGCAGCAAGCCTGCTTCGATGCAGTTGCGCAGTTGCGAGAGGGTAAACATGCGGGCGCCCTCAGCGACGACGTAACAACAGGCCCAGGACCAGGCCCACACCGGCAACAATCGCCACGGTGGCAAGCGGTTTGTTTTTGGCGAAATCACCGACGCTATCCAATGCATCGCCGTAGGTTTGCTGCAATTGGCCGGCGGCCTGGCGGGCAACACCTTCGGCTTGAAGCTGTTCGTCACCGGTCAACTCACCGAAGAAACCTTGTGCCTTGCCTGCGACTTTTTCGACGGTGCCTTTGACCTGTTCGCTTTTCATGGTGTTCTCCTTCAAGGGCTTATGGCACAGGCTCTGAAGCCTGTGCTTACCCTTCAAGGTTAAGGAGTAGACCACTGCTGAATAAGGCGAATTTGCACTGATCGCACTAGTGCATTTGCACCTTATTTCTTGCTTTTCAACCGCCGTTCGCCGGCAAATAGCCCGCGCTCACGCGCCCAGACAATGGCGGCGCTGCGGCTGTGCACGCCAAGCTTGGAATACACCGTGGCCACATGATTGCGCACGGTGTTGGGCGCCAACTTCAGGCGCAAGGCGATTTCCTTGTCGGCCAGGCCTTCGCAGATCAACCCCAGCACGTCGCGCTCCCGGGCGGTGAGGTCGGTGAAGGAGACGCTCGGCAAATCGGGGCTGTTGACGCTCTTGGCGTTGGCCAGTTTTTCGATCAGGGTCTGGCTGAACCAGGAGGCGTCCTGCATCACTTCCTCGATGGCGGCCACCAGTTCCAGTTCCGAGCGTTTGCGTTCGGTGATGTTCATCAGCACCAGCAGGTAGCAGGGCACGTCCTGGATGCTGACGGTGTCGGCTGACAGCACGCAATCGATTACCTCGTTGCCTTTCTTGCGCACCTTGAGGTCCAGGCCGTCGAGGTTGCCGGCTTTTTCCAGTGCAGCGAACAACTGTGTGCAGGCCTGGGGGCTGTCGATAAAGTCGATGTTTTCGATGGATTTGCCGATCAACTCTTCACGGGTGTAGCCGGTGATGGTCATGAAGGCTTCGTTGATGTCCAGCACCTGCTGGTTGGCAGCGCAGCACACCAGCGTCGGCACCGGTGTCAGGCGGAAGGATTTGGCGAAGCGCTCTTCACTCTGGCGCAGGGCAATTTCGGCCTTGCGCCGGGGCTCCAGGTCAGTGAAGGAAAACAGCATGCAGTCTTCCTCATTCATGTCCAGGGGCTGGCCGGCGACGATTACCAGCTTGCTGCCGCCTTTGGGCAGCTTCAGCTCGGCCTGCATCTGCGGGATGGTTGCACCTTCGCCCAGGCGCTGGATCGCCAACTCCTTGCGTTCAGCCTGTTCCAGCACGTCCAGTTCGTACACTGAGCGGCCGATTACTTGGTCGCGGTTGTAGCCGGTCATCTCCAGGAAACCCTGGTTGACCTTGATGTAGCGCAGGTCGCTCAGGCGGCAGATCACCGCTGGTGCCGGGTTGGCGTTGAAAGTCTTTTCGAAACGCTGTTCAGCACTGGCCCATTCGGTAGCATCGCTGAGGATCAGTACCAGCAGCTCTGGCTCGCCAGCAGTGTCAGTGAGCACCAGGCTGCGCAGGCGATGGACCCAGGTTTTTTCGGCGTTACCGGTGGGGGTGACTTCCACCACCACGTCGCTGAATTCCTCACCGTCCGCCACCCGGCTCAGCGGGTAGCTCTCCAGCAATAGCGGGTGGTTATTGCGGTAGCGCAAGGCGAAGCGCGCGGCATATTCCCTGGTATTGGCGCCCAGCCCGGCGATGCTACCCACGCCGTGCATGGTCAGCGCGGCGTCGTTGGCCCAGAGGATGGTCTGGTCGACCTCGGCGAGAATCACTCCGTCGGACAACCCGGAGATGATCTGCTGCAATTGGCGGCGATTGGTTTCTTTGGCGAGGACGGCCTGGCTCATGGTTTCTCCGGGGTAGGTCGCATGAGAAGTACGACATCTGGGCCTCAGGATAGTGCAGAGAAAGTCCTGGGCGCATGGCGATTGCTACCCGACGGGTGCCGCTGGCCTGATTGAATCGGATGATCGTTCCCATGCAGAGTATGGGAACGATCAAAAATGTCTCGAATTGGATTTTTCCTGCGCTTGCCAAAACCAGCTGATTCTGGGAAAACCCCGGTCTGTGCAAACCCAACGAGATCCCCCATGAACAGCGAAGATCTACAAATCACCGACGTGCGCTTGGGCGACGGCAAAACCGTGGTCAAGGGCGCCCTGATCACTACGCAATACACCGGCACCCTGGAAGATGGCACGGTGTTCGATTCATCCTGGGAGCGCGGCAAGCCGTTCCAGTGTGTGATCGGTACTGGCCGGGTAATCAAGGGCTGGGATCTGGGGTTGATGGGCATGCAGGTCGGCGGTATTCGCACGTTGTCCGTGCCGGCGCACCTGGCCTATGGCGAGCGGAGCATGGGCGCGCATATCAAGCCCAACAGTCATTTGCGCTTCGAGATCCAATTGCTGGAAGTGCTGACAAGGGAGGATTGAGGAATAGGTGGGGTTGGTGTTGCGGGATCGAACGCACGCGCCTTAAAAGATTGTTCGACCGTTCACCACCATTCCCTTGAACCTGCGGCAGCGCTGCTGGTACTGTATAAAAAACCAGTATTGGTATCCCCCATGCAGTTGATCGAAAAGCTCAGCATCCTTGCCGACGCCGCCAAGTACGACGCGTCTTGCGCTAGCAGCGGTGCGCCCAAGCGCAGCTCCGAGGGCAAGGCGGGGTTGGGTTCGACCGATGGCATGGGGATTTGCCACAGCTATACACCGGATGGGCGCTGCGTGTCGTTGCTCAAAGTGTTGCTCACCAACTTCTGCCTCTACGATTGCCAATACTGCGTCAACCGCCGCTCCAGTGACGTGCCCCGCGCGCGGTTCAGCCCGGAAGAAGTGGTGACCCTGACCCTGGATTTCTACCGGCGCAATTGCGTCAGCGGGCTGTTTCTCAGTTCCGGGATCATCCGTTCGGCGGACTACACCATGGAGCAACTGGTGCGGGTGGCCAAGCTACTGCGCGAAGAGCATGACTTTCGCGGTTATATCCACCTCAAGACGATCCCCGAAGCCGACCCGGCGTTGATTGCCGAGGCTGGCCGCTATGCCGATCGGCTGAGCGTGAATATCGAGTTACCCACGGACAAGAGCTTGCAGATCCTCGCGCCAGAAAAGCAGATTGTCTCGATCAAACAGGCAATGCAGACCATCTTTACCGGCGAGCAAACGGTCCTCAACGAACCCCGCTCGCCGCGTTTCGCCCCGGCTGGGCAAAGCACGCAGATGATTGTCGGCGCCGATGACACTGACGACAGCACCATCCTCCACAGCGCAGAGTCGTTGTACGGCAATTTCAAATTGCGCAGGGTTTACTACTCGGCCTTCAGCCCCATCCCCAATAGCCCGAAAAGCGTGCCCCTGGCCGCGCCGCCCTTGATGCGCGAGCACCGTTTGTACCAAGCGGATTTCCTCTTGCGCAGTTATGGTTTCAGCGCCAGCGAGCTGTTTCAGGGCCCGGGGCACCTGGCCCTGGATATCGACCCCAAGCTGGCCTGGGCCCTGGAACACCGCGATGTATTCCCCCTGGATTTAAACCGCGCCGAGCCGACGCTGATCGCGCGAATTCCCGGGATTGGCCTGCGCACCACCCAGCGTTTGGTGGACCTGCGTCGGCAACGCAAGATCCGCTATGAAGACCTGGCACGGATGCGTTGCGTGCTGAGCAAGGCCAAACCATTTTTCATCACCAGCGACTACCACCCACAGCAGGCGGAAAGCACCAGCGTGCTGCTGCGTGAGCAACTGCGGGACCGCCCGCAACCACAACAAATGGGGTTGTGGGGATGATCAGCCTGGAATGCGACAACCTATTCAGCACGTGGCGCGAGCAGGCGCGCTGGCTACTCAGCCATCAGATTGATCCGAGCCATGTGAGCTGGGGCGAGGCAGAAGTGGCTGACTTGTTTGCTACCGACGAGGCGTATCCGGCACACGCGGGACCGTTCCAGGCACGGATTCCCAAGGCGCTGTTGGAACTGTTGGAGAGCGCCGCCTGTTATCACGGTGAACAGCGCTGGAGCCTGCTGTATGAAGTGCTGTGGCGCGTCAGTCATGGTGATCGCACGGCGATGCTGGCGGGGGACAAGCTGGGCAGCGAGTTGCATCGGCGGTTGAAGCAGGTGCAGCGTGAGGCTCATCACCTGCATGCCTTTGTGCGGTTCATTGCGTTGCCCACGGCGGCGGGGCCTGAGTTGCCCGAGTACGTGGCGTGGCATGAACCGGCCCACGACATTCTGCACAGCGCGAGCCAGCACTTTGTTGGGCGAATGGGCCGGCATCGCTGGTTGATCGCCACGCCTTTGGATGGGGTGTATTACGACGGTCAGCAACTGATTCATCAGCGCAGTTGCCCGCCGCAATGGCGGCAGTTGGCGCAAAACGTCGAAGACCCCCACAGCGCCATGTGGCTGACCTACTACAGCCATATCTTCAACCCGGCACGGTTGAACCCCAAGGTCATGGAAGGGCATTTGCCCAGTCGGTTCTGGAAGAATCTGCCGGAGGGCAAGTTGATACCGGGGTTGATCAGTGAGGCTCGCACGGGTAAGCAGCGGGATGGGCAGGCGAAGTTGATTGCGGCGCTGCCGGGCAAGCGGATTTCAAGCGGGCACGGTTAAGTGTGGGAGCCGGGCTTGCCCGCAATGCAGACGACTCGGTCCATTAGTAGAACCGAGTTGATGCTACCGCAGCGATGCGGCGACCCGACAAGCCAGCCCCACATGGGTTCTCCAGTATTTAAAACACCGGGTTTCAGGCTAATTCGGTCGCGGTATTCTTCACCACCGCCAACTCCGGATGCGCCACCAGCTTATCGATGTGCAGCTCGCCGTTGTTCAACCAGGTTTCCGTCAGCACCCGATAATGCTCCATGTCCCGGCAGCGCATGCGCAGGCTGTAGTCGAACGGGCCGCTGATCAATTGGCACTCGAACACCTGCGGGCAAGCTTTGACGCAGGCCTCGAAGGCTTTCTGTGCCGAACGACCGCTCTGGTTGGAGAGGGCGATCAGCACTAGCAAGGAGAGCCCCGGCGAGACCATTTGCACATCGATGATGGCGCCATAACCACGGATCACCCCACGTCGCTCCAGCTTGCGCACCCGCTCCAGGCAAGGCCTGGGCGTAAGGTGCACCAAGGAAGACAGCTTCTCGTAGGTAATGCGCCCCTGATGTCGCAGCACATCGATGATGGCTTCGTCGATGCGATCCAGCACTGGGGAAGAATGAGGGCCTTTTGCCTTGGTATCCATGGGGTTTGGTGTTCACTTCAAGCGGTTGGAAAGAAATTGCTGCAAGCGTTCGCTGTTGGGGTGATCGAGGATTTCGGCTCCGCCTTGTTCCTCGACCCGACCCTGATGCAGAAACAGCACCTGGCTGGACACCTGCCGAGCAAAGCCCATTTCGTGGGTGACCATAAGCATGGTACGACCTTCCTCAGCCAACGTCTGTATGACTTTAAGTACTTCTCCTACAAGCTCCGGGTCTAGCACTGAAGTGGGTTCGTCGAACAGGATGATCTCCGGCTCCATGGCCAGGGCACGAGCGATGGCCACTCGTTGCTGTTGGCCGCCGGAGAGAAACGCCGGGTATTGATCAGCCACCCGCCCCGGCAAGCCCACCTTGTCGAGGTACATGCGCGCGCGTTTATCCGCCTCTGCTGCGCTCACGCCCAACACCCGGCGCCGATCAGGCTGATCACATCGCCGTTGCGTGCATTGAGGGAGACACCCTTGAGCACCTCATGTTCGCCATAACTTTTATGCAGGCCTTCGACCTTGAGTTTGACGTTGGCGTTTTCCGCTACGACGGTAGGTTTTGCAGGTCGGCGTAGTTCTGGTCCAGGGACTGGTAGGCCTTGACCTGGGCACCGAGTTTGGCCAGATGAGCACGCGCTTAGGCTTCTTGCAGAGATCCCTGGAGGACGCCGACCTGTTTGCCTTTCAACGACTCAGGCGTGTCGCCGAAATCGGCGCTCTTGCGGGTGATCACTGAGGTTGGGCTGAGGAACACCCCGAAGCGGATTTCTTTCCATTCCTGGGCCTGGGCAGCAGTTGCGCACAAAGGCAGGAGCAGCGCAGCGAAAAGTGATCGGAGCGGAGTCATGGTGTATTCCCTATATTTTGTAATTAGATGTCAGGGCAGTAAACAAGGTGTTGTCGCGAGCTTTTTTATGGCAAGTGGGTTTGTGTGGTGAGCGGGCTCGCCACAAAGAATGCTTCAAGGTGGTGCGTCTTTTGTGTCGTTTACCCCAGCGATGACACGCGCAATAGACTGTTAAAACGCGAGTGGCGGCGCAATCGGCTGAAATACCCGTTAAATCGGCTTGTTGTTCAACTATTTCCAGCCTGCCCCTTGCGCAAAGCGGCAGGCCAGAGCGGTCTCAGGCGTGTTTTTTCTGCTGTGCGGACGGCTGCTGCGCAAGCCGTGCAAACAGGTCCTTGGGATCGGCCAGATCCGGAACCAGTTCCAGTTCGCTGCCCACTTCCAGGGCCTTGGCCACGTCCAGTACGTACCGCAGGGCCGAGTAGTCTTCGATTGCAAAACCCACCGAGTCGAACAGCGTGACCTGGCGCGGATTTTCCCGGCCAGCCACTTGGCCGTTGATGACTTGCCACAGTTCAGTCACCGGGGAATCTTGCGGCATTTGCTGGATTTCGCCTTCGATGCGGCTTTGTGGTTCGTACTCGACGATCACCCGCGCACGCTCGACGATTCGTCGGTCCAGTTCGGTCTTGCCGGGGCAGTCGCCGCCGACGGCATTGAGGTGCATGCCGGGCTCGATCATCTCGTCAGCGAGGATCGTGGCGTAGGCCTTGTCTGCGGTGACAGTGGTGACGATGTCGGCACCGCGTACGGCGTCAGCCACGCTGCTGGCCAGGATCACTTTGATCGCCGGGAAGGCCTTGAGGTTGTTCGCCAGCTTGGCGGTGGCCTTGGCGTCGATATCGAACAGGCGGATCTCATTGATGCCCAGCATCGAATGAAAGGCCAGGGCCTGGAACTCGCTCTGGGAACCGTTGCCGATCAACGCCATGCTGCGGCTGTCTTCCCGGGCCAGGTAGCGTGCGACCAGCGCCGAGGTGGCAGCTGTGCGGATCGCGGTGGTCAGGGTCATTTCGCTGAGCAGCACCGGCTTACCGGTGTCGACATCGCCGAGGGCGCCGAAGGCCATGACGGTGAGCATGCCGCTTTGGGTGTTTTTCGGATGGCCGTTGACGTACTTGAAGGCGTACAGCGAGGCGTCCGAAACCGGCATCAACTCGATCACACCTTCCGGTGAGTGGTTGGCCAGGCGTGCGCATTTTTCAAAGTCATGCCAGCGCAGGTAGTCGGCGCGAATGTACTCGGCCATCTCGGCGATACAGGTCAGCAGACCTTTTTGCGAAACCAGATAGCTGAGGTCGTTGACGTCGATATAACGGGTCATGGGAAGACTCCTTGTTGGTATGAGGGACGGGCTGGCAGATGCACTTCCGCCAACATACAGCGGGCACTGCCGCCGCCGATGCGCTCGATGTTGTCGATGTTCACCACCACCGGTCGGGTGTGGCGTTCCACGTGCAGGCGCTGGGTGGGCTTGAGGGAGTGCCAGGCGCTGGCGGACATCACCAGCAGCGGCTGGCCGTGGCGGTCGTGGACTTCCAGCATGTTGCCGGCGAAGGCTTCCAACTGGTCGAAGTCCAGGGCCAGGATGTCCTTGCCAGTGTCGCGCAGGGAGTGTTCCAGGGCCAGGCGTTCGTGCTCTTCGGGCAGCGCTTGCAGGCAGGCCACGGCGAGGTTGCGGCCCACGCTCATCATCACGTTGCTGTGGTAGATCGGTGCGTGGTGGCGGTCGACGGCGTGAAATACGCAGACCTGGTAGTTCAGGCGTTCGGCAAACTGGCGCAAGGCATCGGAGTGAGTACGCCCTGAGTGACAGGCGTAGCTGATGCGGTGCTGGCGGTCGAGGACCATGCTGCCGGTGCCTTCGAGGAACATGTTCTGTTCTTCGAGGTGGCTGAAATCGATGGTGTCGTGGATGGCAAAGCGTTGCTCCAGTACTTGCAGCACGCCTTTGCTGCGTTCCAGGCGGCGGTTCTGGCCCTCCATCGGGTACAGCACCAGGCTGCCGTCGGCGTGGCTGCTCCACCAGTTGTTGGGGAAGATCGAATCCGGGGTGTGGGGCGCGAGGGTATCTTGCACCACCAGTACTTCCACGCCGTGCTGGCGCAGGGTGTTGACATAGCCGTCGAATTCTTCCAGCGCTTTCTGCTGTGCGCTGTAGGGGTCTAGGGGTGCTTGCTGGAAGCGGTTGTTGATCGCGGTGTCCGGGTTGAAGGCAAAGCGTGCCGGGCGGATCATCAGAACGGTGTTAGTGGTTTGCATGGGGGCACGGGTCCATGGGGTGGGCAGTAAAGCTATTTTGTGCGCTATGGAGGCAGAATCCCGGTTGAAGTAGGGGCGTGGCTCAGCCGGGAAAGCTGAAAAGCGGGGTTTTGCAGCGAAATCGGCTGCTGAGGGTAGGCGTGGCATCTTTTCGGTGAAAAATGCGATGCTGCTGCACGCTACGATATTGGTGTCAAGAAGGAGAAGTCATGCCAACCGAAGTTCGTCTCGCCAAAACCGCCGATGCTGAAGGCATAAGCCAAGTCATTCTCGCGGCCCTGCACGACAGCAACGCCCAGGATTACCCGGCCGACGTGATTGCGCGGGTGGCGAGCAACTTTACTCCCGACGCGGTGCTGCAATTGCTTAAGCGCCGAACCGTCTTGGTGGCGATCCAGGATCAAGTGATCGTCGCCACCGCCGCACTCGACGCTAATGTGGTGCGTTCGGTGTTCGTCAATCCGACGTTGCAAGGCCAGGGTATCGGCCGCCTACTGATGATCGAAATCGAACTGCGTGCCCGCGAGGCCGGAGTGACGGTATTGAATGTACCCTCCTCACTGACTGCCGAATTGTTCTATATCAAGTTAGGCTTCATTACTGTGCGCGACGTCTACCACGGTAACGAACGCACCCTGGTGATGGAGAAGGCATTGTCGTCACGCCATCCCATTGGCCCCTACCGCGACCGCCCACACCGTGCGCAGGTGGTCGCGCTGTGGCAGGCTGCCTTTGGTTATGACACGGCGCACAACCTGCCGACCCTGGTCATTGATAAAAAACTGGCGGTCAATGATGGGTTGTTTTTTGTGGCTACGGACAAGAAAACCGTGATTGGCACCATCCTCGCCGGTTATGACGGGCATCGCGGCTGGTTGTATTCGGTGGCAGTGCATCCCGACTATCGCCGGCAAGGCTTGGGCGCCTCGTTGGTACGGCATGCCGAGCAGGCATTAACGGCCTTGGGCTGCATGAAGATCAACCTGCAGATCACTGGCGGCAATGATGCGGTAGTGGGTTTTTACGAGGCGCTGGGCTACGGGGCGGAGCCGCGGATCAACATGGGCAAGAAGATCCCGGAAAACATCCCCGAATAAACAAGAAACCCGCCAAATAGGCGGGTTTCCTGTTTAAAGCAGGTGCAGGATCAAACCTTGACGATCCAACCCTCAGGCGCTTCAACATCACCCGATTGCACACCGGTCAGCTCTTTATAGAGCTTCTGGGTCACCGGGCCGACGTCTTTTTCGCTGTAGAACACGTGCAGCTTGTCTTTGTATTCGATGCCGCCGATGGGCGTGATCACCGCCGCTGTACCGCAGGCGCCGGCTTCCTTGAAGTCCGACAGCTTGTCGACGAACACATCGCCTTCGACCACTTTCAGGCCCAGGCGGGTCTTGGCCAGTTCGATCAGCGACAGGCGGGTGATGCCTGGCAATACCGACGGCGAGTTCGGGGTGACGAACGTGTTGTCGTGGGTAATCCCGAAGAAATTGGCCGAACCGACTTCCTCGATCTTCGAGTGGGTTTGCGGGTCCAGGTAGATGCAATCGGCAAAGTTGGCCTTTTTCGCCTGGGAGCCCGGCATCAGGCTCGCGGCGTAGTTGCCGCCGACCTTGGCCGCGCCAGTGCCGTTTGGTGCTGCACGGTCGTAGCCGGAAATCAGGAAGTTGTGCGGGGTCAGGCCGCCCTTGAAGTAGGCGCCCACCGGGATGCAGAAGATCGAGAAGATGAATTCGGGCGCAGTGCGCACACCGATGTTGTCACCGGTACCGATCACGAACGGACGCAGGTACAACGCACCGCCGGTGCCGTACGGCGGGATGAAACGCTCGTTGGCGCGGACCACTTCCTTGCAGGCTTCGATAAAATCTTCAGTCGGCACTTGTGGCATCAGCAGGCGTGCGCAGCTGCGCTGCATGCGCAGGGCGTTCTGGTCCGGGCGGAACAGGTTGATCGAACCGTCCTTGCAGCGATAGGCCTTCATGCCTTCGAAGCATTGCTGGCCGTAGTGCAGGGCGGTGGAGCCCTCGCTGATGTGCAGCACGTTATCTTCGGTCAGGGTGCCTTTTTCCCACTCGCCATTACGCCAGTGCTGGAGAAAACGCTTGTCGGTCTTGATGTAGTCAAAACCCAGCTTGTCCCAATTGATGCTTTCGTTACCCATGACACCCTCTATCTCTTGTCAACCGCCTGGTCGAAGGCAGGCGTGTGGTTTATTTCTGGATGGGCGCAACAATACTTCATTACCCGCTGCATTCGCACCCCCTTCAAAGGTGCAACGCATGCCCCAAGGCCCGCAACGCCGCTTCCTGCACCGCTTCACCCAAGGTCGGGTGGGCGTGGATGGTGCCCGCCACGTCTTCCAGGCGTGAGCCCATTTCCAGGCACAGGCCAAAGGCCGTGGACAGCTCGGACACGCCGACACCTACCGCCTGCCAACCGACAATCAGGTGATTGTCGCGCCGCGCCACCACCCGCACGAAGCCGGTTTTCGACTCCAGGGTCATGGCGCGGCCATTGGCGGCAAACGGGAAGCTTGCGACGATGCAATCCAGGCCAGCGGCTTTAGCCTCGTCCGGGGTCTTGCCGACCACCACCAGTTCTGGATCGGTAAAGCACACTGCCGGGATTGCCGCCGGGTTGAATTCGCGGGTTTTACCGCTGATCAGCTCTGCGACCATCTCGCCCTGGGCCATCGCGCGGTGCGCGAGCATCGGCTCGCCGCTCAGGTCGCCAATGGCCCAGACATTGCGCATGCTGGTCTGGCAGCGGCTGTCGATCTTGATCGCCGAGCCGTTCATGTCCAGGTTCAACGCTTCCAGGTTCCAGCCCTGGGTATTGGGTTTGCGACCAACGGCCACTAGCACCTGGTCGGTTTCCAGGGACAGGGTGTCGCCGTTGGGATCGCGTACTTGCAGGGTGTTGCGTTCAAAGCCGGTGACGCTGTGTTTCAGGTACAGCTTGACCCCCAGTTGCTTGAGGGATTCGGCCACCGGTTGCGTCAGCTCGGCGTCGTAGGCTGGCAGGATACGGTCCTGGGCCTCGACCACGCTGACGTCGGAACCCAACTTGCGATAGGCAATCCCCAGCTCCAGCCCGATGTAACCACCGCCGACTACGATCAGGCGCCTGGGTACTTTCGTCGGCGCCAAGGCCTCGGTGGAAGAGATGATTGGCCCGCCAATTGGCAGCATTGGCAGGTTGACGCTTTTCGAACCGGTGGCCAGCAACAGGTGCTCGCACTGGATGCGCTGGTCGCCAACTGCCACAGTCTTGCCATCGATGACCTTGGCCCAGCCTTGGATGACCTGCACCTTGTGTTTCTTCAGCAGCGCGGCAACACCGGTGGTCAGGCGGTCAACGATGCCGTCTTTCCATGCCACGCTTTTGCCGATGTCCAGGGTGGGTACGTCGACGTCGATCCCCAGGTGGGAGCCCTGGCTGTGGTGCACGGTTTGCTGGAACTGTTCGGCAACGTGAATCAGTGCCTTGGACGGAATGCAGCCGATATTCAGGCAGGTACCGCCCAGTGACTGACCCTCCACCAGAATGGTCGGGATGCCCAGTTGGCCGGCACGAATCGCCGCCACGTAACCGCCAGGGCCGCCGCCGATAATCAGCAGTGTGGTATTTAATGATTGAGACATGCCTTACTCCAGAAACAGGCTGGCGGGTTGTTCGAGCAGGCCACGGATGGCCTGGATGAATTGCGCCGCGTCCATGCCATCGACCACCCGGTGATCGAAGGAGCTGGAGAGGTTCATCATCTTGCGGATCACGATCTGCCCCTTGATCACCATGGGGCGCTCAACGATGCGGTTGACGCCGACGATGGCCACTTCCGGCAGGTTCAGTACCGGTGTGCTGACAATCCCGCCCAAGGCGCCGAGGCTGGTCAACGTGATGGTCGAGCCCGACAGCTCATCACGGCTGGCCTTGCCATTGCGCGCGGCGGCGGCCAGGCGGGTGATCTCTTCGGCATTGCCCCACAGGCTGCGGGACTCGGCGTGACGCACCACCGGAACCATCAGGCCGATATCGCTTTGGGTGGCGACGCCGACATGCACCGCGCCCAGGCGAGTGATGATCTGGGCTTCATCGTCGTAACGCGCGTTGATCTGCGGGAAGTCCCGCAACGCGACGACCATGGCTCGCACCAGAAACGGCAGCAAGGTCAGCTTGCCGCGGGTGGCGCCGTGTTTTTCATTGAGGTGTACCCGCAACTCGTCGAGGGCAGTGACGTCGATCTCTTCCACGTAGCTGAAATGCGCGGCACGCCGGGTGGCGTCCTGCATGCGCTGGGCGATCTTGCGGCGCATGCCGATCACCGGGATTTGCTGTTCGTCATTGCGTTCGGCGTAAGGATTGGATGCTGCCGAACTTTTTGCCGGACCCTGCAGCAAATACGCCTCAAGGTCTTCATGCAAAATCCGCCCGGCCGGGCCGGAGCCCTGGACCAAACGTAATTGAATACCTGCATCCAGCGCGTGCTTGCGCACGGCCGGGGAGGCCAACGGACGCTCGTCGGCATCACGGGCTACCGGGGCTTGAGCAACGACCGGCTTGGTCGCCGGTTTACTTTCAATGGCCGGGGCCTTGGCTTCGACCTTCGGCGCAGGTACAGGTGCCGCTTCCTCTACCTCTACCACCGCCGACAACGCCGATTCCTTGGTATTGCCCGCGCCTTCCACTTCAATACTGATCAGAATGCTGCCCACCGCCATCACTTCACCCGGCTCACCGCCCAGGGAAATCACCTTGCCATGGACCGGCGACGGAATATCCACCATCGCCTTGTCGGTCATCACGTCCGCCAGCACCTGATCCTCTACCACCAGATCGCCAACCTTGACGTACCAGACCGATAGTTCAACTTCTGCGATGCCTTCGCCAATGTCCGGCATCTTGATAGCGTGCGTGCCCATTCAGACCTCCATAACCCGATGCAAAGCCGCGCCCACACGGGACGGACCAGGGAAGTACGCCCACTCTTGCGCGTGGGGATACGGGGTATCCCAACCGGTGACGCGCTCGATAGGCGCTTCCAGGTAGTGGAAGCAATGCTCCTGAACCAGCGCCACCAACTCGGCGCCGAAACCGCAGGTGCGGGTGGCTTCGTGGACAATCACGCAACGACGGGTTTTCTTCACCGAGTTGACGATGGTTTCCAGGTCCAGCGGCCACAGGCTTCGCAGGTCGATGACTTCGGCATCAATGCCGCTTTCTTCAGCAGCCACTTGCGACACATACACCGTGGTGCCGTAGGTCAGGATGGTCACCTCCGAGCCCGGACGAGTGATGGCGGCGACGTCCAGCGGCACGGTGTAGTAACCATCCGGGACTTGCGCGGCGGGGTGTTTCGACCACGGGGTTACCGGGCGGTCGTGGTGGCCGTCGAAGGGGCCGTTGTACAGGCGCTTGGGCTCTAGAAAGATCACCGGGTCATCGTTTTCGATGGAGGCGATCAGCAGGCCCTTGGCGTCGTAAGGGTTGGACGGCATCACCGTGCGCAGGCCGCAGACCTGGGTGAACACCGCTTCAATACTCTGGCTGTGGGTCTGGCCGCCGTAGATGCCGCCGCCGCAAGGCATGCGCAGGGTCATCGGTGCGGTGAACTGGCCGGCCGAGCGATAACGTAGGCGCGCCGCTTCGGAAATGATTTGGTCGGAAGCCGGGTAGACGTAGTCGGCGAACTGGATTTCCGCCACCGGGCGCAGGCCATAGGCACCCATGCCCACGGCGACACCGACGATGCCGCTTTCCGAGATCGGCGCGTCGAACACCCGCGAGGTGCCGTACTTGTTTTGCAGGCCTTCGGTGCAACGGAACACGCCGCCGAAATAGCCGACGTCCTGGCCGAACACCACGACATTGTCGTCACGCTCAAGCATCACATCCATGGCCGAGCGCAGGGCCTGGATCATGGTCATGGTGGTGGTGGTCATGGCGGTTTCCAGCTCGATAGTGTTGTTGTGATCGTTCATGTCAGACCCCCAACTCTTGACGCTGGCGCTTCAAGTGCTCCGGCATCTCTTTATAGACGTCTTCGAACATGGTCGCGGCGCTTGGAATCTGGCCGCCGGCGAGGGTGCCGTACTGTTCGGCTTCTTTCTGGGCCTTGATCACTTCGGCTTCCAGTTCCGCGCTGACGGCGGTGTGTTCCTCTTCGGACCACTGGCCGATACGGATCAAGTGCTGCTTGAGGCGCAGGATTGGGTCGCCCAGGGGGAAGTGGCTCCAGTCGTCTGCGGGACGGTACTTGGACGGATCATCGGAGGTGGAGTGGGGGCCGGCGCGGTAGGTGACCCATTCGATCAGGGTCGGCCCCAGGTTGCGCCGGGCGCGCTCGGCGGCCCAGGCGGAGGCGGCGTATACCGCGATAAAGTCGTTGCCGTCTACCCGCAGGGAGGCAATCCCGCAACCCACGCCGCGTCCGGCAAAGGTGGTGGCTTCACCGCCGGCGATGGCCTGGAAGGTGGAGATCGCCCACTGGTTATTCACCACGTTGAGAATCACCGGCGCCCGATAGACGTGGGCGAAGGTGAGGGCGGTGTGGAAGTCTGATTCAGCTGTGGCGCCATCACCGATCCAGGCCGAGGCAATCTTGGTATCGCCCTTGATCGCCGAGGCCATGCCCCAGCCCACGCCCTGTACAAATTGGGTCGCGAGGTTGCCGGAAATGGTGAAGAAGCCGGCTTCGCGCACCGAGTACATGATCGGCAACTGACGGCCCTTGAGCGGGTCGCGCTCGTTGGACAGCAGTTGGCAGATCAGGTCCACCAGCGGCACTTCGCGGGCCATCAGGATGCTTTGCTGGCGGTAGGTGGGGAAGCACATGTCGTCGATGTTCAAGGCCAGGGCCTGGGCGCTGCCAATGGCTTCTTCGCCAAGGCTTTGCATGTAGAACGACATTTTTTTCTGACGCTGGGCGACCACCATGCGGTTGTCGAAGATCCGCGTCTTGAGCATGGCACGCATGCCCTTGCGCAGGATTTCGACGGGCACGCCTTCAGCCCATGGGCCAAGGGCCTGGCCCTGATCGTCGAGCACGCGGATCAGGCCTTTGGCCAAGTCGGCAGTGTCGGCGGGTTCAACGTCAATGGCGGGTTTGCGCACCGTACCTGCATCGGTCAGACGCAGGTAGGTAAAGTCGGTTTTGCAGCCTGGACGGCCGGAAGGCTCGGGAACGTGCAGGCGCAGCGGTTCATATTGCTGATTCATGGCTTTCTACGCTCGATCTTGTGAATTTCTTGTAGTGGGCGCGCTTAGCTGACAGTCAGTCTTCGGGTAGAAGAAATCTTGTCCTACAACAATCATAGGCTGGGCGTAGGAGAATATTTCTCTCTGTTTCGTTGCGCTTTAGTTCATTTGAGGATAAAAAAACTGCATAAGCATAATAAACAGGTGGTTTTTTCTCATGCGTAAGCTGGACCGTATCGATATCGGGATTCTCAACAGCCTCCAGGAGAACGCCCGCATCACCAACGCCGACCTTGCCCGCTCGGTCAACCTGTCACCCACTCCGTGTTTTAACCGGGTCAAGGCCATGGAAGAGCTGGGGCTGATTCGCGACCAGGTGACGCTGCTGGACGCCGATCTGCTGGGGCTGCACGTCAATGTGTTCATCCATGTCAGCCTGGAAAAGCAGAACGAGGAGGCGTTGCAGCAATTCGAAGGGGCGATTTCTGATCGGCCAGAGGTGATGGAGTGCTATTTGATGGCCGGCGATCCCGACTATTTGATTCGGGTATTGGTGCCGACCATCCAGTCGTTGGAGCGCTTCATGATGGACTTTCTGACCAAGGTGCCCGGCGTGGCGAATATCCGCTCCAGCTTCGCGCTCAAGCAGGTGCGCTACAAGACGGCGCTGCCGTTGCCGCCAGATGGCCTGATGTTGAGCAAGCCGTAAGCGCCAGCCTTGACCAGCGACGGGGGGCGTCGTCGCTGCGTTATAAGGTGAAGTTTCCCTCCAATCTATTCGTTTAGATGGCAATAAGTATTGATGACCTCCAATACGGCCTATCACTGTCGATACTTTATATTATAAGATCGGTTTTCCCTGTGCTCGCTGATGCACCTGCTAAACTCCAGCTTTAAGCGAGAGCTTATAGTCATGGAGCGTCAAGATTTAGTCTGCCGTGCGCTTTATGATTTCGCTGGTCAACTTGCATTGCGCCCTCTTATTAAATAAAGCGCCATATTGAACACTTTCAATAGTGTGCCAGGTGGTGTTTTGGTTTTACGCTCACACGGTATTTTTGGATTTAACAAAAATAACCGCCTAACGTTACGTTTTTTTCACTCGCCTCTAAATAAAGTGATATCTGACAGCTTCTGCACAGGGCGCAAGGTCCGCAGAACTAAGGAAATCGGGAGTTGTTATGTCAATGCGATTGATAAGGCTGAACTTGCGCACCATTTTGTGTTTTGGCGTTGTCTGTCTTTTGCTGTTGATACAAGGGGGCCTGACGCTGGTAAAAGCTGACAGGATTTATGCCTCGACGGTCGCGATTGAAACTAATTGGCTTCCCAGTATTCGCCAGGCAGGAGAAATAGAAAGCGCATTGCTAAACCTCCGGCTGGAGCTGCGTCGATTTGCGATGGAAGACAATAGGTTGAGTGGGGACTCCACTGGCGCGATCAAGGACGCGAGGAACGTATTGGTTGACGTGACAGAGAAATACTCAAAATTTGTTTCAAGTCCGCAGGAGAAAAACAAGTACGAAGACATAGTGAAAGGCGTCCAGAGTTATAATCTCAAGGTTGATGAGCTGGTGGCCATGGATGCATCTCGTTCGATAAATGATATCAACGTGTTTATCCGCGACCAGGCCAGTCCCGTGGCGTTAAAACTTCAATCGTGGATCGGTGAACTGGTGGCTATCAACCAAAACGGTGCGCAAATCGCCGTGGGTACGGCCTCCGATGAGTTTGATGCCGCCCGCCTGCTTACCATTGTGCTGATGGTGGTCTCTGTCTTGTTGACGGTCGTGGTGGCGCACCTGTTCACCAAAAGCATCATCACGCCGGTCAAGGAGTTGTTGGCGGCGACGGCCAAGATTGCCCAAGGCGACCTGCGTGTCGCCATTAATATCAGTGGCAAGGACGAGTTGACGGATCTGCAACAGTCTACGGCGGCCATGCAAATGAACCTGAAAAGCACCTTGCAGCATATCTCCGAAGCTTCGGGGCAACTGGCCGCGGCGGCGGAGGAGATGAGTTCGATCACCAAGGAGTCAAGTGCAGGCATTGAGCGACAAAGCATGGAAACTGATCAGGCCGCTACGGCAGTCAATGAGATGACTGCGGCGGTAGAGGAAGTGGCCAGAAATGCTGTCTCAGCTTCCCAGTCGACTCAAGACTCCCAGCGCTCGGCAAAGGTGGGTCAGGACCGTGTTGCCCAGACCATTGCCTCGATTGAAAAGTTGAGCACAACGGTTCAGCAAACCGGGCTGGAAGTCGAAGGGCTCGCCAAGCAGGCCCAGGATATCGCCAAGGTGGTCGAGGTTATCCGTTCCATTGCCGAACAAACCAACTTGCTTGCCTTGAATGCGGCGATCGAGGCGGCCAGGGCCGGAGAGCAGGGGCGCGGCTTTGCTGTCGTGGCCGACGAAGTCAGGGCGCTGGCCCACAGAACGCAAACATCTACCCACGAAATTGAGCAGATGATTGCGAAAATCCAGAGCTGCTCAAGCGAGGCGGTGCTGTCTATGGAGTTGAACCGCAGTGAAGCCGTGGATTCGTTAAAGATCGCCCATGAAGCAGGCGCCGCCATTACCCAAATCACCCAAGCCATCTCTGATATCAATGAAAGAAATCTGCTGATTGCGACCGCATCGGAGGAGCAGGCCCATGTGGCTCGTTCCGTTGATCAGAACCTCATCAGCATCAGGGATCTTTCTATTCAGAGCTCTTCTGCCGCCGGTCAGACATCCATTGCCAGCAATGAGCTGTCCAAACTTGCGGTGGATCTTAGGCAGATCGTTTCAAAGTTTTCCGTGAGTTAGTTGATTGGGGTATGACGTATGTTGAAATGCATTCCTGCGTCGCAGGTGACTCTGGGTATGCACATCCATAAGCTTGATGGTTCATGGATCGATCATGCTTTTTGGAAGAGCAGTTTTTTGCTCAATCGCAACGAAGATTTGCAGCGCTTGTTGGCATCAAAGGTCCAGGGTGTCTGGATTGATACCGAGAAAGGTTGCGACCTGAAACCGCAGGACCTGCAGGCCGCACATAAGACGCCTGCCTTGAAACGCCCGGTGGCTTCCCCTCGTGTGGAAATGAAGGCTGAGGTGGCGCGCGCGGTCAAGGTGTGCGCTGTCGCCAAAGGCGCGGTCATCGAGATGTTCAGTGATTTGCGCATGGGTAGGGCGGTTGAGCCAACCCGAGTGGCCAGCCTGGTCGAGGAAATATCCCAGTCGGTGCTACGCCATCCCCATGCATTGATTAGCCTGGCCCGTTTGAAAAAGTCTGATGAATACACCTACATGCATTCGGTTGCCGTCAGTGGATTGATGATCGCGCTGGCCCGGCAATTGAGCCTCTCGCCTGCACTGGTCCAGGAGGCGGGCCTGGCAGGCTTGTTCCATGATGTCGGGAAAATGGCCATCCCGGAGGGCATTTTGAACAAGGCTGGGGCGCTGACTGAGGCGGAGTTCGACATCGTGCGCAGTCACCCGGTGGAGGGCGCGAAAATGTTGCGCAACTGCCCGCATATCAGTGCATTGGTGCTGGATGTCTGCCTGCATCACCACGAGAAATGCAACGGCAGCGGCTATCCCCACGGCCTCGTCCAGGATCAGATCAGCCTGTTTGCGCAGATGGGCGCTGTGTGTGATGTCTACGATGCGATCACTTCAGAGCGCCCCTACAAACGCGGCTGGGGGCCGGCCGACGCGATTCAGAAAATGGCTGAGTGGAAAGGCCATTTTGACGAGAGTGTGTTCCAGGCGTTTGTTCGGTGTGTGGGGATCTACCCCGTTGGTGCTCTGGTCCGCCTGGAGAGTGGTCGTATTGGCGTGGTAATAGAGCAAAACCCCAAGTCCTTGCTCACGCCGGTGGTCAACGTGTTTTTTTCGGCGCGCTCTCGCTTGCCGATTGTCCAGGCCGTGGTGAATCTGGCCGAACAGCGTGACAAGATCATCAGCCGGGAGTCCGCTGAGGAATGGGGGTTCAAGCATGTCGACGAGTTGTGGTCGGGGCTCGCCCAGCCTAAGACGTCCTATTTTGACTAGGCCTTATGCGCCGCCTTAAAGCTGATTCAATGGGATCTTCAAATACACCACCCCATTATCTTCCGCTGGCGGCATATTTCCCGCCCGCACATTGACCTGAATCGCCGGCAGCAACAGCGTCGGCATACCCAGGCCCGCATCACGCTGGGTGCGCATTGTCACAAACGTCGCCTCATCCACCCCGTCATGCACATGAATATTTCCGGCACGCTGCTCGGCAATCGTCGTCAGGCATTTGGCGGCCCTGCCTTCGGGCGGGTAGTCGTGGCAGACATAGAGGCGCGTTTGCGGCGCGAAGGCCAGCAACTTGCGCATCGAGGCGTAGAGCTGGCGAGCGTCGCCGCCGGGAAAGTCACAGCGCGCCGTGCCGACATCGGGCATGAACAGCGTGTCGCCCACCAGGATCAATTGATCGTCGATCAGGTAGGCCATGTCCGCCGGCGTATGGCCTGGCACATGCAGGGCACGGGCCTTGAGGTTGCCAATGTGGAATACCTCATCCGGGGCGAACAGATGATCGAATTGCGAACCGTCGACACGGAACTCCGGTTCAAGGTTGAACAGGTTCTTGAATACGCCCTGTACCTTGGTGATGGACTTGCCGATGGCGATCTTGCCCCCCAGTTGCCGGCGCAGATAGGGCGCGGCGGACAGGTGGTCGGCGTGGGCGTGGGTCTCCAGCAGCCATTGCACCTGCAAGCGGTGCTCGCCTACGAAGGCAATCACCTGGTCGGCCTGGGCCGTGCCGGTGCGTCCCGAGGCTGGGTCATAATTGAGCACCGAGTCGACGATGGCGCACTGGCCGCCGTCCTGTTCATAGACGACATAGGTGTAGGTCGACGAGGCCTCGTCCAGAAAGGATTGAATCAACGCTGACATAACGGTCGTCCTGAGTGGCTGGGGGCCGGGAAATCGCGGCTTACATTCATGGTATTTTCCACATAACCTTGCGAGCTTAAGTGAATTAAAGGACTCGAGGCAAAGGATGGCATCGTGGTGGCAAACAGCAGGGCGTGATGCCATACGGCAACGACCCTTGTGTGCATTGACTAAAAAAGGCCAAAAACCATGAACGACCAACACTGGGGACCGACCATCAGTGGCGATATCGTTGTCATCGGTGGCGGCTCCGCGGGTATCGGCCTGCTGGCCAGCCTGCTCAAGCGCGACCCTCACCTGAACATCACCCTGATCGAACCCAACGACGAACACTATTACCAGCCCGCCTGGACCCTGGTGGGTGGCGGTGCCCATGACATCAGCAAAACCGCCCGGCCCATGGCCAAAGTATTGCCTGACGGGGTGACCTGGGTACAAGCGGCGGTCAGCGAGTTGTTGCCCGATGAACAGACCCTGGTGCTCGACAGCGGCCAGCGCGTCACCTGGAACAACCTGATCGTCTGCCCCGGCCTGCGCCTGGCCTGGGAGAAAGTCGAAGGTTTACAGGAAGCCCTCGGCCAGAACGGTGTCACCTCCAACTACAGCTACCAGCACGCGGCCTATACCTGGCAACTGGTGCAGCAACTCAAGGGCGGCAAGGCGATTTTCACCCAGCCGGCCATGCCGATCAAATGCGCCGGAGCGCCGCAAAAGGCCATGTACCTGTCCTGCGACCACTGGCTCAGGCAGGGCGCGCTAAAAAATATCGACGTCGAATTCAACCTGGCCGGTGCCGTGCTGTTTGGTGTGGCAACCTTCGTTCCTCCCTTGATGAAGTATGTCGAAAAATACTCGGCGCGACTGGCCTTCAATTCCAACCTGATCAAGGTCGACGGCCTTGCGCGCAAGGCCTGGTTCGAGGTCAAGGACGGCGAAGGCAATGTCACCATCGAGGTAAAATCCTTCGACCTTCTGCACGTCGTGCCGCCGCAAGTCTCCCCTGATTTCATCCGTCAGAGCCCATTGGCCGACGCCGCCGGCTGGTGCGAGGTAAACCCCCACAGCCTGCAACATGTGCGTTATTCGCAGATATTCGGCCTCGGTGATGTGTGCTCCACCAGCAACGCCAAAACCGCCGCAGCGGTGCGCAAGCAAATCGTTGTGGTCTCGCAAAATCTCCTGGCCCTGCGCAAGCATAAGCCGCTGCCCCTCAA
The DNA here is from genome assembly GCF_055407145.1 of Pseudomonas sp. c313. Taxonomy (NCBI): domain Bacteria; kingdom Pseudomonadati; phylum Pseudomonadota; class Gammaproteobacteria; order Pseudomonadales; family Pseudomonadaceae; genus Pseudomonas; species Pseudomonas sp. c313. The sequence goes on along the minus strand of NZ_JBUZRD010000002.1, from coordinate 840,436 downwards.
GTACGATGGCTACGGTTCCTGCCCGCTGACGGTGGAGAGGGGCAAGGTGGTATTGGCCGAGTTCGGTTATGCCGGCAAGCTGCTGCCGACCTTTCCCCTCGACCCGACAGTGGCGCGGCGTTCGGCGTGGTTTCTCAAGGCGACGCTGCTGCCGTGGTTCTACTGGAACGGCATGCTCAAGGGCCGCGAATGGCTGACCCGTTTGTCCAAGGTGGATTGAGAGAACCCTATGCTACTGGCAAGTTTTTTTGGCGTGATCATGGGGTTGGTGATGGGCTTGACCGGCGCTGGCGGTGGAATAATCGGCGTCCCGGCCCTGGTGCTGGGGCTTGGCTTGACCATGACCCAAGCGGCGCCCGTGTCGTTGTTCGCCGTGGGCGCGGCTGCCGCTGTCGGGGCGATTGATGGTTTGCGCCATGGCCTGGTGCGCTACCGCGCGGCGCTGCTGATCGCCTTGCTGGGGGCGCTGTTTTCGCCGCTGGGGGTGTTCCTGGCCCATCAACTGTCGGACAAGATCCTGATGGGCCTGTTCAGCGCGCTGATGGTGCTGGTGGCCTGGCGCATGTTGCGGCGCGAGAAGGTCGAGGCGGGGCCCAGTGACCACGGCGCCGCTTCCTGGGGCCAGAAGAACTGCATGCTCGATCAACAGACCGGGCGCTTTTCCTGGACCGCCAAGTGCACCGCCACCCTGGCAGCCTTGGGCGCGGTGACCGGTGCCGTGTCGGGTTTGCTCGGTGTTGGCGGCGGGTTTCTGATTGTGCCGGCATTCAAGCAACTGACCGATGTGCAGATGCGTGGGATTGTCGCCACGTCGTTGATGGTGATCAGCCTGATTTCCCTGATCGGCGTGGTCGGTGCGTTTCATGCCGGTGTCACCATTGACTCCGTGGGCTGGGTGTTTATCGTCTCCAGCATCGTCGGGATGATTGTGGGTCGGCGCCTTTGCTCGCTGATTCAGGCCAGAGCCCTGCAAGTGGGCTTCGCTACATTGTGCATCGTGGTGGCCACCTACATGCTGTTCAGAGCCTTCGATTGAGCGCGCCGGGCCTAATGGCCCCCAGGCTTACACCCTAAGTGGCGGGCCTTTCACGAGGCCCGTCTTACATCGAATTTGCCGGGCAATTGCCGACCGCCCAAAGCACCTTTGATCCCCCTCCAAGGCAGCGTATGCCGCCGCTGTTGTGCTTTCGATAATCCCCTCCGACAACAAGTCCCCCCGTTGCGGAGCGCGCCATGCACAACAATAAGAACTTCACGCATCGTTTCTTGCCAGCCGTCATCGTCAGCCTGTCGTCCCTGGGCCTGAGCTCGGTAGCCGAAGCCGAGATCATGCTCTACGACAAGGATGAGACCACGTTCTCTACTGATGGCTACATCAACGCCTTCTACGTCAACAGCGACGTCGACCGCGCTGGCGACCAGTACGACCGTCGCCAGGCGCGGGTGAAGATGGGCTTCTTGCCCAACTACCTGGGCTTTAACATGGGCAAGCAGGTTAACGACCTCAAGCTCGGCGCCCGTGCCTCGTTTTGGGTGACCATCAACGACAGCGAAACCAACGGCACTGACACCGCCATCGACGTGCGTCAGTTCTACGGCACCGTGGCCAATCCCGAGTGGGGCGAGGTATTGATCGGCAAGGATTTCGGCCTGTTTGCCCGTTCCAACATCCTGCTCGATGAACTGCTCGCAGGCTACGGCCAGGTCAGCGACAGCCTTGGCCTGGTGGACGGCGGCGGCGTGTCGTTCGGTAATATCGGCAGCGGTTATCCCTATCCATTTCCCACCTCGCAAATCACCTATCGCACTCCGGTGATGGAAGGCTTGCGGGTTGCCGTGGGCATCATGGACCCGGTGGACACCAACGACAGCAGCCCGTTGGGCAAGGCCTACCAGAAGAACCCGCGCACCGAAAGTGAGATCACCTACCAGCTCGACGTAGGCGGGGCGAAGATCTACAGCTGGCTCAACGGCAGCTATCAGACCTCGGACAACACCGACTCGACGGTGGAGTCCGTCACCTCCAAGGGCCTGGGCTACGGCGTGCAGGCGAAAATGGGCGGGTTGTCGCTGACCGGTTCAGGTTTCCAGGCCAAGGGCATAAACCCGTTCTTTACCAACAATGCCGGCGAAGCCACGCTGCGTAACGTCGACAGCAACGGCTACCTGCTGCAGGGCTCGTACAAGCTGGGCAAGAACCGCCTGGCGTTGTCTTACGGCAAGACCAAGGACGACGGCAACGGCGTGGTCGGCAGCGGCGCGGATTATGAAACCCGTGGCATTGCGCTGTTCCATGACATCAACGACAACCTGAAGCTGGTCGCCGAGTACAATCAGTTCCAGATCGAGGGCCACGACACCAGTGCGCAAAATGAAGACACTGATACCTTCGCGGTGGGAGCGGTGCTGACCTGGTAGCAGCAGTAACCTGGTCTATGAACTGAAGCCGATCAACTGTGGGAGCCGGGCTTGCCCGCGATAGCATCCCCTGGGTTTGACTGATACACCGAGTCGTTTGCATCGCGGGCAAGCCCGGCTCCCACAGAAAGCGACTCCCACTGTTGATCTCCAGTATTTCCTGGGCCCTCTCATCCCATCGAATCCCCCACCCAGTACCCAAGTAGCATAGGTCGCTCCCCCCAGGCTTCGTACACTTATGCCTCACAGGGGGAGTCGACCATGCAGCAGGTCCAGAGCGAAGGCGTAGTCACTGCCATGTCCCAGGCTACCGATGCCCGGCAGGTGGCCGATGAGCTGGCGCGCCAGTTGTTGCATCCCCACCTGGGCTTTGTGTTGTTCTTCTGTTCCGCTTCCTATGACTTACAGGCCCTGGGCCAGGCCTTGCAGCACAGCTTCGGCGGTATTCGCCTGGTGGGTTGCACCAGCGCCGGCGAGATCACGCCCCAGGGCTACGGGCGCAATTGCGTCACGGCGGTGGGTTTTGATCACCGGCACTTTTCCATCGCCACCGAACTGATCGACCAGGTGGAACACTTTAGCCTGATCGACGCCCAGCAAATGGTTGAACGCCTGGTGGGCGGTTGTCGCAGCAACACCTTGGCGCCGATCAAGGGCAACAGCTTTGCCCTGACCTTGCTCGATGGCTTGTCCAGCCGCGAAGAAATGGTCCTCGCCGCGCTCAGCGCTGCCCTCGGTGATATCCCGCATTTTGGCGGTTCGGCCGGTGATGACAATTGCCTGACCCACACCCACGTCTATTTCGATGGCGAGTTCCACAGTGGCGCGGCGGTGGTGGTACTGGTCAACACCTGGCTGGATTTTGAAGTGTTCACCACCCACCACATCCTGCCCCGTGCGCAAAAGCTGGTGGTGACTGGTGCCGACAGCACTTCGCGGCGGGTCTTTGAGCTGAATGCCGAACCTGCCGCCGAAGAATACGCCCGGCATATCGGCGTGCCAGTGGCGCAACTGGATCACCGGATCTTCGCCGCCCACCCGTTGGCGGTGCGCATCAACGATCAGTACTACGTGCGGGCTATCCAGCAAGTACATGCGGATTTGAGCCTGAGTTTCTACTGCGCCGTGGAAAACGGCATCGTCCTCACCGCCATGACCCCAGGCCCGATCCTGCCGAACCTGCAAACCCTGTTCGACGGCTTGCAAGCACGCCTTGGCGCGCTGTTGCTGACCATTGGCTGCGACTGCTTCCTGCGGCGCCTGGAGCTGGAAGACAGCGGCGCCCTGGAGCAGATCGGGGCGTTTTTGCAGGACCAACGGGTGATGGGTTTCAACACCTACGGAGAACAGTTCAATGGCATGCACATCAACCAGACCTTCACCGGGGTCGCCATTGCCCGGGGCCGTACCCCTGGACACCGCTGAACTCCAGGCCCGGATCACCGGCCTGCAACAGGACAACCACAAGCTGCAACGCATCAATGCGGCGTTGATCGAGCGTATCGAGTCCGGTGTGACCCGTGGCAACGATCCCTATGCGGCGTTCCAGCATTCGGTGGTGCTGGCCGAGCAGGTCCGCGAACGCACCGATGCGCTGAACCAGGCCATGGCCGAACTCAAGGCCAGCAACCACTTGCTCAGCGACGCACGACTGCGGGCGGAAACGGCTCACCAGCATTTGATCGACGCCATCGAAAGTATCTCCGACGCCTTTGTGCTGTTCGACGCTCAGCAGCGCATCGTCCTGTTCAACAGCCGCTTCAAGGCGTTCTGGAGCAACAGCCGCGTGCGGATCATCGCCGGCATGCTGTTGTCCGAGGTCAAGCGGCTGATGACCACCACCGGGTTGTTTGCCGAAGAGGCCCGCGGTCACGATGAGGAAAACCTGTTTTACCGCCTGCACAACGGCCGCTGGTTACAAGTCAGTGAACGGCCGACCCAGGAGGGCGGGCGAGTGATCCTGTTTACCGACATCACCGACGTCAAACTCAGTGAAACCGTGCGCCGCGAACAGGCCGTGGCGCAGAAGTCGCACCTATTGCAGCGGGCGGTGGACAACTTGTCCCAGGGCGTGGCGATGGTCAATGCCGAGGGCGTGCTGGAGCTGTGGAACCGGCGTTTTCTTGAGTTGAGCGGTCTGGCGCCGGTGGCGGCCCATCGACTGTTTGCCGAGGTGATCGCCGACAGTGAGCTGAAACTGCTGACCCCCGCCAGCCGCGACGCCAAGGGCCGGCTGGTACAGGAGTGCGAGCAACGCCTGTTCGATGGCCGAGTCCTGGAAATTCGCACCCATCCGCTGCCCACCGGCGGTTTCGTCAATACGTTCACCGATATCACCGAACGCTACCAGCACGCCGAAACCCTGAGCGAGAGCGAACGCTGGATTCGCCTGATCACCGACCATGTGCCGGCGTTGATCGCCTACCTCAATGCCGATCTGGTCTACGAATTCACCAATAAGGTCTATGAACAATGGTACTGCTGGCCCCGCGGCGTGATGCTCGGGCAAAGCCTGCGCGAAGCCCACAGCGAGCAGCACTATCAGCGCCTGGAAGCCTACGTGGCGCGGGCGCTGGCGGGGGAGAGTGTGACCTTCGAGTTTGCCGAAACCAACATCAACAACCAGGAGCGCTATATGCTGCGCTCCTACGTGCCCAATCGCCTGGCCAGCGGCGAGGTGGTGGGGATTTTCGTGCTGATCCGCGACATCACCGAACGCCGCCGCACCGCCGAGGCCTTGCATCAGGCTTACCAAAATCTTGAACTGCGGGTGCGCGAGCGCACGGCAGAACTGACCTCTCTCAACGACCAGTTACTGCTGGAAATCGACGAGCGCCGTCGCGTGGAATCGCGCCTGCGGGAGGCCAAGCTGGAAGCCGAGCAGGCTAACCTGTCGAAAACCAAGTTTCTCGCCGCGGTCAGCCACGACCTGCTGCAACCGCTCAACGCCGCGAGGCTGTTTACCAGCGCGTTGATGGAGCGCCGGGAGCCGGTGGCCAACGAGACGCTGGTGCGCAACGTCAGCAACTCCCTGGAAGACGTGGAAAACCTGCTGGGCACCCTGGTGGATATTTCCAAGCTCGACGCCGGGGTGATCAAGGCCGACATCGCACCGTTCGCCTTGAGCGAGTTGCTGGAAAACCTCGCCGCCGAATATACCCAGGTGGCCCGCAGCGAGGGCCTGGAGCTGCACTTCATCGGCTGTTCGGCCTTGGTGCGCAGCGACATTCAGTTGCTGGCGCGGGTCCTGCGCAACCTGTTGAGCAATGCCATTCGCTACACCTACAGCGGGCGTGTGGTGCTGGGGTGTCGTCGGCACCATCAGCGCCTGTCGATCCAGGTTTGGGACACTGGCATGGGCATCGCGGAAAACCGCTTGGAGGAGATTTTCCAGGAGTTCAAGCGTGGCGATGTGCAGCGCCCGGATCAGGACCGTGGTTTGGGTTTGGGCCTGGCGATCGTGGAAAAACTCGTCGGCATCCTCGGCCATCGGATTACCGTGAAGTCATGGCCAGGCAAGGGCTCGATGTTCTGCGTGGAGGTGCCGTTGAGCGCCACCGCGCCCAAGGCCTTGCCAGCGCCGTTGATGAGCGAACCGATGCTGGAACGGCTGCAAGGCGCGCGGGTGTGGGTGCTGGATAACGATGCGGCGATCTGCGCGGGCATGCGTACGCTCCTCGAAGGTTGGGGCTGCCGGGTGATCACCGCGCTGTCGGAGCAGGACCTGGCGCGGCAGGTGGACAACTACCATGCCGAGGCGGACTTGCTGATCGCCGACTATCACCTGGACGACGAGCAGAATGGCGTGGACGCCGTGGCGCGGATCAACGCCCGCCGCGCCTGCGCCATACCGGCGATGATGATCACTGCCAACTACAGCAATGAGCTCAAACTGCAGATCCGCGAGTTGGGGCATACCTTGATGCACAAGCCGGTGCGGCCGATGAAGCTCAAGACAGCGATGAGTCATTTACTCGGTAAATGATCGTTCCTAGGCGTTGGGAACGATCACATCATTGTCGCGAGCCGCTGTCAGCGGCGCAGGTACGACCCGAAATCAATATCCCCCGCGCTCAAGATCGCTTGCACTCGGTTATGCACATTGAGCTTGCGCAAGATCGCCGACACATGGGCTTTGACCGTGGTCTCGGCAATTTCCAGCGTATAGGCGATCTGCTTGTTCGACTCACCCTTGGTCATCCGTTCCAGCACCAGCAGCTGCTTGCGGGTCAGGGCCTGGAGCAGCTCCGGGGCGAAGCCTGGGCTGTCGTTCATGCGCCGTTGACCGCTGCTTTTTTGGCTGCGGATGATGTCCGGCGGCAGGTAGACATTGCCGTTGAGAATCTGCTGGATCGCCTCGGTCATCTGCGCTCGTGGCGAGGATTTGGTGATAAAACCCACGGCGCCATAGGTGATGGCTTGCAGCACGATTTGCTTGTCCTGCTCGGCGGAGACGATAACCACCGGAATCGTCGGCGCCTCGTTGCGCAGGTTGATCAAGCCATTGAGACCGTGCATGCCTGGCATGTTCAGGTCCAGCAGGATCAGGTCGAGGTCGTCGTGTTCCTGGGTCAGGGCCAGGGCGCTGTCCAGGTCGGCGGTTTCCATGACTTCGCTGCCGGCAAAGCCGTCGCTGATGACGTTATGAATCGCTTCGCGAAACAGTGGGTGATCGTCGGCAATCAGAATTTTGTACATGGCCTTTCACCTATTATTTTGATTTGGGTGGGGCAACAACACGCAAGCGTTCAGGTCAGTGCAAGGGCTCGGGTTGGGCTGGCGTTGTCGGCAGTTTCGCCGCTTCCCAGGCGTCCAGGCCGTCGCGATACCAGTACACAGAGGTATAGCCCAAGGCGGCGGCTCGTTTTACCGCGTTCCAACTCAACCAGCAATCGGAGCGGCAGTAAAAGACCAGCGGTTGCTTGAGGTCGCCAGCGGTCAATGCCGCCAGGTTGCGGGCGAAATAGGCTTGCCATTGGGATGTCAGCTCACCATCGCCGGTATTGGCCAGCCAATGGCTGCCGGGCAGGTTGGCGTGGGGCTGGTCTTCGATAAAGCGCCCTTGCAGCCATTGCCTTCGATAGACGTCGATCAGCAGCGGGCGCAGGGTTTGCTCAAGCAGGGTTTGCAAGGCCTGGGTATCGACGATGGTTGCGCCCGGCAGGTGGTCCGGCGTGGGGCTGCGATACAGGTTGATACGGTAGCCTTCGCTGGAAAACAGCGCCGTTTCAGCCTGGGCATTGGCCAGCATCAGGCTCAGCGACAGTACCGCTAACAGATGAAGTCGGGCGGGCAGCATGGCAGGTTCGATCCTTATAGTTATGCACCCATTACATGCCAGTCCCGGTGCCTTGGGAATGCGACGATAGACAGGAAAACCAGTACCAAAGTAGTAACTCGCCCCAAGGCTGGGGGTTCTAGCATGGAAGGTATCGGCCATCACGCAAGGAATTGCACGACCATGCGTACTCTCAAGGCATTGCTCCTGCCGTTTTTGCTGATTGTCAGCCTGATCGGCGTCGATAAACTCCACGCCCCGCGACCGTTGCCATTGCCGGTGATGCCCGCTCTGCCGGGGTTGGCGCGATGAATATCTTGTTGGTGGACGACCATGCGGTGGTCCGATTGGGCTACGCCAGTCTGTTGCACACGCTGCTGCCGGCTGCCCAAGTGCGCGAGGCGGCCAGCGGTGAAGAAGCCCTGTTGCGGGTGCAGGAGGCGGTGCCGAACCTGGTGATCATCGGCTTCGGCCTGCCGGGCATCAGCGGCCTGGAAACCACCCGGCGCCTGCGCCAGCGCCTGCCGCAACTGCGGGTGCTGTTTTTCAGCCAATACGCTTCGTTGCCGCTGGTGCGCCAGGCCTTGGAGGCCGGTGCTTCGGGCTACCTCACCAAAAGCGCGACGCCTCAGGTGATGACCGACGCGGTGGCGCGCATTCTCGATGGTCATACGTATATCGAACAGGACTTGGCCACTCAGCTTGCCTACCATCCCGGCGATCAACGCTTGCAAAGCATGACCCAGCGCGAGCTGGAAATTTTCCTGATGCTCGCCAAGGGCACACCGGCCCGTTCGATTGCCCAGCAACTAAGCATCAGCAGCAAGACCGTCTCCAACCACCTGACCTTGCTCAAGAGCAAATTGCAGGTCACTTCCCATGCCGAGCTGGTGCATCTGGGGATCGACATGGGCGTGGTGCGGGTGGCCAGTTGAAAGCCCGGTCGCCACACAAGATAGGGGTTATCGGTCCCACGTCGTCGGGCAATCCTTGCAACCCTCCATATTGGCATCCTGAAAATTCGCATAATGCTGGCGCGAACCGCTGAGGGTGGCCTTTTCCAGGTTGCTTTCACCGAACTTGGCTTCTTGCAGGTTGGCATCGCTGAGGTCGGCGCCCTGGAGATCGGCCTTGCTCAGCCAGGTCATTTCCAGATCAGCCGCCCGCAGGTTGGCCTTGTGCAGTTTGGCCCCAGACAGCCTTGCGAATTGCAGGTAGGCGGCGCTGAGGTTGGCGTTCTCGAATTGCGCGCCCTGGGCGAACATGCCCCAGCCCTGGATCGCCATCAGCGTGGCGCCGGTGAGGTTAGCCAGGCGCAGGTTGCTTTGTTGCAGGCTGGCGCGGGTCAAGTTGGCGCCCTGCAACTGGGCTTTTTCCAGGTTGGCCAGGTCCAGGTTAGCGTGACGCAGGTTGGCATCGCGCAGGTCGGCGCCGGCCAGGTTCATCTTGCTCAAGTTTTGATTGCTCAGGTTGGCGCCCTTGAGGTTGGCGCCGGGGCATTGGCTGTGTTCGGCGATGGTGCAGCCGTTGATGATCAGAGGGACGTCGTCGCCATCGTCGGCGTGGGCGATGGACAGGGTGAGCAGTAGCAGCAAAGGCAGGTATTTCATAAAGAGGCCTCTAGCGAAGGAGGTGTGTGGCAAGAGCGCTTTTGTGGCGAGGGAGCAAGCTCCCTCGCCACAGAGGACTATTTCTGAGCCGTTTTCATGTCCCAGCTCGGGATCTTGAACACCCAGAACGACCCGCCTTGTGCCACCGGCTTGGTCAACTCAGCCATGTCGCCACCCCACAGCGGCACTGCGCCGCCATAACCGACGGTCACGCCGATGTACTGCTCGCCGTCCTGTTCCCAGGTGATCGGTGGGGAAACGATGCCGCTGCCGGTCTGGAACTTCCACAACTCGGCCCCGGTTTTCGCATCGAAGGCCTTGAAGAAACCATCGCCGGTACCGGTGAACACCAGGTTGCCCTTGGTCGCCAGCACGCCAGCCCACAGCGGTAGCGCTTCCTTGTGTTCCCATACCACTTTGCCGGTGGTGGGGTTCATTGCCCGCAAGGTGCCGACATGGTCGTCATACATGCGCTTGATGCGAAAGCCCATGCCCAGGTACGCCGAGCCTTTTTTGTAGTTGACCTCTTCGGTCCAGTATTCCTCTTTCCACTGGTTGCCGGGGATGTAGAACAGGCCGGTGTCCTGACTGTAGGCCATGGGGTTCCAGTTCTTGCCACCGAGGAACGGCGGCGAGACTTCCACCGACTTGCCCTTGGTCTCACCCGGCAATGGCTTGGCCGGACGCTGGCCTTCGTTTTCCACGGGGCGGCCGGTCTTCAGGTCGATGTGGCTGGCCCAGGTGATGTTGTCGACGAAGGGGAAGGCGTTCTGCAACTTGCCGTTGTTGCGGTCCACCACGTAGAAGAAGCCGTTGCGGTCGGCGTGACCGGTGGCCTTGACCACCTTGCCATCCTTGTCCTTGTAGTCGAACAGCACCAGCTCGTTGTTGCCGGAGAAGTCCCAGGCATCGTTCGGCGTGTGCTGGTAGAACCATTTTACTTCGCCGGTGCTTGGGTCGACGCCGACCTGGCCCGAGGTGTAGAGGCTGTCGAAGTCATGGGGGTTGCCGTCCTTGGAGGTCCGCGCCCAGGTATTCCACGGGCCAGGGTTGCCGGCGCCGACGATGATAGTGTTGGTCTCGGCATCGAAGCTTGCGCTCTGCCAAGGGGCACCGCCGCCGTGGCTCCAGGCTTCGACCTTGCCGGTTTCGGTGGTCGGATCATCTGGCCAGGACGGCGCCTTGACGTCACCGGTGCTGGTGCTGTCCTTGCCGTTCAGGCGGCCCATATGGCCTTCGACAAAGGGGCGCATCCACACTTCTTCGCCGGTGTCCGGGTCGCGGGCAAACAGTTGGCCGACCACGCCGAATTCATCACCGGAGCTGCCGTGAATCAACAGCACCTTGCCGGTGACCTTGTCTTTGATTAGCACCGGGGCGCCGGTCATGGTGTAGCCGGCGGCGTGGTCGCCGAATTTCTTGTTCCACACCACTTTGCCGGTGTTTTTGTCGAGGGCGATCAGGCGCGCATCGAGGGTGCCGAAGTAGATCTTGTCGCCGAAGATCGCTGCCCCGCGGTTGACCACGTCACAGCACGGACGGATGTTGTCCGGCAGGCGGTGGTTGTAGGTCCACAGGCGTTTGCCGGTCTTGGCGTCGAGGGCGAAGACTCGGGAGTAGGAACCGGTGACATACACCACACCGTCGTTGACGATGGCCTGGGATTCCTGGCCGCGCTGCTTCTCATCACCAAACGAATAGGACCAGGCCGGGGTCAGCTTGAACACGTTCTTGTCGTTGACCTGGGCCAGCGGGCTCCAGCGCTGGGCGTTGGTGCCCATGCCGTATTGCAGCACGTCCTTGGTGGTCAGGTGGTCGTTGGCGATGTCTTCCCAGGTGACGTTGCGAGTCTGCTTGGCAGGCTCGGCGGCAAAGCTTGCCGCACTCAAGGACAGGCTGCCGACCAGCAGAAAGGCCTGCACGGCAAGGCTGAGCGGCGAGAGGGCGGGTAGCGATCTTATTGTCATGGTTGCAGTTCCCAGTGGAGGTTTTGGCCTGCACAGGTTGCTGCCGGCACCCATCGGGCGGATACGGAAAAACTCCCGGCGTTGTCGGGACAATTTCCCGAACGGCATCTGATTTAGGTGTGCCCCACAAGCCCTACTACCAAGGGAGGAGAGAGCGGCCACCAAAGCAGCATACGGCGCGCTTGCGCCGGTTCCTAAGATGGTTGCCATAGCCTCTGCCAAAGAGGTTTGCGTGCAATCCTGAGGGAAAAATAATGACAACAAAACGCAATGCCTTGCTCGTTGCCGGCCTGCTGGCTGGCGTTATCAGTGCAGGTTCGGTGTGGGCCCATGGCAACGTGACGCCCACGGCCGTGGAAACCAAAGGGCTGACGCCGATCAAGGATGTCGGTGTGCCGGTGGACGGTGATGGTTGGGCGGCGGTGAACCCGTATCGCAAATCCCCGGAACATGACAAGGCCGTAGAAGTCGGCGCCTCGGCCTACAACCAGAACTGCGCGGCGTGCCACGGCCTGGAAGCCAAGTCCGGCGGTATCGCCCCCGACCTGCGCATGCTGGACGAAGGCGATGTCGGTGATGAATGGTTCGTCGAGCGCGTACGCCACGGCGCTGTACGCGACGGCCGGGTGTACATGCCGAAGATGGCCGACTACCTGAGCCAGGAAGCCTTGTGGGCGGTGCGCACCTACCTCGACAGCGTGCACGTCGAGGAGTGAGCCATGGCCTGGCGCTGGCTGTTGATCTGCTGCTTTCCCCTGGCGGCCTGGGGTATCGAGCCCGGCAAGGACCCGGTGCCGTCGGTGATGTGGGCCTACTACCACAAGCAGTTTCTCGACAGTGCTCCCTTCGTCTTCGACGAGCGGGTCAAGCTGCTGGCGCCGCCTTTCGCCGAAGACGCGCGCCAGGTGCCGCTGGAAATCGACGCCCGGGCCTTCAAGGGGCAGGTGGTGAAAATCATCGTCTGGGCCGAGCTTAATCCGCTGCCGAAAATCGTCGACTTTCAGCCGGTAGACCGCGTGCTGCCGTGGCTGTCGATCCGTATCCGTATTGAACAGGCAACGCCCTTGCGGGCGGCGGTCCTGACCAAAGATGGCTTGTGGCATGTTGGTTCGACGTTGATCGATGCCGCAGGCGGTGGCTGTACCGCGCCCAGCGTGGTGCGCACCCAGCAGGGCTGGGAAGAGCACATCGGCGAAGTGCTCGGCGGGCGTTATCCACGGGGCGAATTCAGCCGCGTGCGAATGCAAGTCGCCCATCCGATGGACAACGGCATGGTCAGCGCCATCCCCGAGTTCTACCTCAACCATGCCGAACTGCTGGATCAACACGATCAACTGCTGGCGCGCCTGGAGTTGTTCCCGGCGGTCAGCGAAAACCCCAACCTGGCCTTTGATATCGAAGGGGCAGGGCCGACGCGTTTGGTGTTGCGCGATACCAGCGGCAGTCAATTCGAGGGGACGATACCGTGAAACGGCATTTGATTGTGCTGGTGTTGATCAGCCTGAGCCTGCCGGCTGTGGCAGATCTTGACTATGCCCTCAAGCCCCGGCAAATCGCCGAAGGCACCTGGCTGCTGGAAGGCAGCACCGACAACTTCGCTAAGGCCAACGGCGGCAATATCGTCAACACCGGCTTTATCGTCACCGAACGCGGCGTGGTGGTGATTGATACCGGGCCGTCGAAGCGTTATGGCGAGGCCATGCGCCAGGCGATTGCCGCCACCACCGACAAGCCGGTGATCCAGGTCTTGTTGACCCATCATCATCCCGACCATGCACTGGGCAACCAGGCGTTCAAGGATGTGCCCATCGGCGCGCTCACTGGAACCACGCAATTACTGCATGAGCAGGGCGACAGCATGGCCGAGAACCTTTATCGGATGGTCGGCGACTGGATGCGCGGCACCGAAGTAGTCCTGCCGGCCCAGGTGCTGACGCCCGGCGTGTTGACCTTCGGCAGCCATGACGTGCGGCTGGTGCAATTGAGCGGCCACACCGGTGCCGACCTGGCGATTTTCGATGAAAAAACCGGCGTGTTGTTTGCCGGCGACCTGGTGTTTTACCAGCGTGCCCTGACGACTCCCAACAGCCCGGGCCTGTCGGTGTGGCTGGCGGATATCACCACCCTGCAAGGCTTGCCCTGGACCCTGGTCGTGCCCGGCCACGGCCCGGTGGCGACTGACGCCAAACCGTTCGAACAGATGCGCGACTACCTGACGTGGCTCGACCAACTGCTGCGCGATGGCGCCGCCAATGGCAACGACATGACCGAGATGATCCGCAGCCCCATCCCTGAGCGCTTCGCCGCCATCAGCCTGAGCCGCTACGAGTTGATCCGCAGCGTCAGCCATCTGTATCCCGGCTACGAGCGAGGGCAGATGCAGCGGGTGGACTCTACGACCAAATAACGACATTCCCTCCTGCCAACGGCGTATTCGTCTGGCTCGCGGGGCTCTTTACTATCGATCCATCGCCGGTTTGCCCAACTGGCACCGACCCCGACAGAGGCCTCACCATGATCTATGCACAACCCGGAACCCCTGGCGCCATCGTCACTTTCAAGCCGCGCTACGGCAACTTCATCGGCGGCGAGTTCGTCGCGCCGGTCAATGGCGAATACTTCACCAACACCTCGCCGGTCACCGGTGAAGTGATCGCCGAGTTCCCCCGCTCCAGCGCCGCCGACATCGACAAGGCCCTGGACGCCGCCCACGCCGCCGCCGATGCCTGGGGCAAAACCTCGGCCCAGGACCGTTCCCTGGTGCTTCTGAAAATCGCCGACCGCATCGAACAGCATCTGGAAGTGCTGGCCGTCACCGAAAGCTGGGACAATGGCAAGGCCGTACGCGAAACCCTCAACGCCGATGTGCCCCTGGCTGCCGACCATTTTCGCTACTTCGCCGGCTGCATTCGCGCCCAGGAAGGCGGCGCCGCCGAGATCAACGAACTGACCACCGCCTACCACTTTCACGAGCCCCTGGGCGTGGTCGGGCAGATCATCCCGTGGAACTTTCCGCTGTTGATGGCCGCCTGGAAACTCGCCCCGGCGCTGGCCGCCGGCAACTGCGTGGTGCTCAAGCCTGCCGAGCAGACGCCGCTGTCGATCATGGTGTTTGCCGAGTTGATCGCTGATCTGCTGCCGGCTGGCGTCTTGAATATCGTGCAGGGGTTTGGTCGCGAAGCCGGTGAAGCCTTGGCCACCAGCAAGCGCATCGCCAAGATCGCCTTTACTGGCTCCACCCCGGTGGGTGCGCACATCATGCATTGCGCCGCCGAGAACATTATTCCGTCTACCGTCGAGCTGGGCGGCAAGTCGCCGAATATCTTTTTTGAAGACATCATGAGCGCCGAACCGGCCTTCATCGAGAAAGCCGCCGAAGGGCTGGTGCTGGCGTTTTTCAATCAGGGCGAGGTATGCACCTGCCCGTCGCGGGCGCTGGTGCAGGAATCGATCTACGAACCGTTCATGGCTGAGGTGATGAAGAAGATCGTCAAGATCAAGCGCGGCAACCCGCTGGACACTGAAACCATGGTCGGCGCCCAGGCTTCCGAGCAGCAGTACGACAAGATCCTGTCGTACCTGAAAATAGCCCAGGAAGAGGGCGCCGAACTGCTCGCCGGCGGCGCGGCCGAGCGTTTGGAAGGCGACCTGTCCAGCGGCTATTACATCCAGCCGACCCTGCTCAAGGGCCACAACAAAATGCGCGTGTTCCAGGAAGAAATCTTCGGCCCGGTGGTGGGCGTGACCACCTTCAAGGACGAAGCCGAAGCCCTGGCGATTGCCAATGACAGCGAGTTCGGCCTGGGTGCCGGCCTGTGGACCCGCGACATCAACCGCGCCTACCGCATGGGCCGGGCGATCAAGGCCGGGCGCGTATGGACCAACTGTTATCACCTGTACCCGGCGCATGCGGCGTTTGGTGGGTACAAGAAGTCCGGGGTTGGCCGGGAGAACCACAAGATGATGTTGGACCATTATCAGCAGACCAAGAACCTGCTGGTGAGCTACGACATTAATCCGTTGGGGTTCTTCTGACTCCTAAATCACCTTAAACCTTGCGGACGGGCTTGTTGTTGCGATCCGATAAGCCCGCTCGCCACAACCCCCTACTAACGCACGTTGCTACCTCCTTCGAAAGTAGCATTCGATCCCTCGTCTCCCCGTGCATTAATGCCTCTACCGGAATCGCCCGGCACAAGAAGAGGATTACCCCATGTGGACTAAACCCGCCTTTACCGACTTGCGCATTGGCTTTGAAGTGACCATGTATTTCGCCAGCCGTTAATGTGTTCCCGGCCAGCCATCGTGCTGGCCGGGCCGGTTTTGGGAGGCTACCCATTGGTCTGATTGCATTCAGCGCCGGATGGGTTAGTGTGAGTCGCATCTTCCAAAACAATAAAAACAGGCTTTCCAATGAGCCAGAATCTCAGCCAACTGCGTAAATTCGTTTCCCCTGAAATCATCTTTGGTGCCGGCAGCCGGCACAACGTCGGCAACTACGCCAAGACCTTTGGTGCGCGCAAGGTGCTGGTGGTCAGTGACCCTGGCGTCGTGGCCGCCGGCTGGGTGACCGACATCGAGGCCAGCCTGCAAGCCCTGGGTATCGATTACTGCCTGTATACCGCCGTATCGCCCAACCCACGGGTCGAGGAAGTGATGCTCGGCGCCGAGGTCTATCGGGAAAACCATTGCGATGTGATCGTCGCCGTCGGCGGTGGCAGCCCGATGGATTGTGGCAAGGCCATCGGCATCGTCGTCGCCCATGGTCGCAGCATCCTGGAGTTTGAAGGGGTGGACACCATTCGCGTGCCCAGCCCGCCGTTGATCCTGATCCCGACCACGGCCGGCACCTCGGCGGATGTCTCGCAGTTCGTGATCATTTCCAACCAGCAAGAGCGCATGAAGTTCTCCATCGTCAGCAAGGCAGTGGTGCCGGACGTGTCGTTGATCGACCCGGAAACCACGGCGAGCATGGACCCGTTCCTCTCGGCCTGCACTGGCATCGACGCGCTGGTGCATGCCATCGAAGCCTTTGTGTCCACCGGTCATGGGCCGCTCACCGACCCCCACGCACTGGAAGCCATGCGCCTGATCAACGGCAACCTGGTGCAGATGATCGCCAACCCGACGGACATCGCCCTGCGGGAGAAAATCATGCTGGGCAGCATGCAGGCCGGGCTGGCGTTTTCCAATGCGATCCTCGGCGCGGTGCACGCCATGTCCCACAGCCTGGGGGGCTTTCTCGATTTGCCCCACGGCCTGTGCAACGCGGTGTTGGTGGAGCATGTGGTGGCGTTCAACTACAACTCGGCACCGGAGCGCTTCAAGGTGATTGCCGAGACCTTTGGCATCGATTGTCGAGGCCTCAATCACCGGCAGATCTGCGGCCGGCTGGTCAACCATTTGATCGCCCTGAAGCACGCCATCGGCTTCCACGAAACCCTCGGTTTGCACGGGGTACGGGTGGCGGACATTCCTTTCTTGTCGCAGCACGCCATGCATGACCCGTGCATCCTCACGAACCCGCGCGAGTCCAGCCAGCGTGACGTCGAGGTCGTCTATGGCGAAGCTCTCTGACGATCAACAGCGGGCGCTGGCCGGGCTGTTGGGGCTGGGCGACCATTCGGCGCGCAAGAGTCATTACCCGGAGCTGACCGCCCGACTCGACGAACTGGAGGCCGAGCGCAACCGCTACAAAGGGCTCAACGACGAATTGGAGCAGCGGGTCGCCGCCCGCACCGACGAGTTGCTGGAAGCCAACCGCAACCTGCAACAGCAGATCGCCCGGCGCGAACGGATCGAACAGGACCTGCGTGATGCCCGTGACGCTGCCCAGGCCGCCAATCGCAGTAAAGACAAGTACCTGGCCGCCGCCAGCCATGACCTGTTGCAACCGCTCAACGCCGCGCGCCTGCTGATCTCCACCTTGCGCGAGCGCAACTTGCCCAGCGTTGAACAGGTGCTGGTGGAACGCACTCACCAGGCTTTGGAAGGGGCGGAAGACTTGCTCGCCGACTTGCTGGACATCGCCCGCCTCGATCAGGCGGCGGTCAAACCGGACATTGCCCTGTACCGCATCGACGAATTGCTTGCGCCGCTGGTCTCGGAGTTTCAGTCGGTGGCAGAGGCGGCGGGGCTGAAATTGCGGGTGCATATGAGCGGCTACGCCATCAGCACGGATTTGCGCCTGATGACGCGCATCCTGCGCAACTTCCTCAGCAACGCCTGCCGATACACCGATGTGGGGTGCATCCTGCTGGGCGCCAGACGTCGTGGCGACCGGTTGCGCCTGGAAGTCTGGGATACCGGGCGCGGCATTGCGGCCGATTGCCTGGATTCGATTTTCCTGGAGTTCAATCAACTGGACGTCGGTCGCGCGGCGGACCGCAAGGGTGTAGGCCTGGGGCTGGCGATTGTCGAGCGCATCGCCAAGATCCTCGGTTATCAGGTGGCCGTGCGTTCGTGGCCGGGGCGCGGTTCGATGTTCAGCATCGAGGTGCCGCTGTCTGATGAAATTCCTCTGCCCACCCGCTTGGCGACACCCCAGGCGGGAGCTGGTAACCCGCTGCCCGGCCGGCGTCTGCTGGTGCTGGATAACGAAGTCAGCATCCTCGAAAGCATGAGCGCACTGCTGGGGCAGTGGGGCTGCGAAGTGGTCACCGCTACCGACCAGGCGGGCGCCCTGGCTGCGTTGCAGGGCAGGGCGCCGGAGCTGATCCTGGCGGACTATCACCTGGATCACGGGGTGGTCGGCTGTGAGGTGGTCAAGCACCTGCGCGAGCACTTCGGGGCGAAAATCCCGGCGGTGATCATCACGGCGGACCGCACCGACCAGTGCCGCCGCTCGTTACAGCACCTGGAGGCGCCGCTGTTGAACAAACCGGTCAAGCCCGGCAAGTTGCGCGCGGTGTTGAGCCAATTGTTGGGATAAACGGGTTTCCCCTTGATACCCGTCAAGGCCCGTTGCGACGCTTTGCCTCATGCTCCTTGCCAGAATATTTTGGCTGACGGAGATCGCCATGGGCGCCCCTGCAACACCTGCAGTCTCATACAAGCTGCCCATGGGTCTGGTCATCGCCGTGCTGGTGATGGTCGGCGTGCTGCTGTTGCCGCTGCCTGCCGACTTGCCGGTGGCCGGGCATCGGATGCTGGCGATCCTCGTGTTTGCGGTGGTGGTGTGGATCAGCGAAGCGGTGTCCTACGAGGCCAGCGCGATCATGATCACCTCGCTCATGGCTTTTCTGCTGGGCACCGCGCCGTCGATGCAGGACCCCACTCACCTGATCGGCTCCAGCCCGGCCATCGGCATGGCCCTGACCGGTTTTTCCAACCCGGCCCTGGCCCTGGTGGTCGGTGCGCTGTTTATCGCTGCCGCCATGACCCATACCGGTCTGGATCGGCGCATCGCCCTGGTGACCTTGACCCGCGTCGGCACCAGCACCCGAGGGATTTTGGTGGGGGCGATTGCCGTGACCATCCTGCTCAGCCTGGTGGTGCCCAGCGCCACCGCCCGCAGTGCCTGTGTGGTGCCGATCATGATGGGGGTGATCGCCGCCTTTGGTGTCGACAAGCGCTCCAACATCGCCGCCGGGATCATGATCGTCGTCGCCCAGGGCACCAGTATCTGGAACGTCGGCATCCAAACCGCAGCTGCGCAAAACCTGCTGACCGTCGGTTTTATGGACAAGATGCTCGGCCAGCGGGTGTCGTGGATTGACTGGCTGATCGCGGGTGCGCCGTGGGCAGTGATCATGTCGGCGGTGCTGTTGTTCCTGGTGTTGAAATTGCTGCCACCGGAAAGCGACAGCATTCCCGGCGGCAAGGAAGCGGTGGCGCAGTCCCTGGCGGACATCGGGCCTATGACCGGTCCGCAAAAACGTCTGCTGACGGTGTCGGTGCTGCTGTTGCTGGCCTGGGCCACGGAAGGGCGGCTACACAGTTTTGATACCACCTCGACCACCTACGTCGGGCTAGTGTTTTTGCTGCTGCCGGGAATCGGGGTGATGACCTGGAAAGATGTGCAGCCGCGCATCCCGTGGGGCACGGTGATTGTGTTTGGCGTGGGCATCAGCCTCGGTACGGCGCTGCTGACTACCCATGCCGGGCAATGGTTGGGCGCGCAGGTGGTAGGGCATACCGGGCTTGATCAACTGGGACCGCTGGGGGTGTTTGCCATTCTTGGGGCGTTCTTGATCGTGATCCACCTGGGGTTTGCCAGTGCCACGGCGCTGACTTCGGCGTTGTTGCCAATCCTGATTGCGGTCCTGCAAACCCTGCCGGGAGATATCAATCGGTTGGGCATGACCATGCTGCTGGGGTTTGTCGTCAGTTATGGCTTCATCCTGCCGATCAACGCACCGCAGAATATGGTGTGCCTGGGCACCGGAACCTTTACCGCCCGGCAGTTTGCCAAGGTTGGGTTGCTGGTGACCTTGATCGGTTACCTGTTGATGCTGGTGTTCGCCGCCACATGGTGGAGTTGGTTGGGCTGGATCTGAAGTACAAGGAGCGTTGCCATGGCTGTCCCGCAGAACAAGCAGCAATTGATCGATGCCATCACCCTCAACTATCGGCGCCTGGTGGCCGATCTGGCCACCGTCCCCCTCGAACGTGCCGGGGAATGCTCCCTGGAAGGACATGTCAAAGGGACACGGATGAGCCTGTGTGATCTGCTGGCCTACCTGATTGGCTGGAACCTTCTGGTGCAGCAATGGTGTGCCGGCCGCGCCAATGGGCAGGTGGTGGCGTTTCCCGAGGTTGGGTTCAAGTGGAATGAACTGGGACGCTTGGCACAAAAGTTTTATGCCGACTACGCCGTACTGTCCTATCCCCAGCGGTTGGAACGGCTGGAGCAGGCCCATCGGCAAATCCTCGCCCTGGTTCAACGCGCCAGTGACGGCGAACTCTATGGCGCGCCTTGGTACGAAAAGTACACCCTGGGACGAATGATTCAGCTCAATACCTCGTCACCGTATGCCAATGCCCGAACCCGTGTCCGGCAATGGAAAAGGCACAACGGCCTGGCCTGACCGTTCAGGTCCGCCCCGCAGAATAAGAACGCTACAAGGCTGACCTGCCATAATGGCAAGATGAACCCTGCTCAGCTTTAGGAGTCCCTTTGCAGAGGTTTTACCGTGCGGCGCGTTGCGGCACGATCATCAAGGTCGCCGAATGGATAAATACGCCCCGCGCACTTGGCAGCCCCACGAGCGTCCGGCCCTGCCGGGTTCGCCGTCTACGCCGCTGCATTCCACCCGCAAACGCTGGGCTTATGCCCTGGTCGGCCTATTGGTGGCTATCACTGGCGGCCTGGGCAACTCCCTGGTAATCGCCAACCTGCCTTACCTACAAGGCGCATTGGGCGCGACCACCGCCGAAATGGCCTGGCTGCCCGCCGCCTATGTGATGACCAATGTCTCGATGAACCTGTTGCTGGTGAAGTTTCGCCAGCAGTTTGGCCTGCGGGCGTTTACCGAGGTGTTCCTGGTGCTGTATGCGCTGGTGACCTTCGGCCACTTGTTCGTCAACGACTTAGGCTCCGCCATTGCCGTGCGGGCGGCCCACGGCATGGTCGGTGCGGCGCTCAGTTCCCTGGGCTTGTACTACATGATCCAGGCGTTCCCGGCAAAGTGGCGGCTCAAGGCCCTGGTACTGGGCTTGGGTACCTCGCAATTGGCCTTGCCATTGGCGCGGCTGTTCTCCGAAGACTTGCTGCAAATCGCCGAATGGCGCGGGCTGTACCTGTTTGAACTGGGCATGGCGCTGACCTGCCTGGGCTGCGTGTTCCTGCTTAAATTGCCGCCGGGTGATCGCTTCAAGACCTTTGAGAAACTCGACTTCCTCACCTTCGCCCTGCTGTCTACCGGCGTGGCGTTGCTGTGTGCGGTGCTGTCCCTGGGCAGGATTGACTGGTGGCTGGAAGCACCGTGGATCGGCATCGCTTCGGCCTGTTCGCTGGTGCTGATCATGGCCGGCCTGGCTATCGAGCATAACCGCGCCAACCCGATGCTGATGACCCGCTGGCTGGGCAGCGGGGTGATGATTCGCCTGGCGTTGGCGGTGATCCTTATCCGCATGGTGCTCTCGGAGCAGTCCACCGGTGCGGTGGGCTTTTTGCAGGCGCTGAACATGGGCAACGAGCAGATGCGCACCCTGTACCTGGTGATGCTACTGGGGGCGATTGCTGGTTTGGCCACCAGCGCGCTGACCATCAACCCGGCCCATTTGCTGATGCCGCTGGTCATTTCCCTGGCGCTGATGGCCACCGGCTCAGTGATCGACAGTTTCTCCAGCAACCTGACCCGGCCGCAGAACATGTACATCAGCCAGTTCCTGTTAGGCTTCGGCGGCACGTTCTTTCTCGGCCCGACCATGGTCCTGGGCGTGCGTAACGTGTTGACTAACCCCAGCAACCTGGTGAGTTTCTCGGTGCTATTCGGGATTTGCCAGAACCTTGGCGGGCTGATTGGCGCAGCGTTGCTCGGCACCTTTCAGATCGTGCGGGAGAAGTTTCACTCCAGCATGATTGTCGAGCACCTGACCTTGATGGACCCGCGGGTGGCCGCACGGGTGCAGAGCGGCGGCTCGGCTTACGGTTCGGTGATCGCCGACCCGGAACTGCGCAACCTGATGGGCATTCGCAGTCTGGCCACGGCGGCCACCCGTGAAGCCAATGTCATGGCTTATAACGACGTGTTCATGCTGATTGCGGTGATCGCGATACTGACCATGATCTGGATTTTCATCCGCAGCCTGTGGCTGATGAGTACCACCAAAGCTGCCGTAAGTGCAGCGCCTCCCGTTCAACCTAGCGGTGCACTTTCTTCATGACCGAACCGACGACTACGACTACCAGCGCCATCGCTTCCACCCCGCAAGGCAGCGCCCCGCCCAGTATTGCGGCCACCGAACCACGCTCGTTGTGGGTGCGGATCATCTCGTCCCTGGGATTTGCCGCGATTGCCATCGTCGGGGTATTGATCGTGCTCTATGCCTGGCAATTGCCGCCGTTCAGCAGCGCCGTGGAAACCACCGAAAATGCCCTGGTGCGTGGCCAGGTGACGATCATCGGGCCGCAGCTCAGCGGCTATGTGTATGAAGTGCCGGTGCAGGACTTCCAGTTCGTCAAGGCTGGGGATTTGCTGGTGCGCCTGGACGACCGAATCTACAAGCAGCGCCTGGACCAGGCCCTGGCACAATTGGCGGTGCAACAGGCGTCTCTGGCCAATGTGGTGCAGCAACGCAACAGCGCCGAGGCGACCATCAAGTTGCGGCAAGCCGCCTTGGTCGACAGCCAGGCCCAGGCCCGCAAAAGCACCGCCGACCTGCGCCGCAATGAAGAGTTGATCGGCGACGGCTCAGTGTCCAAACGCGAGCTGGACGTGACCCGCGCCGCCAACGCGCAAACCATCGCTGCCGTGGCCCAGGCCCAGGCCAGCCTGGAAATCGCCCGCCAGGACTTGCAGACGGTGATCGTTAATCGCGGTTCATTGGAGGCCGCCGTGGCCAGTGCCGATGCGGCGGTGGAGCTGGCGCGAATCGATCTGTCCAACACCCGCGTGGTTGCCCCGCGCGACGGGCAACTGGGGCCGATTGGCGTGCGCCTCGGTGCTTACGTTAACTCCGGCGCGCAGTTGATGGCCCTGGTGCCGAACCAGTTGTGGGTGATTGCCAATATGAAAGAAACCCAAATGGACAATGTGCAAGTGGGCCAGCCGGTGACCTTTACCGTTGATGCCCTGAACCACCGCAAGTTTCACGGCACGGTGCAGCGTATTTCCCCGGCCACCGGTTCTGAGTTCAGCTTGTTGCAGGCGGACAATGCCACGGGCAACTTCGTCAAGATCGCCCAGCGGGTGCCGGTGAGGATTACCGTGGACCCGGATCAGGAGCAGAGCGAGCGCTTGCGGCCGGGGTTGTCGGTGGTGGTGAGTATTGATACGGCGGGAAGGCTCCAGAACACACCTCCCTAAGCTGCGAAGAAATGCTGGCTAGCCCACCGCCGCGCCGACAAGCAGCACCGTTTCATCCGGCCATGACCATGGGCGGCAGGGTGCCGAGCAGGGAAACCGCCGCAACGGCCGCCACACCCAGTAGCCATTCCAGCAGCACGCTGGCTTTCAGCGTGGCCAGCCGCTGCTCGCAGTTGTTTATGCGCAGTCGGTTCAGTAGCGCCAGCCCCAGCATTGCGGCCACCAGCAGCACTTTGATCAACAGAATCAAGGCAAAGCCGGTGAGCAGCGGCGTCGGCCAGAACTGCCCGGTGAGGACGCGAACATTGATCAAGCCGGTCACCAGCAAGCCCGCCACCACGCCATAACCAACACCGCTGAAGCGTCTGAGGATCGGCTCCAGTGGAGGGTGTGCAGATTGCCTGAGGATCAACACCAGCATCAGCAAACCGCCGAGCCAGGCGCTGACACAGACCAAATGCAGCACTTGATTAAGGATCAACAATTGCCCACTGATACCGTCGAGCATGGCGCCATGGCCTACCGGCGCCAGGGTTGCCAGCAGCAGCGCGCTCAACGGCAGGCGCAGGGCGGTCCAGGGCATCATGAAACTGAGTAGCAGCAAAACATTCAGCAGCAGGTGCCAGGTCCAGACCTGACCGAAGAAGGTTTTGCCCAACACCAACTGCACGGTCGACAGCTCTAGCGCCGCCGGCCAGGAGCCCGCCATGCTGGCGGTGATCAGCAATAGCCAAGCGACCCCGGAGACCAGGGCCAGCCAGGCCAGCAGACGGGTGATGCGTGTCAGTTGTCGGTCCAGCACCGGCTGCGGTTCCGCGCCCAGCAGCCAGGGCCTGAATGCACAGGCCCCGAACATCAGCAGCACGACGATGAAATGCAGGAAACGGCACAGCACCAGCAGCGTGGCCATCGGTTATTGGCCGACCTTGAAGCTGTAGCGGCCTTCGCTTTTGTGGGTGTCGACCGACACCGCGTGCCACTCGACCTTGTAGGTGCCGGCGGCCAAGGGGGCAGCGGGTGTCACCACCAGGACTTTCTTGTCGGCGTCCGGGGTTTCCAGGCCCTTGACCGCCACTTCGGTGCCGTCCTTGCTCAGCGAGACCTTGGTGAAGGTGGCTTCGACGCCTTCGCTGAAGGTCAGTCGCACGTCCTTCGGCGCGGCGACAGTGCTGTCGGCTGCGGGGGTAGCGCTTTTTAGGTGCGCGTGGGCAAATGCCGCCGAGGCACCCAGCAAGGATGCGAGCAGGGCCACGGTGGTGAGGGTTTTCTTGATCAACATGGTTCAATACCCATCAACTGGAAAGGAGGGGCAGTGTACGAAGTTTCGGCTTGGCCTGTCGCCCCGATCTAGAGCGGATGGTAGTCTCTGGGACATGTTGTTGTCAGGGAGCCCTTATGGGCAATCACAAGATCGGTATTCGTCGTGTTAACGTCGAAAAGATTCTGCTGGCGGCTGAAAAGGTCTTCGCCGAAAAGGGCTATGGCAGCACCGCCATGGCCGACATCGCCGAAGAAGTGCAATTGCCACGCTCCAATCTGCATTACTACTTCAGCACCAAAAGTGAGCTGTACAGCGCGGTGCTGTTTGACCTGCTGGAAGTGTGGAAGCAGGACGCGCTGTGCTTCGAGATGTTCGATGACCCCCGCGTAGTGCTCAGCAGTTACATCCGCGCCAAGATGCAGCATTCGCGCAGTCGCCCCTATGGCTCGAAAGTCTGGGCCAACGAAATCATCCACGGTGCCCCGACCCTCGGTGAGGCGCTGGACGCCAGCCTGTACGATTGGGCCAAGATGAAGGAGGCGAAAATTCGCCAATGGGTGGAAGACAAACGCATCTTGCCGGTGGAGCCGTCGAGCCTGCTGTACATGATCTGGGCGTCGACCCAACACTATGCTGACTTTGATCATCAGGTGATGATTTTGAACGACCACGCGCCGCTGTCAGACATGCAGTTTGAAAGGGCGGTGCAGACGGTGACCAGTGTGATTTTGCGGGGGATTGGCTTGGAGCCTTGAGCCTTGTGGTATTAGCGCCGGCCTCATCGCGGGCAAGCCCGCGATAACGGTGCCTATCAGGCACCGATGAAGGTCAGGTTATTACACCGCCTCCCGATAGGGGTTCCTTGGGTCCTGCGTCCAGTTGAGAAATGGCTTGCCCGTATCCACCGGCACCATCTCTATGCAATCGGCCACCGGGCAGGTGATCTGGCACAAATTGCAACCCACGCACTCATCATCAATCACTTCGTATTTATGCGTCCCATCTGGCAACTTGAGGCTGGCAATGGCCTGGTGTGAGGTGTCTTCGCAAGCGATATGGCAGCGCCCACAACCAATACACGCTGCCTGATCAATCTTGGCAATCACCTGATAGTTGATGTCCAGGTACTTCCAGTCGGTGGTATTGCCCACCGCCCGCCCGGAAAATTCCTGCAAATTGGCGTAACCCTGACTGTCCATCCACCGCGACAGCCCATCCTTCATTTCTTCGACGATCCGAAAACCATGGAGCATCGCCGCTGTGCACACTTGCACCGCGCCGCAGCCCATGGCGACGAACTCCGCCGCATCGCGCCAATTACCAATGCCGCCAATCCCGCAGATCGGCAAGCCCTGGGTCTGCGGGTCGCGGGCGATTTCCGCGACCATGTTCAGGGCTATCGGCTTGACTGCTGAACCGCAGTAGCCGCCGTGGGTACTTTGGGTGCCGACCATCGGCAGGGCGACCATGCGTTCCAGGTCGACGCTGGTGATGGAGTTGATGGTGTTGATCAGCGACACCGCATCGGCGCCACCGCGATAAGCCGCACGGGCAGCGATGCGGATGTCCGTGATGTTAGGTGTGAGCTTGACGATCACCGGCAGCGAGCAATAGGTCTTGCACCAGCGTGTCACTTGTTCCACGTACTCCGGTACCTGGCCCACCGCCGCGCCCATGCCCCGCTCCGGCATGCCGTGGGGGCAGCCGAAGTTCAGCTCGATGCCGTCGCAGCCGGTGGCTTCCACCAGGGGCAGGATGTGTTTCCAGGACTCTTCGATGCACGGCACCATCAACGACACGATCAGGGCGCGATCCGGCCAGTCCTTTTTCACCTGGGTGATTTCCCGCAGATTGATCTCCAGGGAACGGTCGGTGATCAGCTCAATGTTGTTGATGCCCAGCACTTCTCGGTTGGCGCCATAGTGCGCCGAGTAACGGGACGAGACGTTGACCGCCGCCGGGTCCTCGCCAAGGGTTTTCCAGACCACGCCACCCCAGCCGGCTTCGAAGGCGCGGACCACGTTGTAGGCCTTGTCGGTGGGCGGCGCGGAGGCCAGCCAGAATGGATTGGGGGCTTTGATACCGGCGAAGACAATCGAGAGATCGGCCATTTACGCAGCCTCCACGTTGAGCATGAGTTGGGCGTGCATGGCCTCGGCGGCCAACTTGCCGTGCTGGACGGCCTGGACGGTGAGGTCCTGGCCGAGACTGACGCAGTCACCGCCGGCATACACGCCGGGGATGCTGGTGCGCAGCTGTTCGTCGACGAAGATGCGGTCGCCCTGGCGTTGCAGTTGGTGGGCCAGTGGATCGTGCAGAGCCTCGTCGTCGAAACCTTGGCCGATGGCCTTGAAGATGGCGTCGGCGGCCAGTTCGAAGGTTTCGCCTGTAGGCTGCAGGCGACCATTTTCCATGTGTGTGCGAGCAAAGCGCATGCCGCGCACATGGCCCTGATCATCCAACAAGATTTCCTCCGGTTGGGCCCACGTCAGCAGGCGCACCTGATTGGCCTTGGCGATGTCTTGCTCATGGCCGGTGGCGCCCATTTCGCTCAAGCCGCGGCGGTACACCAGATTGACGTCGCGGGCGCCGAGGCGGGCCATTTGCACGGCCATGTCGATGGCGGTGTTGCCGGCGCCAAGGACGATGCAGCGGTCGGCCAAAGGCAGTAGGCTGAGGTCATCGGCCTGGCGCAGTTCACGGATATAGTCGGTGGCGGCGACCAGGCCTGGCGCATCTTCGTGAGGTAGACCCAATTGCTTGCTGGCGGCAAGACCCAGGCCGAGGAACACCGCGTCGAATTGCTGGTGCAGTTCACTCAAGGTCAGGTTGTCGCCCAGGCGCTGGCCATGGCGAATTTCGATGCCGCCGATTTGCAGGAGGAAGTCCAGTTCCTTCTGGGCGAAGTCGTCCACCAGCTTGTACTTGGCGATCCCGTATTCATTGAGGCCGCCAGCCTTTTCCCGCGCTTCGAAAATCACCACGTCATGGCCGTGCAGGGCGCTGCGATGGGCGCAGGACAAACCCGCCGGCCCTGCGCCGACCACGGCGATGCGCTTGCCGGTGGGCGCGGCACGCTGAA
Organism: Pseudomonas sp. c313; assembly: GCF_055407145.1. Taxonomy (NCBI): domain Bacteria; kingdom Pseudomonadati; phylum Pseudomonadota; class Gammaproteobacteria; order Pseudomonadales; family Pseudomonadaceae; genus Pseudomonas; species Pseudomonas sp. c313. The sequence goes on along the minus strand of NZ_JBUZRD010000002.1, from coordinate 812,848 downwards.
ACGGATGCTCGCTGAAGTGCGCATTGTCCACGGCGTAACGCTGCAGCAGGCCGATCAGCACCGGGGCGCATTCTTCGGCGTTGTTGCGCACGCAGGCTTGCTGGCAGAGGATTTCCGTCGGGCACACTCGGGCACAACTGCCGCCGAGGATGTTGGCCGAGAGAATTTTCTGCGCCGCGCCCTGGACGTTTTCCGTGTGGATATTGCGAATGAACGACGGGATATCGATCTCGCTGGGGCATGCGTTGACGCACGGTGCGTCATAGCAGTAAAGGCAGCGCGAGGCTTCCAATTGCGCTTGCCGGGCGTTGAGCGGCGGCGCTAGGTCGGTGAAATGGGCGGCGAGGGCGGCCGCATCTTCGTGGGGGTGTGGAAGATGGTTCAGGGTCTGGATCACGGTATTGGCCTCACGGTTTTTTTGGATCGCCTCTAACGGGCATTTTTGTCGCTTGTACCGGCCCCTTCGCGAGCAAGCCCGCTCCCACATTCGATCCCATTTCTTCAGGCTGAACGCGGTCGAATGTGGGAGCGGGCTTGCTCGCGAATGGCGGCCTCAGCGTTTTACAGCCACTGGCCTGGAATGCTCAGCCCGCTTGCTCAACTGCTCGAATACCGACGGATACGCCGGCCGTTCGACATAACGTCCGGCACCGCGCTCAGCTCTTAAATCGCCATCAACCCAGACCAACTTGCCCTGGCTGATGGTATGACTGGGCACGCCGCGCACGGTCTTGCCTTCGAAGATGTTGAAGTCCACCTGTTGATGGTGGGTCTTGGCGGAAATGGTCCGCGTGCCTTCGGGGTCCCAGAGCACCAGGTCGGCATCGGCACCGACACGGATTGCACCTTTGCGCGGGTAGAGGTTGAAGATTTTCGCGGTGTTGGTGGAGGTCAGCGCGACGAACTCCTGCATCGACAACCGCCCGGTATTGACCCCTTCGTCCCACAACAGCGCCATGCGGTCTTCGATACCGGCGGTGCCGTTGGGGATCTTGCTGAAATCGTCACGGCCAGCGGCTTTTTGCTCGGCGCAAAAGCAGCAATGGTCGGTGGCGGTGGTGTGCAGGTTGCCCGATTGCAGGCCATGCCATAACGCTTCCTGATGCCCGCGCGGGCGGAAGGGCGGGCTCATCACGTAGCCGGCGGCGGTTTGCCAGTCGGGGTGCTGGTAGACGCTGTCGTCCAGCAGCAAATGCCCGGCCAGGACTTCGCCGTAGACCGGTTGGCCCTTGCTGCGGGCGTAGGTGATTTCGTCCAGTGCCTCTTTGGTCGAGACGTGTACCAGGTACAACGGGGTACCGATGGTTTCAGCGATGCGAATGGCGCGGCTGGCGGCTTCGCCTTCTACCTGCGAAGGCCGGGACAATGGATGAGCCTCGGGACCGGTGATGCCTTGGGCCATCAATTTGCGTTGCAAGTGATAGACCAACTCGCCGTTTTCGGCATGCACCGTCGGCACCGCGCCCAGTTCCAGGCAGCGTTCGAAGCTGGCCACCAGGGTGTCGTCGGCGGCCATGATTGCGTTCTTGTAAGCCATGAAATGCTTGAAGCTGTTGATGCCGTGATGGCTGACCAGCTCGGCCATTTCTTCGCGCACCTGCTCGCTCCACCAGGTGATGGCGACGTGAAAACCGTAGTCGGCCGCTGATTTATCCGCCCAGCCGCGCCACTGGTGAAAGGCGTCCATCAAGGGTTGCTGGGGGTTGGGAATCACAAAGTCGATGATCGATGTTGTTCCGCCCGCCAGGCCTGCCGCCGTACCACTGAAAAAGTCTTCACTGGCCACGGTGCCCATGAAGGGCAGTTGCATATGGGTATGGGGATCGATGCCGCCGGGCATCAGGTATTGGCCGCTGCCGTCGAGTATCTCGGTGCCAGCGGGAATATCCAGATCAGTGCCAATAGCGCGGATTAGACCCTCAAGGCACAAGACATCGGCTCGGTAACTTTCATCATGGGTAATAACGGTGGCGCCACGGATCAACAGAGACATGCCGAGTTCCTCACGGGCTTGACCGGCTTATGCCAGTTCTAAGTGTTGTAATGCATCGCGCCGCTGGGAAGGTTAATTCCTGTCAGCGGTGACAGGAATAGAAGCTAGCCCGAGTTTTTAGAATGAGCAAGAATATTTTTTATAAGCTTATACGTGCATTAAATAGTTGATTTATAAGGATAATAAATAAAAATCACCAAAATGTAGCGGCCTCTCACCATTTTGACGCACTTGACAGGTTCCCAATATGAGCAACATTTCTTATTGCAAATCAGGCGCTTGAGACATGCCTCTTGACGGGGGCAGGAAATAAAAATAATTGTGTTGCACCAGATTGAGTCCTGATGGTTCGGACAACTTGTGCGTTATTTGGCCTGAGTAACGCTGCAAGTACCGAGGGGTTGATCGGTCGAAACAATAAAGCTGATAAACATCAGCGAGTTATATAAGCGGTGCGGACGAAGTGACGGCTAGCGGCACGGTTATTGAGTGCAGTGGCGGTTGGCCGGGTCCGTGATGTCATGTTGTCAACGAGGTACTCCGGCCATCCCGCGTCCTGCGTGGGATGAGCAAAAATAATTCGAAAAAACCGTGGAGCGGCCATGCAACAGAACAGATCGCAAGTCATCGAACGCGACGGCCTGTACGAACTCGACGCCGGTGACGACGTCCTTGACAGCCCCCGTTACAACCACGACATGGCACCCACCAAGGTGCACGAACGCACCTGGAACAAATGGCACATCACCGCGCTGTGGATCGGTATGTCGATCTGCGTGCCGACCTACACCCTTGGCGGTGTGCTCACCGCCTACTTTGGGTTGTCGGTGGGCGAGGCGTTGATAGCGATCCTGCTGGCCAACGTTGTGGTGCTCATTCCCCTGACGCTCAACGCCTTTCCCGGTACCAAGTACGGCATTCCATTTCCGGTGTTGCTGCGCTCCTCCTTCGGGGTGATCGGCTCCAACGTGCCGTGCCTGATTCGCGCCCTGGTGGCGTGCGGCTGGTTCGGTATCCAAACGATGTTTGGCGGGCTGGCGATTCACCTGTTCCTGGGTTCGATTTTCGAGGGTTGGAAGTCGTTGGGCGGCACCGGTGAAGTGATCGGTTTCATGATCTTCTGGGGGCTGAACCTGTGGGTCGTGCTGCGGGGCGCCGAGTCGATCAAATGGCTGGAAACCCTGTCTGCGCCGCTGTTGGTGCTGGTGGGTGTCGGCCTGCTGGTGTGGGCGTTGCCCAACGTGTCGCTGACCGAGTTGATGGCGATCCCGCCCAAGCGCCCCGAAGGCGCCAGCCTCACCGGCTACTTCATGGCGGGCCTGACGGCGATGGTCGGTTTCTGGGCCACCTTGTCGCTGAATATTCCCGACTTCAGCCGCTATGCCAAAAGCCAGAAGGACCAGATACTCGGGCAGATTTTTGGCCTGCCGCTGACCATGTTCCTGTTCGCTGCCCTCGGCGTGATCATGACCGCCGCCTCGGTGAAACTGGTGGGTGTCAGCGTTTCCGATCCGGTGACCTTGATCGGCCATATCCAGAGCCCGGTGTGGGTGGCCGTGGCCATGCTGCTGATCATCGTTGCCACCTTGTCCACCAACACCGCGGCGAACATCGTATCGCCCACCAATGACTTCCAGAACATCGCGCCCAAGTTGATCAACCGCACCACGGCGGTGGTGCTCACCGGCCTGGTGGGGCTGGCGCTGATGGGCCATGAGCTGCTGAAAAAGCTTGGCCTGCTGGTCTCCGACGTTAGCCTGGAAACGGTCTATTCCAATTGGTTGCTGGGTTACTCAAGCCTGTTGGGGCCGATTGCCGGGATCATGGTGGTGGACTACTTCATCATTAAGAAACAGCAATTGGACCTGGCTGGGTTGTACCGCGATGACGTGTATCCGGCGTGGAATTGGTACGGCTTTATCGCCTTTGGCGTGCCGGTGGTGTTGACGTTGCTGTCGTTGGGCAGTGATGCATTCAGCTGGTTCTACAGCTATGGCTGGTTCACCGGCTCAGCGCTGGGCGGGTTGTTGTATTACGGCTTGTGCATGAAGCGCGGGGCCAGCCCGGTGGCGGTCAAAACCCCTTAATAAACCATAAGAAATAGCCTGAGGAAATCACCATGAACGCTGCCCTTGACGTTCTGCAATCCACCCATCAGCACATCAATCGCGACCGTTTGTGGCTGTCCCTGATGGAACTGGCCAAGCTCGGTGCCACGCCCAAGGGCGGCGTCTGCCGCCTGGCTCTGACCGACCTCGATCGCCAGGCTCGCGACCTGTTTGTGAAGTGGTGCGAGGAAGCCGGCTGTACCGTGACCATCGATGGCGTCGGCAACATATTCGCCCGCCGCCCTGGGCGCAATCCCACGCTGCCACCGGTGATGACCGGCAGCCATATCGACACCCAACCCACCGGCGGCAAGTTCGACGGTTGTTTTGGCGTGCTGGCCGGGGTGGAAGTGTTGCGCACACTCAACGACCTCAAGGTGGAAACTGAAGCGCCACTGGAAGTTGTTGTGTGGACCAACGAAGAAGGCTCGCGCTTTGCGCCGTGCATGATGGGTTCCGGGGTGTTTGCCGAGAAGTTCACTCTCGAAGAGACCCTGGCCAAAACCGACGCTGACGGTGTGACGGTGGGTGATGCGCTGAACGCCATTGGCTATGCCGGATCGCGGCCAGTCAGCGGGCATAAGGTGGGCGCCTATTTCGAGGCGCATATTGAACAAGGCCCGATTCTCGAAGATGAACGCAAAACGATCGGCGTGGTGCTCGGCGCCCTCGGCCAGAAATGGTTCGATCTGAAGTTGCACGGCGTCGAAGCCCACGCCGGCCCGACGCCGATGCATCTGCGTAAAGATGCCTTGGTGGGCGCCGCCGCCGTGGTCGCCGCGGTCAACGCTGCCGCCCTTGGTCATCAACCCCATGCCTGTGGCACCGTCGGATGCCTGCAAGCCTATCCCGGCTCACGCAACGTCATCCCCGGTGAAGTGCGCATGACGTTGGACTTCCGCCACCTGGAGCCAGCACGGCTTGATTCAATGATTGCCCAGGTACGCAAGGTGATCGACGATACCTGCGAGAAACACGGCCTGACGTTCGAGATGACACCCACCGCCGACTTCCCGCCGCTGTACTTCGACAAAGGCTGCGTCGATGCCGTACGTGATGCCGCTAACGGTTTGGGCCTGTCGAGCATGGACATCGTCAGCGGGGCAGGGCACGACGCGATCTTCGTCGCCGAACTCGGCCCGGCCGGGATGATCTTCGTGCCGTGCGAAGGCGGCATCAGCCACAACGAAATCGAAAATGCTGCGCCGGATGATCTGGCGGCGGGGTGTGCGGTGTTGTTGCGGGCGATGGTGGCGGCGTCACAGGCAATTGCCAGCGGTAAGCTGGCTGCCTGACTCCTGGATGATCGTTCCCGCGCGGAGTGAACGGGAACGATCAGCCTTCTGATGGCCGAGCGGGTGGACGCAAAGGGCATTGATGACGGACGGCCACGGCCAGGAAGTGGTGCAGACCCAGGACTTCAACTGCATACCGGGGTGATCCCCTAGGCATGGTGCGCGGTGGGTTTGCGCGACTTGCTGGTTACTGCGGGCCTGGTTTGCGGATGATGGTGGCGGCGGGTAATGCGTAATACGCCCCACAGCATGGCGCCGGCGACGGCCAGCCAGCCACAAACCAAGAAAAAAATCGTTGTTGTCAGGCTCATAAGTGCCTCCTTTCGCCCTTTGCAGGGCACGCACTGTCTTCTCATGGACAGTCTAGCTGCCGGGTGGTTGTGCGCTATTGACCAATGGTCGAAGCGTGCAACTTGTTTGCTCTATCCCCGGCCATTTACTGCGGCTCAAGGCTATACCCAGGTTCCAGAGCACCCTATGATCGAGGCCCACGCCTGCAGATGATCAAGAGAGTGAAGAAGTTGCGCTTACGGCCGAACGTTAAAACCTCCTTGCTGGTGGCAGCCTGTGTCCTTGGACTTGCAGCCTGTGCCGGGCAACCCTCGAAAATCCGGGGCTTGCCTGAGCGTGTTGAACTCAACGGCGTGCCGGTGTTTCGCAGTGAGGCCTATCAGAGCGGTCCTGCTGCCTTGGCCAGCATGCTGTCGCAACAAGGCATTGTGATTACACCGGGTTTGCTGGATAAGCCGCTACACCTTCCAGGCGCGGAAGTTGACCTTGAGCACAATATGCAGGTGCTGGCGCGCGAATACGGGATGCTGGTGTATCCGCTGGATGCCAAGCTGCCGGCACTGTTGGCACAAGTGGCCGCCGGGTATCCGGTGATGGTACGGATCACCGAGGGCTCGACCTTCTGGGCTGGGCCACGTTACGCCGTGCTGGTCGGCTACAACCAGCAGAAGAGTACGGTGTTGTTGCGGGTGGGAATGGACCGGCGACAGCTGATGGGCTTCAGTGCCTTTGAGTCTGCCTGGAAAAGCGCCGGTCACTGGGCGATCCTGATCCAGCGGCCAAGTCAGCTGCCGGCGAACGTGGATGCCGGACGCTGGCAGAAAGCAGCCAACGAGCTTGCTCAGGCCGGGCAGGAACAGGCTGCAGCCCAGGCACTGAAGGTGCTGGCCGGCAAACCGGTGAAATAGTAAAAACCGTCTTATGCAGGGGGGCTGCTTTGATTAGCGGTGTGCCTCGGAAACCTGGGCTGTCCCGCTCTGGCGATTTTTGAGATTCTTGTCGGCCTTGTATTGCAGAGCTACGTCCGGCACTGAGCCGCTTTTGCCGGTCTCTACCCATTTGCGAATGCGGCTGGCATCGGCAAAGTGGGTGAATTTGCCAAAGGCATCGAGGATCACCAGCGACACCGGACGGTTACCCATGCTGGTGACCAGCACCAGGCAGTGACCTGCCTGATTGGTAAAGCCGGTCTTGGTCAGCTTGATGTCCCAGTTGGCACGGTTGACGAGGTGGTCGGTGTTGGAGAAACCCAGGGTGTAGCTGGGTTTGCGGAAAGACACGGTTTTTTCCTTGGTGGTGCTCAGTTGCGTGAGCATCGGGTATTTATGCGCAGCCTGTACCAGCTTGCTCAAGTCCCTGGCGGTCGAGACGTTATGAATCGACAAGCCGGTGGGCTCGACATAATGGGTGCTAGTCATGCCCAGGGCCTTGGCCTTGGCGTTCATCGCTGCGATAAAGGCTGCGTAGCCGCCCGGATAATGATGGGCAAGGCTGGCGGCGGCGCGGTTTTCCGAAGACATCAGGGTGATCAGCAGCATCTCTTTACGAGGCATTTCGCTGTTGATCTTGACCCGCGAGAACACACCTTTCATTTCCGGGGTGTCAGTGATGTTGATGGAGATGTACTCATCCATGTTCTGCTTGGCATCCAGCACGACCATCCCGGTCATCAATTTGGTGACGGAGGCGATGGGCACGACAACATCGGGGTTACTGGCGTAGATGACTTTGTTGGTCTGCAGGTCCACCAGCATTGCACTGCCGGAGGCAAGGTGCAGTTGCGAGGTGTCGCGTGGGGCGAGGGTGGTTTCGCTGGCGCTGGCGAAGGTGCCTGTAAATGCAAAAAATAGGCTGATGATAGAGATACGAATTTTCACGCGGATGAACTCGCTAAAAAGTAGGGGTATACCGTTCTGCAACGGGCTTTCTGAAAAATGACGTTACATTTTAGAAGTATGGATCAGAAACTGTCGAATGTTCTTCCAGAACCAGACTAAAGCTCTTAAAAACAAAGAAAAAAGCAGTTATTTTCGGGGCAATAAAAAGCCCCGCCATAAGGCAGGGCTTTTTCAGAGCGGCTGGTTATTAGTCGTGCAGGGTTTCTGCAGCATACAACGTGTTTTCCAGCAGGCAGGCACGGGTCATTGGGCCGACGCCGCCCGGAACCGGGGTGATCCAGCCGGCACGGGGCAGGGCGGTTTCGTACACCACATCGCCCACCAGCTTGCCGTCTTCCTGACGGTTAATGCCGACGTCGATGACGATGGCGCCTTCCTTGATCCATTCACCTTTCACCAGGCCTGGCTTGCCGGCGGCGACCACCACCAAGTCCGCCCGGCCGACGTGGCCGGCCAGGTCCTTGGTAAAACGGTGGGTGACGGTCACGGTGCAACCGGCCAGCAGCAATTCCATTGCCATCGGGCGACCGACAATGTTGGAAGCGCCGACTACGACCGCATCCAGACCATAGAGGTCGACGCCGGTGCTTTCCAGCAGGGTCATGATGCCCTTCGGGGTGCAGGGCCGCAGCAGCGGAATGCGTTGGGCCAGGCGGCCGACGTTATAAGGATGGAAGCCGTCGACGTCTTTATCCGGGCGAATGCATTCCAGCAGTTTGGACGCATCCAGATGCTGGGGTAACGGCAGCTGAAGCAGGATGCCGTCGATCTTCGGGTCGTCGTTGAGGCTCTCGATCAGGTCGGTGAGTGCCTGCTGGGTGGTATCGGAAGGCAAGTCATAGGCCTTGGAAATAAAGCCGACCTCTTCACAGTCTTTACGCTTGTGCGAGACATAAACCTGAGAGGCGGGATCACTGCCGACCAGAATCACCGAGAGGCCAGGCGTGCGCAGGCCCTGCTGGCGACGCTCAGCGACACGTTTGGCGATCTGCTGGCGCAGGCTGGCGGCGATCGTTTTGCCGTCGATAAGTTGTGCAGTCATTACGCGTGATTAACCATCGAGAAGGGGAAGAAAAGTGCGCGCATTCTCGCACGCCAGGACGTGAGGGCAAAGGCGCTTGGTCTGTAAATTCCCCTAACCCCTTAAATAAAATGAGTTTTTTTTAAAAAGGATTTGACGAGTTCCGGGGGCGTCTATACTATTCGTCGCACTTGTCGGGCACAGCCTAGCACTGGTTAAGAAGGTCGAGCAGAATGTTTGTTCTGTAAGGCTGGAAGCACTTAGTTTGTAATCCTCAAAGAGTACAGATTAATAAAGCGCCCGTAGCTCAGCTGGATAGAGCATCCGCCTTCTAAGCGGATGGTCGCAGGTTCGAGTCCTGCCGGGTGCGCCATTAGGCAGCTTTGGCACAAGTAGCGCTATATGGTGGGCGTAGCTCAGTTGGTAGAGCACGGGATTGTGACTCCCGTTGTCGAGGGTTCGATCCCCTTCGTCCACCCCATATTTAAAAGGCGCCAGATTAACAGTCTGGCGCCTTTGCTTTAAGAGCTTCAACCGCGGATGTGGTGGAATTGGTAGACACACTGGATTTAGGTTCCAGCGCCGCAAGGTGTAAGAGTTCGAGTCTCTTCATCCGCACCAAATCAAGCCTTACTTGGGTCTACTGCCTTTAGTAAAGCTCAACAAAAAATCCGTTCTAGTCGGATTTTTTGGTCACGCTACAATGGTGGGCGTAGCTCAGTTGGTAGAGCACGGGATTGTGACTCCCGTTGTCGAGGGTTCGATCCCCTTCGTCCACCCCATATTTAGAAAGCGCCAGATTAATAGTCTGGCGCTTTTTTTATGCTGTTTTTTCTGCCTTTGTTGTTGCGCATTCTCGAAGTCAAGAAAAAAACAAGCATTCTCAATGCCTTGGCGTTAGAATCGCTGCCGGTTTTGAACGCATGGAGCTGATCCGGTTACATCGGGGTCGGTGCAGCTATTTAATAGCAGATAACGGCGCAGCACCTGAAAAAGGGCTGTGCCGTTTTTGTTTAAGTGGCTTGAGTTTCAGCGTGGTCGCAGGTATTGGGCTGCAGGGATAGGGTGTTTCGTCGTATTTATGTTTCTCGATGATGCCGCCGTGTCCGCCGATCCCGTTTGTGGGTCGGCTGTCAGGGAGCTGATCGACAATCGCTTCTATATATAGAAGTGTTGGCGCAGAGCCTTGGCGTGAAGGGATGTATTGCTAGCGGGGCGAGGTGCATTCCTGCATTCGCTCCTATAAATGGCCTGCTGTTTTTTTACCCGTTTTCAGTAGGGTGACTTCTTGAGTTTGACCCACTAGAATGCATGCCCTTGATTCTGGGGTCGGAAACGGCCGGCTAACGTCTGTGCAACGAGGAATATCCATGCAAGTTTCTGTTGAAAATACTTCTGCTCTTGAGCGCCGCATGAGCATCACCGTGCCGGCTGAACGCATCGAGACTCAGGTCAACAAGCGTCTGCAGCAGACTGCCCAAAAGGCCAAGATCGCTGGTTTCCGTCCAGGCAAAGTGCCAATGAGCGAAATCAAGCGCCGCTTTGGTGCTGATGCGCGCCAGGAAGCTGTAGGCGACGTAATCCAGTCTTCCTTTTACGAAGCTGTTGTCGAGCAAAAGTTGAATCCGGCTGGCGCGCCTTCCATCGAGCCTAAATCGCTGGAAGCGGGCAAGGATCTGGAATACGTTGCAGTTTTCGAAGTATTCCCTGAGTTCACCGTTGCCGGTTTCGAATCCATCGCCATCGAGCGCCTCAGCGCTGAAGTGGCTGATTCGGATCTGGACAACATGCTGGAAATCCTGCGCAAGCAGAACACTCGCTTTGAAGTGGCCGAGCGCGCCGCCCAGAACGAAGACCAGTTGAACATCGATTTCGTTGGCAAGGTTGACGGTGAAGTATTCGCTGGCGGCTCCGCCAAGGGCACTCAGTTGGTGCTGGGCTCCAACCGCATGATCCCTGGTTTCGAAGATGGTCTGGTTGGCGCTAAAGCCGGCGAAGAGCGTGTTCTGAACCTGACTTTCCCGGCTGACTACCAGAACCTGGACTTGGCTGGCAAAGCCGCCGAGTTCACCGTGACGGTCAACACCGTTTCCGAGCCTAAGCTGCCAGAGCTGAACGAAGAGTTCTTCAACCAGTTCGGTATCAAGGAAACCGGTATCGAAGGCTTCCGCACCGAAGTTCGCAAGAACATGGAGCGTGAACTGCGTCAGGCTATCAAGTCCAAGGTCAAGAACCAGGTCATGGACGGTCTGCTGGCCGCCAACCCGATCGAAGTGCCTAAGGCTCTGCTGTCCAACGAAGTCGATCGTCTGCGCGTGCAGGCTGTTCAGCAGTTCGGTGGCAACATCAAGCCTGATCAACTGCCGGCCGAGCTGTTCGAAGAGCAAGCCAAACGCCGTGTTGTTCTGGGCCTGGTTGTGGCTGAAGTGGTCAAGCAGTTCGACCTCAAGCCTGACGAAACCCGCGTTCGTGAGCTGATCCAGGAAATGGCCTCGGCTTACCAGGAACCTGAGCAGGTTGTGTCCTGGTACTACAAGAACGACCAGCAGCTGAACGAAGTGCGTTCGGTTGTGCTGGAAGAACAAGTTGTGGATACTGTTCTGCAGAAGGCTAGCGTGACCGATAAATCGGTCTCTTACGAAGAAGCAGTCAAGCCGGCGGAAGCAGCACAAGCCGACTGATTGTCCGACACGTTTGAAAATGCACACATAAGCCAGCCTCGCGCTGGCTTATGCGTATTCAAGACATGACTATTTGGGAGTGACTGCAGGACATGTCCCGCAATTCTTATTATCAGCAGAGTTCTGACATCCAGGCCGCAGGCGGCCTGGTCCCGATGGTTATCGAGCAGTCCGCCCGTGGCGAGCGCGCCTATGACATCTACTCGCGCCTCCTCAAGGAACGAGTGATCTTCCTGATTGGCCCGGTAGAAGACTACATGGCCAACCTGGTCGCGGCGCAACTGCTGTTCCTTGAAGCGGAAAATCCGGACAAGGACATCCATCTTTACATTAACTCGCCAGGTGGTTCGGTCACTGCGGGGATGTCGATCTATGACACCATGCAGTTCATCAAGCCTGACGTCTCCACTACCTGCATCGGCCAAGCCTGCAGCATGGGTGCTTTTCTGCTCGCCGGTGGCGCAGCGGGCAAGCGTTTCTGCCTGCCGAACTCGCGGATGATGATTCACCAGCCGCTAGGTGGTTTCCAGGGGCAAGCGACCGATATCCTCATTCATGCTGAGGAAATCAAGAATATTCGCCTGCGCCTCAATACGTTGTTGGCCCATCACACTGGTCAAAGCCTCGAAACCATTGAGCGCGACACCGAACGTGATAACTTCATGAGTGCCGAGCGCGCAGCCGAATACGGGCTGATCGACTCGGTCATGCAGAAGCGTCACATGCCTGCCTAAGCAGCCCAAATGTAGGTGGTTGGTTTAACTGACCACCTGCGGACTTGAAAAAGCCCGCAATAGCCTTCATCTTGTGTTGCAAGCCTATCGGATTTGGATCGATCGAATGACTGACACCCGCAACGGCGAGGACAACGGCAAATTGCTCTATTGCTCCTTCTGTGGCAAAAGCCAGCATGAAGTGCGCAAATTGATTGCCGGCCCCTCGGTCTTTATCTGCGACGAGTGCGTCGACCTGTGCAATGACATCATCCGTGAGGAGGTGCAGGAAGCCCAGGCCGAAAGCAGCGCGCATAAATTGCCTTCGCCTAAAGAAATCAGCGGCATCCTTGATCAGTATGTGATTGGTCAAGAGCGTGCAAAAAAGGTTTTGGCCGTAGCGGTGTACAACCACTACAAGCGGCTGAACCAGCGTGACAAAAAGAATGACGATGTCGAGCTCGGCAAAAGCAACATCTTGCTGATTGGTCCTACAGGTTCGGGTAAAACCCTACTTGCAGAAACCTTGGCTCGCCTGCTGAACGTTCCCTTCACCATTGCCGATGCAACCACCCTCACCGAGGCCGGTTACGTAGGTGAGGATGTCGAGAACATTATTCAGAAGCTGCTGCAGAAATGCGATTACGACGTGGAAAAAGCCCAGATGGGCATTGTCTACATCGATGAAATCGACAAGATTTCGCGCAAATCCGACAACCCTTCGATTACCCGGGACGTTTCCGGTGAAGGCGTGCAGCAAGCACTGTTGAAACTGATTGAAGGCACGGTTGCTTCCGTACCGCCACAAGGCGGCCGCAAGCATCCCCAGCAGGAATTCCTTCAGGTTGACACGCGCAATATACTGTTCATCTGCGGCGGTGCGTTCTCCGGTCTGGAAAAGGTTATTCAAAGCCGTTCCACCCGTGGTGGCATTGGCTTCGGTGCAGAAGTGCGCAGTAAGGAAGAGGGCAAGAAAGTCGGTGAGTCCCTGCGTGAAGTCGAGCCTGACGATCTGGTCAAGTTCGGTCTGATCCCGGAATTCGTCGGTCGCCTGCCTGTCCTGGCGACCCTGGACGAGCTTGATGAGGCTGCATTGATGCAGATCCTCACCGAGCCGAAAAACGCCCTGACCAAGCAGTACGCCAAGCTGTTCGAGATGGAAGGCGTGGACCTTGAGTTCCGTGCTGACGCGCTCAAATCGGTGGCCAAGCGGGCACTGGAGCGCAAGACCGGCGCTCGTGGTTTGCGTTCGATCCTCGAAGGTGTATTGCTCGACACGATGTACGAAATCCCCTCGCAGTCTGAGGTGAGTAAAGTCGTGATCGACGAAAGCGTTATAGAAGGCAAGTCCAAGCCACTGTATATCTATGAAAACAGTGAGCCGGCTGCCAAGGCTGCACCTGACGCGTAAGTGTCGTCCTGCTGCAATAGAACCAGCTGTACAAAATAAGGGGGCCTTTGGGCCCCTTTGTTTTTACTGCGTTTAACTGCTGCCATTGAGCTTGTTTTTTTTGCAGGCAGCCCCCATCTTGGTTTCAGGCTACTTCCATCTGTTTACGGCCCCTTGGGCCGCCGTAGAGGCGAAATCATGAAGACAACCATCGAATTGCCTCTCCTGCCATTGCGTGATGTCGTTGTGTATCCGCACATGGTTATCCCGCTGTTCGTGGGGCGCGAGAAGTCTATCGAAGCCCTCGAGGCCGCGATGACGGGCGACAAGCAGATTCTGCTGCTGGCCCAGAGAAATCCTGCCGACGACGATCCGGGCGAAGATGCCCTATATCGCGTTGGTACCATTGCCACTGTTCTGCAACTGCTCAAGCTGCCTGACGGCACTGTAAAGGTGCTGGTCGAAGGTGAGCAGCGTGGCGCGGTCGAGCGCTTCATGGAGGTGGATGGCCATCTGCGCGCCGAAGTGGCGCTGATTGATGAAGTCGATGCCCCTGAGCGCGAATCCGAAGTGTTCGTTCGCAGCTTGCTTTCCCAATTTGAACAATATGTACAGCTGGGCAAGAAAGTTCCGGCTGAAGTCCTGTCTTCCCTCAACAGTATTGATGAGCCAAGCCGCCTGGTGGACACCATGGCCGCGCACATGGCGCTGAAGATTGACCAGAAGCAGGACATCCTCGAAATTATCGATTTGTCTGCCAGGGTCGAGCATGTCCTGGCATTGCTGGATGCCGAAATCGACTTGTTGCAGGTTGAAAAGCGCATCCGTGGTCGAGTCAAGAAGCAAATGGAGCGCAGCCAGCGCGAGTACTACCTGAATGAGCAGATGAAGGCCATTCAGAAAGAACTGGGTGACGGCGAAGAAGGCCACAACGAAATCGAAGAGCTGAAAAAGCGCATCGATGCTGCTGGCCTACCGAAAGATGCCTTGACCAAGGCGACCGCCGAGCTGAATAAGCTCAAGCAGATGTCGCCGATGTCCGCTGAAGCCACCGTGGTACGTTCCTACATCGACTGGCTGGTCCAGGTGCCGTGGAAGGCCCAGACCAAAGTGCGTCTGGACCTGACTCGCGCCGAAGATATTCTCGACGCCGATCACTATGGCCTGGAAGAGGTCAAGGAACGCATCCTCGAATACCTCGCCGTGCAGAAGCGGGTGAAGAAAATTCGCGGGCCGGTGTTGTGTCTGGTCGGTCCTCCTGGTGTGGGTAAAACCTCCCTGGCTGAGTCCATTGCCCACGCAACAAACCGTAAGTTTGTACGCATGGCCCTCGGCGGCGTGCGCGATGAAGCGGAAATTCGTGGTCATCGCCGTACTTACATCGGTTCGATGCCAGGAAGATTGATTCAAAAGATGACAAAAGTGGGTGTGCGCAACCCGCTGTTTCTGCTCGATGAAATCGACAAAATGGGCAGCGACATGCGTGGCGACCCGGCATCTGCCTTGCTGGAAGTGCTCGACCCTGAGCAGAACCACAATTTCAACGACCATTACCTGGAAGTCGACTATGACCTCTCCGATGTGATGTTCCTGTGCACCTCCAACTCCATGAATATCCCGCCAGCCTTGCTGGACCGGATGGAGGTGATTCGTCTGCCGGGCTACACCGAAGACGAGAAGATCAACATTGCCGTCAAATACCTTTCGCCCAAGCAGATTTCAGCCAACGGCCTGAAAAAAGGCGAGATCGAATTTGATGCCGAGGCAATCCGCGACATCATTCGCTACTACACCCGCGAAGCCGGTGTACGGGGTCTTGAGCGTCAATTGGCGAAGATCTGCCGCAAGACGGTCAAGGAGCATTCCCTGGAAAAACGCTTCTCGGTGAAGGTTACGGCTGACTTGCTGGAACATTTCCTAGGCGTGCGTAAATTCCGTTATGGCCTGGCTGAGCAGCAGGATCAGATCGGCCAGGTTACGGGCCTTGCCTGGACTCAGGTGGGTGGCGAGTTGCTGACCATCGAAGCCGCTGTGGTACCAGGCAAGGGGCAATTGATCAAGACCGGTTCCCTTGGCGATGTGATGGTCGAGTCCATCACCGCTGCACTGACCGTGGTGCGCAGTCGTGCCAAGAGTCTGGGCATCCCCCTGGACTTCCATGAGAAGCGCGACACTCACATCCATATGCCGGAAGGGGCAACCCCCAAGGACGGCCCTAGCGCAGGCGTAGGCATGTGCACGGCCCTTGTTTCGGCATTGACCGGCATTCCAGTACGCGCCGACGTGGCCATGACCGGGGAAATTACCCTTCGTGGCCAGGTGCTGGCCATTGGTGGTCTCAAGGAGAAATTGCTGGCTGCGCACCGTGGCGGAATCAAGACAGTGATTATTCCGGAAGAGAATGTTCGCGACTTGAAGGAAATTCCTGACAATATCAAGCAGGATCTTCAGATTAAACCGGTTAAATGGATTGACGAGGTCCTGCAAATTGCGCTGCAATACGCGCCGGAGCCCTTGCCGGATGTGGCTCCGGAGATAGTTGCAAAGGACGAAAAGCGCGAAACTGACTCTAAGGAAAGAATTAGCACGCATTAATACGTTTAAGCTTGGGGGCTTCCTTGACAGCTTTTTAGAGCCCTTGTTATAAAGCGGCTCTTAAGTGTCTGTAGGCCATTCAGTACTGGTTTTTGCTTTCACCAAAAAACTTAGAATCATACTCAATAGATATAAGGGGACTTAGAGTGAACAAGTCGGAACTGATTGATGCTATCGCCGCATCTGCTGATATCCCGAAAGCCGCTGCTGGCCGGGCGCTGGACGCAGTAATCGAATCCGTCACTGGCGCTCTCAAGGCCGGCGACTCTGTGGTACTGGTTGGTTTCGGTACTTTCTCTGTGACCGATCGTCCAGCTCGCACTGGCCGTAACCCACAGACTGGCGAAGCCCTGAAAATCGCGGCAGCCAAAAAACCAGGTTTCAAAGCCGGTAAAGCCCTGAAAGAAGCTGTTAACTAAGCTTCGTTCAAGCTTTTGCCTATCCGGGTCACACGCAAGTCTGACTTGGCAGCGGAGCGGCACCAGACCCAGCTTATGTTGGGTCGCCACGCCGGGGGTGTGGGTTCTAACCCCCGACCGCTCCGCCAGTTACGAGAAGGCGCATCCTCGGATGCGCCTTTCTTCTATCCGGACTCTACCCACGCTCCACGGTTGCCTAATTTTGAAGTTCAACCGTTTCTGGGGGACGCATGCTGCAAAATATCAGGGACAATTCACAAGGCTGGATTGCCAAGACCATTATCGGGATCATCGTTGTATTGATGGCTTTCACCGGTATCGAGGCCATTTTTCAGGCCACGACCAACAGCCAGGATGCGGCCAAGGTCAATGGTGAAGAAATCAGTCAAAACGAGCTGAGCCAGGCCGTCGACACGCAACGTCGGCAGCTGATGCAACAGTTGGGCAAGGACTTTGACGCGTCCTTGCTGGATGAAAAAATGCTGCGCGACGCTGCCCTCAAAGGCCTGATCGATCGCAAGCTGCTGCTGCAAGGCGCGGCTGACTCGAAATTCGCTTTCTCGGAAGCTGCGCTGGATCAAGTGATCCTGCAGACGCCGGAATTCCAGGTCGATGGTAAGTTCAACGCTGAGCGTTTCGACCAGGTGATCCGTCAGTTGGGCTACAGCCGTATGCAATTCCGTCAGATGCTGACCCAGGAAATGCTTATCGGCCAAGTGCGTGCAGGTATTGCCGGCAGCGGTTTTGTAACCGATGCGCAGGTTTTGGCATTTGCTCGTCTGGAAAAGCAGACCCGCGATTTCGCCACTGTAAGCGTCAAGGCCAACCCGGCTGCGGTGAAACTCACCGATGACGAGGTCAAGGCTTACTACGACCAGCACGCCAAAGAGTTCATGACACCGGATCAGGTGGTCATCGATTACCTGGAGTTGAAGAAGTCTTCCTTCTTTGACCAAGTCACCGTCAAGGACGATGAGCTGCAGGCGCAGTATCAGAAAGAAACCGCCAACCTCGCTGAACAGCGTCGCGCCGCGCATATTCTGATTGAAGTCAGCGACAAGGTGAACGAGGCGCAAGCCAAGGCCAAGATCGAAGAAGTGCAGGCCCGCCTGGCCAAGGGCGAAAGCTTTGAAGCCCTGGCCAAGGAGTTTTCGCAGGACCCAGGTTCGGCCAGCAATGGCGGTGACTTGGGTTACGCGGGCCCGGGTGTCTACGACCCAGACTTCGAAACAGCCCTGTATGCCTTGAACAAGGATCAGGTATCGGAGCCGGTACGTACCACCTTCGGCTGGCACTTGATCAAGCTGTTGGGTGTTGAAGCACCGCAAGTGCCATCGTTTGCCAGCCTGAAAGACAAGCTGACCCGCGAAATCAAGACCCAACAGGTTGAGCAGCGTTTCGTCGAAGCGACCAAGCAATTGGAAGACGCCGCGTTTGAGGCCTCCGATCTGGCTCAGCCGGCTTCGGACCTGAAACTGACCGTGCACACCTCCGCGCCATTTGGCCGTGAAGGTGGCGAAGGTGTTGCAGCAAACCGCGCAGTGGTAACCGCTGCTTTCAGCCCGGAAGTATTGGATGAAGGTGCCAACAGCACTGCCATCGAGCTGGACCCGGAAACCATCGTGGTGCTGCGTGCCAAAGAGCATCGCAAGCCAGAACAGTTGCCGCTGGAAAGCGTTGCCACTGCCATCCGTGCGCAGTTGACCAAGGAGCGCGCAAGCGCTGCGGCGAAGACTCATGCCGATGAGCTGATTGCCAACCTGCGCGATGGCAAGTTGCCGCTGAATCAGGCGGTCGATGGTCAGGCATGGAAAGTTACCGAAGCGGCCACCCGTGGTCAGGAAGGGATCGATCCAGCCGTGCTGCAGGCCTTGTTCCGGATGGCCAAGCCAGCCGCCAAGGACAAGCCGACGTTCAGCGACGTGACGCTGTCTGATGGTAGCTTGGTGATTGTGCGTCTCAACGCCGTCAACGAAGCAGTTGCCCCGACGGACGAAGAGAAGGAGCAATATCGTCGCTTCCTCGCGTCCCGTGTTGGCCAGCAGGACTTCGCTGCCTATCGCAAGCAGTTGGAAGCCCAGGCTGACATCAAGAAGTTCTGATGTCGTTATCAGCCTGAATAAAAAGACCCCGGCCTCAAAACCGGGGTCTTTTTTTATGGACCGTCAGTCGTTTCCATTCAGGCGCTTGCCCGAGAATTTGAGCTTGCCCCAGGTCAGCCCAATCACCGCTGCCAGGGACGAAGCTGTCAGCACGCTCAGCTTGGCAGCCGACAGTAGCGTCGGATCAGAGAAGGCCAGCGAGGATATGAAAATGGACATGGTAAAACCAATCCCTGCCAGCAGGCCCACCAGGCCGACACCGTTCCAGGTCACGCCCTCAGGCAGTTTGCAGATGTTCAGTTTGACTAGCACCACGCTCGCCAGTATTACCCCCAGCGGCTTGCCGAGTACCAGAGCCAGGATGACGCCCATGAAAACACCATGGGGTAGCGGATCGTCCAGGTTGAACCCTTGCAGACTCACCCCAGCGTTGGCCAGGGCGAATAGCGGCATGACCCCGAAGGCCACCCATGGGTGTAAACTCGCCTGAATGCGCTGCACCGGCGGTAACATCTCGCGCTGGGCCTGTCTCAACTGCTTCAACGGTTTGGCGACCTGATGCGCACTTTCAGCTGATTGCGAAAGTCGCTCAATCA
The DNA here is from genome assembly GCF_055407145.1 of Pseudomonas sp. c313. NCBI lineage: Bacteria > Pseudomonadati > Pseudomonadota > Gammaproteobacteria > Pseudomonadales > Pseudomonadaceae > Pseudomonas > Pseudomonas sp. c313. The sequence continues at coordinate 793,746 of NZ_JBUZRD010000002.1, read as the reverse complement.
GTTCATGAAACGTGCGCCCGATGGTGTCCAGAGGCCGTTCCGATGTAGGTCTGGAGCTGACGGGTGTGATCAGGCCAAGCATGACGCCCGCGAGCGTCGGGTGCACACCGGTCTTGAGCAGGCCAAACCAGACAATGGCTCCCGGCAGAACGTACACAACGGCTTTGCCAATGCCCATCCGCTGAAAAATCAGCACCAGCGCCAACCCGCAGGCCGCAATCACCAACCCCATGTAGTCCAGGCTGGCGGTGTAGAAGATGGCAATGATCAAGATAGCGACGATGTCATCAATGATTGCCAGGGCCAGCAACAGGATGCGCACGCCACCGGGAATTGACTTGCCCAACAGCGCAAGCACACCCACTGCGAACGCGATATCAGTGGCGGTGGGCACGGCCCAACCGCTGGCGGCCTCGGTACCGTGATTGAGCAGGGCATAAATGATCGCCGGCATTAGCACTCCACCCAGTGCAGCCCCTAGCGGCAGGGTAGCCAGTTTCAGGTTGGCGAGTGCACCGTCCTTGATCTCCTGGCGAATCTCGGCACCCACCACCAGGAAGAAGATGGTCATCAGCCCGTCGTTCACCAGGAAGTGCAATGAACGCGAGACCGTGAAGTCCCCCAATCCAATAGTGAGTGGGGTATTCCAGAAATGTTCGTAGGAATCGGCGGCAGGGCTATTGGCCCAGATCAGCGCCACAATTGCTGCCAGCAGCAGTACGATACCGCTGACCGCTTCGATGCGTGAAAACCGCTCCAGCACAGACAGGGCGCCCTCAGTTAAAACCTGTGGGCGGGGAATAGTAGGGCGTTTATCAGGCACGACAAGTCTCCATTGGCGGCCCGACCAATGCTTATCCTTTAACCTACCCTGTGCTGTATGCAACAGCGCACCCAGTACGATCATAAGAGTTAACCGACACTGAGTCACGTTGCTGGTTAAACATCGGTTAAACGAAGCGTCGCCGTCAGGGCCATCAAGTCGCAATGCCTCGGCGAAGTTGCGGGTGTTTACGACCCTATGGGCGAGCGGCTTTTTCCTGCAGACACCGTCCCGTAAGACTGTGACGTTTTACTGACAGGAATCCGCGCGCCGACGCCACGATCTGTTGCACAATACCGCCCTGACTGTTTTCCTCAGGATTTTCAATGTCTATATCATTTCACTTGCGTGCCCTCGGCGTGGCGCTGGTGCTGGCGGGCGCCGCGGGCTGCTCGTCGCCCAAGACCGCTATTTATGAACATGAGAATTTCGACGACTCCGGTACGTTTTCACGTGATTATCCGGTCAGTGATATCGCGGCTTGCGAAGCGGCCAGGCGTGCCTTGCTAAGCCAGGGCTATATCATCACCAGCAGCGATCCGAAGCTGGTGGTTGGTAACAAGAGTTTCCAGCAGACCGGTGAAACCCATCTGCAGATTAGTTTCAACGTGGTGTGCGCCGACGATGGCAGTGCGAATCATCACTCGACGATGTTTGCCAACGCCCTGCAGGATCGCTATGCACTGAAGAAGGTCAACAACTCCGCAAGCCTGGGTGTGGGTGTGTTGGGGTCGGTGTCGATGCCGATTGGCTCCACCGATGACTCGATGGTCAAGGTGGCCAGTGAGACAGTGTCTGCGCCCAAGTTTTATGACCGTTATTTCGCGCTGGTGGATGTTTTTCTGCCACAGGAAGTGAAAAAGGCCGCGCATATTCCTGAAAAGCCCAAGGCCGAGCTGGGCGTGCCGGAGCCCACGGCGGCACCGGCTGAGCCGGCCCCAGCGGCGGATAATCCCCCGGTGCCCGCGCCCTTGGTTCCGGTAACGTCGCCCGCCCCTGCGGCAGAGCCCGAGGCATCGCAACCGTTGGCACCGCCACCGGAAGCTGCGCCGATTGCACCAGCGCAAGCCTCTGAGCCAGCGGCACCGGTTGAAACCGCGCCAACGTTGCCTGCGCCGACAGAGTCTATTGAGCCCCTGCCGACACCTGCACAGTAGGCTGAGCTAGACCGCTACGGGATTCGATTTGTCGACATCGATCCCGTAGCGGCTTATGGCCTCGCTGACGCGGCTGCGACTGATCAGACCGTCGTCGGCCAAGGCTTTCAGCGCGGCCAGCACGATGAAATGTCGATCTACCTCGAAGAACTCCCGAAGGGATTCCCGTGTATCCGATTGCCCGAAACCGTCGGTGCCTAGTGCCACGAAGCGGCGTCCAGCAACGAACGGGCGGATCTGGTCGGCGAAGATCTTCATGTAGTCGGTGGCGACCACCACCGGTCCGACTTGACCGGCCAGGCTCTGTTCCACATAGCTCAAGCGCGGCTCGCTCTGCGGGTGCAGTAGGTTCCAGCGTTCCACCTCATGGCCTTCGCGGCGCAGTTCGGTAAGGCTGGTGACACTCCACACATTGCTGACTACACCGAAGTCCATGCGCAACAAGTCTGCGGCGGCGATCACTTCCCGCAGGATCGAACCACTGCCCATCAGTTGCACTTGGGGGTGTTGGGTTTCTTCGCCGGCTTGTAGCCGGTACATGCCCTTGAGAATCCCATCCGCGACGCCCTCGGGCATCGCCGGATGCGGGTAGTTTTCGTTGAGCAGGGTGATGTAGTAGTAAATGTCCTCTTGTTCGACGTACATGCGGCGCATTCCTTCGCGAATGATCACCGCTAATTCGAACGCGAAGGTCGGGTCGTAGGAAATACAACAAGGGATCACCGAAGACAGCACGTGACTGTGGCCATCGTCATGCTGCAAGCCTTCGCCCATCAATGTCGTTCGCCCGGCAGTGGCTCCCAGCAGGAAGCCACGGGCCCTGGCATCACCGGCGGCCCATGCCAGGTCGCCGACACGCTGGAAGCCGAACATCGAATAGAAAATGTAGAACGGTACGGTCATCAAACCGTGATTGCTGTAGGACGTACTCGCCGCGATCCACGAGGAAATGGCACCGGATTCATTCAGGCCTTCCTGCATGATCTGCCCGTCCTTGCTTTCCTTGTAGTAGCTGAGCTGGCCTGCGTCCTGCGGGGTGTATAGCTGCCCGACGGCGGAATGAATACCGATCTGACGGAACAGGCTTTCCATGCCGAAGGTACGGGACTCGTCCGGGACGATGGGTACGATCAGCTTGCCGAGGTCGGGGTCCTTGAGCAGGGTGCCGAGGATGCGTACAAAGGCCATGGTCGTGGAAATCGAGCGCTCGCCGGTGTCATTGAGCTGGTTTGCGAACGCCTCAAGCTCCGGAATTTTCAACGATTCGACGTTGTTGGTGCGCGCCGGAATATAGCCTCCCAAGGCCTGGCGCCGGGCGGCGAAGTAACGGGCTTCGTCGCTATCGGCGGCGGGTTTGAGGTAGGGGATTTGCGCCAGTTGGTCATCGGCCACTTCCAGTCCGAAGCGATCACGAAAGGCCTTCACGGCATTGTCGCCCATTTTTTTCAGCTGATGGTTGATGTTCTGCCCTTCGCCAGCCTCGCCCATGCCGAAGCCCTTGACGGTTTTTGCCAGGATAACGGTCGGCTGGCCGCTGTGGCGTACGGCCGCGGCATAGGCGTTGTAGACCTTGTCCGGATCGTGACCGCCCCGCGAGAGTTTCCAGATATCGTCGTCGGAAAGGTCCGCAACCAGTGTCAGCAGTTGCGGGTATTTGCCGAAGAAGTGTTCCCGCACATAGGCACCGTTTTGCGACTTGTAGTTCTGATAGTCACCGTCCACGCACTCCATCATGCGCTGGCGCAGCAAGCCGCTGGTGTCCTTTTCCAGCAGCGCATCCCAGCCTCCGCCCCAGATCACCTTGATCACATTCCAGCCGGCAGCACGGTACAGGCTTTCGAACTCCTGAATTACCTTGGCGTTGCCGCGTACCGGGCCATCGAGGCGTTGCAGGTTGCAGTTGACCACGAAGATCAGATTGTCGAGTTTTTCCCGGCCCGCCAGGGATATCGCCGCCAGGGACTCCGGCTGGTCCATCTCGCCGTCACCGAGGAACGCCCAGACTTTGCGGCCCTGGTGCTGCTTGAGGTCGCGAAATTCCAGGTAGCGCATGAAGCGTGCCTGGTAGGCGGCGGTGATCGGCCCCAAGCCCATCGACACCGTAGGAAATTGCCAAAAGTCCGGCATCAGCCGTGGGTGCGGATAGGACGACAACCCTTCGCCGCCCGCTTCCCGGCGGAAGTTGTCCAGTTGCGCTTCGCTGATCCGGCCTTCGAGGTAGGCGCGCCCATAGATGCCTGGGGACGAGTGGCCCTGGATGTACACAAGGTCGCCGTCGAAACTGTCGGTGCGGCCACGGAAAAAATGATCGAAGCCGACGTCGTAGAGCACCGCTGCCGACGCATACGTGGCGATATGTCCTCCGACGCCGGAATGTTTGCCGGCACGTAGGACCATGGCCATGGCGTTCCAACGGATAAACGCATTCAGACGTTGCTCGACGGCCAGGTCACCGGGGTAGGGCAGTTGGCGATCCACCGGGATGGTGTTGACGTAGGGTGTAGTGACGCGCCCGTAGAAGTCGCCATGCCGAGCCACGTCGAAATCCAGCAACTGATCAATCAGGTAATGGGCTCGCGGGCGGCCTTCGGCTGACAGCACCGATTCGATGGACTCCAGCCATTCGCGGGTTTCCTGTGGATCGTCGTCGAGTCTTGCTGCGGTGTTCTGGGTCATGTCGGGCTCCAGGGTGAATGGATTTGCGCGTGCGGGTCCTTGTGGGATGACGGCGTGGCACACTGCAAATGTAGTTGCAATTACAACTACATGACTGAATCTAGCGCGGGATGAGCTACTATTGCAACCTTCTTGAATTCCCCGGATGGTGTTGCATGTCGTCGAAAGAGCCTGATGTCTGGTTCCGGTTTGTCAGGGCCCACAGGACGGTCATCCGTGAAATTGAACGGCGCCTGGCCAATGCAGGGCTGCCGCCTTACGCCTGGTATGACGCGCTATGGGGCCTGGAAAGCGGTCCTGATGGCACCCGGCGCATGCATGAGTTGGCGGATGTGCTGGCTATCGAACGCTACAACCTGACGCGACTGGTGGACCGTCTGGAAAAGGATGGCCTGGTGGTGCGTTCGCGCTCTGACGGCGATGGGCGGGCGGCGTTTGTCTCAATCACTGAAGAAGGCCGGGTGTTGCGCAAAAAGATGTGGAGCATCTACGAAAGTACAGTGGATGAGCTGTTTTTGTCCCAGCTTGATGCTGAGCAGCGCCAGGGGTTTGCCGATGCGCTGGAGCGCACGGCGGGCCTGGCGATGAGCGTGTGTGTACAGTCCCGTGGGCGGCGCAAGAGCTGATTCATTTCAGTCGATACCGGCGCAGGGCTGTTTCAACCTGCGCGGCATCGATATACCCATCATCTGCCAGCGCCTTCAAGGCCAACGCAGTGATCCAGTAGCGGCTGGGTGTCGAGGCTCCCACCGAGCCCGCTCCCAACGCTACAAACCGTGCATCCACGTACCCCGCCAACGGATCGACAATCGATTGCGGGTACCCGGTGACGGCAATCACCGGCGCATCATTCCCCACCAGACAGTCCTGCAAATGGCAACTGCGCCTTGAGGTGCTCGGATGCAGGCGATTCCAGCGTTCAGCAGCCCGTGCTTCACGGGCCAGCCGGGTGTAGCTGGGACAACTCCAGAGTTGCACGGCGATGCTCCATTCTTCTTCCAGTAACGTTGCGGCGCCCAGCACCTCCTCAAACGCCCGGCCTGCGCCGAGCAGGCGTACGCTCAGATCCCCGATTTGTTCTCGCTTGACCCGATACATGCCCTTGAGCGCATCTTCACAATTCTGTGGACTCAATCCCGGACCTTCGTCCTGGTCGTGCAGCGCCAGGTAATAAAAGCCCGGCTTGCCGTCGACATACAGCGTCCGCAAGCCCGCCAGGATAATCGCCCGGGTTTCCTCTCCTGACGCCGGGTCATAAGGCGTGCATTGAGGGTTGCTCGCCAACCACATCGGTAGGGAAGGCTGCGTGCCTTTGGGCCAGATAGAGGGATGGGTTTCGATGTCGTTGCACAAGATGCCGCGTTGGGCGGTCTCGGCGGACAGCGCCAGCAGTTGGGCCGATGACGCCGCGCTGTGCAGGTACAACATTGGTCTTTCACCGGTGTTACGGGCGAACCAGCTGGGCCAGGCGCCGTTACGTCGGCATCGAGATTGGCCGCGAATGACCCACGCTTGTCGGCGGGTCGCTGGGTTGAACTCCAGGGTGTTGGCCATTGCCATGACGGTATACAGCGGCGAACTGCGGGGCTGATCCGAAGCGCTCAAAGTATCGATGCAGATCTGGGCGGCTAGCGCGGTTCGGGAGATGAGGGTGGTCATGGTTGGGTCGCCTGGCAACGTAGGCCCACACCCTAATGGATTTTTATATATTATTGCAATTGCAATGATTGCAATTGCATCCGTTAAGTCATGCTAAATCAGCAGAACGCGGCTACGTTTAATATTCAGGTGCAGGAACGTCATCGCCCGTACATTTTTTCGTCATGACGGCACTTTAGGCTGGTTGAGCAGGTCATTAAGCAACCACCGCGTTGCACTCAACAAGGAGCTGACAATGGACGATTACCAGGAAGAATTGCTGGAGTACCAGGCCTTTGAACTGGACCCGATGGACCCGGCCGATGACGCTACAGAGCTGTAACCGGACGTCAGGCTGAATGCCGCTGACTGCGGCGAAACTCCCCTGGGGTCTGGCTGTTCCAACGCTTGAACGCCCGTTGAAAGGCTTCGGCTGAGGCAAAACCGAGCAAGTAGGCGATTTCGCCGAACGCCAGTTCCGTATCGCGAATATAGGTCATGGCCAGGTCGCGGCGGGTATCGTTGAGGATCGCCCGAAACTGCGTGCCTTCTTCGGCCAGTTTGCGGCGCAAGGTCCAGGTTGGCAGCTTCAAGCGTGCCGCTACTTCTTCCAGGTTGGGTTCCCGGCCGCCATTGAGCATCGGCCCGAGTAAACGGGTGATGCGCTCGCGCAGGCTGCGGGTGCGGGTCAACTGCTCCAATTCCCTTTCACACAGTTGCAACAGCGTTTGCCAGGTACTGGGGCAATGCGCGGGGTTGCGCAGCGCCAGGGTGTGTTGGCTCAGGCGCAGTTGATTGGCCTCGGCACCAAACTGAATCTGACAGTCTCCCAGAACGCTGTAGCACGGACTGTAGTCGGGCGCCGCGAATTCGATCTCGATCCGTTCGGCCCGCACCGGTTCTGCGCTCAGGCTCGACAGCTGATGCAGCCAGCCGGCAATGATCGAGTCCACCACAAAGCGGTTGTAGGCGTTGTAGGGGCTGATGGAGTAGAAACGTAACCACGCGCCCTGGGCGTCTTCATGAAAGCTGGACTGACCACGGTAATTGGCGCCATACAACGCTTCGAAGCGGGTCAGCGTGCGGGCTGCCTCGCGTACGGTGGGCGCCTGGGCGGCGGTGACACCAGCCAACCCTGCCTGGCTCAAGCGACTGAGCTGGCCCATGCGCAAACCCAGGCTCGGATCGCCGGTCAACTGAATGGCCGCGTGGCCCAGGCGCATGTAGCGGGGGATCGACAAGCGAGCACCGGCCTCGCCAAGGCGTGCCGGGTCCAGGCCGTATTGCAGCAGCAGTGGTTGCGGGTCCAGGCCATGGCTGAGGATGGCGTCGGCCAGTGTGTGGACAAAGCCCACCGATAAATCCCCGAGGCGCATTGGCGCAGGCTTCATGATTTACAGCCAGACGTTCAGCATGCGCGCACCACGCGCGTTGCTGTCGGCGAACACTTCGCCATTGCGGGTGAGAAAGCTCTGCCCGGCACTGCTCTGGTCCCAGAACTGCCCGCGCAGGAAAACACTCATGCCGGCCGTGGCTTGGCTGATGGGTTGTTGGCTGATCAGCGTCAGGCGGTGCCAGGCTTCGCCTTCACTGAGTTCTTCGGGTTTGAGGCTGACTTCCGGCGGCGTAGATACGCTCTTGAAGCCACGCCACGGTTTGTCCCACGTATCGCGGCCAATGACGAACGCCGGCACCACCACCAATTGCGCGCCTTGTTCATTGAGCTTGCGGTAGTTGTCCGGGTACCAACTGTCGCTGCCAATCAGGATGCCCAGGCGGCCGGCAGGCGTATCGATCACGCTGATGGCGTTTTCATCGCTGGGTTGGATAAAACCGCGTTCATCGAAGATCGGGTAGAGCTGGCGCTGGGGTTGGCCCAACGGAAAGCCATCACGGCCAAATACCAGGCTGGCGTTGTACAGCGCGCCATGGCCGACCTGCAATTGGCCTTGGCTGACACTGGGGTTGGGCAAGGCAATGGAGCCGGCCACCAGGGTGATGCCGAACTCTTTGGCCAGGCCGCCAAACAGAATCTGATAGTCGCGCGCCATGGTCGGCGCTTTCATGCGCAGGTAGGCGTCGTCCATACGGTTGGCGCCCTCGGCGCTGATCAGGGCGCGAAGGAACAGCAGCGGGTTGCTGGCCGACAGCCAGTTCATCGCCTCTTCAAGACTGGTGGCCTGGTACAACTGGTCTTTTTCGCCACTAAGCATCAGCCAAGTGCCGACATGTTCGGGCAATACGACGATGGTTTTCTCGTTAAGCAGGCCTTGGTCCTGGGCTTTGCGCAGGTAGGCCGACAGTTTCAGGTGCAGGCGTTCCAGGCTCTGGTAGTCGGCGGGAAACAGTTCTGGCTGGATGCCCAGCAGGTTGCCGCGATCGGCGGGGATACCTTCGTCGACTGCCAGGTTGATCCGCAGGTCCGACAGGTAATGCCCCACGGGGCGCTCCTGGGTCCAGACCAGATAGGCGGAAACGGCGGCGACGAAGGCCATGGTGAGGGTTAAGGCAAGCAGTTTACGCATGGGGAAAATGACAACGGACGGTGTGCATGATCTTGCATGTTCTCTTAAAACTGTATCGCAGGTACGAAAAACAATGGTTGGGCGAAAAATTTCAGATCGATATGAAATCATATTTTTGCGGCGGGGTGAATGTCGGTCTCATTCAACACGGAGGATGGGTTGTGTCAAATGTGATCTGCACTTGCACCCAAACCCATCGAAGTGAAGTTAGGGGCAAGCGCACACTCACATGAGATCTTCGTTATTTTGAGCCTTGTGCTCGCTTGACTGACTGGGATTGTTTACCAGCTGATCCGAACCCCCGCGTTACCACTGACACCCTCCAGTTCGTTGGTATCCAGATTAGTGTTGTAGTCCGCCGCCAGGTACACGCTCACCGTTGAGGACAAGCGGGCAACCACGCCCACGCCCAGGTCGGCGGAGGAGGACTTGTGATCGCTCTTGATCCGGTCAACGTCATCGTAGGTCACCGTATCGCTACCACCGAAGGTGCGCCAGGCGTTGGCTCGCAGATAAGGTTCGATCGGTGTGTTCTGCACCAGGTAACGGCCTTTCAGGCGTGCGCCGACGCGCCCGGTCCAGTAATCCTGGGAGTCGAATGAGACCTTGGAAATACCGTCATTCTGGCTGTCCATATCAATCTGCTGGTTGATCACCTGGACCTGCGGTTCCACTACCCAGTGTTCTGACACGGTAATCGGATACCCGGCTTCTGCCGACAGCGCCAGTGCGTGGCCCTTGCTGTCCATCTTCACGCCACGGTCGGATTTGTTGTCGCCATCCAGTCGGGTACCTATGGCCACCAGGTCCACGTACCAGCCTTTGGGATCGGTTAGGGTCCAGTAGGCACCGAAGTTGTCCCCGTCAAGTTTGACCCGACCGGAGCGGCGGTCCTGGAAGCCCAAGGCAAAGCCTTTGACGTCGCCCTGTAAACGGCTTTGACCCACGAACAAACCGAAGCGCTGGGTCTGCCCGCCACTGGTTTCAGAGGCGTAGAGATCGTGACCCACCTGATAACCTTTGACAGAACCGTCGAAACTCGGCGAAACGGTGCCTGACCAGCTCTTGTTGAAATCACTGCCATACGCGCGACCCCAGCCGGCCGGGACGGCTCCGGTTTCGCTCAGCAGGCTTTGTTCGCCCTGGCGGTTATGGAACGTACCCAGCGCTTGCAAGGTCATCAACTGTGCGGCCGGCACCACCACCGAATACACGGACACTTCCAGGCGGTACAGGGGAATTGGCTCGGCGCCCGCGATCGCTGTTGGCAGTAGTGGGGTGGTGACGGCAGGCTCAGGCGAGGCTCCGGCCGGCACTTGAGTGGGTGGTGGAGCAGGGGGCTCGGCTGGCGCGACAGGCTGTGAGGTCGGCGGCTCCACGGGCGGTTCATCGGGCGCGACCACGGGTGGTGTCGGTGGAATCGGTGGTATCGGCACCACGACTGGCGGCACCGGTGGGGGCGTCGGTACCACGGGCGGTTGCACCGCCACTACCGAGGAGCGCAGGTACCAGTTGTTTTCCGAACCCGCCGTCACCCCGCCCTTGAATAGATAGTACTCATAGGCCCCGGCAGAAACCGAGCCTTTCAGGGCAAAGGCATCGGTAGTGCTGACCGCGCCGTTGAGCGCCTGCACCACCTCGATCCCATTGTTTTGCGTAAGGCCACCGAGGCCACCGAGGTTGGTCACCGCCAATTGGGTGTTACCGCTGATGGTGCCGTCCGAGACCACCAGTTTGTCCGTGGCGGAGTTATCGTCCCCCAGCGCTGTTTGCAGCCACAACTGGCCGTTGTTGCCAACATAGTTGCCGTGCACGGTCAGCGAGTCGGTGGCGCTGTTGCTGGCGGTGGTCATGTCGATGGTGCCGGCGTTGCTGAGGGTGGCCAACTGGCCGGCGGTATAGGGACGGATGCTGCCCTGGGTCACGGCCAGCACACTGCTGTTGTCGATGGAAAAGGTTCCGATATTGCTGACGCTGTCACCGAGGAAAAAATCCCCCGCCAGGTCGAAGCGCGAATTGTTGTTGAGGTTGACGGTTTCCCAGCCGATGTAACGCGATGCTGTGCTGGAGGTGGTGTTATCGAAGGTCAGCTGATCATTGCCCAGGCCACCGTCGATGGACGGCGTGGTACTTAACAGGCTTTCAGTCAGGCCGCTGAGCAGCGCGGTATCGTCGCCGTCGCCCATCAGCACGGCTGATTTGATCTGGCCGCCATTGATCCAGTTGAGTGTGTCGTTGCCGATGCTGGCGCGGATTTCGCCGTTAATGATCCCGCCGCTGATTGTGATGCTGTCATTGCCACCGCTGACGCTGATATTGCCGCCGATAGTGCCGCCGGAAACGATAATCTGGTCGGTGCCAAAACCGGTCACCAGGTTGCCGAGAATCGAGCCACCGGACATGTCGTAGATATTGTTATCCAGCTTCATGTCGACCCGGCCGATGGTGCCGCTGGTCTGCTGCGCCACGTCGCCGTCTTCAAAGGCGCCGACGATGGTACCCCCGGTCATCAGGAAGGTGTCGCGGCCGTCCCCTTGGGCCAGGGACTGGATTTGTCCGCCGCTCATTACAAAGTCATCGATACCATTGCCTTGGGAAACAGCCTCGGTGACTGTACCGGCACTGATCTGGAAGCGATCGGCACCGTCACGCTGGGTGACTGTCCCCACGATGCGGCCAGAGTTTATGTCGACGAAGTCCGCGCCCGGACCGAAGGTGATGTTGCCGTTGATGGTGCCGGTGCCGCCGGCGGGGAGTGTCAGGGTGTTGTTGCCCAACAAGTCGGTAAGGCCGGTAGCGCTGGTGCCGCTGTCGCACACATAAGAATCAACCCCGAGGACTGGGGTAAGTACACACGCGGCCTGGGCTTGCTGCAAGGCGAGGCTCATCAGGGAAAGTACGCTCACGCCGAGTAGAGCAGGCTTGGTAAATAACCGTTCCGTGTACATAAGGCTGTCTTGTTCTAGTTATAAAACTGTACTGGGTTTAGTACATGTCGTTCAGGTTGGCAAATAATGTGGCGCGCTCGCTTGGTTCAAGGGTGAGTGAACAGAATTTAGACCCAGGTGAATACTCATGGAGGGTTCGGCGCCTGGGCAGGGCTGATAGACACACTTGCCAAGAGGTGCTGCACATTTAGATCAATAAGTTGTCAGTTTCAGTCATTGAGCGACAGCGGGTGGACTCTTAGTCTGTGGGACATAAACCGATGGGGTGCCGTTCGAGCGTCCCACGTCCCGTGATGATCCGTTGTGGAGCTGTACCATGACCGCTGCTGCCTACCCGCACCTGCTGGCCCCGTTGGACCTGGGTTTTACCACCTTGCGCAACCGCACACTGATGGGCTCGATGCACACTGGTCTTGAAGAAAAACCCGGTGGTTTCGAGCGCATGGCGGCCTATTTTGCCGAGCGCGCCCGTGGCGGCGTTGGCCTGATGGTCACTGGCGGCATTGGCCCCAACGATGAAGGCGGGGTGTATTCCGGTGCGGCCAAGCTGACCACCGAGGAAGAGGCGCAAAAACACAAGATCGTCACGCATGCCGTGCACGAAGCGGGTGGCAAGATCTGCATGCAGATTCTCCATGCCGGCCGTTATGCCTACAGCCCCAGGCAGGTAGCGCCAAGCGCAATCCAGGCGCCGATCAACCCGTTCAAGCCTAAAGAGCTGGACGAAGAGGGCATCGAAAAGCAGATCAGCGATTTCGTCACCTGCTCGGTACTGGCCCAGGTCGCCGAGTACGACGGTGTGGAAATCATGGGTTCTGAAGGCTACTTCATTAACCAGTTTCTCGCCGCCCACACCAACCATCGCACCGACCGTTGGGGCGGTGCCTACGAAAACCGCATGCGCTTGCCGGTGGAGATCGTCCGTCGGGTGCGCGAAGCCGTTGGGCCCAATTTCATCATCATCTTTCGCCTGTCGATGCTCGATCTGGTGGAAGGCGGCAGCACCTGGGAAGAAATCGTGCAGTTGGCCAAGGCCATCGAGCAGGCTGGCGCGACGCTTATCAACACCGGCATTGGCTGGCATGAAGCGCGCATCCCGACCATCGCCACCAAAGTCCCCCGTGGCGCCTTCAGTAAAGTGACTGCCAAGCTGCGCGGTTCGGTGAAGATCCCGCTGATTACCACCAACCGTATCAACACTCCGGAAATCGCCGAGCAGATCCTGGCCGAAGGCGATGCCGACATGGTCTCCATGGCCCGGCCGTTCCTGGCGGATGCGGACTTCGTCAACAAGGCCGCTGAAGGCCGCGCTGACGAGATCAATACATGCATTGGCTGCAACCAGGCCTGCCTGGATCACACCTTCAGCGGAAAACTGACCACCTGCCTGGTCAACCCACGGGCGTGCCATGAGACCGAACTCAACTATCTGCCCGTCAAGCAGATCAAGAAAATCGCCGTGGTCGGCGCCGGGCCTGCGGGTTTGGCTGCAGCGACCGTGGCGGCCGAGCGCGGACATCAAGTGACGCTGTTCGATTCCGCCAGCGAGATCGGCGGCCAGTTCAATATCGCCAAGCGCGTACCGGGCAAGGAAGAGTTTGTTGAAACCCTGCGCTATTTCAAGCGCAAGTTGCAGACGACCCATGTCGAGTTGTGCCTCAACACCCGCGTGGATGTGGAGCATCTGGTGGCTGGCGGTTATGACGAAATTATCCTGGCCACCGGTATTGCGCCGCGTACCCCAGCGATTCCGGGTGTCGAGAACGCCAAGGTGCTCAGCTACCTGGACGTGATCCTGGAACGCAAGCCAGTGGGCAAGCGTGTGGCGGTGATCGGGGCCGGTGGCATCGGTTTTGACGTGTCGGAATTTCTCGTGCACCAAGGCGTGTCCACCAGCCTGAACCGTGAGGCGTTCTGGAAAGAGTGGGGCATTGATACTCACCTTGAGGCGCGGGGCGGAGTAGCCGGAATCAAGGCTGAGCCTCACGCACCGGCGCGCCAGGTGTTCCTGCTGCAGCGCAAGGCTTCCAAGGTCGGCGACGGCCTGGGCAAGACCACCGGCTGGATTCACCGCGCCGGCCTGAAGAACAAACAGGTGCAGATGCTCAACAGCGTCGAGTACTTGAAGATCGATGATGAAGGTTTGCACATCCGCATCGGTGCCGATGGCGAGCCCCAGGTGTTGGCGGTGGACAACATTGTCATCTGTGCAGGCCAAGACCCGCTGCGCGAACTGCAGGACGGTCTGGTCGCTGCCGGGCAGAATGTGCATCTGATCGGTGGTGCCGATGTTGCCGCCGAGCTGGATGCCAAGCGTGCCATCAACCAGGGCTCGCGCCTCGCCGCTGAGTTGTAAGTGCGTTAAAGGGGCGGTGTTAGACTACCGCCCCTTTTTTCATGCAGACTCGCTGCCATGGGTCCCTTCGACTGGCTCCCTCACGCCCCGCTTGAACCGTTGCATCTGGACTGGCTGGCTCGCGCAGGCATCGAGGTTGCGGTGCTACGCCTGGATCGTATCGACCCGCTGATCAGCGGTAACAAGTGGTTCAAGCTGACCGAGCATTTGGCTCAAGCTCAGCAAGCCGGCGCTAGCGGCATCATCAGCCTGGGCGGTGCTTACTCCAACCACCTGCACGCGTTGGCGGCAGCCGGCAAACGCTTCGGCTTTGCCACCGTCGGGCTATTGCGTGGTCATCCTCAAGAAACCCCCACCGTAGTTGACCTCAAGGCCTTCGGCATGCAGCTGCATTGTCTGGGCTATGGCGGATATCGGGCGCGCCATAAGCCTGATTTCTGGCTGCCGTGGAAGGAACAGTATCCGCATTTGCACCCGGTGCCTGAGGGTGGCGGAGGATTGTCGGGGGCCATGGGCTGCAGGCAGTTGGTGTTTCAGACACAGGCACAGTTACGCGGTCTGGGTTGGGAGGATTATCACGGTTGGTGGCTGGCAGCCGGGACGGGCACCACGTTGGCCGGGCTGGTGCTGGCCGAGGCGGGCGCGCACCCGGTGTATGGCGCGCTGGCGGTGCCGCTGGATCACGGTGTGGAGCGCCAGGTGTGCGAGATTGTGCAAGGAGGGTTCGAGCTGCTCGATGCCAGCCGAGGCGGATTTGCCCAGGTTGATCCCGTGCTGCTGGCGTTTATCGACGCCACGGAACAGGCCAGCGGTTTGCCCCTTGAGCCTCTTTACACCGCCAAGGCGCTGCTGGCGTTGAAGGAGCAAGTCGAGGCGGGCCGGTTTGCCGTAGGCACACGCCTGATCTTCATCCACACCGGCGGCTTACAGGGCCGCCGGGGTTTTGCGTAGGGTCAGCGTTTAGGCATCATCCGCCGCACGGTGTTGTCACGCATAAAGTAATGGTGATAAAGCCCCGCTACGGCATGCAGGCCGATCAGCCAATAGCCGATGGTGCCACCCAGCACGTGCCAGCCTTCGATCTGCTTGGCCAGGTCCTTGTTCTCGCCAATCAGCGGCGGTAACTCAATCCCGTAAAACAGCACCGAGTGTCCCTCGGCGCTAACGATCAACCAGCCAAAAATCGGCATGCCGATCATGAATACATAGAGCGCCACGTGCATCAGGGTGGCAAGCAAGGCCTGCCATTGCGGCGGCGCCGGCACGATCTTCGGTGCTACTCCCAGGGTGCGCGCGAACAGTCGCAGCCAGACCAGTACGAATACCGTCAGGCCGAACATAAAGTGCAGCTCCTTGATTAACGTACGGCCACCACTGCCCTTGGGGAATATCCCGCGAAACTCAATGGTGGTGTAGACCATCACCAGTAGCACCAGCATCAGCCAGTGCAGGGCAATCGACATCGTGCTGTAACGCGAATCGGTGTTTTTCCAGGGCATCGCTTTGTTCCTCACTCATCAGGGCAAACCTCCGTTCTTTAGCGACGAAGTCCTTTCAATGTAAGCCTTTTTTCCAGATTTGCCCGTGGCAACTGCGTGAGGTCGCGATATGTTGATCTTGATCAGTTGCTCTGCGGCATCTCACCTCGTGCCAGACGGCTATTGATATCGGCAATGACCGCAGGCAGGTCGCTGATAGTGTCGATCATGTAGTGAGGACGTGAGCTTTCGAACTGGCCCTGGATGCGGCTGCGTTCGCTGGCCAGTGTTTCGCCGTCCAATGCGCGAAATTGTTCGTAGGTAAGGCCCAGCGCGTTGCCCGAGCAGGTCAGCGCCACGGTCCACATCCCGGCACGACGGCCTTCTAGGATGCCCGGTACGGTATCGTCGATCTTCACGCAGGCGGCGACATCATCTACCCCCAGCGCGATCACGTTAGCCAATGCCTGGGCCGGCCACGGGCGACCGTTGGGCACTTCGTCGGTGGCGACCACATGGTCGGCGACATAGCCGTTACGGGCGGCCAGTTCCACCACCTTATCCATGACCTGCTTGGGGTAGCCGGAGCAGGAGCCGATCTTGATACCTTGCTGACGCAACTGCGCGATGGTCTCCAGGGCGCCGGGAATCAAGGCGGAGTGTTCGGCGATCTTTTCGATCTGCAACGGCATGAAGCGTTGGTAGATGGCGGTCACGTCGTCATCGGTCGGCGTACGGCCAAACGCTTTGCGGTACCGCTCGGCCACTTGCGGCTGGTCACACAGCGTGCGGATGTGGTCCCACTTGCCCATGCCCATCGGGCCGCGCGCTTCTTCGATGGAGACCCGGACGTCGAATTCGGCGAAGGCTTCGACAAAGATCTGAGTTGGGGCGAAGGAGCCGAAGTCGACCACGGTGCCGGCCCAGTCGAGGATGGCGGCTTGGAGTTTGCTTGGGTTTTGGTAGTTCATGGTTCAAATCCTGTGGTTCAAAATAAGTGGGGGTAATCAGATTTCCAGCACTTCCATCTCTTGCAGTACCTGGGCAATCGCTGCCACGGCAGCCTGCATCTCGGTCTGGTTGACATGGCCGATGCAGCCGACGCGAAAGGTTTCCACTTGGGTTAATTTGCCGGGGTAGAGGATGAATCCCTTGGCCTTGACCCGTTCGTAGAAGTCCTTGAACTGGTAGCGCGGATCTTTTGGCGCGTGGAAGGTGACGATGATCGGCGCCTGGATCGCGGCGGGTAGAAAGCTGCGTACACCGAGCTGGGCCATCCCCTCCAGCAGTGTCTGGCAGTTGTTGGCATAGCGCTGATGGCGAGCCGGCAAGCCGCCTTCTTCGTTGTATTGCAGCAACGCTTCGTGCAGTGCGGCGACGACGTGGGTTGGCGGGGTGAAGCGCCATTGGCCGGTCTTGGCCATATAGCTGTGTTGATCAAACAGATCCATGGCCAGGGAGTGGCTGTTGCCCTGGGAGGCGACCAGTGCCTGTTTTTCGGCGAAGACAAAACCCATTCCCGGCACACCTTCCAGGCATTTGCCGGAGGCGGCGATCAACGCATCAAAAGGTACTTGGCGGGCATCGATGGGCAGCGCGCCAAAGGAACTCATGGCGTCGATGATCAGGCGCTTGCCGTGGCGGGCGATGACCTGGGCGATTTCCGGTAGTGGGTTGAGGATGCCGGTGCTGGTTTCACAATGGATCAGTGCGACGTGGGTGATACCGCTGTCAGCCTGCAGCAGGCGGTCGACGTCGGCGGCGGTGGTGGGTTCATCTTCGGCGGTTTCAAAGGTGCTGAATGAGCGGCCCAACACTTCGCATATCTTCGCCAGGCGCTTGCCATAGGCGCCATTGATTAGCACCAGCACCTTGCCGTCCCGTGGGACCAGGGTGCCGATGGCCGCTTCGACCGCGAAAGTGCCGCTGCCCTGCAACGGCACGCAGTGATGGCTGTCGCTGCCGTTGACGATGGTCAGCAACTGATTGCAGAGGCTGGCGGTCAGTTGATTGAAACTGTCATCCCATGAACCCCAGTCCACCATCATCGCCTGGCGGGTACGGGCGGAGGTGGTCAAGGGGCCGGGGGTGAGCAGGATCGGCGCGGCAGTACTCATTCTGATGTCCTCGCAAAGCGTTGGGGTGAAGCTACGGGACATAAGTTGCAGTTTGCCTTGCCATCAATCAAATTGTTTGTTGTTATGCCAGCCATCAGTGAGACCGATAGCTATGAATTTATTTCAACTGCGTGCATTTGATGCCGTCGCCCGTGACGGTAGTTTTACCCGTGCCGCTGCGCGATTGTTTATCAGCCAGCCGGCGGTCACCGGGCATATCAAGGCGCTGGAGGAGCACTACCAGATCACCCTGTTACGGCGTACTGCCCGGCGGGTGGAATTGACCGAGGAGGGCACCAAGCTCGCCGCGATCACTCGGACCATCTTTGGCCTGGTGGATGAGGCGCAAGCGATGCTGGAGGCCAACCGGCAACTGCTCACCGGGCGCCTGGAAGTGGCTGCGGACGGGCCGCACATGGTCATGCCGATGCTGGCGAAGCTGCGCGCCCGTTATCCGGGGATCACCGTCAACCTGCGCCTGGGCAACGCTCAGGAAACCCTCGCCGCACTGCTGTCCGAACACGCTGACGTGGCGGTGTTGACCGAGGTCGAGCCGCGCAAGGGCCTGCACCTGCAACCCTTGAGTGAGTCACGGATCTGCGCGCTGGTGCCGGCAGGGCATCCCTGGTTGGCGGACCCGGCAGGGGTTCGCCTTGAGCAACTGGACCAGGTGATCATGGTGCTGCGCGAGCCCAGTTCCATTACCCGCCGCACCTTCGACGATGCCTGCACCCAGGCGGGGGTCCAGCCCAAGGTGCTGCTGGAACTGGACAGCCGCGAAGCGGTGACGGAAGCCGTGGCCGCTGAGTTGGGGGTGGGGGTGGTGTCATCGGTGGAGGTCAGCCGCGACCCACGGGTTCGAGCGATTCCCATCAGCGGCGACGGGCTGGTGAACCGGCACATGATCGGTTGCATGGAGCGGCGCCGGGAGTTGCGCTTGATTCAGGCGTTTTTTGAGTTGGCGCCGGGCTGATCCTCCAGCAGGCTTTCCCTGACAATCTCCAGGAATGTCGCCACCACTCCAAACCATTGCGCACCTGACCTCCTGCGTCAGCGGCCGGTTTTTTGGTGGATCAGAGTGTTTTTGCGCTATAAACTCTGCCCCCAAAGCGCCGGCCAGTAGACGTCTCGGCGCGATGGACAAAAGAGAGCGAGTCATGGGCGCACAGTGGAAGGTTAAACACAAAGAAGCGGCATCCAATGCCAAGGGCAAGATTTTCGGCAAACTGGTGAAAGAGATCACCATTGCCGCCCGCAATGGTGCCGATATCTCGACCAACGCGCACCTGCGTCTGGTGGTGGAACAGGCCAAAAAGGCCTCGATGCCCAAGGAAACACTGGACCGGGCTATCAAGAAAGGCGCTGGCCTGCTGGGTGAGACCGTGCACTACCATCGCGTGACCTACGAAGGTTTTGCCCCGCATCAGGTGCCATTGATCGTTGAGTGCGTGACCGACAACATCAACCGTACCGTGGCGGAAATCCGCGTGGCGTTTCGCAAGGGTCAACTGGGCGCTTCCGGCTCCGTGGCCTGGGACTTCAACCATGTCGGCATGATCGAAGCCACGCCAGACACCCCGGACGCCGATCCAGAAATGGCCGCCATTGAAGCCGGCGCTCAGGATTTTGAAGAAGGCGAAGAGGGCGCAACCCTGTTCATCACCGAGCCTACTGACCTCGACTCCGTACAGAAAGCCTTGCCTGAACAGGGTTTCACCGTGCTGTCCGCCAAGCTGGGATATCAGCCGAAGAACCCGGTCAGCGGTTTGAGCGACGAGCAAATGGCTGAAGTCGAAGCCTTCCTCGAAGGCCTGGACAACCATGACGACGTGCAGGACATGTTTGTCGGGTTGGTGGCGGGCTAACCCTTTAACTGATCATTCCCACACAGTGTGGGAATGATCATACGGTCACGCTAACAGCGCCTCGATCTCGGCGAATCCCGGCCTTGCCAGCACATCCGGCTGACAGCAACGCTCCTGCAATACCTCCAGTGCCCGGCGGTTTTCATCGCTCAACCCGGTCTCAATCCGCTCCAGCAACTCCCCCAGCAACACCCCGAATGCCCGCACTTCAATGCGCTGCAAGGCCTGTGTTTCGAGGCTGTCAGCGGTGGCATGGAACGAGGCGGCACCAAAGTCCCCCAGCAAACAATCACCGGCTTCGTTCCACAAAATATTGTGGCCGTAGAGATCGCCGTGGGTGATGCCCTGGCGATGTAGATGCGCCGCCACCGAGGCGATGCCGCTCACCATGCGCAGGGCCACCTCGGCGCGCAAGCGCGTGCCGGGTTCATAGACGTCGCGGGTACACGAGGCCAGGCTCGGCAAGCCTGCGAGGTTGCGGTAGCTCGGCTCGATCAGTTGCATCACCAGCGCCGCCTGGTCTTCGGGATGTCCAATGACGCGGCCTTCAACCTTGATCAAATTGGCATGTTGGCCGGCAGCGATGCAGGCCTGCATCTCGTGCAAGGGAGAACCATCGCTGGTGATGCTGCCTTTGTAGAGCTTGACCGCGACGGCCCTGGCCGGGCCCGTCGTTGGGGTCCAGGTCGCCTGGCGAATGATCCCGGAAGCGCCTTCGCCGAGCACCTGGGCCAGGTCGAGTTGCGACCAGGGAATATTGGGTGTCGTGTCGTTGCCGGCCACCTCAACGGCCATTTCCACCGGGTTGCCAGCATAGGCCAGCCAGGTCAGGCTGGGCAGCGCCAGCAGCCAACCCGGCAGGTGGGTCAAGCGGTTGGAGGCGATACGCAGCAACTCAAGGTTTTTGCAGTGGGCCAGGCTCTCGGGTAACTGTTCAAGGTGATTGCCGGCCAGCATCAGTTTTTGCAGCAGCGGTCTTTCGCCCAACTCGGCCGGCAACCGGCTGATGCGGTTGTCGGTGAGGATCAGCCAACGCAGCAATGGCGGCAGGGCGGCGGCCGGGACGTTTTCTATTTGGTTGGCCTTGAAGCCGACCATGCTCAACCGGGTGCACTGGCCCAGGCATTCGGGCAGTTCGGTGAAGACATTGTCGGAGCAAAACAGCACGCGCAAGTGGGGCAGGCGGTGCAGGTCGTCCGGCAGACTGTGCAGGGCGTTGCCGCTCAGGTTGAGAATTTCCAGGGAGTCAGCCAGGTCGAAGATTTCCCGGGGGAACTCGGTCAGCCCGCACGATAGGTCCAGACGCTTGATGCCAGCCAATTGGCCGGCCTTGAGTTGGGCAAGGGTATCCATGAACAGCGTGGTCACTCGGCAATAGGAAGGGCGTAACGGGTGGTGATGATAGCGGTTTGACAAGCGCAGGGGCGCGATCTGTACCGCAAGGACCGATATTGACATGTGGTGTTGGGCGTGGGGTTCTAGAACCTTATGGTCTGCTTGAGCATCTGGGTGGTCGGTTCATCCGCCGGGCTGACCATCGCATAGTTGTAGCCGGCGCCCGACCAGTACTCGGCCTGCAACCCGTCGGCAGTGCGACTGCCCCGTGGCAGCAGGTTGTTTCCCGGCCCTGGTGGCCGGATGTAGAAGCTGATGCGCCGGCCTTGGGGGTCTTCGTACAGCACCATGGCCGCCGCGCCCTGTTCGGTGGTGAGCAAGCGCCCGCTGACCGCCTTGAAACCCGCCTGGGTCAGGTCCGGCAGGCGGTGGGCCTGGGTGAAGTAGCGGTCGAGCCAGGCTTGCATGTCGCCTTTGTCTTGCACTTTGTAGTCGGCGGGCATGATCTGGTTCTGGGCAAACAGGCGATAGGCCTGCATGGCATCGGTCATCGGTGGCTCTGCGCTGGTCATGGTCGCTTGCCGTGCCTGCCATCCGCCCAGGCCGCCGACGCTGACGGCTATCAACAGCACGGCGGCGGTGGCGAGGTGACGGCGAGACTGGCGCTTGATCCGTTGGCGAATCACGGCCGGGTCCAGGTCAGGATTGGCGGGTTGTTGTTGCAGCACGCCGCTCAAGGCGGCACGCAGGTGTTGTGCATCCTGTTGCCAGGCGTGGACCTGGGCCGCGACCTCGGGGTGGGCCGCCAGCCAGGTATCGAGTAGGCGACGATCAGCCTCCAAAAGCTGGTGATCGACGTAGGCAAGCAAATCGCGTTCGCTGGGAGGCAGGCTGATCATTTGAGTATCCGCAGGGAAGGGCTGGTGATTTCGCCGTCGCTGACCTGACGCAAGGCCTGGCGCGCACGGGACAGGCGAGACATCACGGTGCCGACGGGCACATCGAGGATGTCGGCGACCTCCTTGTAGCTCAAGCCTTCTACCGAGACCCACAGCAGCAGGGCGCGTTGTTCGGTGTTCAGTTGGTCGAAGGCTTGCAGGGTCGATTGCGCAATCACGGTGCGCTCCACCGAGGGCTGGGCGTCATCGCGGCCGGTAAAAAACTCAAGCATCCGCGCATAGCGCCGGGAACGCCGGTGAGCATCGAGAAACTGCCGGTAAAGGATCGAGAACAGCCATGCGCGCAAATCGCCTTCGGGGCGCTTGTCGGCCCAACGGATGATCGCGCGCTCAAGGCTCGCCTGTACCAGGTCGTCGGCGCTGCTGGAGTTACGCGTCAGGGACACGGCAAAACGCCGAAGCCTTGGAATGAGTTCACGTAACTGTTCGTCGAGTTCGTGCATGGGGTTCTGGCTAGTCACTACGCTGGGACTAGGAAGACGCCCAGCGTTGAAGGTTATTCCAGGCCTTGAAAAATAAACAGCCAGCCCGGGAATAGAGTTTGCCGGGGTTCGTCCTATTGCTCCGACCTTCTGTTTTCACACCTTTGGCCGTTGGCCCTGGAGTTCCTTCATGGTAGATCACTCATCACCGCCACGTCCGCCGCTCAGTACCGCAAGCTTGATAGCACGGTTAGCCAGCATCGGCGCGGTGGTTGCGGTTGTGGTCGGGGCTTTTGCCTACGTCAACGGCAGCCTTGACCCACAACGATTACGCCCGAAAACCCTGGTCAACGCCTTGGAAACCAACAGCGGCGTGCATCCGGGTTACCGGCGAAACCACTCTAAAGGTGTATGCGTGGCGGGTTATTTCGAGAGTGACCCTTCGGTGCGTCAGTATTCCAGTGCCCAAGTGTTCAGCGAGGCGCGTACGCCGGTGATTGGCCGCTTTGCCTTGCCCAGCGGCAACCCCTATGCGCCGGACAGCAGTGTGCCGATCCGCAGTTTTGCCCTGCAATTCAGCTTGGCCAACGGCCAGCAATGGCGCACTGGGATGAACAGCATGCCGGTGTTTCCGGTGGGCACGCCTGAGGCGTTCTACCAGATGCTCAAGGCGGGCGCGCCGGACCCTGCCACCGGCAAGCCGAACCCGGCCAATATGCCGGCATTCTTTGCTTCTCATCCGCAGACGGCGCCGTTTCTGGCCTGGATCAAGACCGCTAAGCCGTCCGCCAGCTATGCCACAGAGACTTATAACGGCATCAATGCGTTTTACCTGGTGAATGCCAGTGGCCAACGTCAGGCCGTTCGCTGGGGCGTGGTGCCTGTGAGTGAGGATGCGCCAGGTGCTGCGGCGCCTGAAGGCGCTGACTTCCTGGAAAAAGACCTGGCACAGCGCCTGGTAGCCGGCCCCCTGCGTTGGCAGTTAAATATCACCCTGGCCAATCCCGGCGACCCCACTGATGACGCCAGCAAGGCCTGGTCGGGTGAGCACAAGGTGTTGAACGCCGGGACCCTGGTGCTGCAAAGCAGTCAGCCGCAAGTCGACGGTGATTGCCGCGATATCAACTTTGATCCGTTGATCCTGCCCAGTGGCATCGAAGCCTCCAATGACCCGCTGCTGGCCGCTCGTTCGGCGGCATATGCCAGTTCCTACCTGCGCCGTACCAGTGAAGTCAGTCAGTTGCACAGTGCCCCTCAGGAGTCGAAGCCATGAATGCCCAACCCCGGTTTTTTGCCCCGCTGGCGCGGCTGCTGCATTGGCTGATGGCCTTGATGGTCATTGCCATGCTGTTTATCGGCGCGGGTATGGCGGCCTCGGTCTCGGAACGGCACGAGTGGCTGCTGCATCTGCACAAGCCTTTGGGGATCGCCATCCTGGCGCTGGTGATCGTGCGCCTGGTAGTGCGCTTTTCCACTCGCCAGCCGCCGTTGCCCGCCGACTTGCCGTTATGGCAGGTGCTGGCGGCCAAGGCGTCCCATATCGTGCTTTACGGGTTGATGCTGATCTTGCCGTTGCTGGGCTGGGGGATGATTTCGGCGGCGGGTGATCCGGTGATGCTCAGCAGTTCCGTGCAGTTGCCTGCACTGGTCTCGACCAATGCCCAGCTATTTTCGGTGTTGCGCAAAGCTCATGGGTTTCTTGCCTATTTGCTGTTCCTGACGGTGCTGATGCATCTGGCGGCGGCGCTGTTTCATGGGCTGATCCGCCGTGATGGCGTGCTGCAAAGCATGACCGGGACCAAGGACTGATGATGGTTAACCCTGTGACGGTTGTGCTTGTGCAGCCGTTGCAGGGTCCAGCGTAACCCGCCAGTAGATCAGCGCCAGCACGTTGATGCCGGCGCCAAGGGCGCAGACTCCAATCCATCCCGCCCAGGCATACACCATGGTTGCACCCACTGATCCCAGCGCGCTGCCCACCGAATAGAACAGCATGTAGCCGGCCGCCAACCGGCTCTGGGCTTCGGGGCGTACGCTGTAGATCAGGCTTTGGCTGGTGACGTGTACTGCTTGCAGGCCCAGGTCGAAGGTAATCACGCCGAGCAACAGCGCCCACAGGGAGGATTGGGTAAAGGCAATCGCCAGCCAGGACACCAGCATCAATACCAGGGCAACGCCGCTGGTCCATTGGGCCAGGCCCCGGTCGGCCAGATGCCCGGCGCGGGCGGCACCAAGGGCACCGGCTGCACCGGCCAGTCCGAACAGGCCGATTTGCGTGTGGGACAACGACAGCGGCGGGGCGCTCAAGGGCAACACCAGTGGCGTCCACAGCACGGTGCCGGCGGCGAAAATCAGCAGCGCCAGTACCGCCCGATCCCGCAGTACCTTTTCTTCCCGGAACAGGGTGAAGACCGAGCGGATTAACTGACCATAGGATTCGCTGGCCCTTGGCTGTTCGGTTGAGGGCAAGATCCGCCAAAGCAGCAGCGCCATCAGCAAGGTCAATCCCGCCGACAACACGTACACCGAGCGCCAACCGGCCAGGTCAGCCATGGTTCCCGACACCGTGCGCGCCAGCAGCAGGCCGACCACGATGCCACTGGTGACCAGCCCCACTACATGCCCGCGTTGCTTGGGCCGTGCCAGGTTTGCGGCATAGGCCACCAGCACCTGGGTCACTACCGCCAGCAACCCGGTGAGGACCATGCCGGCCAGCAGCCAAAAGCGGTTGGAGGACAGTGCCACCAGCAGGACCGCGAAAGTCGACAACAGCAACTGGCCGACGATCAAGCGGCGCCGGTTCAACAAGTCGCCCAGGGGCACCAGCAGTAACAGGCCGACGCCATAACCGATCTGGGTCAGGGTGATGACGATACCGACCGTGGCGTGGTCCATGGCGAAGGTGTCGGCCATGGCATCCAGCAAGGGTTGGGCATAATAGACGTTCGCCACCGACAGGCCGCAGGCGATGGCGAACAGCAAGACTACGGCGCCGCTCAAGGGGGATTGAGACATTGTGATTCCCCTATTCCGGTTTCGAATTAAAACCAGTTGTACGGTAGGTATTCTGGTTTTATATTGCAACTACATTTTTCCGAAGGCAGGCATCTCCCCATGGTCAAGCTCACCCGCTTTGAAGGTGCCGAATGCCCGGTGGCTCGTTCCCTCGATGCCATTGGCGATGGTTGGGCGCTGTTGATCATTCGTGATGCCTTCGACGGCATCCGACGCTTTGGTGAGTTCCAGCGCAGCCTGGGGGTGGCCAAGAACATTCTTTCGACGCGTTTGCGTAGCCTGGTGGCCCATGGGGTTTTCGAGATCGTTCCGGCGTCGGATGGCAGCGCGTATCAGGAATACCAGTTGACGGAAAAGGGCAGGGGGTTGTTCACCGTGATCATTGGATTACGGCAATGGGGCGAGGGGTTTTTCTACGCTGAGGGTGAACACCATTCGGTGATGGTGGACTGCGAGCAGGGGCTTGCGTTACGGGCGCTGGAGTTGCGGTCGGCAGATGGCCGCCTGGTGGGGCCAGAGGATTGTCGACGCGTGGCCGTCGAGTAAAGGGCCCAAATCCAGAGGGCCCTCCAGCAGGGGGTTAGCGCAACACTGCAACGATATCCGCCACCGTACTCAACACATCCTTGCCCAACTGCATCGAGCGTTTGCCAGACCAGCCGGTGTGCGGATCAGGTGAGTCATCGTTGTCCTTGAAGGGCATTTCCAGGGTCAGTGACAGGCAATCGAACTTCTCGCCGACGCTGTTGCAGGCCAGTGTCATGTTGGCTTCGCCCGGCAAATCACGGGTGTAGCCGTGGACGGTCTGGAAGTCGCGGGTCAGTGCGCTCAGGTGGCTGCGAAAGTGTTTTTCCAGCTGTTCGATACGCGGCGTGTAACCAGGGTTGCCTTCACAACCAGCGGTGAAGACGTAGGGGATTTCTTCGTCACCGTGGATATCCAGGAACAGGTCGACGCCATATTTTTCCATCTGCTGCTGGACGAACAGCACTTCCGGACTGATTTCCTGGCTGGCGCTCTGCCAGGCGCGGTTGAGGTCCTGGCCCATGGCGTTGGTGCGCAGGTGGCCGTGGAAGGCTCCGTCCGGGTTCATGTTGGGCACCAGGTACAGATCGGCGGCGGCTAGGAGCTTTTTCAGTTCATCATCGCCGTCCTGTTGCAGGCGCTCGATGATGCCTTCCATGAACCATTCGGCCATGTGCTCGCCCGGATGTTGCTGGGCAATGATCCAGACCTTGCGCTTGCCTTTGCCGCCTTTGCCCCGACGCAGTAATGGAATGTCGCGGCCTTCAACACTTTTGCCGGTGGCCAGCAATTGAGTGCCGGCGCGATTCAGCGCCTGGTCGATCAACCCGTCATGACGCTCGCGGCTGTAGGGTTCGAAGTAGGCGAACCAGGCTTGTTTTTCCTGGGTTTCAAGGCTGATGTGCAGGGTCTCGCCATCAAAGCGGGTAGGCACCCGGAACCAATTGATGTGGTCGTAGGATGCCACGGCGCTGTAGCCAGTCCAGGCATGTTTGTAGGAGGACTGGCCGGCGTTGCTCAGGCGGAAGGTGTGGGTGTGGCCCACATGCATGCCCTCGGCCTTGAAGTGGAACCACTGGAAGTGCTGGCTACGAGTATCTGGTTTGATCGCCAGCAGCAATTGATGGGCATCGCTGGCGTCGAGCACCTGGATATTGCCACTGTCAAAGTTGGTGCTGATTTTGATGGAGGTCAAGGCCACGGTCATAGTCTGGTTGCCTGAATATGATTGTTGTGGCTGGCATTTTACACAGGCGCGAGGTAAAGCTCGGACGCAAATTTTTGCGTGGGAAGAGGGGGGCGTCATCCATGACGCCGCAGTAGCTTAGAATCTATGAGATTGATTCTCAAGTGCTATTTTGGAAAGATCGATGCCAGAGCGCTTGATCGGCTTTCTTTCGGCGATAGTCTTTTGCTACTATGCGAGCCATCAAGCAACACACAGTCTTCATTAGCCTGAAGCCACGCCAGGAAAAACTGGCAAAAAAAGACCCGGCCAAAGAGCCGGGTCAAAAACCGTGATTAGCCTGATGAGGAGATATTCCAAGAGTCCGACCTAAGGTCCCTTGGTCTATCGACTGATCTCGCGACCAGCTGCATGCAATAATAATCATTATCATTTGCAAGTCAAATGTTTTTATCCGTCTGATAGAAATATTTGTCGTTCATGCCTTCTACGCGCTTGTCTGGTGATCGGTTTTCCGAGCCGAGACTTGCAGTGTCCGTTCCAGCATGGCCCTGGCCATATCAATCAAATAAACCACCGAAAATGCCAGATCGCGGCTATTGCCGAGGGTGCCATTCGCCGATTCATAAGCCGTGGCGGCCGCGCTGCGCAGCAGGTCAGAGGCGTGGAGAAGGGCTTCTTCATCACTGACCTCGGCCTTGACTTCGAACAAGGTGCCATCGGTTACCGATTCGGTTACATCCGTTTTCAAGTAATAATCCAGCGCACGCTGGGCTGCACCGCTGCTGTGCAGGAAAAGCAGTTCATCTTCGTCGGGTGTACAGGGCTGGTGGTCCGGGGACAGGGTCATGATGTGGGTGCTCTGGGTGGGGAGTGGAATGCCTGGACTCAATAATAGTACGAATTGTATTTATGTCATTTGATTGATTACTACAAACTGTTTATTGTGGGCCTGAATACACAACGTATTGTCGGCCCTATGGACAAATGGATAGCGTTGGTCAAAACCAGCATGAAAGACCGCAAGGTCACACAGGATCAGCTTGCAGAGCGCTTGGGCATGTCCCAGGGCGGCGTCGGCCATTGGCTGAACAAACGCCGTATACCGAGCCTCGCCGACATGAATCGGGTGATCGAGGA
The DNA here is from genome assembly GCF_055407145.1 of Pseudomonas sp. c313. Lineage (NCBI taxonomy): Bacteria > Pseudomonadati > Pseudomonadota > Gammaproteobacteria > Pseudomonadales > Pseudomonadaceae > Pseudomonas > Pseudomonas sp. c313. Next base: position 765,581 of record NZ_JBUZRD010000002.1, on the reverse strand, counting down.
GCTCGGCCTGGGGGTTCTCGAAGTCGCCTTGGTGATCCGCGAAAAGGCCACCGAGCCGGTTGAAGACGAGCAGTTGCCGGCCGAGAAATACAACCCGTATTTTCGTTATCCGGTGAGCGACTGGAAGGGCGTGGGCGAGGTTCGCGAAGAGCGCCCGGCCTATGGCGCTGCGCGCTTCGAGCTGACGGACTACCGCGCCCGCGGCGCTGCGTTCTGGCTGCAGGTGACAGGTGACGCGATGACCGCGCCCAGCGGTTTGAGCATCGGTGAAGGGATGATGATCTTGGTCGACCCGGCGATTGAAGCCGGGCCCGGCAAGCTGGTAGTCGCCCAATGGCCGGATGCCATCCAGGCGACCTTCCGCAAACTGATGGAGGAGAGCGGCCAGCTTTACCTGGTGCCGCTTAACCCGACCTATCCGAAAGCCCTGTTCACCGATGAATGCCGGATCATCGGCGTAGTGGTACAGGCGACGGTGAAGTTCTAAGCCTGCGCCGCCAGTTCTACCAGCGCGCTGCCTTCGCCGACCATTTCGCCTTCCTGGCAATACAGCGCCTTGACGATGCCGGCGTGGGGCGCCCGGATGCTGTGTTCCATTTTCATGGCCTCCAGCACCACCAACTGTGCGCCGGCCTCAACGGCCTGCCCGAGTTCCACCAGCACGCGCACGATGCTGCCATTCATCGGTGCGGTCAGGCCGCCTTGATGAGACTGGCTGGCCTCAACCGCGGCGATCGGATCAAACAGCCTCACGCTGTGCATCTCGCCGTCCCAGCGCAGAAAGAAAACCCCTTCGCCACGTACGGCGAGGTGCGAGTGCCGCACGCCTTGCTGGTCGATCAGCAACTGTTCGCCCCGCAGTTGCGGTGCGTGAACACTTTCTCGCAGCGTCACGAGGCGATCCTGGCCGTTGCAACTCAAGTGCAGCGAGGTCTCGGCGGGTAAGCCTGCACGAAAGCCATTGCTGCGAGCCCAGGGCGAGCAAGGATCATCATCGCGTACCTTGGCAGGCTGACTCTGCATAAAGCCATGGCCGGCTGCTTCCCAGAACTCATCGCTCAATTCGCCGACGGCGGGCAGCAGGTCATCCTGATAGCGAGGAATAAACCCGGTATCCAGTTGCGCCGCCGCAAACGCCGGATGGCCGATGATACGTCGCACAAAACCCAGGTTAGTCTTCAGCCCACCGATGGCGAACTCATCCAGCATGCTCAACAGTCGCAGGCGCGCCTGTTCGCGGTCCTCGCCCCAGGCAATCAGCTTGCCAAGCATCGGGTCGTAAAACGGCGAAACGCTATCGCCTTGCTCGACACCACTGTCAACCCTGCGGCCCGGCCCAGGCGCGGATTCACGGTACAGCGCCAGGTGCCCGGTGGCCGGCAGAAAATCATTGGCAGGGTCTTCGGCGTACAAGCGTACTTCAATGGCATGGCCGAGCAGCGGCACCTGCTCCTGGGTCATCGGTAACGGTTCGCCCTGAGCCACACGAATTTGCCAGGCCACCAGGTCAAGGCCAGTGATAGCCTCGGTCACCGGGTGCTCCACCTGCAGCCGAGTGTTCATCTCCATGAAGAAAAATTCGCCTCGTGCATCCAGCAAAAATTCCACGGTGCCAGCACCGACGTAGCCGATGGCCTGGGCCGCACGTACTGCAGATTCGCCCATGGCCTTGCGCAGCAAAGGGCTGAGACCGGGTGCTGGCGCTTCTTCAACGACCTTCTGATGACGGCGCTGGATCGAGCAGTCCCGCTCATTGAGGTACAGGCAATGCCCATGTTGATCGGCGAACACCTGGATCTCCACATGGCGTGGTTTGATCAGGTACTTCTCCACCAGCATCTGCGCGTTGCCAAAGGACGACAGGGCTTCACGCTGTGCCGAGGCCAGGGCTTCGGCCAGTTGGCTGACGTCTTCGACCACTTTCATGCCCTTGCCGCCACCACCGGCGGTGGCCTTGAGCAACACCGGGTAACCAATGCGTTCGGCTGCTTCGCGAAAGGTTGCCAGGTCCTGTGCTTCACCATGGTAGCCGGGCACCAACGGCACCCCGGCGGTCTCCATCAAGGCCTTGGCAGCGGATTTGCTGCCCATGGCATCGATGGCCGAGGCGGGCGGGCCGAGGAAGATCAAACCGGCCGCTTCAATCGCTCGAGCAAATCCGGCGTTTTCCGACAGAAAGCCATAACCGGGATGAATCGCCTGGGCACCACTGGCCTTGGCGGCCGCGATCAGTTTGTCGATTTGCAGGTAGCTGTCAGCAGCCTTGCTGCCGCCCAGGTCGACGCGGATATCGGCCTCGCGGCTGTGGCGGGCATCACGGTCGGTGGCGCTGTGGACGGCGACCGTGGTCAGCCCCAACGATTTGGCCGTGCGCATGACCCGGCAAGCAATTTCGCCGCGATTGGCCACCAGCACGGTAGTGAGAACAGGTGAACTCATGAACGCGGCTCCTGGGATTGCCAGCTGGGCGGACGTTTTTGCAGAAAGGCTCGCAAGCCTTCCTGACCTTCGGCGCTGACGCGGATGCGCGAGATGGAGTTTTCGCAATAGCGCCGCAGTGCCGGGGTAAGCGCGCCGTGAGCGACTTCGCGCAGCAAGTCTTTGCTGGCACGCATCGCCGCCGGGCTGTTGAGCAGCAGGTTGGCGATCCACTGTTCAACCTGATGATTCAGTTCGGCTGGCGGATAACTTTCCGCCAACAGGCCGATTTCCCGCGCGCGCTCACCACTGAACCGCTCGGCAGTCAGGGCATAACGGCGTGCTGCACGCTCACCGATGGCCTGAACCACAAACGGGCTGATGACCGCTGGCGCCAGGCCAATGCGCACTTCCGACAGACAGAACTGCGCGTCATTGGTGCCAATGGCCATGTCACAGCAACTGATCAAACCGAGAGCGCCACCGTAGGCTGCGCCCTGAACCACCGCCAGCGTCGGGATTTTCAGCTTGGCCAGGTTGTACATCAGCTCCGCCAGTTCCCGGGCGTCATCCAGGTTGGTGTGGTAATCCAGCTCGGCCGACTGTTGCATCCAGGCCAGGTCGGCGCCGGCGCTGAAGTGCTTGCCACGGCCGCGCAGTACCAGAAAGCGCAGGGCGGGATCACCCTGGACGTGGTCCAGGGCAATGATCAGTTCGCGGATCATTTCGGCGTTGAAGGCATTGTTTTTGTGTTCTCGACTCAGCCACAGGGTGGCGAAGCCACGGGCGTCGGTAACCAGTTCGAGAGTATTGAAATCGCTCATGGGGTGCAGCTCCATTTCACATGCGGAACACGCCGAAGCGGCTCGGCTCGATGGGGGCATTCAGCGAGGCAGACAGGGCCAGGGCCAGCACGTCGCGGGTCTGCAACGGGTCGATGACGCCGTCGTCCCACAGGCGAGCGCTGGAGTAATAGGGGTGGCCCTGGGTCTCATATTGGTCGAGGATCGGTTGCTTGATGTTGGTCTCTTCCTGGGCACTGAACGGCTGGCCACTGCGCTCTGCCTGCTCTCGCTTGACCTGCACCAGCACGCCGGCCGCCTGTTCGGCACCCATCACGCCGATCCGCGCGTTGGGCCACATCCACAAGAAGCGCGGGTCATAGGCGCGACCGCACATCCCATAGTTCCCGGCGCCAAAGCTGCCACCGATGATCACCGTAAACTTTGGCACCTTGGCGCACGCCACGGCCGTCACCAGCTTGGCGCCGTGCTTGGCGATGCCGCCGGCCTCGTACTTCTGGCCGACCATAAACCCGGTGATGTTTTGCAAAAACAGCAGGGGAATCCCGCGCTGGCAGGCCAGCTCGATAAAGTGCGCGCCTTTTTGTGCAGCCTCGGCGAAGAGGATGCCGTTGTTGGCCAGGATCGCAATCGGGTAGCCGTGCAAGTGGGCGAAACCACACACCAGGGTAGTGCCGAACAGTGCTTTGAATTCATCGAACACCGAACCGTCCACCAGTCGGGCGATGACTTCGCGCACATCGAATGGCTGCTTGGCGTCGGCCGGAATCACCCCATACAACTCATCGCTGCCATAGAGCGGCGCCACAGGTGTGCGCTGCTGCAACTGACCCTGTTTATGCCAGTTGAGGTTGGCCACGCTACGGCGGGCCAAGGCCAGCGCATGTTCGTCGCTGTCGGCATAGTGGTCGGCCACACCGGAAATCTTGCAATGCACATCGGCGCCGCCCAGGTCTTCGGCGCTGACCAGTTCACCAGTGGCGGCCTTCACCAGCGGCGGGCCGGCCAGGAAAATGGTGGCTTGCTGGCGGACCATGATCGCTTCGTCCGCCATGGCCGGCACATAAGCACCGCCAGCGGTACAGGAGCCCATGACCACCGCGATTTGCGGGATGCCCTGGGCACTCATGTTGGCCTGGTTGAAGAAGATCCGCCCAAAGTGCTCGCGATCGGGGAACACCTCATCCTGGCGCGGCAGGTTGGCGCCGCCCGAATCCACCAGATAGATGCAAGGCAGGCGGTTCTGCTCGGCGATGGTCTGGGCGCGCAGGTGTTTTTTGACCGTCAGCGGGTAGTAGGAGCCACCTTTCACCGTGGCGTCGTTGGCGACGATCATGCACTCGACGCCTTCGACGCGGCCAATCCCGGCAATCACGCCAGCGGCTGGCACGTCTTCGCCATACACCTGGTAGGCGGCCAGCTGGCTGAGTTCAAGAAACGCTGAACCGGGATCGAGTAAACGATTGATACGCTCGCGAGGCAGCAGTTTGCCACGGGAGGTATGGCGCTCCTGGGCCTTGGCGCCGCCGCCTTGCTGTACCTGGGCGAGCAGGGTGTGCAGGGCGTCGACCTGTTTGAGCATCGCCGCGCTGTTAGCGGCAAATTCCGCCGAGCGCGGGTTGAGTTGGGTGTGCAGGGTTGCCATGGCGCGCGCTCCGTTAGCGGGTTTCGTTAAACAGTTCGCGACCAATCAACATGCGACGAATCTCACTGGTTCCCGCGCCGATTTCATACAGCTTGGCGTCGCGCAACAGGCGGCCAGCCGGGAACTCGTTAATGTAGCCGTTACCGCCCAGAATCTGGATCGCATCGAGGGCCATTTGCGTGGCGCGTTCGGCGCTGTAGAGGATTACCCCGGCGGCGTCCTTGCGCGTGGTTTCGCCGCGCTCGCAGGCCTGAGCCACGGCGTACAGGTAGGCACGGCTGGCGTTGAGCTGGGTGTACATGTCAGCGACCTTGCCCTGGATCAGCTGGAATTCGCCGATGCTCTGGCCAAATTGCTTACGGTCGTGGATGTAAGGGACAACGACGTCCATGCACGCCTGCATGATCCCGGTGGGGCCGCCAGACAGCACCACGCGTTCGTAGTCCAGGCCGCTCATCAACACCCGCACGCCGCCGTCGAGCTTGCCCAACAGGTTTTCTTCCGGCACTTCAACGTCATCGAAAAACAGCTCGCAGGTGTTGGAGCCGCGCATACCCAGCTTGTCGAACTTGTTACTGCGGCTGAAGCCTTTCCAGTCCCGCTCGACGATAAACGCGCTGATGCCGTGGGCACCTTTTTCCAGGTCGGTCTTGGCGTAGATCACATAGGTGTTGGCGTCGGGGCCGTTGGTGATCCAGGTCTTGCTGCCATTGAGCACGTAGTGATCGCCGCGTTTATCGGCACGCAGCTTCATCGACACCACGTCAGAACCGGCATTTGGCTCGCTCATGGCAAGGGCACCGACGTGCTCGCCGCTGATCAGCTTGGGCAGGTATTTGGTTTTCTGTTCGTGGTTGCCGTTGCGGTTGATCTGGTTGACGCAGAGGTTGGAGTGGGCGCCATAGGACAGCGCCACCGACGCCGAGCCCCGGCTGATTTCTTCCATGGCCACCACGTGGGCGAGGTAACCCAGGCCGGCGCCGCCGTATTCTTCTGGCACGGTAATGCCCAAGAGGCCCATGTCACCAAACTTGCGCCACATGTCTACGGGGAACAGGTTATCGATGTCGATCTGCGCTGCTCTTGGTGCCAGTTCCTTGGCCACAAAGGACTGCACCTGGTCACGCAGCATGTCGATGGTTTCACCAAGGGCGAAGTTCAGGGAGGGGTAACTCATGACGGGGCACCTTTACGCTTTATTTTTGTGGGAGTTGATTGCCCGGCCGGGCACTCACCTTTACGTTAACGTAAGCTTGCCTTGCGCGACTGTCAATCGTAGCTTACGTTAACGTCAAGCTCGCGCCTGCCTGGCGCACCGTCCACCTACAAAAAAGACAATAGGGGTCGTTATGGATCAACCGAATCAGAGCTACAGCCGTGGCTCCCAAGACAAGGCCTTGCTGGCCATGACCATTGGTCAGGCGTTTGACCGTACGGTCGCGCAGCATTCTGATGGTGATGCATTAATAGTGCGCCACCAGAACCTGCGTTACACCTGGCAGCAACTGGCCGATGCCGTTGACCTGCACGCCCGGGCACTGCTGGCGCTGGGCTTGCAGGCTGGAGATCGCCTGGGTGTCTGGGCGCCCAACTGTGCCGAGTGGGTTATCAGCCAGGTGGCCAGTGCCAAGCTGGGTGTGATCCTGGTCAATATCAATCCGGCTTACCGCAGTAGCGAACTGGAATACGTGCTCAAGCAATCCGGCTGCCAATGGTTGATCTGCGCGGGGGCGTTCAAATCGTCCGATTACCACGCCATGCTGCAAGAACTGGTACCGGAACTGGCGGAGCAGTCCATCGGCCAATTGCACTGCGAGAAGTTGCCTGAACTGCGTGGAGTTATCAGCCTCACCCCGCGGCCGCCCTCGGGATTCCTGCCCTGGTCGCAGCTGTCGACGATGGGAGCGGGCATCCCCCTGCAGCAACTGCACACCCGCCAGGTCAGCCTGCACTTCGATCAAGCCGTCAACATCCAGTACACCTCCGGCACCACCGGCTTCCCCAAGGGCGCCACCCTCAGTCACCACAATATTCTCAACAACGGCTATATGGTCGGCGAAAGCCTGGGGCTCACGGCGCAAGATCGCCTGGTGATTCCGGTGCCGCTCTACCACTGCTTCGGTATGGTTATGGGCAACCTGGGCTGCATCACCCATGGCACTACCATGATTTACCCCAATGACGGCTTTGACCCGTTGCTGACCCTGGCCGCCGTCGCCCAAGAGCAAGCCACCGGCCTGTACGGCGTGCCCACCATGTTTATCGCCATGCTCGATCACCCGCGCCGCGCCGAGTTCGACCTGTCGAGCCTGCGCACCGGGATCATGGCCGGCGCCACCTGCCCAATCGAGGTGATGCGCCGGGTCATCAGCGAGATGCACATGAGTGAGGTGCAGATTGCCTACGGCATGACCGAAACCAGCCCGGTGTCATTGCAGACCGGGCCGGATGATGGCCTGGAATTGCGGGTCACTACCGTCGGTCGCACCCAGCCGCAACTGGAAAGCAAGATCATCGACGAGGCCGGCAACACAGTGGCGCGCGGGCAGATAGGCGAGCTGTGTACCCGAGGCTACAGCGTCATGCTCGGTTATTGGAACAACCCCCAAGGGAGCCGAGAAGCCATCGACGACGCCGGCTGGATGCACACCGGCGACCTGGCGACCATGGACGAGCAGGGCTACGTATGTATTGCCGGGCGCAACAAGGACATGATCATTCGCGGCGGCGAAAACGTGTACCCGAGGGAGTTGGAGGAATTCTTCTTCACCCACCCGGCAGTGGCTGACGTGCAGATCATCGGCATCCCCGACGCACGCTATGGCGAGGAGATCGTCGCCTGGGTCAAATTCCATCCTGGCCATGTGGCCAATGAACTGGAACTGCAGACCTGGTGCAAGGGGCGGATTGCCCACTTCAAGACGCCCAAACATTTCAAGTTTGTCGATGAATTTCCGATGACGGTGACCGGCAAGATCCAGAAGTTTCGCATGCGTGAGATCACGATTGAGGAGCTGCTGGGAAGGGATTGATGTAGGGGTGGGCTGTTTCCTGAAGCCCAGACAGCACAAAGGGGAGCCGAGGCTCCCCTTTAATTTGTTGTTACGTGCTCTTTTTTTATTATTGAGGGGCGGTCTATTGTTGTTTTTAGCAACCGTGGCCCTTTACTGCTGTTTTTGGCGACCCCCATCCGGGGTCAAGAGCAAACGTATTTTTTTGAGCGCTGATCTGCTTCTTCGCACGCGATCCAACCAGTGGGTAGCTACCTTGAGGTAGTTTTATTGTTCTCTGCCCGGTTGCGAGTGGCGGCATCTGCCGTACCCTGCGAAGCACATCTTCTCCAAAAAAATCTGTTAGCTGCGTCTCTGCCGTGTTGTTTTTGTTATGTCAGAGTCGTTACGTCTTATTTTTATTGGGTTTGATACGTTTTATTCTTGTTATGCCATAGAGATAGCAGAAGCCGTGCCAACTTTTTAAATTCCTTTAAAATCAATGGCTTGATTTTTTTGTAGGAAATATCTTTCAGTAAGTGCGACAGAATATGTTCCCTTGTTACTCGATGTGTATCCGTGCGGTAACACATCTGCACAGATACGGTACTCAACCTCCACTGCGCGCCTTGGCTACCCGCGATCCGGTCGGGCGGCCCAATACCGTACAAATCTGCTGGCCGGCCAGCAGCAGTTGATCCAAATCGATTCCGGTCTCGATACCCAGGCCATTGAGCAGGTACAGCACGTCCTCAGTGGCGACGTTACCGCTGGCGCCCTTGGCATAGGGGCAGCCGCCGAGGCCGGCGATAGAGCTGTCGAACACCTGGATGCCTTCCTGCAAGCTGGCGTAGACATTGGCGATGGCTTGGCCATAGGTATCGTGGAAGTGCCCAGCGAGCTTGTCCCGCGGCACTTGAGCGCCCACCACCTCAAACATTCGTCGCGTAGCGCCCGCAGTACCGGTGCCGATGGTGTCTCCCAGGGACACTTCATAACAGCCCATGGCATACAGCTCACGGGCGACGGCTGCCACCTGTTCCGGTGCGATCTGGCCTTCGTACGGGCAACCCAGCACACAGGACACGTAGCCGCGCACAGTGATCCCATGTTGTTTTGCCGACGCCATGATCGGTGCGAACCGCTCCAGGCTTTCGCTGATGGAGCAGTTGATATTGCGCTGGGAAAACGCCTCGGACGCCGCCGCAAACACCGCGACCTCCTTGACCCCGGCCGCCATCGCGTCCTCGAATCCCCGCAGGTTCGGCGCCAGCGCGCCATAGGTCACGCCAGGTTTGCGCTGTATCCGGGCAAACACCTCGGCGGAGCCGGCCATCTGCGGCACCCATTTGGGTGAGACGAAACTGCCCACTTCGATATAGCCCAGGCCGGCAGCGCTTAGGTCGTCTACCAGCCGGACCTTGTCGTCGACACTGATGGGTTGTGCTTCGTTTTGCAGACCGTCGCGTGGGCCGACTTCTACCAGGCGTACATGAGAAGGAAGAGACATGGGGATTACCTTTTAGAGTTGTTGGCCAACCTGGCTCTGAATGGTCTGTTCCAGCGCCTGGGTGCAGCGCTCTTCGGCGGTATCGAGTTCCAGCTTCATCTGCTCGATATCCAGCATCTGCTGCTCCAACTGCTGGCGGCGCTCGGTGATTTTCGCCAGCATGCTGTGCAGTTGTTTCTGATTGCCGCTGGTGGGGTCGTAGAGTTCGATCAACTCGCGGCATTCGGCCAGGGAAAAACCGATGCGCTTGCCTCGCAGGATCAGCTTGAGACTGACTTTGTCCCGAGGCGTATAAATGCGTTCCTGCCCCCGGCGTTCCGGGGACAGCAGGCCTTGTTCTTCATAGAAGCGAATGGCGCGGGTGGTGATGTCGAGCTCGCGGGCGAGGTCGGAGATGCTGTAGGTCGTGCTCATGCAGATGCCCAGAAGATGTCTTGGGCGCTAAGCTAATGGCTGGTTGACGTAAGCGTCAAGTCGCAATGAGGTTGCTGGGGCTGCTACGCAGCCCAACGCGGCGGTGCGGCGATCCGACAAGCCCGCTCGCCACAACAAACCTCCTCACAACAGATCAAGCTTGCTGCTTGTCCAGCTTCTTCTCATGGGCCGTCACCTGCTGGCACAACTCGATCATCTGCTCGCGCATCCAGCGGTTGGCAGGGTCCTGGTCGGTGCTTTCATGCCAGTAGAGGTGGGTTTCCACCGACGGCACATCATTGACCGGCAGGTTGAACGAATGCAGGTCGTTGCGCCGGGCAAAGCGCTCCGGCACGGTCATGACCATGTCGGTCTGCTGCAGCACTTGCGACGCCATCAAGTAATGCTGGGAGCGCAAGGCGACCTTGCGCTGAATACCCATCTTGCCCAGGGCCAGGTCGACATGGCCCAGGCCATTGCGGCGGCTGGAGATATGGATGTGGGTCAGCGAGAGGTAATCATCCAGGCTGAATTTTTCCTTGCCCGCCATGGGATGGCCCTTGCGCATGGCACACACGTAGCGGTCTTCCATCAGCTTGACGTGGCGCACTTGCGGGTCGGTGTTAAGCGGTGCATCCACGGCGAAGTCCAGACGACCGGCCGCCAGTTCCTTGGTGGTTTCCCGGCGCTTGGACAGGAAGCTCTCGATGATTACCGTCGGTGCCAGGCGGCGCAGGCGTTGGAACAGCGGTGGCAGGATCACCGCTTCGGTAAGGTCGGTCATGCTGATGCGGTAGGTCTTGGCCGCCTGCAACGGGTTGAAGATCCGGCTTTCCTGCACCGACACCCGCAGCAACGACAGCGCGTTACGCACCGGGCCGATGATGTTTTGCGCCATGGGCGTGGGCACCATGCCTTGGGCTGTGCGCACGAACAGCGGGTCGTTGAAGGTTTCCCGCAGGCGTGCCAGAGCGTTCGACACCGCCGGTTGGGTAATGCCGACGATCTGCCCGGCGCGGGTCAGGTTGGCTTCGGTATAGATCGCGTCAAAGACGATGAAAAGGTTGAGGTCGACCTTGCTCAGATTCATTTCGCTGCGCTCTTATTGTTAGGTTTTTATAGGCTGATCATATATCGGTGATGAATGTTAATACACGCCGAGAATAGGCTAGGTAAATTTTCGTAGCTGTTCTAGCATCGTTTCATGACCCCGACAACCTCCCGTTCTAAGAGAAAGAGAAGGTAACTGCTCATGGATTTCGCTTATTCGCCCAAGGTTCAGGAACTGCGTGAGCGCGTCACCGCGTTCATGGACGCTTACGTTTACCCGGCCGAGCCGGTGTTTGAACGCCAGGTCAGCGAAGGTGATCGCTGGCAGCCCACCGCGATCATGGAGGAGCTCAAGGCCAAGGCCAAAACCGAGGGGTTGTGGAACCTGTTTCTGCCGGAATCGAAACTGGGCGCCGGCCTGACCAACCTGGAATACGCACCGTTGGCGGAAATCATGGGCCGTTCGTTGTTGGGGCCTGAACCGTTCAACTGCTCGGCGCCGGACACCGGCAACATGGAAGTGCTGGTGCGCTACGCCAACGAAGAGCAGAAACAACGCTGGCTGGAGCCGCTGTTGCGGGGCGAGATCCGCTCGGCATTCGCCATGACCGAACCGGACGTGGCCTCTTCCGACGCTACCAACATGGCCGCCCGCGCGGTTCGCGATGGCGACGAATGGGTTATCAATGGCAAGAAATGGTGGACCTCCGGCGCCTGTGATCCGCGCTGCAAGATCATGATCTTCATGGGCCTGAGCAACCCCGATGCGCCGCGTCATCAGCAACACTCGATGATCCTGGTGCCAGTGGACGCTCCCGGCGTGAAGATCGTCCGTCCGCTGCCGGTGTTTGGCTACGACGATGCACCTCACGGCCACGCCGAAGTGCTGTTTGAAAACGTCCGTGTACCGTACGAAAACGTCCTGCTGGGCGAAGGTCGTGGTTTCGAAATCGCCCAGGGCCGCCTTGGCCCTGGCCGTATCCACCACTGCATGCGTTCCATCGGCATGGCTGAACGGGCGCTGGAATTGATGTGCAAACGCGCCATCAGCCGCACCGCCTTTGGCAAGCCGCTGGCGCGTCTGGGGGGCAATATCGACAAGATCGCCGACTCTAGGATGGAAATCGACATGGCACGGCTGCTGACCTTGAAGGCGGCCTACATGATGGACACCGCCGGCAACAAAGTGGCGAAAAGCGAAATTGCCCAGATCAAGGTGGTGGCGCCGAACGTGGCCTTGAAGGTGATTGACCGGGCGATCCAGATCCACGGCGGCGCCGGGGTTTCCAATGATTTTCCGCTGGCCTACATGTACGCCATGCAACGCACCCTGCGCCTGGCCGACGGCCCGGATGAAGTACACCGCGCTGCGATTGGCAAGTTCGAGATCGGCAAGTATGTGCCTCGGGAAATGATGCGTAGCAGCCAGTAACCAGGCCTCTGTGGCAAGGGGGCAAGCCCCCTCGCCACAATAGTCCTGACGAGTCACCTCAACACCTCAATAAACCCAAACCTCCACCCGCCGATTCTTGATCCTTCCCTCATCCGCCGTATTCGCCGCCACCGGCATCTGTGCGCCAAACCCACTAATGTCGCGCAACACCACACCACTCTTGACCAACTCCCGACGCACCGCCATCGCCCGTAACTTGGAAAGCAGGGCGGCCCGTTGCGGATCATTCTTCGCATCACCAAACCCCACCAGCGTTACCTGCTTGTCGAGCTTGCCGTGGCTTCTCAGGTAAGCCAACACCCGCATCAGGTCCTGGCGTGCCTTGCTATCGAGGCTGGCGCTGCCTTCCTCAAATCGAAAATTCACCGTCAACCGCTGGGCCTGGCGGGCAATCGCCTGATAGCCCTGGGGCATTGCTACGCGGGGCTCGACTGTGATGGCCTGGACCTGTTGCGCGATAAAACCATTGGCAGCAACGATAGCCTGGCCCTTGGCACTTTGGGCGAAGTTCACCAGCGCCTCGGCCCAGGGATTCTGCTTGCCGGGCGGCAGGTAAAAGAACAGTCGGCGTGACAGTGGGTAGTCTTCGGTGGCAATCAGGCTGCTCAGCGGGAGCATGGGTTGTGATTCGCCATCGCTGATGGCCACTGCCTTGGCCTGGCGTACATAGGGCAGGCCAATAAAACCGATGCCTTGGGGGTCGTGGCTGACGGCATCGGACAACTGCTCGCTGGACTCGAAGCGTTTGGCTGTGCCGTCGAGAAGTTTGCCTCGGCGGCTGAGCACCAGTTCCTTAAAGGTGTCGAAGGTGCCGGATTGATCATCCCGAGCGTACAGATGAATCGCGCCACCGACGCCACCCAACGCTTCCCAGGTACTGACTTCACCACTGAAAATCTGCGCCAGTTGCTCAGTGTTCAAAGTGTTCAGCGGGTTGTGGGGATGAAGGATGATCGCCAAGCCATCAATGGCGATCACCTGTTCGGCATTGGAGCTTTTCAAGTCGCCCAGGGGTTCGAGGTCCACCAGTTCGCGATCCTTGATCGGGCGCGAAGATGCCGCCAGGTCGGCACTGGCGTTTTTTAGGGCAGCAAACCCGGTGCTGGAGCCGTGGGCGGCAATCTCCACCGTGACCCGGTTGCCTTGACGAGTTTTGCCAACGACGCGCTGCTCGTTGGCTTTGTCGTTGGGTTCACTGTGCACATCCTGCAGACCCTGTTGCTCCATCAAGCCCTTGACCAACGCCGGACCCAACGCCGCGCCAATGGTATTGGAGCCCTGGATACGCAAGGCCGGGCTGTGCTCGGGAAAGGGGAGTTGCGCAGAAAACGCGTGGAGGGGCAGGGCGCTGCAAATTGCCAGCAGGTACAGAACGCGCAGCATCATGCCGGCACCTTCTCAAGCCAAAGGGAGTGCCGGGAGATTAAGTCAGGAAGGTTGCATAAATATGACTGCAGGAGCGAGCAAGGGAGGGTGTCAGCTCAGTTCCAGCCAGATCGGCGCATGGTCGGACGGCTTCTCCATGCTCCGCAGATCGTAATCCACACCCGCCGCCTTGACCCGGGGCAACAACCCCAGGGACGTCATGATCAAGTCGATGCGCAGCCCACGCTTGGGTTCGTCTTCAAAGCCACGGCTGCGGTAATCGAACCAGCTGAAGCGATCGGCCACGTCCGGGTTCAAGTGTCGGAAGCTGTCGACCAAACCCCAGTTCTTCAAGCGCGCCATCCACTCACGCTCTTCCGGGAGGAAGCTGCACTTGCCGGTTTTCAGCCAGCGCTTGGCGTTGTCGGCGCCGATGCCGATGTCGCAATCTTGCGGGGAAATATTCACGTCGCCCATCACCACCAGCGCTTGGTCATTGCTGAACTGCGTCTCCAGCAACTGTTGCAGGTCATTGTAGAAACGCTGCTTGGCCGGGAACTTGGTGGGATGGTCGCGGCTTTCACCCTGTGGGAAATAGCCGTTCATGATGGTGATCGGGTTGCCATTGCCGTCGGCGAATGTGCCCCAGATAAACCGCCGCTGGGCGTCTTCTTCATCACCGGCAAAACCTTTGTGCAGCGCCAGGGGCTCCTGGCGCGAGAGCAGGGCGACACCGTAGTGGCCTTTCTGCCCGTGGTAATACACGTGATAACCCAGGGCCTGGACCTCGGCCAATGGAAACTGATCGTCGTGGACTTTGGTTTCCTGCAGGCCGATCACGTCTGGCTGGTGCTTCTCGATCAGCGCCGCCAACTGATGAGGGCGGGCGCGCAGCCCGTTGATGTTGAACGAGACGATTTTCATGGTCGACAGTCCTGGCAAAAGTGCGATGCTAGCCGACAAGTCGGACGGGAGCCAGCGTGGCGGTAGGACAGATGCACTGCTAATGTCCTTCAAGGTGCCGCATGCGGGGAACGAGTCAGCCGTCGCGGGCTCGTACTACTAGAGCGCAACCTTTCGAGTAGCGCCTATTTGAGTTGCGTCCAGGGGAGATACACCGTTATGCCTGACACCTCGACTGCCATCGCCCAGATTCATATGCTCGACAGCGGCTATTCCCGCGAAGCCCGTTCCCTGTTGTACCAGGCCTACCGTCATGAGCCGACCTTCGCCTACATCTTTGAAGCCGAACGCTCCGGATACGAACAGCGCGTGCGCGCCACGGTGCGCGAGCTGGTCAAGCAGCACTTCTTCCAGAACTTGCCGGCCATCGGCCTGCTGGTCAACGACCGGTTGATTGGCATCGCCCTGATCGCGCCGCCGCAACGACGCCTGGGGATCACTGAAAGCTGGGCCTGGCAGTTGCGCATGTGGCTGAGCACCGGTGTGCGTGGTACCCGACGCTATCTGGAATACCATCAGGCAGTGCTGGCGTGCCTGCCGTCGGAGTCGGTGCATGTACTGCCGTTGCTGGGAATTCACCCGCAATTTCAGGGTAAGCACTTTGGCGAACAGTTGCTTGAGGCGGTGCATAACTGGTGCGCCGAAGACCCCAACTCCACCGGAGTGGTGCTGGACACCGGCAATTCGCGCTACCTGGACTTCTACAAACGTCAGGGTTATGAAGAAATTGGCGAGGTCGCTGTAGGACCTATTCGTGAACACGTGTTTTTTCATCCGAATCCACAGGCGTTACAGGCAGCAACGGTTTAAGACAGAATTATTCAGACAAATCCGGGTTCTAAGATGCTCCCAAGCTCGTGTAGCATCCGCGCCTATGAAGTTTCCCGGAAGATTTACCAGCGGCTTGATTCTGCTGTTCACAAGCTGCGGCGCGTTGGCGCAAAGCGAATTGGACGTGCGGATCAAGCCTTCAAACGACGTGCTGAAAGCCAACATCGAAGGCTATATTGGCGGGGTGGGCGATCGTGACGAAGAAGCCTTGTTGCGCTTTAGTCACGGTGCCGAAGAGCAGGCCCGCAAGGCCGCCCAGGCGCTGGGCTTTTATCAGCCGCAGATCGCCAGTGACGTCACGGGCGGGAAGAACCCACGCCTGATCCTCACCATCGACCCCGGCGAGCCGGTGCACTTGCGCAATGTGACCATTCGCGTCGATGGCCAGGCTGCCAGCCTTAAATACTTTCGTGTGCCTGACAGCAATGAACTCAAGCCCGGTGCAGTGCTCAACCACGGCAGCTACGAAGACGCCAAGCGCCTGATCCAGAACCAGGCTTCCCGTTACGGCTTTTTCAGTGGCCGCTTTACCAGCCAAAAACTATCGGTCGCCCCCCTGGCGGGCGTGGCCGATATCGACCTTGTCTACGACAGCGGCCCGCGCTACACCCTGGGCAAGGTCAGCTTTGCCGGCAACACGCCGCTCGATGAAGACCTGTTGCAGCGCATGGTGCCGTTCCAGAGCGGCGCACCCTACGATTCCGAATTGATCGCCGAACTCAACCAGGCCCTGCAATCCAGTGGCTTTTTTGAAGGCGTGCGTGTTGATGCGGCACCTGCTGTTGCGGCCAATGATGTGATTCCAGTAGCGGTCCAGTTGGAAACCCGCAAGCCGCGAACCATGGGCCTGGGCCTGGGCTTTTCCACGGACGTCGGCCCACGCGGCAAGGCCAACTGGACCCGCCACTGGGCCAATTCGCAGGGGCACAGCTATGGCTGGGAGGCCGAATTGTCGGCGCCTAGGCAGAACGTCGGTCTGTGGTACGACATTCCGCTTGACCCGCCGCTAACCGACAAACTGCGTTTCGCTGGTGGCTATCAAAATGAAGAACTGTCCAACACCGACACCCTGAGTAAACTGCTCACCTTCGGCCCTGAATGGCACAGCAAATTGCCCAGTGGCTGGACGCGGGTGATCTCCCTCAAATTGCAGCGCGAAGAGTATCGCCTGGGGGATGACTCGGGCATGAGCAATTTGCTGATGCCTGGCGTCAACTATTCCTACCTGCGCAGTGACAACCGTATCGATCCCCATAACGGCTATCGCCTGCAGTTTGATGCCAAGGTCGCCAAGGAGGGCTTGGGCTCTGACACCAACCTGCTTTACGGCACGGCGATAGTCAAAGGCTTGACCACCCTGTGGGACAACCACCGTTTTCTTGCTCGGGCACAGTTTGGTGGCAGTGCCACCAACGGCTACAAATCAGTGCCACCGTCCCTGCGCTTCTTTGCCGGTGGCGATCAGAGCGTGCGTGGCTATGAGTACCAGACCCTGTCGCCGGAAAACTCCGCGGGCGATCGCATCGGTGGTCGCTACATGGTGGCTGTGAGCGCCGAATATCAATACTCCATTGCCGAAAAATGGCGAATCGCGACCTTTATCGACCAAGGTAACTCCTTCAATAGCCTGGAGCTGCCGAGCCTGAAAACCGGCGTTGGCGTCGGTGTGCGTTGGGTATCGCCGGTAGGGCCGATCCGCCTCGACCTGGCCCATGCCCTGGAAGACCCGGGCGGCATTCGTTTGCACTTTTCCATGGGGCCTGAGCTGTGATACGTGGTTTGAAAATAGCGGGGCTGGCCGTTCTTGCGGTTTTTGCGGTGTTGTTTCTGGCGCTGTGGACGGTGCTGGGCACGCAAGTCGGCAGTCGCTGGGTGCTGAATCAAGTACCGGGCTTGACCGTCGACAACTTCCAGGGTCGCCTGGGCGGGCAATGGAGCGCTGATCATCTCCTGTGGCAGCAAGACAGCAGCCGGGTGGAACTCAATGCGCCCAAGTTCGACTGGTCACCTGGGTGCCTGATGCGCATGACGTTGTGCATTGATCAGTTGGACGTGGAACAAGTCAGCCTGCAATTTCCCCCTAGCACCGATGAAAGCAGCGGCCCCATTAGCCTGCCGGAGTTAAAATTGCCGCTGGCGATCCAGCTGGGTGACGTGCGCGTCGGTAGCCTGTTGTTCAACGGCAGCGAAGAGCTCAAGGACTTGCAACTGGCAGCCCACTGGACTGCCGAGGGGATGAAAATCGACTCGGTGCACTTGCAGCGGGATGACCTGACCCTGGAGTTGTCCGGTTTGCTGCAGCCGATTGGCGATTGGCCGTTGAGTGCGACCGGCAACCTGAGTTTGCCTTACGCTCCCGGTGGCGAACCTTGGGCCATTGCGCTCAAAGTCGATGGCGACTTGCTCAAGACCCTCAAACTCGATGCTGACAGCAGCGGCTATCTGCAAGGCAAACTCAGCGGCGAGCTGCAACCCCTGGTGGAAAACCTGCCAGCGCAAGTGCACATCACCGCCGACGGCTTCAAGGCCAGCGCCGATTTGCCCGACACCCTGCAACTCAATCAGCTTGATCTCACCGCCAAGGGCGACCTGAGCAGTGGCTACCAACTGCTGGGCAAAGCCGTCCTGCCGGCGGAAAAAGGCCCGGTGGACTTGCTTCTGCAAGGCCGCGTCGACGCCAAGGGTGCACAGCTCGCGGGCCTGGACTTGAACGCCGCAGACAAGCAAAGCCTCAAATTAAGCGCTCAACTGGATTGGCAGCAAGGCTTCAGCGCTGACGCCAAGGTCCACTGGCTGGACTTCCCCTGGCATCGCCTCTACCCGCTGATCGACGAACCCCAAGTGGTGTTGCGTGCCTTCGACGGTGAAGTCTTCTACAAGGACGGCAACTACCTGGGCAACTTCAAGGCCGACCTCGACGGCCCGGCCGGCAAGTTCAGCCTGGTCAGCCCGTTCAGCGGTGACCTCAAGCAAGTGTTCCTGCCGCAGTTGAAACTGGCTGCCGGCCAAGGCAAGGCCGAAGGGCACCTGAACCTGCAGTTTGCCGATGGCATTGCCTGGGATACCGCGCTGGACCTGTCGGCAATCAACCCGGCGTACTGGGTCGCGCAATTACCGGGCACCCTGGCCGGCCCATTGCGCAGCAAAGGCGAAATGAAGAACGGGCAGCTTAAGCTGAACGCCGATCTAGACCTCAAGGGCCGTTTGCGCGGCCAGCCAGCGGTGTTGCAGGCCAAGGCCGACGGTGCGGGCGAGCAATGGACCCTCGGCGCCCTGGATATTCGCCTGGGTGACAACCGCATCAACGGCAGCGGCAGCTTGCAACAGCGCTTGGCCGGGCAGATCGACATCAAACTGACGCGCCTGGCCCAACTGTGGCCGCAACTGCGCGGGCAGGTCAACGGTCGCCTCGATGTCGCCGGCACGTTGAAAGCGCCTCAGGGCAAGCTCAATCTGTTGGGCCAGCAATTGGCATTTGAAGACAATCGCCTGCAAAACCTGTCCCTGGATGCCAGCCTCGACAACGCCCAACGGGCAAAAATCGACCTCAAGGGCAGTGGCATTCAGGCCGGCGAAACCCAGGTCGGGACCTTCACCGCCAGCGCCCAGGGCGATATCAAAAGCCAGAAAGTGCAAGTGGACCTCGTCGGCCCGCTGGTCAAACTGGCCCTGGCCCTGGACGGCAATCTCGATAAAGGCAACTGGCGCGGCCGCCTGGCCAGCGGTGACGTACAAGCCGGTGGGCAGGATTGGAAGCTACAGGCTCCGGCGAAAATCGAGCGAATGGCTGATGGCAAGCTGACCCTTTCCGCTCATTGCTGGGTCTCCGGAGCGGCCAGTTTGTGTGGCGAAGATCAGCGCTTGATGCCCGAGCCCAAGCTGCGTTACCACCTCAAGCAATTCCCCATCGACAGCCTGGCGCAATGGCTGCCCAAGGATTTCGCCTGGCAGGGCAAACTCAACGCGGACGTGCAACTGGACCTGCCGGCCAGCGGCCCCAAAGGTGTGGTCTCGGTGGATGCCAGTGGCGGCACCTTACGGGTCAAGGACAAGGATCAATGGCTGGATTTTCCCTACGACACCTTGACGCTTGAAACCACCCTCAACCCCAAGCGTATCGACACCCAACTGAGTTTCCGGGGTGGCAAGCTGGGCGAGTTGTTGTTGCAGGCCCAAATCAATCCATTGCCGAAGAACAAACCGTTGACCGGCAATTTCAGCCTGACCGGCCTCGACCTGGCGGTGGCGCGGCCGTTTGTGCCTATGGTCGAGAAGCTCAACGGCAAACTCAATGGTAACGGGCGAATCTCCGGCAGCCTCCTGGCGCCTCAGGTCAACGGCAGCGTCAACCTGATCGGCGGCGAAATCTCCGGCCCTGAATTGCCCACCAGCTTCGAGGGCCTGAACATCCAGGCCTTGATCGCCGGCGAAAGCGTGCAACTCAACGGCGGCTGGCGCAGTGGCAAGGCCGGGCAGGGCACGGTCAAAGGCCAGATCGACTGGGGCCACACCCTGGCCGTGGACATCAACCTGCAAGGCACGCACCTGCCGGTCACCGTCGAGCCCTATGCGGCCCTGGAAGTGGCACCCGATCTGAAGATCACCATGAACAACGATAAGCTGACCATCTCCGGCAAAGTGCAGGTTCCCAAGGGCGAGATCACCGTGCGTGAGCTACCGCCGTCGACGGTCAAGGTCTCCGATGACACGGTGATCGTCGGCAGCCAGACCGAGGAGGGCAAGCCGCCGTTGGCGATGGCCATGGACATCGACGTGGTAGTGGGCGAGGACAAATTGAGCTTTGCCGGGTTCGGCTTGACGGCCAACCTGCAAGGCCATGTACACATCGGCGATAACATGGACACCCGTGGCGAACTGTGGCTCAACGATGGCCGTTACCGCGCCTACGGCCAGCGCCTCACCGTGCGCCGTGCGCGGCTGTTGTTTGCCGGTCCCCTTGATCAGCCGTACCTGGACATCGAAGCCATCCGCCAGACCGACGACGTAATCGCCGGTATCCGCCTGAGCGGCAGCGCCGAACAACCCACTACGCAAATATTCTCGGAGCCTGCCATGAGCCAGGAGCAGGCGCTGTCCTACCTGGTGCTGGGGCGCCCGCTGACTACCACCGGCGAAGACAACAACATGCTGGCCCAGGCGGCGCTGGGCCTGGGGTTGATGGGTAGCGCCGGGGTGACTTCGGACATTGCCAAGAACCTGGGAATCCAGGACTTTGAACTCGACACTCAGGGCAGTGGCAACAACACCGCCGTGGTGGCCAGCGGCAAGATCTCGGAAAAGCTCAGCTTGCGCTATGGCGTCGGGGTGTTTGAACCGGCCAGTACCATTGCGCTGCGTTACTTGCTGAGTAAAAAGGTTTACCTGGAAGTGGCCAGCGGTGTGGCCAGTTCGCTGGATATCTTCTACAAGCGGGATTTCTAAACCCTGCCCCTTATAGGAGCGAGCTTGCTCCTATAAGGGATAACCCTCTATCCGTCGGATACCAAGCACCCTAACTATTTGTTTGACATTGGCTGCCTAGGCAGTAATATCTTGTCATACATTCACTGCCTAGGCAGTTAATAGGTAGGTCTCGATGAAACACTTCACCCCCGAAAACTTCCACAACTGCCACCTCGGCCTCCTGTTGGGTCGCGCCGCCTTGCTCAAGGACCGCATCATCGACACCCATATGGAGCCCTACGGCATCACCGCCGCGCAGTTCAAGGTGTTGATCATCATGGCCCAGTTCGGCGTCGATACCCCGGCGCAGCTATGCGCGCACCTGTCCCTGGACAGCGGCTCCATGACTCGCATGCTCGACCGCCTGGAGCAAAAAGACCTGTTGGCGCGCAAGCGTTCCGAGCAGGACCGGCGTCAGGTGCAACTGGTGCTGACGGTGGAAGGCCAGCATCTGGCGGACATGCTCCCGCACATCGGGGCGCAGGCCTTGAACCAG
Source organism: Pseudomonas sp. c313 (assembly GCF_055407145.1). NCBI lineage: Bacteria > Pseudomonadati > Pseudomonadota > Gammaproteobacteria > Pseudomonadales > Pseudomonadaceae > Pseudomonas > Pseudomonas sp. c313. The sequence continues at coordinate 744,180 of NZ_JBUZRD010000002.1, read as the reverse complement.
CTGGCGGGGGCCTTGGAACCGGGGGAATTGAAAACCCTGGAACATATTTTGAAGAAGATTCTGATAGCGGCGGGTGATCCCATCACCATCCAGCGCTTAGGTGATAAATGAACAGTCGTGCCCTCTGCCTTATATTGGTGGTCATGAGTGTTGCCGGTTGTGCCAACTTCAGCGGCCTGGACACCCAAGGCAAAACGCTCGAAGCCAATAACCTGCAAGCGGGTAAATCCCTCAGTGGCGTGCCCCTGTCGCCAGCCGCCTGGCCAAAAAACGACTGGTGGAAAAGCCTCGGCGACCCACAGCTCGACGGCCTGATCCAGGAGGCCCTGCGCGACAGCCCTGATATGCAAGTGGCCAGCGCCCGAGCCCATCAGGCCGAAGCAGCGGCCTACGCTGCAGACGCCGCACGCATGCCGACCCTGGATGCCAGCGCTGGTATTAGCCGCTCGCGCCTGGCCAAGGATCAGGACCCGTTGGGCCAGGGTGATGCCTACGCCACCGTGCGTAACATCGGTGCCAGCTTCAATTACAACTTCGACCTGTGGGGTGGCCAGCGTGCTGCCTGGGAAGCGGCCCTCGGCCAGGCTCGCGCCGCCGAAGTCGACCAGCAGGCTGCGCAGTTGACCCTGGCCGCCGACGTGGCGCGGGCCTACAGCGATCTTGGTCAGGCCCATATTCTCCATGACCTGGCCAACGACGACCTCAAGCGTACGCGGCAGATGCTCAACCTGAGCAAGCGCCGCCTGAGTTCCGGGATCGACAGCCAGTATCAATACCAGCAAACCGAAAGCCTGCAAGCCAGCTCCGAGTCGCAATTGATCGACGCCGAGAAAAAGCTGCAGAGCGCGAAAATCGCCCTGGCGGTACTGCTCGGCAAAGGCCCGGACCGTGGCAACGAGTTGACCCGCCCGAATGTACTGACACCCAGCGCAGTCGCCGTGCCTTCGGTGCTGCCAGCCGAACTGCTGGGCCGGCGTCCTGACCTGGTGGCCGCCCGTTGGCGAGTCGAAGCGGCGAGCAAGAATATCGTCGCCGGCAAGGCCAACTTCTATCCCAATCTCAACCTGAGCGCGAGCGCCGGGGCTGAGTCGTTACTGGGAGATGCCATGTTCGGTTCCGCCAGCCGCTTCTTCAACATCGCCCCCACTGTGTCCCTGCCGATTTTCGACGGTGGCCGTCTGCGTGCCGATCTCGATTCCCGAGACGCCGACTACGACCTGGCGGTGGCCCAGTACAACAAAAGCCTGGTGAAAGCGTTGGGGGATGTCAGCGACAGCCTCTCGCAACTGCGGGACATCGGTCGGCAGATCCAGGCTCAGCAACACGCCACGGACATTGCTCAGGATTCCTACAACACCGTGGTTCAGCGTTACGGCTCAGGTATCGGTAATTACCTGGACGTGCTCAGCATCGAACAGCAACTGCTGCAGGCCCAGCGCCAGTTGGCCAGCCTGAATGCCGAGCAAATCGATCTTTCGATTCAATTGATGCAGGCCCTGGGTGGTGGTTTTCACACCGATAACGTGGCGTCGACCACTCCTGCCACGCGCACTGAATAATTCAAGGTACTTGTCATGGCCACTGCCCAAACAACCAACACCACAGAACAACCCAACGACAGCAATCCGCGCAAACGCAAAATCATGCTGTTGGGCCTGGCGCTGATCGTCATCCTCGGCATCGTGGGCGTCTGGGGCTGGCATGAACTTTACGGGCGCTGGAGCGAAAGCACCGACGACGCCTACGTCAACGGCAACGTGGTGGAAATCACCCCGCTGGTCACCGGCACCGTGGTCAGCATCGGCGCCGACGATGGCGACCTGGTTCATGAAGGCCAGGTGTTGATCAACTTCGACCCCAACGATGCCGCCGTCGGCCTGCAAAGTGCCCAGGCCAACCTGGCGCGCACCGTGCGCCAGGTGCGGGGCTTGTACAGCAATGTCGACGGCATGAAAGCCCAGGTCCTGGCGCAGAAAGCCGAAGTGCAAAAGGCCCAGGACAACTACAACCGTCGGAAAAACCTGGCCCAGGGCGGGGCGATTTCCCTCGAAGAACTGTCCCATGCCCGTGACGACCTGACCTCGGCGCAGAATGCCCTGGCCAACGTCCAGCAGCAGTTCAAGACCTCCAGTGCGCTGGTGGATGATACGGTGATTTCTTCCCATCCAGACGTGCAGGCCGCCGCTGCGCAACTGCGTCAGGCCTACCTGAGCAACGCCCGCAGTACCTTGATCGCGCCGGTCACCGGTTATGTAGCCAAGCGCACTGTGCAACTGGGCCAGCGTGTGCAGCCGGGTACCGCGCTGATGGCGGTCATCCCGCTGGACCAGTTGTGGATCGACGCCAATTTCAAGGAAACCCAACTGCGCCAAATGCGCATTGGCCAGCCTGTGGACATCGAAGCTGATATCTATGGCAGCGACGTGAAGTACAGCGGCACCATCGACAGCCTCGGCGCCGGGACCGGCAGTGCCTTCGCCTTGCTGCCGGCGCAGAACGCCACCGGCAACTGGATCAAGATCGTGCAACGGGTGCCGGTACGGATCCATATCAATGCCGAAGAGTTGGCCAGGAATCCTTTGCGAGTCGGCTTGTCGACCCTGGTCAATGTCGATCTGCACGACCAGAGCGGCCCGGTACTGGCGCAACAACCGCCGCAAAAAGCCTCGTTCAGCACCAACGTGTACGACCGGCAGTTGGTCGAAGCCGACGCGATGATCACCCAACTGATTCATGACAACAGTGTGGCGGCTCCCAAGGCCGCGCAGCGCTAATGAGCAATAACGCCTCCTTCACGCCGCCCAGCTTGCTGATGGCCACCATCGGCCTGTCCCTGGCGACCTTCATGCAGGTGCTCGACACCACCATCGCCAACGTGGCGTTGCCGACCATTTCCGGCAACCTTGGGGTGAGTTCGGAGCAGGGCACCTGGGTCATCACCTCGTTCGCCGTCAGCAACGCTATTGCCTTGCCGTTGACCGGCTGGCTGAGCCGCCGCTTCGGTGAGGTTAAGCTGTTTTTGTGGGCCACCATCCTGTTCGTGCTGGCCTCGTTTCTCTGCGGCATCTCCACGTCGATGCCCGAGCTGATCGGTTTTCGCGTACTGCAAGGTCTGGTTGCAGGGCCCTTGTACCCGATGACCCAGACGTTGTTGATCGCGGTCTATCCGCCGGCCAGGCGCGGTATGGCCCTGGCGTTGTTGGCGATGGTCACGGTGGTGGCGCCGATTGCCGGGCCTATCCTCGGCGGCTGGATTACCGACAGCTACAGCTGGCCGTGGATCTTCTTTATCAACGTGCCTATCGGCATCTTTGCGGTAATGGTGGTGCGCTCGCAGTTAAGGAAGCGGCCGGTGGTCACCAGTTACCAGCCGATGGACTATGTCGGGCTGTTGAGCCTGATTGTCGGGGTCGGCGCTTTGCAGATCATCCTCGACAAGGGCAACGATCTGGACTGGTTCGAGTCGAACTTCATCATCATCGGCGCGGTGATCTCGGTGGTTGCCCTGGCGGTGTTCGTGATCTGGGAAATGACCGATAAACACCCGGTGGTCAACCTGCGGCTGTTTGCTCATCGCAACTTCCGCATCGGCACTATCGTATTGGTGTTTGGCTACGCGGGGTTCTTCGGGATCAACCTGATCCTGCCGCAATGGTTACAGACCCAGATGGGCTACACCGCTACCTGGGCAGGCCTGGCCGTGGCACCGATCGGCATTTTGCCGGTGTTGATGTCGCCGTTTGTCGGAAAGTACGCCCACAAGTTCGACCTGCGGCTGTTGGCCGGGCTGGCATTCCTGGCGATTGGCCTGAGCTGCTTTATGCGTGCCGGCTTCACCAATGAAGTGGACTTCCAGCACATCGCTCTGGTGCAGCTGTTCATGGGCATCGGTGTGGCGCTGTTCTTTATGCCGACCTTGAGCATTCTGATGTCCGACCTGCCGCCGCACCAGATCGCCGATGGCGCGGGCCTGGCGACCTTCCTGCGGACCCTGGGCGGCAGCTTTGCGGCGTCGCTGACTACCTGGATCTGGATTCGCCGGGCGGATCAGCATCATGCCTACATGAGCGAGAGCATGAGTACCTACGACTCTGCGACACGAGATGCCCTGAATACTTTGGGCGGTGCCAGTCACCAAGCGTATGCGCAGTTGGATCAGATACTGACCAGCCAGGCGTACATGATGTCCACCGTGGATTACTTCACGTTGATGGGGTGGATGTTCATGGGATTGATTCTGCTGGTGTGGTTGGCCAAACCACCGTTTACCGCGAAGGCGGGGCCGGCGGCGAGCGGACACTAGGTTAGGTGTTTTAACACTGTGGCGAGCGGGCTTGCCTGCTCGCCACAACAAGCCCGCTCATCACAGGGATATTCAGCTTCCAGGCAACGCCAACTGCGGATTCACAAAATCAAACGCCGCCAACTGAAATCCTTGCTCATCCACCTGCAACGCCCAACCCTGCTTGTCCCAATCCCCCAGCACAATGCGCTTGGCCGCTTGATCGCCAATCTGCAACTTGTGAATGGCCGGGCGATGGGTATGCCCATGCACCAGCGTGTGCACGCCAAACGCCTGCATCACCCGCGGCACTTCCTCGGGCGTCACATCGACAATGTCGTTGGCTTTCATCCGCGTCTGGGCACGACTTTCACTGCGCAGCTTGCGCGCCAGTTTGTGTCGGGCCCCCAAGGGCAGGTGACGCAGGATAAACAGGGTAATGGGGTTGCGCAGGATGCGCCGCAGCTTCATATAGCCGATGTCGCGGGTGCAGAGGCTGTCGCCGTGCATCAATAGCACTGGCTCGCCATAAAACTGCACGACAGTGGGGTCCTTGAGCAAGGTGGCGCCTGCAGCTTTGCAGAACACCTTGCCCAGCAGGAAATCACGGTTGCCGTGCATCAGAAAAATCGGGGTGCCGCTGTCGCTCAGCTCACGCAGAGCCGTGCAAATGGAGCGCTGGAAGGGCGTCATCGCATCGTCGCCAATCCAGGCTTCGAAGAAGTCCCCCAGAATGTACAACGCCTGCGCGGAGCGAGCGCGGCCTTTCAGTAAATCCAGAAACGCCCGGGTAATGTCCGGGCGCTCCTCTTCCAGATGCAAATCTGAAATCAGCAGTATCACGCTTCGATGATCTCGGCTTTCTCGATGATCACGTCTTCTGCGGGTACGTCCTGGTGGCCGGATTTCATGGTGGTGGAAACACCCTTGATCTTGTCCACGACGTCGGTGCCTTCAACTACTTTGGCAAATACCGCGTAGCCCCAGCCCTGAGTAGTCTTGGCGCTGTGGTTGAGGAAGCTGTTGTCTGCCACGTTGATGAAGAATTGAGCGGAGGCCGAATGCGGCTCCATGGTACGAGCCATGGCGACAGAGTACTTCACGTTGGGCAGACCGTTGTCCGCTTCGTTCTGGATGCTTGGGCGCTTGTCTTTCTTTTCTTTCATGCCCGGCTCGAAACCGCCGCCCTGGACCATGAAGTTGCCGATGACACGGTGGAAAACAGTGTTTTCGTAGTGGCCTGCTTTAACGTATTCGATGAAGTTGGCAACGGTAATCGGTGCTTTTTCAGCGTTCAGTTCCAGAACGATGTCGCCATGGTTGGTGGTCAGTTTGACTTGAGTCATGTTCGCTACTCTTTCAAGGAATTCGTGGATTCGGGCGTTTTTGGCGCCGCTACCTGTTTGGCCAAACGACGGCCAAGGTGCGCAGTTTAGCGTGACCTGCAGGAATTTCGAGGTGGTTTTTTACCGCCCATACAATAAATGAAGCAGTTTTTGGCCGCGCTCTGTCAGGTGATTGACAGCATCGGCTATGATAAGCCCTTTGTTTTAGGCCTACCCCGGCCACGTACTTCGTCTGTTCAAGGATCCTATGAGCAAGCCCACTGTCGACCCTACCTCGAATTCCAAGGCCGGACCTGCCGTCCCGGTCAATTTCCTGCGCCCGATCATCCAGGCGGACCTGGATTCGGGCAAGCACACGCAGATCGTCACCCGCTTCCCGCCAGAGCCCAACGGCTACCTGCACATCGGTCACGCCAAGGCGATCTGTGTCAACTTCGGCCTGGCCCAGGAGTTCGGTGGCGTCACGCACCTGCGTTTCGACGACACCAACCCGGCCAAGGAAGACCAGGAATACATCGACGCCATTGAAAGCGACATCAAGTGGCTGGGCTTTGAATGGTCCGGTGAAGTGCGCTATGCCTCGCAGTATTTCGACCAGCTGTACACCTGGGCCGTTGAGCTGATCAAGGCCGGCAAGGCCTACGTTGACGACCTGAGCCCGGAGCAAGCCAAGGAATACCGTGGCAGCCTGACCGAGCCTGGCAAGAACAGCCCGTTCCGCGACCGTTCGGTTGAAGAAAACCTGGACTGGTTCGCCCGCATGAAAGCCGGCGAGTTCAAGGACGGCGATCGTGTACTGCGGGCCAAGATCGACATGGCCTCGCCGAACATGAACCTGCGCGACCCGATCATGTACCGCATCCGTCACGCTCACCACCACCAGACCGGTGACAAGTGGTGCATCTACCCCAACTACGATTTCACCCACGGTCAGTCGGACGCCATCGAAGGCATCACCCACTCCATCTGCACCCTGGAGTTCGAAAGCCACCGCCCGCTGTACGAATGGTTCCTCGACAGCCTGCCCGTACCGGCGCACCCGCGTCAGTACGAGTTCAGCCGCCTGAACCTGAACTACACCATCACCAGCAAGCGCAAGCTCAAGCAACTGGTCGATGAAAAGCACGTCTTCGGTTGGGACGACCCACGCATGTCCACGCTGTCGGGTTTCCGCCGCCGTGGCTACACGCCAAAATCGATCCGCAACTTCTGTGACATGGTCGGCACCAACCGTTCCGACGGTGTGGTGGACTTCGGCATGCTGGAATTCAGCATCCGTGACGATCTCGACCACAGCGCACCACGCGCCATGTGCGTGCTGCATCCGCTGAAAGTTGTGATCACCAACTACCCGCAAGGCCAAGTCGAGAACCTCGAACTGCCGTGCCACCCGAAAGAAGACATGGGCGTGCGTGTATTGCCGTTTGCCCGTGAAATCTACATCGACCGTGCAGACTTCATGGAAGAGCCGCCAAAAGGCTTCAAGCGGCTGGAGCCCAACGGCGAAGTGCGCCTGCGCGGCAGCTACGTGATCCGTGCTGACGAAGCGATCAAGGACGCCGATGGCAACATCGTCGAGTTGCGTTGCTCCTACGATCCGCAAACCCTGGGCAAGAACCCTGAAGGCCGCAAGGTCAAGGGCGTGGTGCACTGGGTGCCGGCTGAGGCCAGCATCGAATGCGAAGTGCGCCTGTACGATCGTCTGTTCCGTTCGGCCAACCCTGAGAAGGCCGAAGACAGCGCCAGTTTCCTGGACAACATCAACCCTGACTCGCTGCAAGTTCTTACAGGTTGTCGTGCTGAGCCATCACTTGGCAACGCACAGCCGGAAGACCGTTTCCAGTTCGAGCGCGAAGGTTACTTCTGCGCGGATATCAAGGACTCGAAACCTGGTCAGCCGGTATTCAATCGTACCGTGACCTTGCGTGATTCGTGGGGCCAGTGATCATGCAGGCCTGACCGGCTTTGCATAGAGAGAAGGAATTGTTGTGCTAACGATCTACAACACGCTCAGCAAGAGCAAAGAAGTCTTCAAGCCTTTGGATGGCAACAAGGTGCGCATGTACGTCTGCGGCATGACCGTGTACGACTACTGCCATATCGGCCACGGCCGCAGCATGGTTGCCTTTGACCTGGTGACCCGCTGGTTGCGTTTCATCGGTTATGACCTGACGTATGTACGTAACATCACGGACATCGAAGACAAGATCATCAATCGGGCCCGCGAGAACGGCGAGCCGTTCGACGTGCTGACCGAGCGCATGATCACCGCGATGCACGAGGACGAGGCGCGCCTCAACATCCTCAAGCCGGACATGGAGCCTCGCGCCACGGATCATATCCCTGGCATGCTGACCATGATCCAGACCCTGATCGACAAGGGTTACGCCTACGCCCCGGGCAATGGCGACGTGTACTACCGCGTCGCCAAGTTCATGGGCTACGGCAAGCTGTCGCGCAAGAAAATTGAAGACCTGCGTATCGGTGCGCGGATCGAAGTCGACGAAGCCAAACAGGACCCACTGGACTTCGTCCTGTGGAAAGGCGTCAAGCCCGGCGAGCCGAGCTGGGAGTCACCATGGGGCGCCGGGCGTCCGGGCTGGCACATCGAATGCTCGGTGATGTCCACCTGCTGCCTGGGCGAGACCTTCGACATTCATGGCGGCGGCAGCGATCTGGAGTTCCCGCACCACGAAAACGAAATCGCCCAAAGCGAAGCGGCCACCGGCAAGACCTACGCCAACGCGTGGATGCATTGCGGCATGATTCGCATCAATGGCGAGAAGATGTCCAAGTCCTTGAACAACTTCTTCACCATCCGCGATGTGCTGGAAAAGTACCACCCGGAAGTTGTGCGTTACCTGCTGGTGTCGAGCCACTACCGCAGCGCCATCAACTACTCGGAAGACAACCTCAAGGATGCCAAGGGCGCCCTGGAGCGTTTCTACCACGCGTTGAAAGGCCTGCCGACCGTTGCTCCTGCTGGCGGCGAAGCGTTCGTTGAGCGTTTCACCCAGGTGATGAACGACGACTTCGGTACGCCGGAAGCATGCGCAGTGCTGTTCGAAATGGTGCGTGAGATCAACCGACTGCGCGAGAGTGATCTTGATGCGGCGGCCGGTTTGGCGGCGCGCTTGAAAGAGCTGGCCAGTGTGCTGGGCGTCCTGCAAATGGAAGCCGATGACTTCCTGCAAGCGGGTGCTGAAGGCCGCGTTGATGCCGCTGAAGTGGATGCGCTGATTCAGGCGCGTTTGACTGCCCGGGCTAACAAGGACTGGGCTGAGTCTGACCGAGTTCGTGACCAACTTACTGCGATGGGTGTGGTGCTGGAAGACGGGAAGGGTGGGACGACTTGGCGGTTGGCTGATCAGGGTTGATTACCCGCTGAATGAAAACGCCCCGACTGGTTCGGGGCGTTTTTGTGTGAGATTTGGGGGGGCTTGCCTGTGGCTTTTCTTGTGGCGACCTGGATGTTGGGCTCAATTAGAATGAGGCGCTCCCAGCGCGCGCCGAGTCGTTTTTGCTCCTGGATGGCTTATGTACGCTCGGCTCACGCATTCCCAAGAAGCTCGCCTAGCCAGCCTTCTGATGTAACAAACTAATTCACGGATATTTACCTACAGAGTAGATCCTTATACGATACGGCTGACTCTACTGCTCTCCATCGGGTCGGAACAAACTAAGGTTGTTCAGTGTATGGCAAGGCGACTTAATAAGTGGTGTTTTGTAGTTGCACAAAATATCGCGCAGGCACATAAGCAGCGCAGCTGTATGCGGGTCCGATCATTTCTATACTTACATATAATACTATTGAGTGTCTGAGCGATGAGCAGTACTGATTTACTAGTCGACAATTCTAAACTATTCAGCATAGTTATAGTAAATTACAAGACACCAGAAATTACCAGAATATGCTTGGACTTATTGCGAAAGCATGTGGGTGACAGTAACATCCCAATATGGGTGGTTGACAACTACTCCGCCGATGAGAGTACCGAGTATTTGCGGGCACTTGACTGGATCAACTTAATCGAGCGTACTGCTCTTGAACCAGAGCCGGGCCATATCGCGCATGGCAAAGCACTTGACATGGTTTTGGAGCGAATTGAAACTGATTATTTATTCCTGATGCACACCGATACGTTTGTTTTCGATAAAAACGTTTTCTCGATGATGCTAAATAAATGCATTAAAAACCCAAAAGTCGTAGCCGTCGGCTGTGTAGAACAATTAAATCGTGGCACCGTGAGAACCATTTGGCGCTTTAGCTCGCGACTCTTCAAACACCATTTCAGACATCTGAAAGTTTCCCTGGGATTACGATCCAGAGAACCAAAGCCGTATAAAGAAGTCTACTTGAAGAGTTTTTGTACGTTGTGGAACTGCAAACTTATCAAGCAGCACGGCATGCATTTTTCGATGGATGATCGTGTGCCTGGTTATACCCTCCAAGACCGCATGACCGAGCTTGGCTATGTCATTGAAATGTTATCGCCACGTAAAATTTTCAGCTACCTAGATCACATTCAGGCCGGTACTGTCGCAGCAGCTGGCGGCTATGGAGAGACTCATAGACGAACCAATATGTACAACAGTATCCTTAAGCGTATGAACAAGAAAGACAGCAATAGTTAAGCTTCGAAGCCGCACGGCGAGTAGTGTGTGCGACACTGTTTGAGTGTCATCCACAGATCTTTATATTAAGTTATTGGAGCGGTAATGGCACCCATCACTCAAACACTACCCGTCACCCTCTCCCCGGAGCTTGATTTCGACCAGAACGCCGCCAGCGCTTTTGGTTGTTCACTTGCCAGTCGCTATGTCCAGGCTACGCCATTTCCGCATATAGTAATCGATGATTTTTTACAGGCAGACCTGATTGCGAGTATCTGCTCGCACTTCCCAGTCGAGCCGACTAACAACGAAATGCTCTACGAGCGCGGCTATAAAGGCCAACGTAAACGTCAAATAAGTCCCAACGAATGCTCCCCATTTTTGAAGATTCTTTTCAACGCTTTTAACTCAGCCCCCATGTTGCAGTTTCTTGAAAAGCTCACGGGCATCGAAGGTTTGATCCCCGATCCCTATTTCACCGGTGGTGGGCTGCATGAAACAAAAAGTGGTGGTTTCCTAGGGGTGCACTCAGATTTCAGGCTCAACAAGAAACTTAATGTTGAACGCAGGCTGAATGTCATAATTTACCTGAATGAGGACTGGCAAGAGGAATACGGCGGTAATCTGGAGCTTTGGGATGTCGACATGAAAATGTGTCTTGAAAAGATCCTGCCAATTTATAACCGCTGCGTCATTTTTAACACAGACAAAGATAGCAATCATGGGCACCCAGAGCCATTGACGACTCCGGAGCACATCACGCGCAGGTCTATTGCACTTTATTACTATACAGCACAAGCCATGGCGGTCGATCCCGCACAAAGAAACAAAACCCATTACAAGCCGAGGCCAAAAGATCGATTAAGTCTCAAGTATTATATTAACAAACTAGTCAAGAAAAAGAACTAATCTATATCGCTAAGGAAGGTCTGAAGTGTGGGTAGGGGCAAATATAGTTGTCCCGTTTAGGGGCTGGCTACTATAAAGAGGCAGCCCAGCGTGCACAAAAATCATGTTGCTCCTGGATGTTGTTGGTTATGTTATTTTCATCATAATCAAAAATATAGACCAGCTTCCCGTCCGGTTGGCCCATTGTCAGTTCATATGCAACAAGCCCGTTTGACATGTGCGATGACATTCCAGAAGTATGCACGTTGACTTTAGCTCCCTTGCATAAAAATCTTGTGTCTTTAACGTCCGCTCTTAGTAGGCCAAGGCAGTCATACAGATCGCTGGCTGTATAAGTTTTCTTGAGTCCGTTATCTAGTAATAGGGTTAGAGCTGGTTTGCCACCCTCATATTCTATTGTCGAACTTCCACGAGTATTATTTTTGATGGTGATGATTTCTATTGATTTCATGGTTGTCCTCTGTTGGCGTTTAGCCGTGTGTATTTCTCTCGGCGCCTACTGACGCTAGCCAGTCTTTATAGAATTCCGTCTGTTCTTGCGGGTTGTTTGTCAGGTTGTGTTCTTCATGATCAAATATATGAACCATATCTTCCCGTGTAGGACGTTTTCCCATGGTTAGTTCGTATGCAACCATGCCACCGCTCATTTGCGTGTCCATTCTATTTCCTATTCGAAAGCGTAAAGTGGCATATTTATTTTGTTCCTTGTCGTGTAATTAGGTTTGTCATTTTTTGTTGCTCGCCATTGAGAAGGTGTTTCGAGACTGGCCGAGTAAGGTTCTTCCTTCCAGTAAGTCTGAGCTAGTAGGTAGACGTCTTTTAGGAATTCTCTTGGGCTGTCGAGTTCATACCACTCATTTCTTGGCCAAGAAATGTGCTCATCTTCATCTATTTCAAATAGGCCTTGAAAATCATAATTCTCGTCATCTAAAGCGTTTTTTAAAGCCTCTATCAACGTATGTTTATGTCTATAAGAAAGGTAATTTAAATTTAAGGCGTAATTTTGTATGAGCGTCTTTCTGTCTTCCTTATTGTTGGGGTCGTATTTTTCGAGCTCTTGCCCAAGATTGTGCTCACGGTCGTATACATCAAAAACACCTATAAACCACATAAGGCTTGGGTCGAATGGATCATTTAAGAAAGGGTCTTTTAGCATTATTTTTTCTCGCTAGGGAAAGCGGTAAATGGTCTCGTGCTGTCGGCTTTGTCAAATTTAACTTCGAACCAGTTTAGTTGCTCATTGTAGGTAGGGTTCTGCTTGTCTTTTTTATTCGGTCGGTAACCACGTCCTGAATTAGGCTGCTCTAATCTGACTATGGGGCTTTTTTGCTGATCCTTTCCTGTGAAAGGATCCTGTCTTCGAATCGAGGGCAGCCAGCACCAGAAAGCCAATGGCTTTATTGGCCAGGGGATTCAAGAGGCCACCCGATGGGCCAGAACATTAGTCGGTTGCAACATCGGCGGTCCCTCGCGCTGTGTGATCAGGCGAGAGACTTTGGAGAGGTTTGCAAGAGAAAGAAGTCGGACTTATTCGTCAGTGCTGATAGGACGTTTCGTCAAATCATCGGCTACATCTGCGCTTCAACGTAGGAGTCAGCTGCCACCCTGGCGCAGACGCTTGTACAAGGTGTTGCGGCTCACGCCCAACTCACGGGCAAGATGGGAAATGTTGCCACCCAACGCTTTTAGCCGTTGATTGAGGTCCAGGTTGTCATCCAGAACTTCATTGGCGGGGAGCGGCGCCGCTACGTTGAGGTCCACAAAGAAATCATCCGGCAAGTGCTCCATCCGGATCGGCTGATCTTCAGCCATGGCCAGCGCCACCTGCATCACGCTGCTGACCTGGCGCAAATTGCCCGGCCACGGATGTTGATCGAACAGCGCCAGTACTTCGGCGCTCAGCCCAGCCCATTGGGTCGGTTCACGGTGTTGTTGCCACAATTGCTTGAACAGCGCCTGCTTGTCACTGCGCTCGCGCAAGGGCGGCAGTTCCAGGGTCAGGCCGCCGATGCGGTAATAGAGGTCTTCGCGAAAGCGGCCGATCTGTACCTGTTCGCGCAACGAGCGGTTGGTGGCGGAGATGATCCTCAAGTCCACCGGGAACAACTCGCTGCTGCCCACTGGCTGCACGCAGCGTTCCTGCAATACCCGCAGCAGTCGAGCCTGGGTTGGTAGGGGCATGTCGCCGATCTCATCAAGAAACAGAGTGCCTTTGTCGGCCTTGCGGATCAGGCCGATGCTGCCTTTCTGATTGGCGCCGGTGAACGCGCCTTTTTCGTAGCCAAACAGCTCCGATTCCACCAGCTCGGCAGGAATCGCTGCACAGTTGACGGCGATAAATGCTTGTTGGCTGCGGGAGCTGGCCTGGTGCAGGGCTTTGACGAACACTTCTTTGCCGACGCCAGTTTCACCGTGGATCAGCAGCGGAATATCCTTTTCTAGCAGCCGCTCGGCCTGGCGCACGGCCTTTTCCACACGGCTGTCGCCAAAGTGCAGGGTCTTGAGGCTGATAGGGGTGGCTACGACGGGCGTTGGATCGCTAAACACGCGGGCCTGGATCGGCGTTTGTTTGGGCCGCTTCAACAGGCATTGGAAGCGGTTGCGCCCGGCGGCTTGCAGGGCGAAGGGCAAGCCTTCGGGTTGGTTGAGCAGTTCCAGCAGCGACACCTTGAACAGGCTGTCGATCATCACCCGCGACAGGCTGATACCCAGCAGGTTGTCGGCACGGCGGTTGGCCGATAGCACCTGGCCGCTTTCATCAAAAATCAGCAAGCCGGCCCACTGGCTGTCGAGGTTGCTCAGGCCAGTATTGAAGGTTAGCTGGAAATGTTCTCCGCGAAACAGGTTGAGGATCAGCCGGTTTTCCACCGTCTGGCTCATCATCTTGACCATGCCCAGGGTGTGGGACGGCGGCAGGTAACTGTCGCTGGACACGTCCAGTACCGCGATGATCTCGCGCTTGGCGTCGAAGATCGGCGCCGCCGAGCCGGTCATGAAACGATTGGCCTTGAGGAAGTGTTCATCGTGCTCGATATGTACTGCCTGGGCACAGGCCAGGGCGGTGCCGATGGCGTTGGTGCCACTGGAGCGCTCCATCCAACTGGCGCCGGCGCTGAAGCCTCGGGCCAGTTTAGGCTCGATAAAACGTTGGGTGCCCCAGGAGGTCAGCACCTGGCCCTGGTTGTCGGCGAGCATGATCAGGCAGTTGGAGTTGCTGAGGATGTTCTCGTAATAGGGCAGGACTTCCTGGTGGGTGGTCTGCACCAGGGAATGCTGGCTTTCCAGCAGTTGACTGATGCCCTCGGCGGGCAGTTGATCGAAGCTCGGCGTGCTCTGATGATCCAGGCCAAAGGCGCGGCAGCGGCGCCAGGAGTCCTGGATGATGGTGTCGTGAGTCAGCAGTGGGGCAGGTGCGGCCATTTCTGTGACCTTCTTTTTATTGTTGTTTTTATGGGGCTCACTTCATAAGAGCGAGCTCCTACAGAGGCTCATTCAGTGTTGTTCAGAACTGTTCATTGTCAACCTAGAGGTTGTTCAATTGTTCAGTGCGGGATGTTCATTTCTGTTCAGCAGTGAACGCTGGGTTTGCCTTCCATTGACCAAATACCTTACTTATCAAGGGCCTGCGCTGGCTATTGGCTTTTGGCACGAAACTCGCTCTGACATTTCGATAGAACAACTCCAATAATAAAAAGGTCGTGTCATGTCATTGACCCTGGAACATGTCACCCGCGTTGTCGAAGGCCAGACCTGGATCGATGATGTCAATCTGCGCTTTGAAGCCGGCTCCTTCAACGTTCTGCTGGGCCGCACCCTGTCCGGCAAGACCAGCCTGATGCGCCTGATGGCCGGCCTGGACAAGCCAGGCAGCGGTCGCATCCTGATGAATGGTGTTGATGTCACCCAACAATCGGTGCGGTTGCGTAACGTGTCGATGGTCTACCAGCAGTTCATCAATTACCCGACCATGACCGTCTACGAGAACATCGCCTCGCCGTTGCGCCAGGCCGGTGTCTCGGCCGAGCAGATCCAGAGCAAGGTACTGGAAACCGCGAAGATGCTGCGCATCGAGAAGTTTCTGCAACGCCATCCCTTGGAACTATCCGGTGGCCAGCAGCAGCGCACGGCCATGGCCCGAGCGCTGGTCAAGGACGCCGAGTTGATCCTGTTCGATGAGCCGCTGGTGAACCTGGACTACAAACTTCGGGAAGAACTGCGTCAGGAAATGCGCGAACTGTTCAAGGCGCGACACACCATCGCCATTTACGCCACCACTGAACCCAACGAAGCACTGGCCTTGGGCGGCACCACCACGATCCTCCACGAAGGCCGGGTGATCCAGAGCGGCAAGGCCGCCGAGGTGTACCACCAGCCGCAAACGGTGCTGGCTGCCGAGTTGTTTTCCGAACCGCCGATCAATCTGATGCCGGGACGGATTAGTGGTAATGAAGTGAGTTTCGCCAACTTCGTGCATTTCCCGTTGAACGTCGACCTGCGGCCCATCGGTGAAGGTGAGTTCCGCTTTGGCGTGCGCCCCAGCCATATCAGCCTGGTGCCCAGCAATGATGATGACCTGGAGCTGGCGGTAACCGTGGAAGTCGCGGAAATCAGCGGCTCGGAAACGTTCCTGCATGTGCGCAGTGAACATTTTCTGCTGGTTTTGCATCTGCCTGGGGTTCACGAATACGACGTCGATGCGCCGATCCGGATCTATATCCCCACCCACAAATTGTTTGTATTCGATGGTCAGGGACGGTTAGTCCAGGCCCCCGGTCGACGTGTCGCGAGGGTTGCCTGATGGCCGAAATCCATTTGCAGAACCTGGCGCATAGCTACAGTCCTACGCCAACAGGCCCTGAGGACTACGCCATTCGCGAAATGAACCACGTCTGGGCACAGGGTGGCGCCTACGCGTTGCTTGGCCCCTCAGGCTGCGGCAAGTCCACCTTGCTCAATATCATCTCCGGCCTGCTCAGCCCGTCGGAAGGCCAAGTGATGTTCGACGGTAAGGTGGTCAACGAGCTGACCCCGGAAAAGCGCAACATCGCCCAGGTGTTCCAGTTCCCGGTGGTGTACGACACCATGACGGTGTTCGACAACCTGGCCTTTCCCTTGCGCAACCAGGGCATGGCACCCGCGAAAATTCACAGCAAGGTGCAGGAAATTGCCGAGGTCCTCGACCTGCAGGCCCTGCTGAGCAAAAAGGCTCGTAACCTCACTGCCGATGAAAAGCAAAAGGTCTCCATGGGCCGTGGGCTGGTGCGCGATGACGTGTCAGCGATCCTGTTCGACGAGCCGTTGACGGTGATCGACCCACACCTGAAATGGAAACTGCGGCGCAAGCTCAAGCAGATCCACGAGCAGTTCAACATCACCATGGTCTACGTCACTCACGACCAACTGGAAGCCTCGACCTTTGCCGACAAGATTGCGGTGATGTACGGCGGGCAGATCGTGCAATTCGGCACGCCACGGGAGTTGTTCGAGCGACCCAGTCATACCTTTGTCGGCTATTTCATCGGCAGCCCTGGGATGAATCTGATCGAAGTGCAGGCGGACGCCGGTGGCGTGTGCTTTGCCGGGACGCACCTGGCGTTGTCCGAGGTGCTGCAACAGCGGATCGCGCAAATGGACTACAAAAAACTGCAGGTCGGCATCCGCCCGGAGTTTATCCATGTCTGGGATGAGCCCACCCCCGATGCGTTGCAGGCTGATGTGGTCCACGTCGAAGACCTAGGCACCTACAAGATCATGACCCTGAACCTCGATGGCGCGCCGCTGAAAGTGCGTCTGGCCGAGGACAAACCGGTTCCAGAGGGCCGGGCGTCCATCAGCTTTCCCGCGCAATGGTTGATGGTCTATGCCGACGATTACCTGCTGGAGATGCAGCCATGAATAAGGTGCAGAACAATAAGGCCTGGTGGTTGGTGCTGCCGGTGTTTCTGCTGGTGGCCTTCAGCGCAGTGATTCCGATGATGACGGTGGTCAACTATTCGGTGCAGGACATTTTCGACCAGTCCAGCCGCTACTTTGTCGGCGCCGACTGGTACAAGCAGGTGCTGCTGGACCCGCGATTGCATGACTCGTTGCTGCGCCAGTTCATTTATTCCGCCTGCGTGCTGCTGATCGAGATTCCCTTGGGGATAGCCATTGCCTTGACCATGCCCACCAAGGGCCGCTGGTCGTCCCTGGTGCTGATCGTCATGGCGATTCCGTTGCTGATCCCGTGGAACGTGGTCGGCACCATTTGGCAGATCTTCGGTCGGGCCGATATCGGCTTGTTGGGCTCGACCCTCAATGCGATGGGCATCAGCTACAACTATGCCGCCAATACCATGGACGCCTGGGTCACGGTGCTGGTGATGGACGTCTGGCACTGGACCTCACTGGTGGCACTGCTGTGCTATTCGGGGCTGCGGGCGATCCCGGATGTGTATTACCAGGCGGCGCGTATTGATCGCGCATCAGCCTGGGCGGTATTCCGGCATATCCAGTTGCCAAAGATGAAGAGCGTGCTGCTGATCGCGGTGATGCTGCGCTTTATGGACAGTTTCATGATCTACACCGAGCCGTTTGTGCTGACCGGCGGGGGACCAGGCAATGCCACCACCTTTCTGAGCCAGACCTTGACCCAGATGGCCGTAGGGCAATTCGACCTGGGCCCGGCGGCGGCATTTTCCCTGGTGTATTTCCTGATCATCCTGTTGGTGTCCTGGCTGTTCTATACCGCCATGACCCACTCCGACGCCAATCGCTGAGGCCGCTATCATGAGCAAACGCAAGCTTGTGCCGCTGCTGATCTACATCCTGTTCCTGCTGGTGCCGATCTACTGGCTGCTGAACATGTCCTTCAAGAGCAACACCGAAATCCTCGGCGGCCTGACGCTGTTTCCCCAGGAGTTCACCCTGGCTAACTACAAGGTGATCTTCACCGACCCCAGTTGGTACACCGGCTATCTGAACTCGCTGTATTACGTCAGCCTGAATACGGTGATTTCCCTAAGCGTGGCGTTGCCGGCAGCCTATGCGTTTTCCCGCTACCGTTTCCTGGGGGATAAGCATCTGTTTTTCTGGCTGCTGACCAACCGTATGGCGCCGCCGGCAGTGTTTCTGCTGCCGTTTTTCCAGCTGTATTCGTCTATCGGCCTGTTCGATACCCATATCGCAGTGGCCCTGGCTCATTGCCTGTTCAACGTGCCGCTGGCGGTGTGGATTCTTGAAGGCTTCATGTCCGGGGTGCCCAAGGAAATCGACGAAACCGCCTACATCGATGGCTACAGTTTTCCCAAGTTTTTCGTAAAGATTTTTATCCCCTTGATTGGCTCGGGTATCGGCGTGACGGCGTTTTTTTGCTTCATGTTTTCCTGGGTCGAACTGCTGCTGGCGCGCACGCTGACGTCGGTCAACGCCAAGCCTATCGCGGCGGTGATGACCCGTACGGTCTCGGCCTCCGGCATTGACTGGGGTGTACTGGCGGCGGCTGGAGTGTTGACCATTCTGCCGGGCATGCTGGTGATCTGGTTTGTTCGCAACCATGTGGCCAAGGGCTTTGCCCTGGGCCGGGTCTGAGGAGTCGATGATGGAATGGATGGCTTGGACCACCCCGACTGCGCTGTTCTTTGCGGCCATTGCCCTGCTGCTGGCGGGCATGACCACCTGGGAACTGCGCTCGCCGAGTATCCCCCGGCGCGGCTTTTTACCGATCAGCACCACCCGTGGTGATCGTTTGTTTATTGGTCTTCTCGGGAGCGCCTACCTGCATTTGCTGGTGATTGGCGTGACCGGCTGGAGCATCTGGGTGGCGTCCGCGCTGTCCCTGGTGTGGCTGTTGGCTGTGATGCGCTGGGGCTAGTTGCCAGGTCTTGGCACCCCCACTCTGTACTTAACCAGGAGGTCTCTATGTTCGACAAAAACAATAAGCTGCGACATAGCATTTCATTGGCGGCCGTGCTGGCGCTCAGCGGGTTGAGCGCTGCAGCCTGGGCCGATGCCTACGAGGACGCGGCGAAAAAATGGATCGGCAGTGAGTTCAAACCGTCCACCTTGACCGAAGCCCAGCAGCTCGAAGAGTTGAAGTGGTTTATCAAGGCGGCCGAGCCGTTTCGTGGGATGAAGATCAACGTGGTGTCGGAAACCCTCACCACCCACGAGTATGAATCCAAGGTGCTGGCCAAGGCTTTCAACGAAATCACCGGGATCAAGCTGACCCACGACCTGTTGCAGGAAGGCGACGTGGTGGAGAAGTTGCAAACCCAGATGCAGTCCGACAAGAACATCTATGACGGTTGGGTCAACGACTCGGATTTGATCGGTACGCACTTTCGCTACGGCAAGACCGAATCCATCACCGATCTTATGGCCAACGAAGGCAAGGACTTCACCTCGCCGACCCTGGACCTCAAGGACTTCATCGGCATTTCCTTCACCACCGCGCCGGACGGCAAGATCTACCAGTTGCCCGACCAGCAGTTCGCCAACCTGTATTGGTTCCGCGCCGACTGGTTTGAGCGTGCGGACCTGAAAGCCAAGTTCAAGGAAAAATACGGCTACGAGTTGGGCGTGCCGGTGAACTGGTCGGCCTATGAAGACATTGCCAAGTTCTTCACCGAAGACGTCAAGGAAATCGACGGCAAGCGCGTCTACGGGCACATGGACTATGGCAAGAAAGACCCGTCTCTGGGCTGGCGTTTCACCGATGCCTGGTTCTCCATGGCTGGTGGTGGCGACAAAGGCTTGCCTAATGGCTTGCCAGTAGACGAATGGGGCATCCGCGTCGAGGATTGCCATCCGGTGGGCTCCAGCGTCACCCGGGGCGGCGACACCAATGGCCCTGCTGCGGTCTTTGCCACGCAGAAGTATGTCGACTGGATGCGCGCCTACGCGCCGCCGGAAGCAGCGGGCATGACCTTCTCCGAATCCGGGCCGGTGCCGTCCCAGGGCAACATCGCCCAGCAGATCTTCTGGTACACCGCCTTTACTGCCGACATGACCAAGCCCGGCCTGCCGGTGATGAATGCCGACGGCACGCCGAAGTGGCGCATGGCGCCATCGCCGCGTGGGCCGTATTGGGAGGAGGGCATGAAACTGGGGTATCAGGACGTGGGTTCCTGGACCTTCCTCAAGTCGACACCGGAGAAACAGAAACTGGCGGCCTGGCTCTATGCCCAGTTCGTGACCTCGAAAACCGTGTCGCTGAAGAAAACCATCGTCGGCCTGACGCCGATCCGCGAGTCTGACATCAACTCCCAGGCCATGACCGACCTGGCACCGAAGCTTGGCGGGCTGGTGGAGTTCTATCGCAGCCCGGCCCGTGTGCAATGGACACCGACCGGGACCAACGTGCCGGATTATCCACGCCTGGCCCAACTGTGGTGGAGCCACATTTCGGAAGCCGCCAGCGGCGAGAAAACCCCGCAACAGGCGCTGGATGGTTTAGCCAAGGACCAGGACGCCATCATGACGCGCCTGGAGCGCTCCAAGGTGCAGCCGATCTGCGGGCCGAAGATGAACCCGGAGCGCGATGCGCAATACTGGTTTGATCAGCCTGGGGCGCCGAAGCCGAAACTGGCGAACGAGAAGCCCAAGGGTGAAACGGTCAACTACAACGAGTTGCTCAAGTCGTGGGAGGCGGCGCGTAAGTAAGAGGGGGCGTTAGTAGAACGGCACCGTGAGGTGCCGTTTTTTGTGGCGTTTCTGCTACCGCTATCGCGGGCTTGCTCGCGATAGCAATAGACGCCGCGCCGCCCCTCTTGGATCTATTCCCAGAAACGCAAAACGGCACCCGAAGGTGCCGTTCTATTTACTGCAATCGCCTAAACGATCAACCCGCCATCACCGCATGCTGCACCAAGGTGAGCAACGGTTGTGGGTAGACGCCGAGGAAGAACGCCAACAGGGCGATCGCCAGCAGCATTACGCCGCCTGCTTTCTGTTCCCAGTGCAGTTCGGCGTCGACACGGCGCAGGTTTGGCTCGATCAGGTACAGCGTCACCATCACGCGCAGGTAGTAGAAAACGCCGATGGCGCTGCCCAATACCAGCGAAGCCACCAGCCACCATTCGTGCGCTTCAACACCGGTAGCCACAATGTAGAACTTGCCGATGAAGCCCGCGGTCAGCGGGATACCGGCCAGGGACAGCATCATCATGGTCAACACGGCGGTCAGGTACGGGCGGCGCCAGAACAGGCCGCGATACTCGTACAGGGCGTCGGCGTCGCGGCCTTTGTAAGGCGAGGACATCAGGGTGATCACGCCGAACGCGCCAAGGCTGGTGATCACGTAGGTGGCCAGATAGACACCGATGGCTTCCACCGCCAGGCCCTTGCTTGCCACCAAGGCGATCAACAGATAGCCAAAGTGAGCGATGGACGAATAACCCAGCAGACGCTTGAGGTTGTTCTGGGTCAGGGCCAGTAGGTTACCGAACAGGATCGACGCGATGGCGATGATGGTCAGCACGTCGCTCAGTACACCGGTGTTGGCAGCAGGCGAGATCTGGAACAAACGCACCATCACCGCAAACACCGCGACTTTCGAGGCGGTAGCCAGGAAAGCAGCGACTGGCGCCGGGGCGCCTTCGTACACGTCCGGAGTCCACAGGTGGAAAGGCACCAGCGACAGCTTGAACGCCAGGCCGATCAACATCATTGCCAGGCCCAACTGGGCAATTGGCGCAGGCATGCTGGTGGCGGCCAGGGCGTGACCGATACCGCTGAAGCTCAGGCTGCCAGCTTCGGCGTAGAGCAGCGCCATACCGAACAACAGGAACGCGGAACCAGCCGCCGACAGCACCATGTACTTGATGCCGGCTTCCAGGGAGCGCTTGTTGAAGAAGGCGTAGGCCACCAGGCCGTAGGTCGGGATCGACAGCAGTTCCAGGCCGATGAACAAGCCGGCCAGGTGTTGCGCGCTGACCAGGACAATACCGCCGGTGGCAGCCAGGAGGATCAGCAGGTACAGCTCTTCGCGGTTGCCTGGGTAACCGGTGCCGCCTTCGCCGAGGTAGGCGTGGGCGAGGGTGACGCAGGCCAGAGTGGCGACGAGGATCAACGCGATGTACAGCAGCGCGAAGTCATCGATCATCAACAGCGGGGTGACCGCCAGTGGCGCGACCTTGAGTGCCGGTATGATCGACAGCAAGGCCAGGTTCAGACCCGCCACCGAAATCAGGAAGGTCTGCGAGTGGTTGCGGCGCCAGGCGATCGCCAGCATCACCGTTACAACGGTGAGGCTGGAGATCAGCAGCGGCGCAAGCGCGATAAAATGTTGGATCGTGAATTCCATAGCGCTCTTACCGGGCCGAAGCGAGTTGAGTGAAGGCGGTGCCGAACCATTGCTGCACGCCATGCATCGTTGCGGCAGAGGTATCGAGGAACGGCTGCGGGTACACGCCGATGTAGATCAGCAGCACTGCAAGGCCGAGCACCATGATCAGTTCGCGAGCATCCAGGCCATGCAACACGGCGTCCGACTTGGACGGACCGAAGTAGGCACGGTGGATCATGATCAGCGAGTAGACCGAACCGAACACCAGGCCGGAGGTAGCGATAGCGCTGACCCACGGTGTATTGACGAACGCACCCATCAGGATAAGGAATTCGCCAATGAAGTTGCCGGTACCCGGCAAGCCCAGGGATGCGGCGGCGAAGAACAGGCTGATGGCCGGCAGGTAGGCGATACGCGACCACAGGCCGCCCATCTCACGCATGTCACGGGTGTGCAGACGCTCATACAACTGGCCACTGAGGATAAACAGTGCCGCCGCCGAAACGCCGTGAGCCAACATCTGGATCACTGCACCTTGCAATGCCACCTGGCTGCCGGAGTAGATGCCGATCAGTACGAAGCCCATGTGGGAAACGGACGAGAAGGCGATCAGACGCTTGATGTCGGTCTGGGCGAAGGCCAGGAACGCACCGTAGAAAATCCCGATCAGACCGAGGGTCATGGCGATCGGCGCAAACTCGGCCGAGGCATTCGGGAACAGCGGCAGGGCGAAACGCAGCAAGCCGTAGGCCGCAGTCTTCAACAGGATACCGGCCAGGTCCACGGAGCCGGCGGTCGGCGCCTGGGCGTGAGCGTCAGGCAACCAGGAGTGGAACGGCACCACCGGCAGCTTCACCGCGAAGGCGATGAAGAAGCCCAGCATCAAGATGTATTCGGTGGTCAGGGACATCTTGGTTTTCAGCAGCGTGGCGTAATCAAACGTGATTACCCCGGTGCTGTTGAAGTTAACCAGTACCAGGCCGAGGATCGCCACCAACATGATCAGGCCGGAAGCCTGGGTGAAGATGAAGAACTTGGTCGCCGCGTAGATCCGGGTTTTCTTGCCGTCCGAAGAACTGTGACCCCAGAGCGCGATGAGGAAGTACATCGGCACCAGCATCATTTCCCAGAAGAAGAAGAACATGAACAGGTCGAGGGCGAGGAACACGCCGACAACACCGCCCAAAATCCACATCAGGTTCAGGTGGAAGAAGCCCACGCGATGCTGAATCTCTTTCCAGGAGCAGAGTACCGAGAGGATACCCAGCAGGCCGGTCAGCAGGATCATCAACAGCGACAGGCCATCGAGGGCCAGGTGCACGTTGATGCCAAAACGCGGGATCCAGATGTGCTTGAACTCAAGCGCCCAGGTCGGATCTGCGCCAGGCGCCGGAGCAAATGAATAGTCGCCATGGGCCCACAGCCAGAGGCCGAGAGCGAGTTCCAGGGACATGGTCAGCAACGCAATCCAGCGGGGCAGGGTAGCGCCGAAGCGCTCGCCCATCCAGCAGAGCAGGCCGCCGATAAAGGGGATCAGGATTAGCCAGGGCAGAATCATGACGGGCTCGTTTCCTTTCGCAAGTTCGCAAAGTTCATATCAGACCGCTACCACAACGATGGCGCCGATCACCAGCACGGCACCGGCCGCCATGGAAGCTGCATACCAGCGCAACTGGCCTGTCTGGGTGCGGCTCAGGGCGTTATGACCGGCCTTGGCAGCACGCGGGATCAAACCAATGGTCTGGTCGAACGGGTCTTTGCGCAGTACGTGGCTGATCGCAAGGTAAGGCTTGACGAACAGTTTGTCGTAGATCCAGTCGAAGCCCCAGGCAGCGAACCACCAGGCCGAAAGGACGCGGCCAATGCCACTGTTGGCAACGGCGGTGACGAAGCGACGCTTGCCGAGGAACAGCAATGCCGCCAGCAGGATACCGGCCAGGGCGATGGCGCCCGAAGCGATTTCCAGGCTGTGCTTGGCGTCGCCGCCGGCATGGCCGACGCTTTGTGGCAACACGCCAGCCAGCGGTGGGGTGATCATGGCGCCGACGAAGGTCGACAGGATGATCAGTACCGACAGTGGCAGCCAGTGGGAGATGCCATGGCCCGCGTGGGCTTCGGTCTTCGCTTCACCGTGGAACGCGATGAAGATCAGGCGGAAGGTGTACAACGAGGTCATGAATGCGCCCATCAGGCCTGCATACAGCAGTCCCTGGTTACCGCTGGCAAAGGCTTCCCAAAGGATTTCGTCTTTGGAATAGAAGCCTGCAGTCACCAATGGCAAGGCCGACAAGGCCGCGCCGCCGACGATGAAGCTGGTGTAGGCCAGTGGCAGTTTCTTCCACAGGCCGCCCATCTTGAAGATGTTCTGCTCATGGTGGCAGGCAACAATCACCGCACCGGAGGCAAGGAACAGCAGGGCCTTGAAGAAGGCGTGGGTCATCAGGTGGAAGATCGCGCCTTCCCAGGCACCGATGCCCAGGGCCAGGAACATGTAGCCGATCTGGCTCATGGTCGAGTAGGCGAGGATACGCTTGATGTCGGTCTGAACCAGTGCGGCGAAACCGGCGAGCACCAGGGTCACACCACCGACGATGCCGACAAGATGCAGGACGTCCGGCGCCAGGGTGAACAGGCCGTGGGTACGGGCGATCAGATAGACACCGGCGGTTACCATCGTCGCGGCGTGGATCAGTGCCGAAACCGGAGTAGGACCGGCCATCGCGTCCGCCAGCCAGGTTTGCAGCGGCAGTTGCGCGGATTTACCGACAGCGCCGCCCAGCAGCATCAGGGTCGCCAGGGTGATCCAGAAGTCACCGACCTGGAATTTCTGCGGCGCCAGCACCAGCAGCTCCTGGATATTCAACGTGCCCAACTGTTGGAACAGGATGAACAGGCCGATGGCCATGAATACGTCGCCGATACGGGTGACGATAAAGGCCTTGAGTGCCGCGTTACCGTTGTTGCGGTTGCTGTAGTAGAAACCGATCAACAGGTACGAGCACAGGCCTACACCTTCCCAGCCGAAGTACAGGAACAACAGGTTATCGCCCAGCACCAGGAACAGCATGCTGGCGATAAACAGGTTGGTGTAGGCGAAGAAGCGCGAGTAACCGGCCTCACCGCGCATGTACCAGGAGGCGAACAGGTGGATCAGGAAACCCACGCCCACCACCACGCCAAGCATGGTGATCGACAGGCCGTCGACGTAGAGGGCGAAGTTGGGCTTGAAGCCCTCCACCGACATCCACTGCCACAGCACCAGGGTGTAGTGACCACCCTCGGGCGGCGCGACGTTGAATTGCCAGATGACGTAGGCGGCGACAATCGCCGACAAGCCAATGGACCCGACACCGATCAGGGCCGAGAGATTTTCCGAGAGACGTCCACGGGAGAACGACAGCAGCAGAAAACCGATCAGGGGAAATACGAAAGTCAGAAAGATCATGTTCATCCGCGCATCTCACTGGCAGCGTCGATATCAAGCGTGTGGAAGCGACGATACAGTTGCAGCAGAATCGCCAGGCCAATACTGGCCTCGGCGGCTGCCAGGCTGATCACCAGGATAAACATGACTTGTCCATCCGGCTGGCCCCACCGTGCACCTGCCACGATGAACGCCAGTGCAGCGGCGTTCATCATGATTTCCAGGCTCATCAACACGAAGAGAATGTTGCGGCGCACCATCAGGCCGACCAGGCCAAGGCAGAACAGGATGCCGGCGACCGCCAGACCATGCTCCAAAGGGATAGCAGGCATCATCATTGCTCCTTGGCTTCGTTGCGGCCCAAGTGGAAGGCGGTGATGGCTGCGGCAAGCAGCAGCATCGAAGCCAGTTCGACCACCAGCAGGTACGGGCCGAACAGGCTGATGCCCACGGCCTTGGCGTCTACGGTGGTGTGGCCGATGGCGTGGCCGCTCTGGTGAGCGAACAGCACATACAGCAGCTCGCCAAGCAGCAGGGCTGCCAGGATCACCGGGCCGATCCAGATGCCGGGTTTGAGCCAGACGCGCTCCTGGGCGACCGAAGCCGGGCCCAGGTTGAGCATCATCACCACAAACACGAACAGCACCATGATGGCGCCAGCGTAGGCGATCACTTCCAGCACACCAGCGAACGGTGCGCCGAGGCTGAAAAAGGTCATGGCCACGGCGATCAGCGAAATGATCAGGTAGAGCAGGGCGTGCACGGGGTTCGTGTTGGTGATCACGCGAAGCGTGGCCACTACTGCAATACCCGATGCGAAATAGAAAGCGAATTCCATCTTTCTTCCTTAAGGCAGCAAGCTCTTCACGTTGATCGGCTCGGCTTCGTTTTGCGCGGAGCCTTTTGGCTTACCGGCAATGGCCATACCTGCAACGCGATAGAAGTTGTAATCAGGGTTTTTACCGGGACCAGAGATCAGCAGATCTTCTTTCTCGTACACCAGGTCCTGACGTTTGAACTCGGCCATTTCGAAATCCGGTGTCAGCTGGATCGCGGTGGTCGGGCAGGCTTCCTCACAGAGGCCGCAGAAAATGCAGCGCGAGAAGTTGATACGGAAAAATTCCGGGTACCAACGACCGTCTTCGGTTTCAGCTTTCTGCAGGGAGATGCAGCCCACCGGGCACGCCACGGCGCACAGGTTGCAGGCCACGCAGCGCTCTTCGCCGTCGGGGTCGCGGGTCAGGACGATACGGCCGCGATAGCGCGGCGGCAGGTACACCGCTTCTTCCGGGTATTGCAGGGTGTCGCGTTTGCGAAAGCCGTGACCGAACACCATCACCAGGCTTCGCAACTGGGTACCGGTACCCTTAACGATGTCGCCAATATATTTGAACATGGGTCAAATCCTCACTGAACCGCGCCCGCTGGCGTGTTCAACAACACAACGGCAGCAGTCACCAGCAAATTGATCAGGGTCAGCGGCAAGCAGAATCTCCAGCCGAAATCCATCACCTGGTCATACCGTGGACGCGGGATGGCAGCGCGCAGCAGGATGAACAGCATGATGAAGAACGAGGTCTTCAAGACGAACCAGAGGAAAGCCAGTTGCGGCAGGATGTCGAACGGACCGTGCCAGCCACCGAAGAACAAGGTCACCAGCAGCGCCGAGATCAAGATGATGCCGATGTACTCACCGACGAAGAACATGCCCCATTTCATGCCGGCGTATTCAATGTGATAACCGTCGGCCAGTTCCTGTTCCGCTTCCGGCTGGTCGAAGGGGTGACGGTGAGTCACGGCTACGCCTGCGATGAAGAAGGTACAGAAGCCGAAGAACTGCGGAATGATGAACCACAGGTTCTGGGCCTGGTACTCGACGATGTCGCGCATGTTGAACGAGCCGACTTGCACCACGATGCCCATCAGGGCCAGGCCCATGAACACTTCGTAGGACACGGTCTGGGCCGAGGCCCGCAAGGCGCCCAGCAGGGCGAACTTGTTGTTACTGGCCCAACCAGCGAACAGCACCGCATAGACCGACAGACCGGCCATGGCGAAGAAGAACAGCAAGCCGATGTTCAGGTCCGCCACGCCCCAGGTCGGGGTGATCGGGATGATTGCGAAGGCAATCAGCAAGGCGCTCATGGCCACGACCGGTGCCAGGGTGAAGATCACCTTGTCGGCAAACGGCGGGGTCCAGTCTTCCTTGAAGAACATTTTCAGCATGTCGGCGGCGATCTGGAACATGCCGAACGGGCCAACGCGGTTCGGACCGTAACGGTCCTGCCACCAGCCCAGCAGGCGACGTTCGACGAAGCTGAGCAGGGCGCCCGCGACCACCACGGCCAGCAGGATCACGATGGCCTTGACGACCGCAATGATCACGTCGATCACTTCAGGGGTGAACCAGGTCATTGCGCTGCCTCCTGCAGACCGTCAACGATAAAGCCTGCAATTGCCGGCGGGATACCGGCGATACCTGCTGGCAATGCCACCAGGCCGGCGCCCAGCTCTTCGTTGATGCGCAGCGGCAGACGCAGGGTCTGGCCGCCTACGTTCAAACTGAGCAGGGCACCGTCGTTGACGCCCAGGCGATCGGCTTCCGACTTGGCCAAGGCTACATAAGCAGCCGGGATGCGCTCTTGAACCGGCGCGGCCTTGGAAGAGTTCTCTTCGCTGCCGAACAGGTGGAAGAACGGCACGACCTGCCAGGTGCCCTGGGCCGGGTTGAAGGCGCGTGGAACATTGGCGAACCAGTTCAGCGAGTCACCCTGGCTTTCGATCAAGCGGGTACCTGGGTCGCCAGCGCGGATATGACCACCGACTTCGTCCTGGAACTTGTTCCAGGCTTGCGGCGAGTTCCAGCCCGGCGACCAGGCGAACGGCACCTGCTGGCGAGGCTCGACCGAGCCCGAGTAACCTTCCATGGAGAAGGCGAACGCGGTGTCGTTGTCTTGCGAAGTACGCGGTTCGTGCACGCTGATGTCGGCGCGCATGGCGGTACGACCGGAATAGCGCAACGGTTCACGGGCCAGTTTCATGCCCTTGATGCGGAACGAGGCGGACGGTGCAGCGTCGACGATTCGGGCCAATTGCGGCGTGCTGGAAGCGCAGGCTGCGGTGACGTGGTCCAGTAGGGTCCAGTCGATTGGCTGGTTCAGCAAGGTGGCGCGCAGGGCATGCAGCCAGCGCCAGCCTTCGTGAACCAGGATGCTCGCGTCGAGGTACTTCGGATCGAACACTTGGAAGAAGCGCTGGGCGCGGCCTTCCTGGCTGACCAGAGTACCGTCGCCTTCGGCGAAGCTTGCCGCTGGCAGTACCAGGTGGGCACGGTCGCTGGTGGCGGTTTTCTGGTGGTCGGCAACGATCAGCACTTTGGCCGCGTTCAGCGCAGCGTCAACCTTGGCCGCGTCAGTGCGGGTGTACAGATCGTTTTCCAGCACCACGATGGCATCGCTGCTGCCGTCGATCACGGCTTGCAGGGCGGCGTCCAGGGACTCGCCACCCAGCATGGCCAGGCCGAGGCTGTTGGCTTCTGGCACGATCAGGCTGATGGAACCGTTCTTCTCGCGCAGCTTGAGGGCCTTGGCGATGTTGGCCGCGGCTTCGATCAACGCCTTGGAACCCAGGGAGGTACCGGCGATGATCAGTGGGCGCTTGGCCGCCAGCAGGGCGTCGGCGATGCGCTTGGCCAGTTCCAGGGCTTCGGCGTCCAGGCCTTCGACGGCAGGCGCGCTGGCGTCGATGGCATGGGCTACGGCAAAACCGATGCGGGCGAGATCGTCAGGCGCGGCGTGAACGCACTCTTCGGCGATATCGTCGAGCTTGGTTTCAGCCAGGCTTGCGATAAACAGCGGGTTCAGCGCGTTCTGACCGATGTTTTTCACCGCAGCGTCGAGCCATGGCTGGACGCGCATGGCGTCGGCCATGTCTTCAGCCTTGCCTTTGACCGACTGGCGCAGGGCGAGGGCCATGCGGGCGGCGGTCTGGGTCAGGTCTTCACCGAGGACGAAGATCGCGTCATGGTCTTCGATGTCGCGCATGTTTGGCACAGGCAGCGGGCTGTCGTTCAGCACTTGCAGGACCAGGCGGATGCGTTCCAGTTCAGCGGCTTCGATACCCGAGTAGAAGTGCTCGGCGCCTACCAGTTCGCGCAACGCATAGTTGCTTTCGAGGCTGGCGCGGGGCGAACCGATACCGACGATGTTGCGACCGCGCAGCAGGTCAGCGGCTTTATCCAGCGCCTGGTCCAGGCTCAGCTTGGCGCCATCGGCCAGCAGCGGTTGGCGTGGACGGTCTTCGCGGTTGACGTAGCCATAGCCAAAACGGCCACGGTCGCACAGGAAGTACTGGTTGACCGAACCGTTGAAGCGGTTTTCGATACGACGCAGTTCACCATAGCGCTCGCCAGGGGAGATGTTGCAACCGCTGGAGCAGCCATGGCAGATGCTCGGCGAGAACTGCATGTCCCACTTGCGGTTGTAGCGCTCGGAGTGAGTCTTGTCGGTGAACACACCGGTCGGACAGACCTCGGTGAGGTTGCCGGAGAACTCGCTTTCCAGCACGCCATCTTCAACGCGACCGAAGTACACGTTGTCGTGGGCGCCGAACACACCGAGGTCGGTGCCGCCGGCGTAGTCCTTGTAGAAGCGCACGCAGCGGTAGCAAGCGATGCAGCGGTTCATTTCGTGGGAAATGAACGGGCCCAGTTGCTGATTCTGGTGAGTACGCTTGGTGAAGCGATAACGGCGCTCATTGTGGCCAGTCATCACGGTCATGTCTTGCAGGTGGCAGTGACCGCCTTCCTCGCAGACCGGGCAGTCGTGCGGGTGGTTGGTCATCAGCCATTCAACGACGCTGGCGCGAAACACTTTCGCTTCTTCGTCGTCGATGGAAATCCAGCTGCCGTCGGTGGCGGGGGTCATGCAGGACATGACGATCCGACCACGCTTGTCGTTCTCGTCGGTGTACTGCTTGACCGCGCACTGGCGGCAAGCGCCAACGCTGCCAAGGGCGGGGTGCCAGCAGAAATAAGGGATATCGAGGCCTAGCGACAGACACGCCTGTAACAGGTTGTCTGCCCCATCGACTTCGAGCTCTTTGCCGTCTACGTGGATAGTGGCCATGGTTCAAAGTTCTTCGTTGGCCCGGTGTCAGCGGGCGTGGCTAATGGAATCTTGTTATTCATGGGAATCAACACAGCCTTAAAGGCGTCATCACATGAGAAAGCGAAGGGCACGGACCTTTCGCCTTGTTAAGCGTTACGCGCCGACTACGATCGGCCTCGCCAGAGGTGGGACGGCGGCGCTGGTGGGCGCGATGCCGGCTTCGAACTCCGAACGGAAGTATTTGATTGCGCTGCCCAATGGCTCCACGGCGCCCGGTGCGTGAGCACAGAAGGTCTTGCCTGGGCCGAGGAATCCGACCAGACCCAGCAGGGTCTCGATATCACCGGGCTGACCTTCGCCTTTCTCGATGGCCATCAAGAGCTTGACGCTCCATGGCAAACCATCGCGGCAAGGCGTGCAGAAGCCACAGGATTCGCGGGAGAAGAACTGCTCCATGTTGCGCAGCAAGGAGACCATGTTGACGCTGTCGTCCACCGCCATGGCCAGGCCGGTACCCATGCGGGTGCCCACCTTGGCGATGCCGCCGGCATACATTTGTGCGTCCAGGTGCTCGGGCAACAGGAAGCCGGTACCGGCGCCGCCTGGCTGCCAGGCCTTGAGGGTGTAACCGTCGCGCATGCCGCCGGCGTAGTCTTCGAACAACTCGCGACCGGTGATGCCGAATGGCAACTCCCACAAGCCAGGGTTCTTGACCTTGCCGGAGAAGCCCATGAGCTTGGTGCCCATGTCTTCACTGCCTTCGCGGGCCAACGATTTGTACCAGTCCACGCCGTCGGCAATGATCGCCGGCACGTTGCAGAGGGTTTCAACGTTGTTTACGCAAGTCGGCTTGCCCCACACACCGACGGCGGCAGGGAAGGGCGGCTTGGAACGCGGGTTGGCGCGGCGGCCTTCGAGGGAGTTGATCAGTGCGGTTTCTTCACCGCAGATGTAACGCCCTGCGCCGGTGTGGACGATCAGTTCGAAATCAAAACCGCTGCCCAGGATGTTCTTGCCCAAAAGGCCGGCTGCCTTGGCTTCTTCCACTGCACGGTTCAAGTGCTTGGCGGCGGTGGTGTATTCGCCACGCAGGAAGATGTAGCCACGGTATGTTTTCAGCGCGCGGGCACTGATCAGCATGCCTTCAATCAGCAGATGGGGCAGTTGCTCCATCAGCATGCGGTCTTTCCAGGTGTTGGGCTCCATTTCATCCGCGTTGCACAGCAGGTAGCGGATGTTGATGGATTCGTCCTTGGGCATCAGGCCCCACTTCACACCCGTGGGGAAGCCTGCACCGCCGCGGCCTTTCAGGCCTGCGTCTTTCACGGTCTGGACGATGTCGTCCTGGGCCATGTCGGCAAAGGCTTTGCGCGCGGCAGCGTAACCGTTCTTGGCCTGGTACTCGTCGAGCCAAACGGCTTCGCCATCGTCACGCAGGCGCCAGGTCAGCGGGTGAGTCTCGGCCGAACGCTTGATGCGGTTGGCAGGACCGAAGGAAGTCAGGGTCATGGGTAGCCCTCGAGCAATTGGGCGACGCCAGCAGTTTGCACGTCACCGAATGTGTCGTCGTCGATCATCAACGCCGGCGCCTTGTCGCAGTTGCCCAGGCAGCACACCGGCAGCAGGGTAAACCGGCCGTCAGCGGTGGTCTCGCCCAGGCCGATGCCCAGCTTGCTCTGGATTGCGCCGACCACGGACTCGTGGCCGCCGATATAGCAGACCATGCTGTCGCACACGCGAATGATGTGGCGGCCCACCGGTTGGCGGAAGATCTGGCTGTAGAACGTAGCCACGCCTTCAACGTCGCTGGCGGGGATGCCCAGTATCTCGCCGATGGCGTAGATGGCGCCGTCTGGCACCCAGCCACGTTCCTTCTGGACGATCTTCAAGGCTTCGATCGACGCCGCGCGCGGGTCTTCGTAGTGATGCAGCTCGTGCTCAATGGCCGAGCGTTCGGTTTCACTCAAGGTGAAACGGTCTGTCTGGATAAGCGTGCTGTTCATGCTTAGCGGTCCACGTCGGCCATAACGAAATCGATACTACCCAGGTACGCAATCAAGTCCGAGACCATGCTGCCTTTGATCACCGAAGGGATCTGCTGCAGGTGCGGGAAGCTTGGGGTGCGAATCCGGGTGCGGTAGCTCATGGTGCCGCCATCGCTCGTCAGGTAATAACTGTTGATACCCTTGGTCGCTTCAATCATCTGGAAGGACTCGTTGGCCGGCATCACCGGGCCCCACGAGACTTGCAGGAAGTGCGTGATCAGGGTTTCGATGTGCTGCAGGGTGCGCTCTTTAGGCGGCGGCGTGGTCAGCGGGTGATCCGCCTTGTACGGGCCTTCCGGCATGTTGCGCATGCACTGGTCGATGATTTTGATGCTCTGGCGCATCTCTTCGACGCGCACGATGCAACGGTCGTAGGCATCGCCATTGGCCGCCAGCGGGACTTCGAATTCGAAGTTCTCGTAGCCGGAGTACGGGCGTGCTTTACGCAGATCGAAATCACAACCGGTGGAACGCAGGCCGGCACCCGTGACGCCCCATTCCAGGGCCTCTTTAGTGTTATAGGCAGCGACGCCGATGGTCCGACCCTTGAGGATACTGTTGTCCAAGGCGGCTTTCTGGTACTCGTCGAGGCGTTTTGGTAGCCACTCGACGAAGTCTTTCACCAGTTTTTCCCAGCCGCGCGGCAGGTCATGCGCAACGCCGCCGATGCGGTACCAGGCCGGGTGCAGACGGAAACCAGTGATAGCTTCGATCACCGTGTACGCCTTCTGGCGGTCGGTGAAGGTGAAGAACACCGGTGTCATCGCACCAACGTCCTGGATATAGGTACCCAGGAACAGCAGGTGGCTGGTGATCCGGAAGAACTCGGCCATCATGATGCGGATGGTGTCGACTTTGTCCGGCACCTTGATGCCGGCCAGCTTCTCGACCGCGAGCACGTACGGCAGGTTGTTCATCACGCCGCCGAGGTAATCGATACGGTCGGTGTACGGGATGAAGCTGTGCCAGGACTGGCGCTCGGCCATCTTCTCGGCACCACGGTGGTGGTAGCCAACGTCCGGCACGCAGTCGACGATTTCTTCGCCGTCCAGTTGCAGAATGATGCGGAAGGCACCGTGAGCCGAAGGGTGGTTCGGGCCCAGGTTGAGGAACATGTAGTCCTCGTTGGTGCCGGAGCGTTTCATGCCCCAGTCTTCCGGACGGAAGCGTGCGGCTTCTTCTTCAAGCTGCTGCTTGGCCAGGGTCAGGCTGTACGGATCGAATTCAGTGGCGCGGGCAGGGAAGTCCTTGCGCAGCGGGTGACCTTCCCAGGTCGGCGGCATCATGATGCGCGACAGGTGCGGGTGGCCGGGGAAATCGATGCCGAACATGTCCCACACTTCACGCTCGTACCAGTTGGCGTTTGGCCAGATACCGGTCACGGTCGGAATGCTCAGGTCGCTCTCGGACAGGGCAACCTTGATCATCACGTCGCTGTTACGTTCCAGCGACATCAGGTGATAGAACACGGTGAAGTCGGCGCCGCTCGGCAGCCCCTGGCGCTTGGTACGCAGGCGCTCGTCCACGCCATGCAGGTCATAGAGCATGACGTACGGCTTGGGCAGGTTGCGCAGGAAGCTCAGGACTTCGACAAGCTTGGCACGCGCCACCCACAGCACCGGCATACCGGTACGCGTGGCCTGGGCGGTGAAGGCGTCAGGGCCAAAACGGTTATTGAGTTCGACGACCACATCCTGGTCGTCTGCCTTGTAAGGCGGGATGTACAGAGCACTGCCTGTAGTCATGGTTTTTTATCGCTTTCGGTCAACGTAAAGAATGAAGCCAGGTTTTCGTTCTATAAAAGAAGCGGCTCTGGATCAGACTTCGTCGGGGCTGCGCAGGTTGGTGACCTGAATACGCTGTTCGCGGCGCTGTTCCTTTTGTGACGGCATCTCGGCGCGGTATACGCCTTGATCTCCGACAACCCAGGAAAGTGGGCGACGCTCCTTGCCAATCGATTCCTGCAACAGCATCAAGCCTTGCAGAAATGCTTCAGGGCGGGGCGGGCAGCCAGGCACGTAGACGTCCACGGGCAGGAACTTGTCCACCCCCTGAACAACGGAGTAGATGTCGTACATGCCACCGGAGTTGGCGCACGAACCCATGGAGATAACCCACTTTGGTTCGAGCATTTGCTCGTAGAGACGCTGAATGATCGGCGCCATCTTGATAAAGCAGGTACCGGCGATAACCATGAAATCCGCCTGGCGCGGCGATGCCCGGATAACTTCGGCGCCAAAGCGCGCGATGTCGTGGGGCGCCGTGAAGGCGGTGGTCATTTCCACGTAGCAGCAGGAAAGGCCGAAGTTGTACGGCCACAGGGAGTTTTTACGCCCCCAGTTGACCGCGCCGTTCAGCACGTCTTCCAGCTTGCCCATGTAGATGTTTTTGTGGACTTGGTCTTCTAACGGATCGGAAACGGTTTCCCGCTCGCCGATGGGGTACTGCTCGTTAGGAGCATCCGGGTTGATCCTGGTGAGATTGTATTGCATCGCCAAAGCCTCATTGTTTCAGCTTCGCTTGCCGCTTGCGACGAGCTTCCGGAGCCCAGTCAAGGGCGCCCACTCGAAATAGGTAGACAAGGCCTGCCAACAGAATTGCTATGAAAACGAGAGCTTCGACGAATCCGGTCCAGCCGCTTTCGCGGACGGACACAGACCAGGCAAAGAGAAAAAGGGCTTCGATATCGAAGATCACGAAGAGCATCGCGACCAGATAGAATTTGGCTGAGAACCGCAAACGGGCGCCACCTGTAGGTAGCATGCCGGACTCGAACGGTTCGTTTTTGCTGCGACCCCAGGCTTTTGACCCCAGGAGGCTGGATACACCGAGCATGAAGGCGCAAAGGCCGACGACACCCAAAAGGAAAATGGCAAAGCCCCAGTTGTGGGCCATGAGTCCTGTCGCTTCGGGCATGCTGGTAATCCTTAACAGAGAGCAAGGGTCTCTGAGCTTGATAAAGAAATAAAGCAGTGACGATATGTCGCAGAGCAATCAACCGCGGTGATTTTATGGCTAAACACCGGGCAAGTAAAATTCCGAGAGCGAATTTATTCGATGGAATAAGGACATAGTGCACCTTTGTGGGTCTGCAGCCCAGACGCTACGGGCATTAGCTTGATTTTCATCAATTATGTTTTGTTTAACGTGTAATGAAGTTTTTGCTCTACAAATGATAATGACTATCGTTTGTGCGGGTTTTAAACGGATGTTGGGTGTGTCGCGGGAGAAGTTGTTGTTACTTGCCCGTTTGGCCCAAGTTGGTAAAGGGGATCTTTTAACCGAATCTTCCAAAGCGAATACCGCTCTGGATCAATGTTTTGCGAAAGTGCTGGCGCTGGGCGTATTTCCAGTGGGCGTCGGGCTCGCCACAGGGAATCCGACAGCCATCAAAAGTTGGGTAGGTACTTATGAGCAAGCCACACATTTGAGCTTCGGTGTGCCAGGGGGATTTTCGCAGGCAAAAAAACGCCCCGAACCAGTCGGGGCGTCAGATTGTGCGGCACTGCGGTTAGCTTTTTATCGAGTCCGCAATGGCCGTGTACTCAGGTTACTCAGTGGAACTGTTCTTCTTCGGTCGAGCCGGTCAGCGCGGTCACGGACGAGGAGCCGCCCTGAATCACGGTGGTCATGTCGTCGAAGTAGCCAGTGCCCACTTCCTGCTGGTGCGCCACGAAGGTGTAACCCTTGGAGGCATCAGCGAATTCCTGCTCCTGCAGCTTCACGTAGGCAGTCATGTCGTTACGGGCGTAGTCGTGCGCCAGGTTGAACATGCTGTGCCACATGTTGTGAATGCCGGCCAGGGTGATGAACTGGTGCTTGTAGCCCATGGCGGACAGTTCGCGCTGGAACTTGGCGATGGTCGCGTCGTCCAGGTTTTTCTTCCAGTTGAAGGAAGGCGAGCAGTTGTAGGACAGCAGTTGGTCCGGGTATTCCTTCTTGATCGCTTCAGCAAAGCGACGAGCTTCGTCCAGGTCTGGCTTGGCGGTTTCGCACCAGATCAGGTCGGCGTACGGCGCGTAGGCCAGGCCGCGAGCGATAGCCTGGTCAAGGCCGGCGCGTACTTTGTAGAAGCCTTCCTGGGTGCGTTCGCCAGTTACGAATGGCAGGTCGTACGGGTCGCAATCCGAAGTCAGCAGGTCTGCTGCGTTGGCGTCGGTACGGGCCAGGATGATGGTCGGTGTACCGGCAACGTCAGCCGCCAGACGGGCTGCGGTCAGCTTCTGTACGGCTTCCTGGGTAGGAACCAGTACCTTGCCGCCCATGTGGCCGCATTTTTTCACGGAAGCCAGTTGGTCTTCGAAGTGAACGCCGGCAGCGCCTGCCTCGATCATGCTCTTCATCAGCTCGTAGGCGTTCAGTACGCCGCCGAAGCCGGCTTCGGCGTCAGCTACGATTGGCGCGAAGTAGTCGATGTAGCCTTCATCGCCCGGACCTTTACCGGCTTTCCACTGGATCTGGTCGGCGCGGCGGAACGAGTTGTTGATGCGCTTGACCACGGTTGGTACGGAGTCCACCGGGTACAGCGACTGGTCTGGGTACATGGATTCTGCGGAGTTGTTGTCCGCAGCCACTTGCCAGCCAGACAGGTAGATCGCCTGGATACCGGCCTTGACTTGTTGCACAGCCTGGCCGCCGGTCAGGGCGCCCATGCAGTTGACGAAATCTTTATCGGGACGGAAGGACGGCTTGGCGCCCTGGGTCACCAGGTTCCACAGCTTCTCGGCGCCCAGTCTTGCAAAGGTGTGCTCAGGTTGAACCGAGCCGCGCAGGCGGACGACGTCAGCAGCGGAGTAAGCGCGTGTCACGCCTTTCCAGCGTGGGTTTTCAGCCCAATCTTTTTCGAGGGCTGCAATTTGCTGTTCGCGTGTCAGTGCCATGGAGATAAACCTCGTCGCATAGGTCTGGGTGGAAAAATCCTGTTGCCAGCCGCGCATTCAGTGCGTGGGCGTGGCTGCTCGCTAACCAGAGGCTTAGGCTTGGCGGGGACTGCGACGGGATGAACGATGGGCTCAAGGGGGAAGTGAGCAGGTAGAGGCGAACCGAGAACAGTCTTCGGGCATCGTGGGCCTTTGTACGATCCATCAGTGTATTGCCGGGTTACCTGGTTAGCTTCCGTCCCTCGGGACAACTTCGTTCCAGTCGCAACCTCGTCAAACACACCTTGTGGGCGGGTACAGACACGAATCGGCTCAAGTGGGTAGCTAAGAGCTGCGATCCGAAGGCCCTTGCCAGGGCCTCTGATTAGCGGGAGCGAGGCCATCATGCCCATGCTTTTTTGGATCGTCAAATGTTTTGTAGTGCTTTTTTTCAGGCACTACATCTTTAGTCTAAGACGACTAATCAGTCAGTTTTTGGTGCTTCAGTTCAATGTGTCGACTTTGACCCGCAAGGTCAGGTCATCCCTGCCCTGAGTCGAGTAGGTACGGGTTGCGCCCTGTTTGTCGGCCTGGGTCTGACGATTGATCCCGGCCAGGGTGATCCACTCGCCCAGGCGGCCGCTGACGGTTGTGTCGGCACTTTGCACGTTCACTACATCGGGGCGTTCCTGGCTCATGCGGTCACGATTTGTGCTGATACTCAGGTGGACGGTTTCGCCGGTGACGCTGGCAGTGACGTAGAAACCCTGGGTGACGTTGCGATATTGGGTCTGGTTTTGCGGGCGGCCGTAGGTGTCGGGCTGGGTTGTGGTGAGAGGCACGCTCTGGCCCACCTGGATCAGCGCCGGCACGCCTTCGCTGGCCTGGATCTGCTGGATGCCGCCGTCGCGGCTTTCAGTGCTGTAGGTAATGACTTGGTTGTTGGTTTGCTGATTGTTTTCGTTAGTGTCGACGGTGATCAGTAGGCGCTTGGACGGTATGTCCAGTTGCGCGAGGAGGGCGCGCAAGCCCTGGATCTTGTCTGGCTCGGCGTTGACAATCAATTGATTGCCATAGGCGCTGACGGTGCCGTCCTTGCCGATAAAGTTCTGTGCCACTGGCAGCAGGTCGGCGCTGGTGCGATTACTCAGGGGCACGACTTCGGTGGCGGCCATCACCGAGAAACTGGTGGCCAGGAGCAGGGCGGTGAGTAGGGTACGTAGGGACATGTCCGTTATCTCTGCGAATAAATGAAGCCCGTAGGCGCTGTCGAGTGAAACGAGGCTGCGATGGGCCACCATAGCAAAATGCCCCGCTATCGACATGATAGCGGGGCATTTTGTGGTGTTGCTTATTGGGGCTTAGAGGCTTGGATCAGCCCTCGCGCACCATATCAACATGAGGAATCCCGACTTCCAGGAACTCTTCGCTGACAATCTTGAAGCCCAGCCGCTCATAAAACGGCGCTGCATGAACCTGGGCGCTAAGGATCTGTTTGGCCTGGCCGCGCTTCTGGGCCTCACCAATCACCGCATCCATCAGTGCATCGCCGACCTTCAGTCCGCGCCAGTCCTTGAGGACCGACACGCGGCCGATCTCGCCACTGGGCAGCAAGCGGGCGGTGCCGACAGGAAAGTCGCCTTCCAGCGCGAGGAAATGTACCGCGCCAGCGTCGTCAGCATCCCATTCCAACTCAGGCGGAACTGATTGTTCGGCGATAAACACCGCTTCACGAATACGCCGAATCTCGGCGTTGTCCTTTAGCCAGTCCGCGACACGTACGCGAATCTTATTCATCGGCAAACCCCAGGCTTCCTTGCTTGACCAGTTCACAGAGCAGATCGCGGCCGTCCTCATCCGCCAACCAAGGGCCGAGGTTGTCGACGTGCAGCGAATCGGCGGCGCAAACCATTTTCAACAGATCCCGCAGCTTGCCGGGTAACAGACGGCTATGGCCGCTGGCGAATAGCAGCAGGTCGTCATCCACTTCCGACCATGCCAGGCGTGCGCTTGGGTTGCGAATCAGCACGGCGCCCTGTTCCAGGCTGCTCAGCAGGTCGTCTTCTTCCAGTTCCGGGCCTACTACCAGTTCTGGATAGCGCGGCTCGGTCATGAACTGTCCGAACCAGGTCAGCAGCATGCGCTCGTCGCTCATGTGCTCGGCCAACAGCCCCTTGAGGCGGTCAAGGGCGTCGCTCTGGATCTGGTGCGGATCACTCACGGGCTGGGCGTCGGCGTCGGTGTAGCGCTCTTCATCCGGCAGGTACTGGCTGAGGAAGTCGGTGAAGTGGGTCAGTACTTCAGCGGCGCTCGGGGCGCGGAAGCCTACCGAGTAGGTCAGGCAGTCATCCACGGCAACACCGCAGTGGGCCAGACGCGGTGGCAGGTAGAGCATGTCTCCCGGCTCCAGCACCCATTCTTCGGTGGCGTCGAAGTTGGCGAGGATGCGCAGGTCGGCGTGCTGCAGCAGCGGGCTTTCGGAGTCGCACATCTGGCCGATTTTCCAGTTGCGCTTGCCGGCGCCTTGCAGCAGGAACACATCGTAGTTGTCGAAGTGCGGGCCAACGCTACCGCCAGGGGCGGCATAGCTGATCATTACGTCGTCGATGCGCCAGCTCGGCAGGAAACGGAAGTTTTCCAGCAACTCGGCAACTTCCGGGACGAACTGGTCGACAGCCTGTACCAGCAGAGTCCAGTCACGCTCGGGCAAGGCGCTGAAGGCATCTTCGGCGAACGGGCCGCGACGCAGCTCCCACGGACGCTCACCGTGCTCGATCACCAGGCGTGACTCGACTTCCTCTTCCAGGGCCAGACCGGCCAACTCATCGGCATCGATCGGGCTTTCGAAATCGGGAATGGCCTGGCGGATCAGCAGCGGTTTCTTCTGCCAGTAGTCGCGCAGGAATTCCCGTGCAGTGATGCCGCCCAGAAGTTGAAGAGGAATATCAGGATTCATGTGTAACCTATTGAAAAAAATACTTTTAAGACGGGAATAAAAACGCCCGGCGCTGCCGGGCGTCTCAAGGGTCTTGCAGCAATCAGATGCGTTTGGCTTGTGCCACAGCGTTGCCGATGTAGTTGGCCGGGGTGAGCAGTTTTAGCTCAGCCTTGGCGGCGGCTGGCATGTCCAGGCCGTCGATGAACGTTTGCAGTGCGTCGGAGGTGATGCCCTTGCCGCGAGTCAACTCTTTGAGCTTCTCGTAAGGGTTTGCGATGTTGTAACGACGCATCACGGTCTGGATCGGCTCGGCCAGGACTTCCCAGCAAGCGTCCAGCTCAGCGGCAATTTTCTGCGCGTTGAGTTCCAGCTTGCTGATGCCTTTGAGGCTGGCTTCGTACGCGATCACGCTATGAGCGAAGCCCACGCCGAGGTTGCGCAGTACGGTGGAGTCGGTCAGGTCGCGCTGCCAGCGGGAGATTGGCAACTTGCTGGCCAGGTGCTGGAACAGGGCGTTGGCGATACCGAGGTTGCCTTCGGAGTTTTCGAAGTCGATCGGGTTGACCTTGTGGGGCATGGTCGACGAACCGATTTCACCGGCAATGGTGCGCTGCTTGAAGTAGCCCAGGGAGATGTAGCCCCAGATATCGCGATCAAAGTCGATCAGAATGGTGTTGAAGCGCGCAATGGCGTCGAACAGCTCGGCGATGTAGTCGTGCGGCTCGATCTGCGTGGTGTAGGGGTTGAAGCCCAGGCCCAGCTCGTCTTCGATGAAGGCGCGGGCGTTTTCTTCCCAGTCGATCTCAGGGTAGGCAGAAATGTGTGCGTTGTAGTTGCCGACGGCGCCGTTGATCTTGCCCAGCAGCGGTACAGCAGCGACTTGAGCGATTTGACGCTCCAGGCGGTATACCACGTTGGCCAGCTCTTTACCCAGGGTGGTCGGCGAGGCCGGTTGACCGTGAGTGCGCGACAGCATTGGCACGTCGGCAAAGCGGATAGCCAGTTCACGAATGGCTTCGGCGGTCTGGCGCATTAGAGGCAGCATGATGTCATCACGGCCTTCACGCAGCATCAGGGCGTGGGACAGGTTGTTGATGTCCTCGCTGGTGCAGGCAAAGTGGATGAATTCGCTGACCTGGGCCAGCTCTGGCAGTTTGGCCGCTTGTTCCTTGAGCAGGTACTCAATGGCTTTGACGTCGTGGTTGGTGGTGCGCTCGATCTCTTTGACACGCTCGGCGTGCTCCAGAGAGAAGTTTTCCGCCAGGGTGTTCAGTACAGCGTTGGCTTCGGCTGAAAACGCCGGCACTTCGCTGATGGCAGGGTGAGCAGCCAGGCGCTGGAGCCAGCGCACTTCAACCAGAACGCGCGCACGGATCAGCCCGTACTCGCTGAAAATAGGGCGCAGGGCCTGGGTTTTGCCGGCGTAGCGGCCGTCAACAGGGGAAACCGCAGTGAGCGAAGAAAGCTGCATGGGGTGCTCTCGGACAGTCGGGCAACGAAATGGGGCGCGTATCATACATGAAAAAATTCGCCGGCCCGCTGCCAACTGACCGGCGTATTACGCGTAACGAGGTGAAAAGGGGCCTGTATCTGCGACTTATTCGTTGCGCATCAACGGGTAAAGCTCTTTAAGTAATTTGCGACGGCTAATGACCAACTGCCAACGATGACCGCCCAATTGCCGCCACAACCGCGCCGAACGAATACCAG
This sequence comes from Pseudomonas sp. c313, assembly GCF_055407145.1. Classification (NCBI taxonomy): domain Bacteria; kingdom Pseudomonadati; phylum Pseudomonadota; class Gammaproteobacteria; order Pseudomonadales; family Pseudomonadaceae; genus Pseudomonas; species Pseudomonas sp. c313. Next base: position 701,679 of record NZ_JBUZRD010000002.1, on the reverse strand, counting down.
CCAACAGCAGGGCGCGGATTTTCGAGGCGTTGTTCGGTTGTTGCAGGTTGCGCATGTCGCCGTGGACCTGGATGCGCTGGCGCAAAGTGCTCAAGGTGTCCTGGTACAGCGCGCCACAGGCTGCGATCACATTTTCGTGGGCCGGGCCGAAGTGCTCGACCTGGGACTGAATCTGCGGCAGGCGCTTGCCGATGGTTTCCAGCAGGTCGTCGCGCTTGGCCAGTTGCCGCTCCAGGCCGAGCATCGACAGGGCGTAGCGCAGTGGCTCGCGCTGCAGGGTGCTTGGGTCGCGCTCCAGGGCACCGATCAGGGCGCGATAACCTTCGCGCAGGGCCAGATCGTCACCGCCGTAGACTTCCAGGGTGTCTTTTGGGTCGCGGATCAGCAGGCTGCCAAGCATGCAGGTCAGGCCCGCTTCGGTAACCTGGCCGGTCTTGGCGATTTTATCCACCAGCACGGCGGCAAGAAATACGCCGCCCAATGCCGTCAATTGCTCCTGGGTCGGGCTCATGCCTTGCTGCTCCAGGGTTCGGCGACTTCAATCACGCCGCCTCCCAGGCAAATCTCTGCGTCATAGAACACCACCGATTGCCCTGGTGTGACCGCGCGTTGCGGGTCGTCGAAGGTGGCGCGGTAGCCGTTGGCGGTTTTTTCCAGGGTGCACGGCTGGTCGCTCTGGCGATAGCGCACCTTGGCTGTCAGGCGGCGCGGCGTGCTCAGGTCCACCGGGTTGACCCAGTAGATGTCCGAGACGAGCAGGGCGCGGGAGAACAGGTACGGGTGGTCATTGCCCTGGCCGACGATCAGTTCGTTGTGCTCCAGGTCCTTGATCAACACGTACCACGGCTCGTCACTGGCGTCTTTCAGGCCGCCAATGCCCAGGCCCTGGCGCTGGCCGATGGTGTGATACATCAGGCCGTGGTGCTGGCCGATGACTTCGCCTTCGGTGGTCTTGATCTCGCCCGGTTGCGCTGGCAGGTATTGCTTGAGGAAGTCACTGAAGCGGCGCTCGCCGATAAAGCAGATCCCGGTGGAGTCTTTCTTCTTGGCGGTCGCCAATTCGTGTTTTTCGGCGATCTTGCGCACTTCGGGCTTTTCCAGTTCGCCGACCGGGAACAGCGTCTTGGCGATTTGTTCACCGCCAACAGCGTGCAGGAAGTAGCTCTGGTCCTTGTTCGAATCCAGGCCCTTGAGCAGTTCGGTGCGGCCGTCTACATCGCGGCGGCGCACGTAGTGGCCAGTCGCAATCAGGTCAGCGCCGAGGATCATGGCGTAGTCAAGGAACGCCTTGAACTTGATCTCGCGGTTACACAGGATGTCCGGGTTCGGCGTGCGACCGGCCTTGTATTCGGCCAGGAAGTGCTCGAACACGTTGTCCCAGTACTCGGCGGCAAAGTTGGCGGTGTGCAGCTTGATGCCGATCTTGTCGCAGACGGCCTGGGCATCAGCCAGGTCGTCCATGGCGGTGCAATATTCCGTTCCATCGTCTTCTTCCCAGTTCTTCATGAACAGGCCTTCCACCTCATAACCCTGCTCCATCAGCAGGACGGCGGAAACGGAAGAATCCACGCCGCCGGACATACCGACGATGACGCGCTTCTTTTGTGTGTCAGAAGGGGCTGGATCACGCATAGGATTTCAACGGGTGTCTTTAAAAAGGACGCGATTCTAGCAGGCCCGAGCCTGCAAGGCTAAAGAGAAGGGCGGATCAATTCGAGACTGTGGTGAAAGCCTGCCAGATAATCATCGATGCAACGGATGATCAACTCGCTGCGCCAGTTCTCGCGCAGCGCCATCAGCTCGTCACGGGTCAGCCAGCAGGCGCGCACGATACCGGCGTCCAGTTGATAGTCCGGATGGTGTTTCAGGGCTTTGGCGATGAAGCAGACCCGCTGGTAGGTCACGCCGTTGCTGGGGGCGGTGTACAGGTAGATCCCGACGACGCCGGTAGCTTCGACGTCCCAGCCGGTCTCTTCGAGGGTTTCGCGCACGGCGGCCTCGATCAAGGTTTCATTCGGATCGAGGTGGCCGGCGGGCTGATTGAGCACGGCGCGGCCGCCCTTGAGTTCTTCGACCATCAGGAAGCGGCCATTGTCTTCGACGATGGTGGCGACGGTGATGTGGGGTTGCCAGGTCATGGAGAGCCTCGATTCAAGGAGTGGCGCTATCTTTGCTGAGGATTGCGGTCAGTGTGGGAGCTGGCAAGCCAGCTCCCACATTTTAATTCGGTTCCAGACGCAGAAACCCCGGCACAAGGCCGGGGCTTCTTTGCATCCTTACAACCTTACACCAGCGCAGCAATCGCCGCGTTGAAGGTGTTGCTTGGGCGCATGGTCTTGCTGATCAGGTCGGTATTAGCGTGGTAGTAACCGCCGATGTCCACCGGCTTGCCCTGTACGGCGTTGAGCTCGGCAACAATAGTTGCCTCGTTCGCGGCCAGGGTCTTGGCCAGTTCTCCGAACTGCGCTTGCAGTGCGCTGTCTTCGGTCTGGGCAGCCAGGGCCTGAGCCCAGTACAGCGCCAGGTAGAAGTGGCTGCCGCGGTTGTCGATGTTGCCGACTTTGCGCGATGGCGACTTGTTGTTGTCGAGGAACTGGCCGGTGGCCTGGTCCAGGGTCTTGGCCAGTACCAGGGCTTTCGGGTTGTTGTAGTTCACACCCAAATGCTCAAGGGAGGCTGCCAGGGCCAGGAACTCGCCCAGGGAATCCCAGCGCAGGAAGTTTTCTTCCAGCAGCTGCTGCACGTGTTTCGGTGCCGAACCGCCAGCGCCGGTTTCGAACAGGCCGCCACCGTTCATCAACGGCACGATCGACAGCATCTTGGCGCTGGTGCCCAGTTCCATGATCGGGAACAGGTCAGTCAGGTAGTCGCGCAGTACGTTGCCGGTCACCGAGATGGTGTCTTTGCCTTCGCGGGTGCGGTCCAGGGTGAACTTCATCGCGTCAACAGGCGCCATGATGCGGATGTCCAGGCCGCTGGTGTCGTGATCCTTCAGGTAAGCCTGAACTTTCTCGACCACTACACCATCGTGGGCGCGCAGTGGGTCCAGCCAGAAGATCGCCGGGGTGTTGCTGGCGCGGGCACGATTGACGGCCAGCTTGACCCAATCCTGGATCGGTGCGTCCTTGGTTTGGCACATGCGGAAGATATCGCCGGCTTCGACGGTCTGTTCCATCAGCAGGTTGCCCTTGCTGTCGGTGACGCGAACTACGCCGTCAGCCTTGATCTGGAAGGTCTTGTCGTGGGAGCCGTACTCTTCGGCTTTTTTCGCCATCAGGCCAACGTTTGGCACGCTGCCCATGGTGGTTGGGTCGAAGGCGCCGTGTTGCTTGCAGTCTTCGATCACCGCCTGGTAGATGGTGGCGTAGCAGCGATCCGGGATCACGGCCTTGGTGTCGTGCAGTTGGCCGTCAGTGCCCCACATCTTGCCGGAGTCACGGATCATCGCAGGCATCGAGGCGTCGACGATAACGTCGCTCGGTACGTGCAGGTTGGTAATGCCTTTGTCCGAGTTGACCATGGCCAGGGACGGACGAGCGGCGTACACCGCCTGGATGTCGGCTTCGATCTGCGCTTGCTGATCGGCCGGCAGGGCCTTGATGCGGGCGTACAGGTCAGCGATGCCGTTATTCAGATTGAAGCCGATCTGCGCCAGCACATCAGCGTGCTTGGTCAGGGCGTCTTTATAGAACTCGGCAACGATCTGGCCGAACATGACTGGGTCGGAAACCTTCATCATGGTGGCTTTCAGGTGAATCGACAGCAACACGCCTTGTTTCTTGGCGTCTTCGATTTCAGCGGCGATGAAGCTACGCAGGGCGTTTTTGCTCAGTACGCCGCAATCGAGGATCTCACCCGCCAGGGCGGTGGTTTTTTCTTTCAAGACGGTGGTGGTGCCGTCTTTGGCGATCAACTCGATTTTGACAGCGTCAGCAGCTTCGATCTGTACGGCTTTTTCGCTGCCGTAGAAGTCGCCGGTGCTCATGTGGGCAACGTGGGACTTGGAGTCCGCAGCCCAGGCGCCCATTTTGTGCGGGTGCTTGCGTGCATAGTTCTTGACCGACAGCGGTGCGCGGCGGTCCGAGTTACCTTCGCGCAGTACCGGGTTCACGGCGCTGCCTTTGATCTTGTCGTAACGTGCACGGGTTTCTTTTTCCGCGTCGGTGGTTACGGTTTCCGGGTAGTCCGGCAGGTCGAAGCCCTGGGCTTGCAGTTCCTTGATCGCGGCCTGCAACTGAGGCGTCGAGGCGCTGATGTTTGGCAGCTTGATGATGTTGGCTTCAGGGGTGACGGCCAGGGCGCCCAGTTCGGCGAGGTGGTCCGGTACGGCCTTGGCGCCCAGTTGCTCTGGGAAGCTTGCGAGGATGCGCCCTGCGAGGGAGATGTCGCGGGTTTCCACAGCAATATCAGCGGAAGCGGTGAAGGCCTCTACGATAGGCAGCAGTGAATAGGTGGCGAGGGCTGGGGCTTCGTCGGTGAAGGTATAGATGATCTTCGAGCGGGTGGGCATATTCGGATTAACTCTCTTCTTTACTGAAAGCGTGCGCGGAAACTCGAGATGCGCCGGGTAAAGCGCGTTCGTTCAAAGTCATCCATGAGCCGAATGTCGATGTTTCTTCGCGATGATGTTGGGTTGCATCAGTCGAGCGTCAGGCGGGTGGACTGCTGTGGCAGCCCGGCTTTTTGGGCGGAAAGTCTCGTAATAGAGAGGCCAGCCGTCGTGACTCTGTGGTCAGCGGCGGCATTATACATAGGTCGCTATGCTTACGCCGAGCCTTCATACAAAAGGTGTCTCGTCCATTGGTCTAAAGGTCGCAGGTACCGGGCTACGCCTAAAGTCGCACGATATGCTCAAGTTTGGCGTTTTTCCCTTTTATTTCAAGCTTGTAGGCAGCTAAATGTGCTGTTTTCGCAGCGAATGGGCGGGGGCTGAGGTTCCCGTTGCCAGGCAACTGGAGTACGCTCGAGCGCAGCCAGATGTTCAATCCACAAACGGAGTTCAGCATGGGATACAAGAAGATTCAGGTTCCGGCAGTCGGCGACAAAATCACCGTCAATGCAGACCATTCTCTCAATGTTCCTAACAACCCGATCATTCCCTTCATTGAAGGTGACGGTATTGGCGTCGACATCAGCCCGGTGATGATCAAGGTTGTCGATGCAGCTGTTAACAAGGCCTACGGCGGCAAGCGCAAGATTTCCTGGATGGAGGTTTATGCCGGCGAGAAGGCGACTCAAGTTTACGACCAGGATACCTGGTTGCCCCAGGAAACCCTGGACGCGGTCAAGGATTACGTGGTTTCCATCAAGGGCCCGCTGACCACTCCGGTCGGTGGTGGCATCCGTTCGCTGAACGTGGCCATGCGTCAACAGCTCGATTTGTATGTGTGCCTGCGCCCGGTGCGCTGGTTCGAAGGTGTGCCAAGCCCGGTCAAGAAACCTGGCGATGTCGACATGACCATCTTCCGTGAAAACTCCGAGGACATTTACGCGGGTATCGAGTGGAAAGCCGGTTCCCCGGAAGCGATCAAGGTCATCAAGTTTCTGAAAGAGGAAATGGGTGTTACCAAAATCCGCTTCGACCAAAACTGCGGTATTGGCATCAAGCCGGTATCTCTGGAAGGCACCAAGCGCCTGGCGCGTAAGGCCCTGCAGTATGTGGTCGACAATGACCGCGACTCGCTGACCATTGTGCACAAAGGCAATATCATGAAGTTCACCGAAGGTGCCTTCAAGGAATGGGCCTACGAAGTGGCCGCCGAAGAGTTCGGCGCGACCCTGCTTGACGGTGGTCCGTGGATGCAATTCAAGAACCCGCGCACCGGCAAGAACGTCGTGGTCAAGGACGCCATCGCCGACGCCATGCTTCAGCAGATTCTGCTGCGCCCAGCCGAATACGATGTGATCGCTACCCTGAACCTCAACGGTGACTACCTATCTGATGCCCTGGCGGCAGAAGTGGGCGGTATCGGCATTGCACCGGGCGCCAACCTGTCCGACACCATAGCGATGTTCGAAGCCACCCACGGTACCGCGCCGAAATACGCCGGCAAGGACCAGGTCAACCCGGGTTCGCTGATCCTTTCGGCAGAAATGATGCTGCGTCACATGGGCTGGACCGAAGCGGCTGACTTGATCATCAAGGGCACCAACGGCGCAATCTCGGCCAAGACTGTGACCTATGACTTCCATCGCTTGATGGAGGGGGCCAAGTTGCTGTCTTCGTCGGCGTTTGGTGATGCATTGATTTCTCATATGTAAGTCGACAACCCGAAAAGAAAAAACCGACCCGCCCAAGTCATTGGGGGGTCGGTTTTTTATCGTGGAGCGTTTACTCAGCGGCGAATCAAGCCGTTTGTTTTTTTGATTTTTGAGTCATGGGTCTTTCGCTGGCGGTTGCGCTCAGATCGGGGGTTTCAGTCTGTGTGCTGGTACTCTCCGTGACATGCGCACGAATTTCCACCGCGTGAAGCCCCTTTGGCCCTTGAATGATTTCAAAGGTTACAGGTTGTCCGGCCTTGAGCGTTTTATAGCCATCCATACTGATGGCCGAAAAGTGCGCAAAAAGGTCTTCATCCTTGCCGTCTTCATTAATGAAGCCGTACCCCTTGGCATTGTTGAACCACTTGACCTTGCCGCTAGCCATGCCCATATCCCTCTGCACCAGACTCCATCACTGGAGTATCATCCAGTTTATCCGTCCTAACCCGAACAAATAAGGTTGACTGCGCGGACCTTTTTTACCCACTGTGGGTTCTATTGGTTGTAACACCGATTTGCCGATAGTCAAGGCGACCAGTCGGCCAGAGTTGAAAATCTGACAGGCCGCCCCCACCACTGTATTTGCACAACTGACGAACCTTTCTTTCCATGCATGCAATTAGCCAGATTCGACTAACATTCAATCAGGACCGCCCGACTCTCCATAAGGATCATCCGGATGGTCACGAGGGCGACGACGGTTCTGCAGGTATTGCTGTCCAGGAGGCTAAGCCTGCTTTACAGGCACCGCCGATGTACAAGGTGGTTTTGTTTAATGATGACTACACGCCGATGGATTTCGTCGTCGAAGTACTCGAGGTGTTTTTTAGCCTGAACCGCGAGTTGGCGACCAAGGTAATGCTGGCCGTTCACACAGAAGGACGGGCAGTATGTGGAGTGTTTACCCGCGACATCGCCGAGACGAAGGCCATGCAGGTCAACCAGTACGCCAGGGAAAGCCAGCATCCGCTACTCTGTGAAATCGAGAAGGACGGTTAACTCCGACCAGTTGGGTATGAGGTGAAGCTATGTTAAACCGCGAGCTCGAAGTCACCCTCAATCTTGCCTTCAAGGAGGCCCGTTCGAAGCGTCATGAATTCATGACCGTCGAACACCTGCTGCTGGCACTTTTGGATAACGAAGCTGCCGCCACCGTTTTGCGTGCGTGCGGCTCCAACCTCGACAAGCTCAAGCATGATCTACAAGAGTTTATCGACTCCACCACGCCACTGATCCCCGTTCACGACGAGGACCGCGAAACCCAGCCAACCCTGGGCTTCCAGCGGGTGCTTCAGCGTGCCGTCTTCCACGTACAGAGCTCCGGGAAGCGCGAAGTCACTGGCGCCAACGTGCTGGTCGCCATCTTCAGCGAACAGGAAAGCCAGGCGGTGTTTCTGCTCAAGCAGCAGAGCGTTGCCCGGATCGATGTCGTCAACTACATCGCCCACGGCATCTCGAAAGTGCCTGGGCATGGCGATCACTCCGAGGGTGAGCAGGATATGCAGGACGACGAGGGCGGTGAGTCTTCTTCTTCAAGCAACCCACTGGATGCCTATGCCAGTAACCTCAACGAGCTGGCGCGCCAAGGGCGGATCGATCCGCTGGTGGGGCGTGAGCTGGAAGTCGAGCGCGTCGCGCAGATCCTGGCTCGTCGTCGCAAGAACAATCCGCTGCTGGTAGGCGAGGCGGGCGTGGGTAAAACCGCGATTGCCGAAGGCCTGGCCAAGCGTATCGTTGATAATCAGGTTCCCGATCTGCTGGCCAACAGCGTCGTCTACTCCCTTGATCTGGGCGCGTTGCTCGCCGGGACCAAGTACCGTGGCGATTTCGAGAAGCGCTTCAAGGCGTTGCTCGGCGAGCTGAAAAAACGTCCGCAGGCGATCCTGTTTATCGATGAAATTCACACCATCATCGGTGCCGGTGCAGCCTCCGGCGGCGTGATGGATGCCGCGAACCTGCTCAAGCCGCTGCTGTCATCGGGCGATATCCGTTGCATAGGTTCGACCACGTTCCAGGAGTTCCGCGGGATCTTCGAAAAAGACCGTGCCCTTGCACGTCGCTTCCAGAAGGTCGACGTGTCCGAGCCTTCGGTCGAAGACACCATCGGCATTCTGCGCGGTCTCAGGGGGCGTTTCGAAGCGCACCATGGCATCGAATACAGCGATGAAGCCCTGCGTGCTGCTGCTGAGCTCGCGTCGCGCTATATCAATGATCGGCATATGCCGGACAAGGCCATCGACGTCATCGACGAAGCAGGGGCCTATCAGCGCCTGCAACCGGTCGAGAAGCGTGTGAAGCGCATTGAAGTGCCTCAGGTCGAGGATATCGTGGCGAAAATCGCACGAATTCCGCCAAAGCACGTCACCAGTTCCGATAAGGAGCTGCTGCGTAACCTGGAGCGCGACCTCAAGCTGACGGTGTTTGGTCAGGATGCGGCGATTGATTCGCTGTCGACTGCGATCAAACTGTCCCGGGCTGGCCTCAAGTCACCGGACAAGCCAGTCGGCTCGTTCCTGTTCGCAGGGCCTACCGGTGTCGGCAAGACCGAGGCGGCACGCCAGTTGGCCAAGGCCATGGGCATCGAACTGGTGCGTTTCGACATGTCCGAGTACATGGAGCGGCACACTGTGTCGCGCCTGATCGGTGCGCCTCCGGGCTATGTCGGGTTCGACCAGGGCGGTCTGTTGACCGAGGCGATCACCAAGCAGCCGCATTGCGTATTACTGCTCGATGAAATCGAGAAGGCCCACCCGGAAGTCTTCAACCTGCTGCTGCAGGTCATGGACCATGGGACCCTGACCGACAACAACGGGCGCAAGGCGGACTTCCGTAACGTGATCGTGATCATGACCACCAACGCCGGTGCCGAAACGGCCGCACGGGCTTCCATTGGCTTTACTCATCAGGATCACTCTTCCGATGCGATGGAAGTGGTCAAGAAGAGCTTTACGCCAGAGTTTCGCAACCGTCTGGACACCATTATCCAGTTTGGTCGCCTCAGTCATGAGGTCATCAAGAACGTGGTGGACAAGTTCCTTACCGAGCTTCAGGCGCAGCTGGAAGACAAGCGCGTGCAGCTGGAAGTAACGGACGCTGCACGCAGCTGGCTGGCCGCGGGTGGCTACGACGCGGCAATGGGGGCACGGCCGATGGCGCGGTTGATCCAGGACAAGATCAAGCGTCCACTGGCCGAAGAGATCCTGTTTGGTGAACTGGCTGACCATGGTGGCGTGGTGCACATCGATCTGAAGGACGGTGAACTGACCTTCGAGTTCGAAACCACGGCTGAAATGGCCTGATAGCTGACTGCAATAAAGCAAAAGGCGCCGAGAGGCGCCTTTTTGCTGTGTGTAGGAATGAGCTTGCTCGCGAAAAACGAAAGGGCGCCCTTGGTTGCCAGGTGCCCTGCGTTATGGTTAACCACCTTCGCGAGCAAGCTCGCTCCACAATGGCTCAATGGTGCTGCTAAATACTGCGCGCACAAAAACGCCCGGCATAACCGGGCGTTTTGTATTGACTTGATTAACGAGCGCGGTAAGTGATGCGCCCTTTGCTCAAGTCATAGGGCGTCAGCTCGACGCGCACTTTGTCGCCGGTAAGAATACGAATGTAGTTCTTGCGCATCTTGCCGGAAATATGCGCGGTTACGACGTGCCCATTTTCCAACTCCACACGAAACATGGTGTTGGGCAGGGTGTCGACGACAGTGCCTTCCATTTCGAAGCTGTCTTCTTTCGACATGCAGTAAAGCCCTCGGTATCCAATGAATGGCCCGGTGCAACTGCTCCAGGCAAAAGCGGCGTGCATTGTGCCCGAAAAATGGGGTTTAAGCCAAGGGGTTCTAGTTCAGAGTGACCCATCTTTGATTAATTAGCAGCTCAATGGGCCGATATTGGGTCTTGTAGTTCATTTTTTTGCAGTTCTTGATCCAGTATCCGAGGTATACCGCTTCCAATTCCAGCCTCAACGCTTCGCCGATTTGCCAGAGGATTGCAAAGCGTCCCAGGCTGCGGCGTTCTTCGGTAGGTTCGTAAAAGGTGTAGACCGCAGACAGGCCGTTGGGCAGCAGGTCCGTGACGGCAACGGCCACCAGCCGTCCCTCAAGGCGAAACTCGTAGAAGCGTGAGAACGGCAGCTCGCGCACCAGAAACGTGGAGAACTGGTCGCGGCTGGGCGGGAACATGTCGCCATCGGCGTGGCGTTGTTCGATGTAGCGCTGGTAGAGATCAAAATATTCTTCGCTGAAGCCTGGTTTGGCCGGTGTCACCGTCAGGTCGGCATTGCGCTTGAGAATGCGTTTCTGATTACGATCTGGCAAAAATTGCGCCACGGGAATGCGTGCCGGCACACAAGCATTGCAGTTCTGGCAGTGGGGCCGGTAGAGGTGGTCGCCGCTGCGCCGAAAGCCCATCTCCGACAGATCGGCATAGACGTGCACGTCCATTGGCTGGCTGGGGTCGAGGAACAGCGTGGTGGCCTGCTCATCGGGCAGATAGCTGCAAGAGTGGGGTTGAGTGGCATAAAACTTCAAGCGCGCCAACTCGGTCATGATCAACCCTCGGATAAGCTTTGAAATAAGTGTAAGCCAGGTGCGACGAAGTCGCCTAGGAAACCCACGGTGCGGCGCTGGGTTGGTCCAGATGATCGCGCAGATAACCGGCAAAGTCGCTGCGGGGTATGGCGCGGGCGCCGAGGCTGTGCAGATGATCGGTGGGCATCTGGCAGTCAATCAGCACAAACCCCCAGGCCTGTAATTGCTTGACCAGGGTAGCAAAGCCGAATTTCGAGGCGTTGTCGGCGCGGCTGAACATCGACTCACCGAAAAATAACTGGCCCATCGCCAGGCCGTAGAGGCCGCCGACCAGTTCATCCTGGTCCCAGACTTCCACCGAGTGGGCATAACCGCGTTGATGCAGTTGCAGGTAGGCGCTCTGCATGGCGTCGGTGATCCAGGTGCCGTCGGCGTAGCGTCGGGGGGCGGCGCAGGCCTGGATGACTGCGGCGAAGTCCTTGTCGAAGGTAACCTCATAGCGTTGCTGACGCAGTAATTTACCCAGGCTGCGGGATACGTGCAGTTCGGCGGGAAATAGCACGGTGCGTGGGTCGGGCGACCACCAGAGAATCGGCTGGCCTTCCGAAAACCAGGGAAAGCAGCCGTGGCGATAGGCCTTGATCAGGCGGTCGGCAGACAGGTCGCCACCGGCCGCAAGCAGGCCATTGGGTTCGCGCATGGCTTTTGCCAGCGGCGGGAAAGTCAGGGTGTTGCGTTGCAGCCAGGTCAGCATGGTATTCAGACTTAGGGGAGGGGAGGGCGGTGACAGGTCTAGGCCCGCCGCATCAGGCAGTGATTATTGTCGACGGGACGCAGCTCGGCTACCCCGAACGCGCAATCAGTGCCCGGATGCATAAGCGAGTGTTTCTGCAACTCTAAGGCAGAGGTGTGGTCGTAATCGGGTTCAGTGATGATCCGCTGGGCGGATGGCGCAGGATGATCGCTTTCGATGCTTGTCCAGTCTGATAACAACAGCTCATAAGCCTTTGTCAGCAAAGACAATGCATGCTCAAATTGAATTGCATGAAAATTGCCATTGGCTAGGCTGTATTGGTGAGCCAACTGCGTGGCAACGGGCACACAAACCCGTACAATGCGGCGCTATATCCTTGTGTTCAGGCGTTATCGCCGTTTCATGATCCCGTCACAGAGTGTTAAAAGAAGTATCAACGACGCGGGTTCACTTTTTTACCTGTCCGGATTGGGCAGTGTTTTTGTAGTCATTCAACAGTTGGACGCGCTACAGGCGCAGGAAAAGACCAGTTTTGAAGAAATCCACCGTAACACCTAAAACAGCAGTAGTTCCGGCCTGGCGCCAGCATCTGCACTACCGGCTCAAGGAAGGTGCGCTGATTGCCATCGGCGCTTTATGCCTGTTCCTGATGATGGCCTTGTTGACCTATGGCAAGGATGATCCGGGCTGGAGCCATAACAGCAAGATCGACGATGTGCAGAACTTCGGTGGTCCTGCCGGCTCCTACAGCGCCGATATCCTGTTCATGATCCTGGGATATTTCGCTTATATCTTCCCGTTGTTGCTGGCAATCAAGACCTGGCAGATTTTCCGGCAGCGCCATGAACCCTGGCAGTGGAGCGGCTGGCTGTTTTCCTGGCGCTTGATCGGACTGGTGTTCCTGGTGTTGTCGGGCGCGGCCTTGGCGCATATCCATTTTCACGCACCTACCGGCTTGCCGGCTGGAGCGGGCGGCGCCTTGGGCGAAAGCCTAGGTGACCTGGCCCGCAAGAGCCTGAACATCCAGGGCAGCACCCTGATGTTCATCGCCTTGTTCCTGTTCGGCTTGACGGTATTTACCGACCTGTCCTGGTTCAAGGTCATGGACGTGACCGGCAAGATCACCCTGGACCTGCTCGAACTATTCCAGAGCGCCGCCAACCGCTGGTGGTCAGCTCGCGTGGACCGCAAGCGCATGGTCGCGCAGTTGCGTGAGGTCGACACCCGCGTCAGCGAAGTGGTTGCCCCCAGCACGCCGGACCGGCGTGAACAGGCCAAGGTCAAGGAGCGGCTGATCGAGCGCGAGCAGGCCCTGACCAAGCACATGTCTGACCGCGAGAAGCAAGTACCGCCGGTGATTGCCCCCGCGCCGACCATGGCTGCGGAGCAGAGCAAGCGCGTGCAGAAAGAGAAACAGGCTCCATTGTTTGTCGACAGCGCCGTGGAAGGGACCTTGCCGCCGATCTCGATTCTTGATCCAGCCGAGAAGAAAAAACTCAACTATTCCCCTGAGTCCCTGGCGGCCGTTGGCCATTTGCTGGAAATCAAACTCAAGGAGTTCGGCGTCGAAGTCTCGGTGGACTCGATTCATCCAGGCCCCGTGATCACTCGTTACGAAATCCAGCCGGCCGCTGGTGTGAAGGTCAGCCGCATTTCCAACCTCGCTAAAGACTTGGCGCGTTCCCTGGCCGTGACCAGTGTGCGGGTGGTGGAAGTGATTCCGGGCAAGACTACCGTCGGTATCGAGATTCCCAACGAAGACCGGCAGATCGTGCGCTTCTCCGAAGTGCTGTCGACATCGGAGTACGACAACTTCAAGTCGCCGGTCACCTTGGCCCTGGGCCATGACATCGGTGGTAGGCCGGTCATCACTGACCTGGCGAAAATGCCTCACCTGCTGGTAGCCGGTACCACCGGTTCAGGTAAGTCGGTGGGTGTGAACGCGATGATCCTGTCGATCCTGTTCAAGTCTGGCCCGGAAGACGCCAAACTGATCATGATCGACCCGAAAATGCTTGAACTGTCGATCTACGAAGGCATTCCGCACCTGTTGTGCCCGGTGGTAACCGACATGAAGGACGCCGCCAACGCCCTGCGCTGGAGCGTCGCCGAGATGGAGCGGCGCTACAAGTTGATGGCGAAGATGGGCGTGCGTAACCTCTCTGGCTTCAACGCCAAGGTCAAGGAAGCCCAGGACGCCGGCACGCCGCTGACCGATCCGCTGTACAAACGCGAAAGTATTCACGACGAAGCACCATTGCTGATCAAACTGCCGACCATCGTGGTGGTGGTCGACGAATTTGCCGACATGATGATGATCGTTGGCAAGAAGGTCGAAGAGCTGATTGCTCGTATTGCCCAGAAGGCTCGTGCTGCCGGTATTCACTTGATTCTGGCGACCCAGCGGCCGTCGGTGGATGTGATCACCGGTCTGATCAAGGCCAACATCCCAACCCGCATGGCGTTCCAGGTGTCGAGCAAGATCGACTCACGGACCATCATCGACCAGGGTGGCGCTGAACAGTTGCTGGGCCACGGTGACATGCTCTACATGCCGCCAGGCACGAGCCTGCCGATCCGGGTCCACGGTGCGTTCGTCTCCGATGATGAAGTACACCGCGTGGTGGAAGCCTGGAAACTGCGCGGCGCCCCGGAATACAACGACGATATTCTCGCAGGCGTCGAAGAGGCCGGCAGTGGCTTTGACGGCGGCAGTGGTGGCGATGATGATGCCGAAACCGATGCGCTCTATGACGAAGCCGTACAGTTCGTCCTGGAAAGTCGTCGTGCCTCGATCTCTGCTGTTCAGCGCAAACTGAAGATCGGCTATAACCGCGCCGCCCGCATGATCGAATCCATGGAAATGGCTGGTGTGGTGACGTCCATGAACACCAACGGTTCCCGCGAAGTTCTTGCGCCGGGGCCGGTGCGCGACTGATATGTGCCGCGTGACCACGCGCGGCTCGCCTTTCAACCGAAATCTATGAGGACTCCCATGCGTCTTATCCGCATGCTGTTGTTGCCGGCGCTGGCTTTGACCGCTCTTTCTGCTCACGCTGATCCGGCCTCCGTTGCGAGCCTGACCAACTTGCTGGAAAAATCCAAGACACTGACCGCACGCTTTTCCCAGTTGACCCTGGATGGTGGCGGTACCCAGTTGCAGGAAACCGCTGGCGAAATGGCAGTGCAGCGCCCAGGGCTTTTCTACTGGCATACCGACGCACCCGCCGAGCAAACCATTGTCTCTGATGGCAAGAAGGTGACCCTGTGGGATCCGGATCTGGAGCAGGCGACCATCAAGACACTTGATCCGCGCCTGAGCCAGACCCCGGCCTTGCTGCTGTCTGGCAATGTGTCGCAAATCAGTGAGAGCTTTGATATTACGTCCAAGCAGGCCAGCGGCGTGATCGACTTCACCCTCAAGCCGAAATCCAAGGACACGCTGTTTGACAGCCTGCGCCTGTCGTTTCGCAATGGCATGATTAACGACATGCAGTTGATCGACAGCGTCGGCCAGCGCACCAATATCTTGTTCACCGGGGTCAAGGCCAATGAGCCTGTCGCCGCTTCCAAGTTCAAGTTCGACATCCCCAAGGGTGCCGATGTGATCCAGGAATAAACTGCCTAGAGGTTATAAACGCTGCCCATGGACCTGTTTCGAAGTGACCCGATTGCTCAACCTTTGGCGGCGCGCCTGCGCTCGACCAACCTGGACGAGTACGTCGGGCAGGAACACCTGCTCGCTCGCGGCAAACCCTTGCGCGAAGCCCTGGAGCAGGGTGCCCTGCACTCGATGATTTTCTGGGGGCCGCCGGGCGTGGGTAAAACCACTCTGGCGCGGCTGCTGGCAAAGGTCTCGGACGCGCACTTCGAAACGGTCTCGGCGGTACTGGCCGGGGTCAAGGAAATCCGCCAGGCTGTGGAAATCGCCAAGCAGCAGGCCGGTCAATACGGCAAGCGCACCATCTTGTTCGTCGACGAAGTGCACCGTTTCAACAAGTCGCAACAGGATGCGTTCCTGCCCTATGTCGAAGACGGCACGCTGATCTTTATTGGTGCCACCACCGAAAACCCCTCCTTTGAGCTGAACAACGCCCTGTTGTCTCGGGCGCGGGTCTATGTGCTCAAAAGCCTCGACGAAGCAGCCATGAAAAAGCTGCTGCAGAGAGCGTTGAGTGAAGACAAGGGCCTGGGCAAGCGCCAGTTGAGTCTCAGTGAAGAAGGTTTCAAGATTCTGCTAAGCGCCGCTGACGGAGACGGGCGACGTTTTCTCAACTTGTTGGAGAACGCTTCCGACCTGGCTGAAGATGCTAGTGAAATCGGTGTCGACCTGCTGCAAAGCCTTTTGGGCGATACCCGCCGCCGTTTCGACAAGGGCGGCGAAGCGTTTTACGACCAGATATCGGCGCTGCACAAGTCGGTGCGAGGCTCCAACCCCGACGGCGCGCTGTACTGGTTCGCCCGCATGATCGACGGTGGTTGCGACCCACTGTATCTGGCTCGGCGTGTGGTACGTATGGCCAGCGAAGACATTGGCAACGCCGACCCGCGCGCCCTGAGCCTGTGCCTCGCCGCCTGGGAAGTGCAAGAGCGCCTCGGCAGCCCGGAAGGCGAGTTGGCGGTGGCCCAGGCCATTACCTACCTGGCCTGTGCGCCGAAAAGCAACGCGGTTTATATGGGGTTCAAGTCCGCATTGCGCGCTGCCGCCGAGCACGGTTCGCTGGAGGTGCCGCTGCACCTGCGCAATGCGCCGACCAAACTGATGAAACAGCTGGGTTATGGCGACGAATACCGTTACGCCCATGATGAGCCGGATGCCTATGCGGCCGGCGAAGACTATTTTCCCGACGAGCTTGAGCCTCAGCCGTTCTACCAACCGGTGCCTCGTGGCCTGGAGCTGAAGATCGGTGAGAAACTCAATCACCTCGCCCAACTCGACCGACTTAGCCCGAAACAGCGGAGAAAGTAGTGCTTAGAATGATTCTTGCCGTGTCCGTGGCCGGCATCGCTGGTACATTATTGCGTTTCGCCGCAAGCAACTGGGTGAGTGCCAACTGGCCGCGACATTTTTATGCGGCGACCCTGGCGGTCAACTTGGTGGGGTGTTTGATCATTGGCGTGTTGTACGGGCTGTTTTTGTTGCGCCCGGAAGTGCCCATTGAAATTCGCGCCGGTTTGATTGTCGGCTTTGTAGGCGGTCTGACGACCTTTTCATCCTTTTCACTGGATACGTTGCGTCTGCTGGAAAGCGGGCAGGCACCGGTCGCCTTCGGGTACCTGGCCATCAGCGTGTTCGGCGGGCTGCTCGCCACCTGGGCTGGCCTGTCCTTGACCAAACTTTGATAAACGAGAGACCGACATGCTCGATTCCAAACTGTTACGTAGCAACCTTCAGGACGTAGCGGACCGCCTGGCATCCCGTGGCTTTGCCCTGGATGTTGCGCGCATCGAAGCGCTGGAAGAACAGCGCAAGACCGTCCAGACCCGCACCGAAGCACTGCAGGCTGAGCGTAATGCGCGTTCCAAATCCATCGGTCAGGCCAAGCAGCGTGGCGAAGACATCGCGCCGTTGATGGCAGATGTCGAGCGCATGGCGGGTGAACTGGCCAGCGGTAAAGTGGAGCTGGACGCGATCCAGACCGAGCTGGATTCGATCCTGCTGGGCATCCCTAACCTGCCGCACGAGTCGGTGCCGGTCGGTGTCGACGAAGACGGCAACGTCGAAGTGCGCCGCTGGGGCACACCGAAGGCCTTTGATTTCGAGATCAAGGACCACGTCGCCCTCGGCGAACTGAGTGGCGGCCTGGATTTCGAAACCGCCGCCAAGCTGTCCGGCGCCCGTTTTGCCTTGCTGCGTGGCCCGATTGCCCGTATGCACCGTGCCCTGGCGCAGTTCATGGTCAACCTGCACACCGGCGAACACGGCTACGAAGAGGCCTACACGCCTTACCTGGTACAGGCGCCGGCGTTGGTTGGTACCAGCCAGTTGCCCAAGTTCGAGGAAGACCTGTTCAAGATCAGCCGCGAAGGCGAAGCCGATCTGTACCTGATCCCTACCGCCGAAGTGTCGCTGACCAACATCGTCGCCGGGGAAATCCTCGACGCCAAGCAGTTGCCATTGAAGTTCGTCGCCCACACGCCGTGCTTTCGTAGCGAGGCCGGTGCATCCGGTCGCGATACTCGCGGCATGATCCGACAGCACCAGTTCGACAAGGTAGAGATGGTACAGATCGTCGAGCCGTCGACCTCCATGCAAGCGCTGGAAGGCCTGACTGCCAACGCCGAGCGTGTCCTGCAATTGCTGGAACTGCCGTATCGAGTGCTGGCGCTATGCACCGGCGACATGGGTTTCAGCGCGGTCAAGACTTACGACCTGGAAGTCTGGGTACCGAGCCAGGACAAGTACCGCGAGATTTCGT
This sequence comes from Pseudomonas sp. c313, assembly GCF_055407145.1. Classification (NCBI taxonomy): domain Bacteria; kingdom Pseudomonadati; phylum Pseudomonadota; class Gammaproteobacteria; order Pseudomonadales; family Pseudomonadaceae; genus Pseudomonas; species Pseudomonas sp. c313. The sequence goes on along the minus strand of NZ_JBUZRD010000002.1, from coordinate 683,714 downwards.
CGTGCTCCAACTGCGGTGATTTCCAGGCCCGTCGCATGCAGGCGCGTTTCCGCAATCCGGAAACCGGCAAGCCGGAACTGGTCCACACCTTGAACGGTTCTGGTCTGGCAGTGGGTCGGACCTTGGTCGCGGTGCTGGAAAACTACCAGCAAGCCGACGGTTCGATTCGTGTGCCAGATGTGCTCAAGCCTTACATGGCGGGCATTGAGGTCATCGGCTAAATGGAATTTCTGCCGCTGTTTCATAACCTGCGCGGCAGTCGTGTGTTGGTCGTCGGTGGCGGGGAGATTGCCTTGCGCAAATCCCGGCTGCTGGCCGACGCCGGCGCGTCGTTGCGGGTGGTTGCTCCCCAGATTGAAGACCAGTTGCGTGAACTGGTGCAGGGCAGTGGCGGTGAACTAATTGTGCGCGGTTATCAGGAAGTGGACCTTGATGGTTGCACCCTGATCATCGCGGCTACGGATGACGAGCCGCTGAACGCGCAAGTCTCCAGTGATGCCCGGCGCCGTTGTGTGCCGGTCAATGTGGTGGATGCACCTGCCTTGTGCAGCGTGATCTTCCCGGCGATTGTCGATCGTTCACCTTTGGTGATTGCTGTCTCCAGTGGTGGCGATGCGCCAGTGCTGGCGAGGTTGATCCGAGCCAAGCTGGAAACCTGGATTCCGTCGACTTATGGCCAGTTGGCCGGGTTGGCTGCGCGCTTTCGCACCCAGGTCAAAGGCTTGTTTGCGGACGTGCAGCAACGTCGGGCGTTCTGGGAGGAAGTCTTTCAGGGGCCAATCGCTGATCGGCAGCTGGCCGGGCAGGGTGACGAAGCTGAGCGGCTGCTGGTGGACAAGATCAACGGTGCGCCGCCTCATGCGCCGGGCGAGGTTTATCTGGTGGGCGCAGGCCCTGGTGATCCGGACCTGCTGACCTTCCGTGCCTTGCGCTTGATGCAGCAAGCCGATGTGGTGCTGTATGACCGTCTGGTGGCGCCGGCGATTCTTGAACTGTGTCGCCGTGATGCCGAGCGGGTTTACGTTGGCAAGCGTCGCGCCGATCACGCTGTGCCTCAGGACCAGATCAACCAGCAACTGGTGGACCTTGCCAAGCAGGGCAAGCGTGTATTGCGACTCAAGGGTGGCGATCCGTTCATCTTCGGCCGTGGTGGCGAAGAGATCGAAGAACTGGCGGCCCATGGCATCCCGTTCCAGGTCGTGCCAGGTATTACTGCGGCCAGTGGTTGTGCTGCGTATGCCGGTATTCCGCTGACTCACCGCGACTATGCGCAATCAGTTCGCTTCATTACCGGGCACTTGAAGGACGGTACGTCGGACCTGCCCTGGAGTGATCTGGTGGGGCCATCACAGACCCTGGTGTTCTACATGGGCTTGATTGGTTTGCCGATCATCTGCGAACAACTGATCCAGCATGGGCGTTCGGCGGATACGCCGGCGGCGTTGATCCAGCAGGGCACTACGTCCAACCAGCGGGTGTTCACGGGCACGCTGGCTGACCTGCCACGCATGGTGGCGGAGCATGAGGTTCATGCGCCGACACTGGTGATTGTCGGGGAAGTGGTGCTGCTGCGTGAGAAGCTGAAGTGGTTTGAAGGCGCTCAGTCGCAAGTCTAGGTGTAGGAGCGAGCTTGCTCGCTCCTACAGTGATTAAGCCCAAACCCCTTTTGCGCTCAATCTCTCCCGATCATGCTTCGCATCAAACGCCTGCAACGGCCCCTTCGGTACAATCCCCGTCGGATTAATCGTCCGGTGACTGGCGTAGTAGTGACCCTTGATGTGAGCAAAATCCACCGTCTCGGCAATCCCTGGCCACTGATACAGCTCTCTTAGCCAATTCGACAAATTCGGATAATCGGCAATCCGCCGCAGGTTGCATTTGAAGTGGCTGTAGTACACCGCATCAAACCGGATCATCGTGGTGAACAGGCGCACATCAGCTTCGGTGAGGTATTTGCCGGCGAGGTAGCGATTCTCACCCAGGTGCTGCTCCAGTCGATCCAGTTCGGCAAACACATCGTCGAAAGCCGCCTCATAGGCCTTTTGCGACGTGGCAAAGCCTGCGCGGTAGACGCCATTGTTCACGGCGGGGTAGATCCGATCGTTCAGTGCATCGATGGTTGAGCGCAGCGCCTCGGGATAGAAGTCCAGCTCGTTACCTGTCAGCCCATTAAACGCACTGTTGAACATGCGGATGATCTCCGCCGATTCATTGCTGACAATTTGCTTCAGCTTCTTGTCCCATAGCACTGGCACGGTGACGCGTCCGGTGTAACTGGCCGTATCGGCGGTGTAGCGCTGATGCATGTAGGTGAAATCGTCGAGCTTGTCGCCGCTGGAGCCATGGGCCTTGTCGAAGGTCCAGCCGTTCTCCAGCATCAGCCAACTGACCACCGACATGTCGATCAGGCTTTCCAGGCCCTTGAGTTTACGCAGGATCAGTGTGCGGTGTGCCCAGGGGCAGGCAAGGGAAACGTACAGGTGGTAGCGACCCGCTTCGGCAGCGAAGCCGCCATCGCCTGTAGGGCCGGGCAGGCCGTCGGCAGTTACCCAGTTGCGGCGTTGCGCCTGTTCCCGTTGGAAGGCGCCATCTGCGCTACTTTCGTACCACTGGTCATGCCAGCGTCCTTCGATCAGCAAACCCATGACTGACTCCTTGGCTAATAAGCGTTGGAGTCCAGTCTAAAGGTCTGAGTTCGAACAAGTAGCGCAAAGGCTGGGGGTTAATGATCGACTAAATCGATTTGTCCCGGGCGTCCCAGTACTGCTGGGCCAGCTCGAACGCCTGCTCCCGTGGGTGGCCAAGGCCGCGCAACGCCAGAGCCATGGTGGCTATTAGGGCCAGTTGTGGATAGCTGTCCTCTACATCGCCGCGCCACAGCGCCTTTAGATGCTCGGGGTCGAGGGCCGCCGGCTTGACGTGGCGCTGGGGGGAGAGGGCGGGCCACTCTTCATCCCAGTTTTCGCCGCCGGTGGTGCCGTACAAGTGGCTGATGGTGTCCGGGTTGATCTCGATCTCGCCGCCATCGCCCTTGATCACGATGGTATTGTCGCCGAGCAGGCCGCTGGCATCGCGATGCACACCCTGATAGCCCGGATGGAAGATGCTTTGCAGGCCGCAGCGAGCGTTCAACGGATTGAGGATGCGCGCCAGGGAGTGGATTGGTGAACGCAGGCCCAGCGTGTTGCGTAGATCGATCATGCGCTGCAGCTGCGGCGCCCAGTCGTCCAGGGGCATAAAGGCCAGGTTGCCCTGTTCAAGGGCGGTCTCGACTTGCTGCCAAGTGCGGCACAGCGGGATCTGCAAGCCTTCCAGCAACTGCTCGGTGTAGAGCCGACCCGCTGTATGAGCGCCGCCGCCATGCATAAAAATGCGCACGCCGTTTTGTGCCAGGCACTTGGCCGCCAGCAGGTACCAGGGCAGGTGGCGTTTTTTCCCGGCATAGGTAGGCCAGTCGACATCTACTTGTAAGGCAGGGGCGTTGAGTCGTTCGCGTACCGCTTCGGTAAAGCCGGCGAGCTCTTCCGGGCTTTCTTCCTTGTGCCGCAACAGCATCAGGAACGCACCGAGCTGGGTGTCTTCGACTTTTTCATCGAGCAGCATACCCATGGCTTCCCGCGCTTCTTCGCGGGTCAGGCTGCGGGCGCCACGTTTGCCCTTGCCCAGGATGCGCACGAATGGCGCAAACGGATGCTCGGCAGGCGTTTCGGTGATCAGCGGGGAAAAATCGGTCATAAGCAATTCGTCGGCCTGGGCAGGCCCGCCAGCTTGGCGGCGAGTTTGGCGGGAGTGCCTTTAAACAGTCGGTTAAGGTGCAGGCTGTTGCCTTTTTCCGGGCCCAGCTTCAAGGCGGTGTACTTGATCAGCGGGCGGGTGGCGGGCGACAGCTGGAACTCTTGATAAAAACCACGCAGCACGTTGAGGATTTCCCAGTGTTCAGGGGTCAACTCAAGCGCTTCGGCGGCGGCCAGGGTGTTGGCCACCTCGATTGACCAATCGCTCAGGTCAACCAGGTAGCCGTCCTTGTCCAGCTCAAGGGTGTGTTCGCCCACGGTCAGGGTGTTCATAGCCAGGTGTTGACCTTGTCATGGTCGATCGACAGTTGGACAAAAGCCGGATAGTCGACACTCTTGGCCCAGTCTGGTACGGGCAGGCCGCGAGCCTGGCTGTCTTCGACGAGGACAAATACCTTTAGCGCCTTGGCTTGCAGGGCCTCAAAGGGTGCGCTGCCGGCCTGCAGGGCATAGGCAGCGTCACCGCACAGCAGGATCGCGTCCTGGACGCCACAAAGGCGCAGGCAGCTGTCCAGGCGACTATCGGTAAAAGGCGAGTGGGACACTACATGTAAGGTCGACATCAGAGGGTAATCACCTGACTGTAACGGTCAATCATCCGGGAAATCTCTTCGCTGTTCAGCGGCTGCGCGCTGCCGGCAGATGTTAGTCCACGTTCGGCAAGGCTCTGGCTGCACGCGAACACCTCATCAATGCCAAACAGCGACAGCGCTTGCAGATTGGCGCTGAGGTCTTTCTGCTGCACGGCTTTGGCGTCCTGGCCCGTTGCCAGTTGAAACACTCCGTCATCCAGAAACAGCAGGCCAATGGGCAAATCAAACGCGCCACCGGCTAGAACAATATCCAGCGCTTCCCGCGCGCTCGGCCCGGACCACGGCGCCTGACGGCTGATAACCAGCAAGGATTTAGACATCTTATGGGCCTCCAAAACAGATCAGGCGGTCGGCGTCCTGCACGGCGTCGTGCAACTGCCCAAGGCCCGATAACGCCCAAGGTGCATCCAGACTCACCGCGCTACGTTGATAGCGCGAAGCCTCTTCGGCGTTCAGCACCCCGCGACGCAAAGCTGCGGCGATGCACACCACGCCATCCAATTGGTGTTCACTGACAAACGTCCGCCATTGCTGGGCGATGTCCTGCTCATCCTGCGGTGTCACAACCGAGTTGGACGCGCTGTAGACGCCATCCTGATAAAAAAACAGCCGCACAATCTCATGCCCACCAGCCAGCGCCGCTTGGGCGAACAGCAGGGCGCGGCGCGAGGAGGGCGCATGGGCGGCGGAGAAAAGCGCAATCGCGAACTTCATGGAACACTCTTTATGGAACAGACGGTCGGCAAACCTGGGCCAATGATAAAGCCGCAGACAACAAAAAGCCCGCCGAAGCGGGCTTTTTGCATGAGGCTACGATCAGTCGTCGCGGCTCATGATGCCGAAGATCTGCAACAGGCTGATAAACAGGTTGTAGATCGATACATACAGGCTGATGGTCGCCATGATGTAGTTACGCTCGCCGCCATGGATGATGGCGCTGGTCTGGAACAGAATGCAGACCGAGGAAAACAGCACAAAACCCGCGCTGATTGCCAATTGCAGGCCGCTGATCTGGAAGAACATGCTCGCCAGCACCGCCGCCAGCAACACGAAGAAGCCAGCAGTGATGAAGCCACCGAGGAAACTCATGTCCTTGCGGGTAATCAGCACATAGGCCGACAGACCACCAAACACCAGGGCGGTCATGGCAAACGCCGAGCTGACCACTTCCGCGCCGCCCTGCATGCCGAGGTAGCGGTTAAGGATCGGGCCCAGCAGGAAACCCATGAAACCGGTCAAGGCAAACGCCGACACCAGGCCCCAGGCCGAGTCACGCAGCTTGTTGGTCAGGAAAAACAGACCATAGAAGCCGATCAGTACCACAAAGATATTCGGGTAGCCGACGCGCATTTGCTGGGCCACGAACGCCATCACGCCGCTAAACGCGAGGGTGAGAGCGAGCAAGCCGTATGTGTTGCGCAGGACGCGGCTAACCTCTAGCTGCTCAGCCTGCACGTTGCTATTAACTGCGTAATCCTGTTCGCGCATGGCGACACTCCTTCAGTTTTGAAACGTTCAGTCGCAAAGATCATAACAGACGCCCTGTAACAAGCTACGCAGAGAGTTTGACAGTGTGTTTCATTCGGGTATTATGGCGCCCGCTGAGACAGGATGGACTACTATAATCCTGTGTTGCATAAGGGAAATTGGCAGAGTGGTTGAATGCACCGGTCTTGAAAACCGGCGAACGTTAATAGCGTTCCCAGGGTTCGAATCCCTGGTTTCCCGCCAAGATTCATACGAAAGCCCCGTTAATGCGGGGCTTTTGTGTTTCTGGGGTTTGAAAGATCAGGCGGCTTAATCGCTGATCGTTTCCGCATCATTTCAGGCAGTTTCCGCAACTCGTTGCAAGTTGCGGTCAGCGGGTCGGCTTTACGATCTCTCCCACACGCCGATAAACCGTCTCGGTAATACGCTTGTCCGTGTGCCCCAACAGGCGGCTTGCATCGCCCAAGTCTAGGATCTCACTGGCAGCTTTCGGGCGAATATCGCGGAACTGGAATTGGCGGATGCTCGCCGCAAGAATCCCGTCTCCCTTCTCGCGGGCTGTCGCTATCGCCCGATCCCTGGCATCGTCAAAGCGCAGCCGCAGCATCGGCTTGGTCACCTGCCGTCCATCTTCTGTGACAATTAGGTACGGGCTCCGCACCCCGCGTGCACGCCTTTGCTCGATCAGTCGTTCTACCAGTGCGCCCAAGTGATTGAGAGCGCCGGCAGCAGTCAGGCGAATTCGTAGCTTCTTGGACGTCTTGCCCTGCGATACCTGCAGGAACTCGTTAACCGCGTCAGCTTCCCGCATCGACAGCACATCTGCCGGGCGCTGGCCGGTCAGATAGGCCAGATCCATAGCGTCCCGCAGCTCCGAGGATGCGACCGCATACACGGCGCTCCAGATTTCTTCGGTCGCGTAAAAGTCCCGCGGCACTTCCTTGTTTTTCCGTACGCCGGCGGCGGGGTTGTTCTCGGTGATTCCCCACTCACGCGCAATGTTGTAGATGTGCGAAAGCAGGGATACCCGGATGAACTCGCTTGTGCTCAGGCAGCACCACCGCTATCCGCCAAGAGATCGGCCATGTTCGCCAGAGCCTGGATGTGATGGACGCGTCGGTGAGGGCTGCTTGAAGTTTTTTTCTGCTTGCGGGGAAAAAACAGGCTGGAAAGGGGGCTTTCGATTCGCACTTACAAATATGCGGATCTGACGGGCACAAAAAAGCCGACGGTCGAGGTCGGCTAATTCGATAACACTTTGTGAGGCCGATTATATGCAAACCCAGCCACATATCAATAGCTCAACCAATCCCGCGCCACGTTTTCTGCAATCGCAAAACGTGGCGCGAGAAGTTTCCATGAGCAGTTCGGATATTGCGGATCTGACGGGGAAGCTTCACGCCCATGTCATTCGCGACATTCGCGTCATGCTTAAGGCGCTGGCCGATGATCCAGTTCTGGATCATGTCGTTGAAGACAAGGATTCCCGTGGCTACACAGAAAACTACCACCTCAATCGTGAACTGACCGAAACCCTGGTCACCGGCTATAGCGTGCCGCTTCGACTCAAGGTGATCCGACGCCTTCACGAACTTGAAGATGCTCTGGTAAGGCCGTCGTTCGATATCGCCAGCCTCAACGACCCAAAGGTACTGCTGGCTTTATTGACCGACAACGTACGCAAGGTCGTCTCCCTGGAGGCTGACAACACCGAGCTAAGCCACGAAAACCTGATGCTTGAGCAGAAGGTAGTGTCCGACGCACCAAAGGTCGACTTCTTCAATGCCGTAACCGTAACCCACGAAACCTACTCAGTGGGCGAGGCTGCCAAGCTTATCGGTACAGGCCAGAAACGCCTGATGGATTTCCTGCGCCAGAAACGCTGGGTCACTCTGCGCAAAAACGAACCCATGCAAGCTCCTATTGAGTCCGGTTACCTGACCGCGAAGCTCAGCACCTTCGAGCATCCAGAGAACGGCAAGACCACTGTTGCCACTGCTCGCGTGACCGGAAAGGGCCTGACCAAGATCCGCGCCTTGTGGTCCGCACGCGATGCCGACCTGCTGGGAGGTGTCCTGTGATTACCACCGAGCGCCTACAGCTCCTGCTCCGCGTTGCCGATCGCGCACTGGCCCACCAGATCATGGTGGACGATGCTGCAGAGGCGACCCGCCTGAACTTCGGTGCCGTGTGGTCGGCCAATCCGGCGGAAGAGGACGCAATCTACGGTAAGTACACGCCATACGGCGAATACACCGTGAATGTGGCCGCTGATCGCGCAGAGCACTTCGAAGAAGGGAAGGATTACTACTTCGACATCTCGCCAGCTTTTTGAGGCTGCTGGGAAATTTCTCGGTTGAGTTCGGCACGAATATCCCGAACGCGACCGTCAGTGAGAAGTTTTCCGCGGAGGTTCAAAACGTGACCATTTACATGTGATCTGTGCGTGCTGTAGTCGGATATAACTGCGTGCGGGATTGATACTGCCTCTACTACCTCATACGACTCGCTGAAAATAACTGCGATCAGTTCGTCGAAATCGCCTTTATCCAAATTGCGTATTACGCCTAGCTGCCTGGATTTGTTGGTAGGGCTGGCACGGCGCGCCTTGATCTGAAATTTTTTGCCGTCTTCAGACTCTGCGTCATGGCCGGCAGCTGAGTTCTTGGCGAGCTTCAATCCGAGGGCTGAAGCAACGAGCCATTCAGCATAGTCGCCGACGGGATTGTTCATTGTTCTCAGGACACCACGAACTCTGAGCTCGCTTATTACTTCAGATTGAAGCTTGAGTAGGTCTTTTGTCTGGAGATTAGCGAGATTCATCGTGCGAGAGTCCTGGGATGCAGAGCAAATGGCGACGTTTGCATTGAATAGCGCTCTGTGTCGCCACTTTACACCTACAGCCCTCGGTGATGCCTGTGCGTCGATACCGGGATAGTGGGAGAGACAGCGCACCTATTCAGGGCCTCGACATTGATCGAGGCCTTTTCGTTTTCGGCCCCACCACACCCATCGCTATGGCTGGGAGTGCTGCTGGGGCTGATTCAATTCAAACATGCCCCACGGAGTAGAGCGCATGGAGTTTCTACAGCGCCTGCTCGATAAGATCGACAGGTTTGAATTGCTGATCGCAGGCCTGGTCGGCGCCGTGGTTGCCAGTTGGTGGCACAAGGACGACCTGGCCGACTGGCGGGCCTGGTTGATCTTCCTGATCACTGGGGTTGCCTGCTCGCTGTACCTGACGAGCATGGTCAGCACCTACCTGGGCGTGACTGAACCGAAGATCGTCGCGGGAATTGGTTTCCTGCTGGGCACGTTCGGTGGCTCGCTCCTGGCAGCAATCAACCGAGCCATCAAAGCCGCTGACCTCTGGGCGCTTATCCGCCAGCGGTTCGGGGGAGGCAACCCACCATGAATCTTGAACTGATCAACTCCATTGCCTGCGGCCTTATTGCGCTGTGGGCGGCCTGGTGCGTGCTGAGCGGGAAGGTGAGGGACGGCATCCTCGGCAAGCTGATCTACTCGACCATCGCCATCACCGGTTTCGTTGTGATGGTGCGCAGCCAGAACATCTTCTTCGGCCCGACCACTGCTGGCCTGACGCTGCATGTCGCCCTGGCCCTGGCCGGTGCCCGCCACATCTTCATGGTCACGTACTGGCAGCGGGTGAAGGTCTGGCTGTGCCGGACGCTGAACTGCGAGCACTGCCTGCACTGTGAAAAGGCGCCTGGTGGTATTGAGCGCCGGGGCAAGTAATCCGCGCCACGTTTTCGAATGCGCCAAATCGTGGCGCGCAACCAAGTGACGCGGTCTACTACCGTGGTTGTGATACAGAGACGACCGGATGGTTTGAGTGAGGCTAGTTGAAATGATGGCATTCTGGCCTCATGTTGTGGTTTGACCCAGCAAAGGAGATTCAAAATGTCAAAGTTTCAATTAGGTGATGCAGTCGGTTTTAAATGCGGCGGTAAGCCGATGGTAGTGGAGTCAATTAAGAACGTGATCGGAGAAGACGAACAGTCTAGCCCTGGCGTTGGTTGCATCTGGCACGACGATTCTGGAAAAGTTCAGCGCGCGAATTTCCGCGATGAGGTTCTCGAAAAGCTCGAGTAATGAGCACTTACCCCGCCCCTCCATCTGGAGGGGTTTTTATTTGGACGGATTATGACAACCAAGCAACCCGACTGGGAGGCAATCGAACGCGCCTACCGTGCCGGGTTGTTCTCTGTTGAGCTCCTCGCAAGCTCGACGGCTGCAGTGATGGCTGTTCTGGCTTGAGGGCTATTCTTCCAGCAAGTCGAACCTAATGCCGCGGACGCTTGAGCCAGGATGTCACCAACATCCGACTTTCGGAGCTCGGCGAGCGATTCGATACCCATCTGCTCAAGCCGAGTAATGACGGTTGGTCCTACGCCCTTGAGGGTGAGCAAGGCGGTTCTTTCTTCCAGTGAGAATGGCATCCGTAAAGTCCTTTTTTCTTCGATGAGTCTGTGGAAGTGTGCCCGACGCTAGGCGGTGCCTCAATAGACAGGCGTCATCGTTTTGAGTGTGAGCGGTGAAGAGTATCTAGGGAGAGTGCGTGAACAGACCAGTGCCGCCGGCATCATTGCTTGGGTTGTCCGAGCTATCGGACCTTGGTACACGCCTGACCCCGGCGCCTGAGGTGTGGGACTGGCTCCAAGCCGAGATCCTTGCCGACACGGGCAGAATTCACAACGAAGACCATGCCCACCTACTGGATGCAGACATCCGGGTCATGTGGGCGTCGTCGAGCTTCGAGAAGCAGGGCCGCACCGTCCTGGGCCAGGCCGAACAGGTAGCGTTCCGCGCTGGCGGCTGGCAGAAAGCTCGGATGGAGCAGCAGATGCGCGATTGGTTCAGCTGTGTGAATCGCACGATGCGACCAAGCGGTCGAGCAAGACTCTTGCTGCCAAATGGGTGACCGGGCAGTTAACGACAAGCTGTCGTGGCGCTGGTTGTTCAGCCCTCGCGAACCCTTACCATTGGGTTGAGTTCATTCAGGAATGGAGAAAGCCGCAGTTGCAGCTTCTTAACGTGTTCGGCCTGCTGGTCGATCAAGCTGCGAATGTCTTTCACTCTGTAGAACTGGATCAACTGCTGAACCTCGGCATCGGGCAAGCGCTCGACGGCGGTGTTGCCCGCTGCCTGGTACGACATCACTAATTGGGACAACGATGGCAGGCCGGAATCAACCCGTTACCGGTGGCGTTCGTCGATTCGCAAGGCGTTGGATGATCAGGTGAATGAGGCGCTTACCGCTGCTCAGGAACTGCTTGATGCCGAGGGACTTATCGAAAGTTGCGCGGCGTAGCAAATAGCCATTGCAATGAGTGAGAAAGTGAGAGAGCATTTGCCCATTCTGTCGATCTTGCGCGTTAGGGGTTGGCACTGCAAAGCCCGGCTTATATGTCGGGCTTTTTATTGCGCTCAGTTTGTGCAAGGTCGAAAATAGAGCTTCCGACTATAAACTGGGAGAGCGTCATGGTTTTGCGTGGCATGGCACAGATGCATGTCGACGACTTGGCGGAACGGTTCAAGAAGTTGGTTGTAGGGCAGGCCGGCAACGCGGATATTCAGTTTGCGTGGGTTGTTTTTTATCAGGCCCGAATGTTCGGGGCTTATTCAACGGCCGAGCTTGCGCTGCAGAAAATAACGGACATTGAGCACTGCATTAGCATCGACGAGGCCCCAGTCCCTCAAGCCTCAAACGACTAAAGTTTTCATTAAGCCCCGCCTAGAACGGGGCTTTTTGCTTTTCGCCGTTCGTCTAGTGTTCGGCACTCACTGGAACCTGCCGACTCTCATGTTTAAGCGCGGATATTCCGAGCGTTAGAACGGAGAGCCAGCATGGAAATCAATGAGAAAGCCCCTGGGAACATTTCACAGCAGGAAGTGACCCGCGGGACAGATAACGAAACAGGGCACGATCCGAAGCGTGATATGGATGCAATCCCTCTGCCGCCGGATGACGAAGCGCCTCTTGAAGAAGACATGTCGGATGTCGAGGCTGCCGATTCAGTAGCGAGCGAACATCCAGACAACTGACACACAGCTCAGCTAAAAACCCGGCCGCCGAGCCGGGTTTTTTGCGTCTCCAGTTTCCCAGACCCTCAGAGCCTCTGACTCGTCACGCTGATGAGGGCCCCATTCAGGGCCTCGACATTGATCGAGGCCTTTTCGCTTTCGGCCCCACCACACCCATCGCTATGGCTGGGAGTGCTGTTGGGGCTGATTCAATTCAAGTCATGCCCCACGGAGTCGAGCGCATGGAGTATCTACAGCGCCTGCTCGACAAAATCGACAGGTTTGAATTGCTGATCGCAGGCCTGGTCGGCGCCGTGGTTGCCAGTTGGTGGCACAAGGACGACTTGGCGGACTGGCGCGCCTGGTTGATCTTCCTGATCACTGGGGTTGCCTGCTCGCTGTACCTAACGAGCATGGTCAGCACCTACCTGGGCGTGACTGAGCCGAAGATCGTTGCCGGTATCGGTTTCCTGCTGGGCACATTCGGTGGCTCGCTCCTGGCGGCCATCAATCGAGCCATCAAATCCGCTGACCTCTGGGCGCTTATCCGCCAGCGGTTCGGGGGAGGCAATCCATGAATCTTGAACTGATCAACTCCATCGCCTGCGGCCTGATCGCTTTGTGGGCGGCCTGGTGCGTACTGAGCGGGAAGGTGAGGGACGGCATCCTTGGCAAGCTGATCTACTCGACGATCGCCATCACCGGTTTCGTTGTGATGGTGCGCAGCCAGAACATCTTCTTCGGCCCGACCACTGCCGGCCTGACGCTTCATGTCGCCCTGGCCCTGGCCGGTGCCCGGCACATCTTCATGGTCACGTACTGGCAGCGGGTGAAGGTCTGGCTGTGCCGGACGCTGACGCGAAACCTTCAACGCCATCAACGCCCCCTGCATTAAGTACCTCTAGGGCCTAGCGCTCTGCTAATCGCATTGATATGGGCGATGTTGATGCCGGCGCTGCACCGGATAGCCGGACAGCATGCTCGTGGACTCAAGACTACTTGCGGAAGAACAAGGTGATCTGGCCTACCTCCACCCCGAACTTGGTCATGAACGAGCGATTGATCATGGTGTTTTTGTCCATTAGGTACATCCAGTCGTCCAACTGAACCTGATATTCCTTTCCATCCACCGGTAGGCTCAGCACATATCTCCAGCGCAGTGTATTGCCTGCCACCTCACCAAGCGCCTCGCCTACCACGTCGCCAGCGGTTCCGCTCCATTGGCTAGAACCAACTGGAGTTAGCGTCCACACCCGTTTTTGCTTAGTACCATCGCTGTAAGTAAATGACTCGTCGAGGATCAGCCTGCTACCTTCGGAATGGCCATTGATCTCCACGTGGAAGCGCTTAGTGACCTCACCAGAACGATTTTGAAACATACCCCAGGCTTCGACCCGCCCCTCGAAGAATTCTCGCAACTCAAGCGTGGGCTTCTCATGATTGTAGGTGTGCACATCCACCCGACTGCAACTTGCAAGGCCAATGCATAGCAGCAGTATCCATATCTTCAACATGTGCATTTCCTCAACGGTCTCAGGGTTTAGCTACACCCAACAATTGGGCGCGTAGCTCCGGGTTGCGTGTTCGGGGGTCAAGCCAGATGGAAAAAAAGGCTTTGGCGAACGCATCATCCCTCACTACATGCTGTAGGTTCTCGCCGAAGTAAAAACGTGCGCCCTCTCCAGGCATATAGACTCCGGTGATGCGGTCACCGGCGCGCACATCGACAAACGCCTGCTGCATCTCCCACTCCCAGCGGGCCATCAGCGTTGAATTCAGGGAGTTGGGTGAAAGGCGACGCATTTCCTTGATGCTGGCCTCAACCATATCATCGCGACTAATAGCGCGACTGTAGGTCAGCTCTAGCGCAAAAGGCACATCCGCATCCAGCGGTTCACGGGCAGTCAGGCGAGGGCTCCAGAATTGCGCGTTGTAGATAGAGAAACCGAACACGCGCATCTCCCCGCTACCCAACCGACGAGCATCGGGTAACGCCTCGCGCCAATCAGCAAATAGATCTGCACTTGGGAACATCAAAACAAGACAGATAAGGTGGCGGATTAAGCGGTCCGTCTGCATAGCCATGCAAAGACCTCGTTAAGACTCAATAGACGCCCTTAAAAGTTATACCAAATTATTATTTTGTACAGCTAATACCTCAAAACCGGACTCTCCCCTTAAAACGGGCTCGCCAGAAGCGATTCAACGTCCATGTTCGACCGTAGTGGATCGACGTTGCGTGGACGGCTTCGCATTGACATTCCCACTGCATTTGCCCAGCACAGTTTCGTGGAAAGCCTGAGAATATTTACGGAGGCATTTCCCGAAATCGAGCTTGCGCTGGGCGTGACGGACCGCAGGGTAGATCTCGTAGCCGAGGGCATCGATTGTGCACTGCGAATTGGCGAACTCCCGGACTCAAGCATGGTAGCGAGAGAAATTGGCACCGCCACCATGGTGGCCTGTGCATCTGCAGGTTATCTCCAGGCGTGTGGGGTACCCAAAACCCCACAAGATATAAAAGATCACCGATGCGTCAGCTTCATCTCCGGTCAAAATAGCAGACCGCTGTCTTGGCATTTCTCGGTGAACGGCGAAGATCGTCCTCATACGCCTCATGGAGGTATCACCGTGAATCAGTCGAATGCCTACGTGCAATGCGGTGTTGCAGGTTTCGGCATTGTTCAAGCTCCGGGAATCACTGTTGAGACATTCCTCGCAACAGGAGATTTGGTTGAAAGAGCATTTCCCCGTGCTACACCCCAACTGGTTCAACGCTCATTAAACTGCGCACGTAGGCTGATTCGGCGGTGAATCATTAAGGTTGAAAAGAGAGCGGAGACAGGTTCTGTTCGTAAGGTGTGTTGGACAGTTAATCGGAAATAACAGTCCTGTTTCTTCCGCTGGATTTGGCGATATAGAGTGCCTTGTCAGCAATGTCGACCAGGTCTTTAGGCGTCTCAGTCATTGTGCCTGACAATGCGCTAATGCCAATGCCAATGCCAATGCCAATGCCAATGCCAATGCCAATGCTAATGGTCACTACTCCCATAGGGGATTCAGTGTGTTGAATTGCATTTCGCTCTAATTCAGTTCGAATTTTTTCGGCTACGAGGAAGGCGCCAACGTAATCTGTGCCTGGAAGTACGATGGCAAATTCTTCTCCGCCGTATCTTGCAGCAAGATCACCTGTCCGAGTGACATTATTTTTTATTATGGTGCTCACGATTTTGAGGCATTCATCACCTTGTACGTGACCGTAATGGTCATTGTACTTTTTGAAAAAATCAACATCGATCATGATGAGTGCTGTGTCATCTGATTTTCGGTTTTTTCTGCTGATTTCGGCTTCGATAAAAAAGTCGAATTGACGGCGATTGGAAAGTCCCGTTAATCCATCTTCAAGAGCAAGTAGGCCGAGGGCTTTGTTAGCTTCGATGTAAGTTTTTTGTGAAAACTGTAATTCTTTTTGTGCCTGGATTTGTTGGCTCATGAGTTTTATTAGTCGATATCCCAGAAGGCTCAGTACCACCAATAATAGGGATGATATAAATATGCTGTCGAGGGACTCGCTCCGCCAATTCGCAAGTATTTCATTTTTATCAAATGCAGTAATAATTACAAGGGGGTAACCATTAATGCGGCGAAAGCTGACGACCCGCTCTACGCCATCGACAACTGATTTTGTTGTTGCGGTTCCCGAATTTACCGAAGAGACTAATAGGGAAAACACTTGTCCGTTTGAAATGTCCGTGCCGACGTCAGCATCACGAAATGGTTTGCGGACTAAAATTTTCCCCGTTGAGGATGTAAGGTTAATAATGCCATTGTTCCCCATGTCTATGTCATCGTAAAGGGTGATGAAATATTTAAGATAAATCGTAGCTATCGTGACACCGGCAAAGCTGCCGTCAGGATGATTGATTCGTCGCGATACTGTGGTGATCCATTCGTTTGTTGATCGACTGCGTATAGAGGGGCCAATAAAAGTGGTCGGGTCGGTGTGGTCGCGGTGGTAAATAAAATAATCGCGGTCTGAGTTGTTTGCACCCGCCGGCATTATGCCGTTTGAGTTAAACAGCCAACTCCCATGCTCGTCATAAATAAAGAAACCATGTATTTGAGGTAGGTGTTTTTGTTGTATTTTTAGTATCCCCCCCAGGCTTTTTAAATTCTCCGCGCTGGTACCTTCTGCTTCCAGCTGTTCCTTGACCCCTAAAATCACTATGTCAGCTTCAGTTAGAGTAGCCCCTATACTGGATGACAAGGTCTTGGAAAGATTTGACATCTCGGTTGTTTTGTTGTGTAGGTGCCTCTCTAGAGAGCTAAAAACGCCCCAAATACTTATCACTATCAATGAGAGGCATACTGCGGCAATAAAGAGGACGATATGACTGACTTTGAGTTTGGCATTAGCCCATTCGACGTGAAAAATGGTGGTGATTTTTTTTAACATAAAATCCTCCAAGCTTCCTTTCTAGTGATTTTGAGCATATCCGATTTTTTCTGAGGAGATTTTTTAAAAAGAGCAGATGGATTAGTTGGATTATTTGGGTGGGTTGTATTCGGCCTGCGGCCTTAGTGTGACGAATTGGACGGTAGATTCATGACCCCAGGAGGCTGAAGGTATTTATCGACCGCCAGAATCGCCCAGGGCTGATCAGCAAGAACAGTCGTGCCTTCGTCAGCCCGAGTGAATGCCAGGCTGAGTTCGATGCGCAGTCGTGTAACACGCCACAACGCCGCGGCCCGTCCGCCCAACACTGAGGGGCGCGCTCGTGAGGTCGGTGTGTCATGTTGCCACTGGTGCTGATCGGCGCGCTCGTTGGCGCGGCCGTAGATTGAGTTCTGCTCAATCGAAGCGAAACGAGGCGCCGTAGGCCGAGCCTGGCAGGCGATCACCCATTCGACAAAGTCATCGAGTGAACCGGGACTGATCAGCGGGTTAAGCATGTAGCCACTGGTGCCGGAGATTCTCGCGTGTTCCTCGATCTGTGCTGCCACCTGTTCCGGTGTGCCGACCAGGATCAGGTCGCTGCCGCGGGTCACGTTGGCGAAGCGTTGCCTGACCTCGCCGGCGGTCAGCGGCTTGCCGCTGCCATCGGGTTTCATGACGTAGGAGGTCATGCCTTCGGTATAGGTGGACAGCGCCTCATTGTCGGCATAGCGACTGATATCAATGCCGGTGTCGCCCGCATAGCTCACCAATTGCGCTTGCAGGTGATAGTTGCTTTGCAGGGTTTCGTACTTTTTCTGTGCCTCGATGGCGGTGGCGGCGGTGACGATCCTGCATGCAAAGTGTGGGCGATGCACTATCGCCCGTGAAGGTAGGCCTTGGCGTAGTGCCGTTCCAGTCGCGCCTGGATCAGCTCCAGGCCATGGGTTGCACCTGCTGAACCAACGCGGAGCGTGGGAGCTATCGATAAATACTGAGTGTGCATTTGTTAATTCGATTCTGGGCTTGGCGTGGGCTGCGTGACCTGCCGATCAACCGGGTCTTCCAAGCACAGACCTCATCAAGGATAGGCACATGCGCCTGCGACAACCTTTGCTTTTTCTCTGCCCACGCTTGCTCGGCTTCGGTGCGGCCATGACCCTCAGCCAACTGGCCACGGCCCAAGACTCTACAGGGACTCTCCAACTGGCCCCGGTAGAAGTGACCAGCACCGAAATCAGCGAGGGCGAAGCGGCCCAGGCGCAACTGAAAAATGTACCGGGCGGTACCAACTACATCGATCTCGATAGCGTCAAGCAAGGCCGGGTGAGCACCAACGAAGACGTACTCAAATACCAGGCTGGTGTCTACGCCAAGGCGGCGAACAACGAGGGGGTGAAGATTTCCATTCGTGGTTCGGGGATCAATCGCGGCCCTGGTGGCCATGCGTCCGGGCTGTACGAGACCTTCGACGGCCTGCCACTGACCGGCCCTGGCGGCACGCCTTATGAGCTGAAGGACCCGTTGTGGCTCAGCCGGGTCGAAGTGCTGCGGGGCGCCAACGGTTTTGATCGCGGGGCGCTGGCGTTAGGCGGGGCGATCAACTATGTCACTCGCACTGGCTACGATGCACCCACGTTGCAAGTGCGCTATGAGGCCGGCAGCCATGGTTACGCTCAGCGGGAGATCAGTTCCGGGCAGGTGCTGGGCGATGCCGACTATTACATCAGCCTGACCGACTCCGAATACGACGGTTTTCAACACCAGAGCGCGGGCAGTGGCAAGGGCGTGGCGGCCAACGTTGGCTACCGCTTCAATCCCGACCTGGAAACCCGTTTCTACTTGCGCTACCGGGAAACCGCCAACGATAGCCCCGGCAAGTTGACCCGCCAGCAGATCAACCATGATCCTCGCGCGGCTAACGCCCTCAACCAGGCCCGGGACTCCAAACGGCTGCAACCGGGCTCGACCTGGATCGCCAACAAGACCACCTTGCGCCTGGATGACAACGCCAGGATCGAGGCCGGACTGGTTTATCACGATTACCCGATGGACCTGCGCGAAGGCACCAACCGCCTCAAAGTTGCCTACACCGATATCAGCGGCACCTTGAATTACATTCGCCAGGACACCCTGTTCGGTCGCGACAGCAAGACCACCGTCGGCCTGCGTACTACTCAAGGTATGCCCAATAACGGCGCTTCTGAATATGTGCGGGTGCCGACCGGCAATACGGCTGGCTATGCTCCCGGCACCAAGACCCGCGACTACAGCTACCTGGGTTCCGACACCGTGCTGCATATCGGGAATGACCTTGAGCTGGTGCCGGACCTTTGGCTGACCACCGGCCTTGCGGCGATCTATACCCGCCGGGAAACCGAGGTTACTTACCCCGATACCCATGCGCCCTTGAGCAAGCACGACTGGGACTACGCCCCCCGCGTCGGTTTGCGCTACGACTTCAACCCGCAACTACAGGTGTACGGCAACCTCAGCCGCTCGGTCGAGCCGCCCCATGCGTGGTCGATGATCTGGGGTTCCAACAAGTTTTTCCCGAAAGACAGCGGTCCGGCCAGCGGCTTGCAACGCGAAGGCGTGGACCTGCAGAACCAGATCGCAACCACCCTGGAAGTGGGCGGGCGCGGCGAAGAATGGTTTGGGCAATGGGACCTGGCGCTGTATCACTCCGAGGTGCGCCACGAGTTGCTTACCGTGGAAACCCAGGCCGCGAGCCCCACCCAATCTCAGGTGCTCGCCGAGTCAAATGCCAGCCCCACGATTCACCAAGGCATGGAACTGAGCCTGATCAGCCCGCTGTGGGACGGTGGCAACACTGGCAAGCTCGCCCTGCGCCAGGCCTACACCTACAGCGATTTCCACTACCGTAACGACGACCGTTTTGGCGACAACATGCTGCCGGGCATCCCCAAGCACTATTACCAGGCGCAACTGCGCTACAGCCATCCCACCGGTTTTTACACCAGCCTCAATGGCGAGCATTCGTCGCGAGTTGCAGTGGACTATGCCAACTCCTACTACGCGGCGGCCTACACGCTGCTGGGTGCAACCGTCGGCTACGACGCGCCCAAGCAGGACTGGCAAGCCTGGGTCGACCTGCGCAACCTCACCAACAAGCGTTATGCCAATACGATAACGCCGGGTTATGACGACAAGGGCCGCGACGTTGCGCGCTCCACGCCCGGTGACGGCATGGGCGTGTACGCCGGGGTTTCATGGAGTTTGCGTTAAGGCCAGGCATCTACCCGTTTTTTGAGAGTGCTGATATCTATGGCAAGCCTTAATGCCGGTAAGTTAAGCGAAGGTGATCCACTGTAGGAGCGAGCTTGCTCGCGATGGTCGCTAACGATAACGCGGAAAACCTGGCACCCCGTGGGGGCCTCAAGTTTTTCGCGAGCAAGCTCGCTCCTACAATTCGGCATTAGGGCTTGCCCGCGCTGGGCTGCGCAGCAGGCCTGAAACTAGTCACCACGCCCGGTCTGAAAAGTCGTAGTGACCTGATTGGGGCTACTTTGCGGCCCAGTGGGAGTAAGCCCCTCGCACCGAAGGCAATTTGCTGGCCCCGCTGTTACAAGATAATCGCCAAAATCACTTTTATTTTCAGGTGGTTAGGTGGGATTTAAATGCGCATTGTAACAAGCACACTGATCGCCTTGTCCCTGGCGGGCGGGGCTGTGTCTGCCCAGGCAAAAGAGCTGCGCGAGAGCGATCGTTTCATGTGCAGTTGGGGGGCGGGCACGGCGGCAAGGGCCCAGGAACTCAAGTTGTTGGGTGTTTCGTTGTATGCCGCCCGGCAGAAGATTCAAACGTACAAATTCAACAAATCCTGGATGCACATGATGGCCATGGGCATTACCGAGCAGACCTACGACAGCCCCTCGCGCCTCAAGCCACCGGTAATCCGCAAGAGTTTTTATGAGGAGTGCGTTCGGTACAAACTGGCGCGTAAATGACCCGGCCGGCTTTGCACCGGCCAGTGCAAAAATGGAGGAGGTGGCTATGACGTCGGTCGTCAGGGTGGCAACGGTTGGGGATATTGAAGCGCTCTTCGAGATCCGCACCTCGGTGGTGCAGAACCATTTGAGCCGTGAGCAAATGACGGAGTTGGGCATAACCCCGCAAGTACTGGCGGACAGCATCAATGAGGCGCCCTGTGCCTGGATCGCCGAGGTTCAAGGCAAGCCTGCGGCGTTTTCCATGGTGGATCTCGCCGAGGGTGAGGTATTTGCCATGTTTGTCCTGCCTGCTTATGAGAGTCGCGGGCTGGGCCGGTTGTTGATGGCCGTGGCCGAGCAGGCGTTGTTCGAACACCACGAGGAGATTTTCCTCATCACCGATGGCCGGAGTGACGTCAGGGCCAACGGGTTTTACCAGCGACTCGGTTGGTCGGTCATCGATGACGTCGACGGTGACGACGTGCGTTACCAGAAGCGCAGGGCCTGAAGCAGCGGCGACACCGCTCAGTGCCCATGTTCGATCTGCCGCTGGCCGTCATCGTCAGGAATCAAGCTGCCAACGGCATCGGATGAGAGGTTGTCACGTGGTTTTTGGGCGCCATTGGGCAGGCAGTTTTGCGAAATTGTGGGGTAGCTAACACTTTCGTACTAATTGCCCGCGCACGGTGTAAAAGCTCATCTAATCTAGACGGATCAAATCCGCCGAGTCAGGTCCCGGGAAGGGTGTCCAGCATGATCTCGATCGTTGAATTCAGTCGCATCATGGAGTCCGGCTTCCTGCCGCTTTCGTGTGACTGCACCCTGAGCAAGGACGGCTCGCTGCGGATTTGCATCTTTGAACCCGAGTCTGGCCGGGTGGACTTGCTGCTGACGGGGGTGTCCACCAACGGCCTGGACAGCATCCGCTCCATCTCCAATTTGATTGGCGAGTTGCGTACCGAAATCAAGGCCGGTCGCCGGGGCTTTGCGGCGGTGGGGTAGGGGACGCAGAGCGTTCCAGGGCAATACTATCCGTAGCGTGTGCCTGGTGGCGCCTAGAGACGGCGCAGAAAGGACCTGACAATACGCTTGGTGGCCTCGGTGGTGTCCAGTTGGTCGAGGGCACCATAGGCGTGCCACTGACAGTCGATGATTTCGCTGCGTGGCTGGGCTTCGTCGATGTTCACCACTGAAGCCTCAAACACGTGATGGACGGTGTTGTCCGCCGTCAACTCCTGCAGATACAGCAAGCCATCGACGTTCAGTCCGGTTTCTTCCTCCAGCTCACGGGCGGCCGCGCCGACCGGCAGCTCGTCACGCTCGACCTTGCCGCCCGGCAGCGCCCATTTCGATCTGGCCTTGCGCACGAAGAGAATGTGCCCTTCGTGTTCGCAAATGACTGTTGCCCGTATTTTCATCGTCTGTGCCCCTGCAGTTGGATGATCGTCACAAAAGTGTAATGCAATTGTCATGCGTGATGTTTAAGGCGCAGGCTGGAGAGGACGTGGGAAAACACAGATACTGCCCCACTGGAAAAAACACGACGAAGAGGGATGCAGATGAACACCGTACGCTGGGGCATGATCGGCTGTGGCAGTGTCACTGAGATCAAGAGTGGACCGGCATTCTACAAAGCGCCAGGTTCTGCCCTTGTGGCCGTGATGGGGCGCCGGGAGGAGGCGGTGCGCGATTATGCGGCACGCCATGGCATTACCCGGTTCTACACCAATGCCCAGGCGCTGATCGATGATCCCGAGGTGGATGCGGTGTATATCGCCACACCGCCCGACAGTCACCTTGAATACAGCCTGCTGGTGGCCGCCGCTGGCAAGCATTGCTGTGTCGAAAAGCCCATGTCGTTGAACGCCGAGCAGAGTGTGCTGATGCAGCGCACGTTCGAGCGGGCAGGCCTGCATTTGTTTGTCTCTTACTACAGGCGGTCGCTGCCGCGTTTTCAGCAAGTACGGGACTGGCTGCTGGACGGGAAAATTGGCGAGTTGCGTCACCTCACCTGGACGTTGTGCAAGCCGCCGTCCCCGGCGGATGAGAGCGCCGGTAACTGGCGTACCGACCCTCAGGTCGCCGGTGGCGGTTATTTTGCTGACCTGGCCAGTCATGGCCTTGATCTGTTTCAGTTTCTGGCGGGGGACATTGTCGATGTCGCCGGTTTCAGTGCCCACCAGGCTGGGCGCTATGCGGCTGAAGATGCCGTGACCGCCAGTTGGCGTTTTGCTTCGGGGGCCCTGGGAATGGGCTGCTGGAACTTTGTTGCGGATCGGCGGGAGGATCGGGTCGAGTTGATCGGCAGCAAGGGGCGCATTACGTTTTCGGTGTTCGATGAGCAACCGTTGCGGCTTGAGGGGGCGTTCAACCTGACCCTGGAGGTGCCTAATCATGCGCATATCCAGTGGCATCACGTGCTGGGGATGAATGCGCATATCCGGGGCGAGGCGCAGCATCCGGCGGTGGCGATCGAGGCGTTGAAGACGGATAGGATCATGGATCGGATTCTGGGGCGTAGTGTGGCCTAGCGAGGCTAGGTTGGCTGCAACACGGCCATCAATCGAGTCGCTCCTGACGCAGCCTCGCTTAAGCATCGACAGATGCTACGGTCACCCACCCAGGCAGGCACCCGAACATAGGGGCTAGTCAGCCATAGCGTGTTGAATCTGCTCTTTAGCCATCTTCACCACGTTTTCCACGGTAAATCCGAACCTGGCCTGCAGCTTGGCTAGCGGTGCCGAGGCGCCGAAGCTATTCATCACCACCTTGGCCCCGGTCTGCCCGACATAACGATCCCATCCCAGGGGCCCTGCCTGTTCTACGACCACCCGCGCTTTTACCGCGGGCGGCAAGACACTGTCGCGATAGGCTTGGTCCTGCTCTTCAAACAGCTCCCAACTGGGCATCGACACCACCTGCGCTGTCACGCCATCAGCCGTCAGCTGTTCATAGGCGTCCACTGCCAGACTCACTTCGCTGCCGGTGGCGATCAGGATGACTTCGGGCTTCCCGGCACCGGCCAGCACATAGGCGCCACGGGCCGTACCCGACGCCGCTGCGTATTTCGTGTGGTCCAGGGTCGGCAAGGCCTGGCGCGACAACACCAGGCAACTGGGCCGATGGGTCTGGGCCAGGGCGATTGCCCAGGCCTCCAGGGTTTCATTGGCATCCCCCGGACGCAGGGTCAGTAGCCCCGGCGTGGCGCGAAGCTGGCTCAGGTGCTCGATGGGCTGGTGGGTCGGGCCGTCTTCGCCGACGCCGATGGAGTCATGGGTAAACACGAAAATCACCGGCAGTTCCATGATCGCTGCCAGGCGAATCGGTGGCTTCATGTAGTCGCTGAACACCAGGAAGGTCGAGGTGTACGGGCGCAGATAGGACAGCGCCATGCCGTTGGCAATGGCACCCATGGCGTGCTCACGAATGCCGAAGTGCAGGTTGCGCCCACTGTAGTCCTCGGCACTGAACCGTCCGGCACCGTCGAAGGTCAGGTTGGTCTTGGTGGACGGCGACAGGTCTGCCGAACCGCCCAGCAACCAGGGGATCTGCTGGGCGAACGCATTCAGCACCTCGCCACCCGAAGCGCGGCTGGCGACGCCTTTGGCATCACCGGCAAAACGGGGCAAGCCCTCCTGCCAATGCTCAGGCATTTCCCCAGTGCGCATCCGGCGCAGTTCGTCGGCCAGTTCTGGTTCGTGCTGTTCAAGATGGGCCAGGGTTTGTGTCCAGTGCTTGTACAAAGGCTGGCTGCGCTCCACGAGCGCATCACGCAACACGGTGCGCGCCTCATCAGGCACCAGGAAACTGGAATCCTGGGGCCAGCCATAGACGGCCTTGGTCAGGCGGATTTCCTCGTCACCCAAGGGCTCGCCATGGGCCGCGGCGGTGTTGTGCTTGTGGGGCGAGCCATAGCCGATAACGCTATCGACCACGATCAAGGTCGGTGAGCCCGTATTGCGCTGGAACGTTTGCAGGGCGTTGCTCAGGGCCTGCAGGTCATTGGCGTCGGTCACGTGCAAGGTGTGCCAGCCGTAGGCCTGGAAGCGCTTGATCACGTCCTCGCTGAAGGCAAGCTCGGTATGGCCTTCGATGCTGATGGTGTTGTTGTCGTAGATCCAGCACAGGTTGTCCAGCTTCAGGTGGCCGGCCATGGACGCGGCTTCGCTGCTGATGCCTTCCATCATGTCGCCGTCGCCGCACAGGGTGTAGACGTTGTAGTCGAATAGCACCTGGTCAGCGCGGTTGAAACGCCGGGCCAGCCAACGCTGGGCCATGGCCATGCCGACGCTGTTGGCGCAGCCCTGGCCCAACGGGCCCGTGGTGGTTTCGACGCCGGTGGTCATGCGGTATTCGGGGTGGCCCGGGGTCTTGGAATCCATCTGCCTGAACTGCTTGATGTCATCCAGGCTGATGGCCGGGAGGCCAGAGCGTTTGCCGTGCTCGTCAATCTCCACCACGTCGGCCAGGTGCAGCAACGAATACAGGAGCATCGAGGCATGCCCCACCGACAACACGAAGCGGTCGCGGTTGGGCCAGTCGGGGTGTTCGGGGTGGTAGCGCAGGAAGCGGCTCCACAGGGTGTAACCCACCGGCGCCAGTCCCATGGGCGTGCCGGGGTGGCCGGAGTTGGCCTTTTGCACGGCGTCCATGGCCAGGGTGCGAATGGTGTTGATGCATTGGGTGTCGCAAGCGTTGGCGGCGTGATTCATTGAACCGGTTCTCCCTCGGGTGGCGATCTACAGTGGAGGCCGCTGGGGAGTAAAGGTTTTATCCATCAACCTGTGCCGCGACGAACGGGAACGCAAACACGACAGGCTTAATCTCAAACATGACAAAAGCCCCTCGGATGGGCTAGCTTCAAAGTGTACTCAGTCATTGATCAACTTGCGGAGGTACTCCATGCCAGTGAAACACGACCTGTATCAGGACCTGGATTTCACCAAGGAAGACATTCAAAAACGCAGGGCGGACGACAAGTATCTGGATTCGCTGCTCCACCAATACGACAGTGCCGACAAAGAGGTGGTGGACTTTGAGTCATCCGGCGGCGTAGATGAAGAGCTGGAGAAACTGAAGAAGAAACGCTTGTTGGTCAAAGACAAGATCGTTAACCAACTCGGTTCCTGAGGGCCAGGGGGATCGCAAAGATTTGTTCAGAATTGTTTGAAGGACAGCGGCGATACCGCTGCCTATCATGCCAACCGTTCGCCCGACCCTGGGGCACGTTGACTGCGCATGGAATGCGTTGTGGCGTCGGGCGAACTCTTTCCCTTCACGCCAGCGCCGGCAACCCCAGCGCCGTGGCGCACTCAGCGAGCGAGCGTTGTTGGGTCTCGCCATACAACTGCAACTCATCAATAGTCCGACGTCCCAGGGCCTTTTCAAATTCCGTCTGATTGGAGTTGGTCGCATAGTGAGTTTGTGCGGCATCCCCCAGGTTCGACTGGAAAATTCCCGCGGCACTCACCGGCAGGAAATCCTCATACACCAATGGCTCCACATCCACATGACCGGTGGCGATCAGTTCGCTGAGGCTGCGTGACGGATCAGCTTGTGCCCCGCGACCCTTGTCGGTGACGAAGTAGCGAAAGAACGCCAACCCTTGCTCACGCATCTGCCGATGATCATCCGGGAAGGCCTCGAAGTGCTGCGCCATCAGCTCGGTGTAGCGTGAGGCATTGGCTTCATTAGGAAATGCCCCCAAGTCATCGCGTGCAGCATTCAGTAGTTGGTCGTACAGCGCCCGGCCCTTGGGCGTCAGCGCCACGCCGCGCTGTTCGATCTCGCCGAAGCGTGCGCTGTGGCTACCTTTGGCGTCAGTAAAGGTAATGGCTTCGTCCAATGCCTTGAAGCTGGTCTGGCGCAACAGGATCGGGCATTGGCGCCGTGGCGGGCCTTCGATCACGGCCTTTGGCGTGATGCCTTTGCCGGGCATGGCGGCCTGCACCTGGTCGATGTCCAGGGTGCGCGGGGTCAGGTGGTTGATGTGCGGGCCCTTGAACGCCACCACATCGGCGATCAGCCGGTGCTGATTACTCAACTGCTGGTACTGGGCAGCGCTGACGGTGGCGGTGTGGTGCCAGCGGAAGGTTTCCAGGGCTTGTTGGATAAACTGGTCGGCGTCTGCCTGCTCAAGGCCGCCGTCGGCTTCACACTGCTCGATCAGCGCCAGGGCGCGCGGGGTGAAGATCGAGCGCTTGGCCAGTGCCGCCTGGGCAAAGGCGCGCAGTTCGGGGTTTTCGATCAGCTCCAGGCGCAGCAACGAGGTGAAGACCCGAAACGGGCTGGTCTGCAACGCGCTTTCATGCACGGCGCGAAAGGCCGTGGAATGCACCGGCACTCCGGCCGGTGTCAGGTCGTAGTAACCCACCGGCTGCATGCCCATCACTGCAAACAGACGGCTGATGGTCGCCAGTTCGAAGGCGGTGCCCAGGCGGATGGCGCCGTGGCGTTCCATGTCCAGGCGCTGGATTTCCCCGGTGCGCTGCAGTTGCCGCGCCAGGCCGGTGTCTGTCGCCAGCACCCGTGCATTGGTCTCGGCTACCAGTTCCATCAACGCGCCATACAGCGGCACTTCATCGCGATACATGTCGGACATGGCCTTGGAGAAGCCTTTGCGGATGTCGTCAGGGCTGACATGGCGGGCGGTTGGCATAGAAAAATTCCTGGCAGCTGTTAGAAGGGCTTGGCCGTTTGCGCTGATTTTGTTGGGCGCCGCGATGCCTTGCAAACGAAGATTCCTCTGGACTTCATTCTGCAAATGAATGAGCTGAACCCGCGCTGAACTTGATTGTGTTCCCGTGCATCTGATCGACCGTGGGCTCTACACTGGCCCTTACCTCAGTGCGCGATGGAAGACTCGATGACGGCCAAGCCTTTGACGAACATTCTGCAAACGATTGAAGGTCAGCGCTTGGCTAAAGATGCCGCCGAGCGCTGGCGCGACTGGGGCCCCTACCTCAGTGAGCGGCAATGGGGCACGGTGCGCGAGGACTACAGCGCCGATGGCGATGCCTGGCGCTACTTCCCCCACGAACACGCACGCAGCCGCGCCTATCGCTGGGGCGAGGATGGCCTGGCGGGTTTCAGCGACAAGGCCCAGCGCTGGTGCCTGGGCCTGGCGCTGTGGAACGAGCGCGATGGCATCATCAAGGAGCGCCTGTTCGGCCTCAACAATGCCGAGGGCAACCACGGCGAAGACGTCAAGGGACTGTACTTTTTCCTCGATGGCGTTCCCAGCCATGCCTACATGCGCATGCTCTACAAATACCCTCACGCCGCCTTTCCCTATGACGACCTGATCAGCGAAAACGCCCGCCGTGGCTTGGCGGATGCCGAATACGAAATCCTCGACACCGGGGTGTTCGAAGACAATCGCTATTGCGACGTCAGCGTCGAATACGCCAAGCACCAGCCCGACGACCTGTTTATGCGGGTGACCGTGCACAATCGTTCCGATCAGCCGACGCGCTTGCAGGTGATGCCGCAGGTGTGGGCGCGCAATGACTGGAGTTGGACGGCTGATGTACCCAAGCCCGAACTGCGCCTTGAGGGCGAGCGGGTGTTGGCGCGTCACCCTGAGTTGCTTGACCGCCACCTCAGTGCCTGGGGCCAGGACGGCGTCGAATGGCTGTTTTGCGAGAACGAAAGCAACTTCCCCATACTTGACGGGCAACCGGCGTCGGGCCCGTTCAAGGACGGGATCAACGATTACGTGGTGGCCGGCGCTGAGACGGCGATTCGCCGGGATGCGGGGACCAAGGTCGCTGCCCGTTTTATCCTTGAGTTAGCGGGGCTGGAAAGCAAAACCTTATACCTGCGCTTTGCCCCGGTGGATGCGCCACAGGTCAACGCGCGCAAACTGTTCGAGCTGCGCCGCCAGGAGACCGACGATTTCTACGCGACGCTACAACAGGGCATCGCCGACGATGACGCACGCAATGTTCAGCGCCAGGCCCTGGCGGGGCTGTTGTGGTCCAAGCAGCTGTATTACTTCGACGTCAAACAGTGGCTTGATGGCGATCCCGCCCAACCCGCACCGCCGCCCGAGCGCCTGCATATTCGTAATATCCATTGGCGGCACCTGTCCAACTTTGACATCGTCTCCATGCCCGACACCTGGGAGTACCCTTGGTACGCCTCCTGGGACCAGGGTTTCCAGGCGGTGGCCTTTGCCCTGATCGATCCGGGCTACGCCAAGCAGCAATTATTACTACTGGTGAAAGATCGCTTCATGCACCCCAACGGCCAATTGCCGGCCTACGAGTGGCGTTTCGACGATGCCAACCCGCCGGTCCATGCCTGGGCCAGTTGGCGGGTGTATCAGCAGGACAAGGCGTTGACCGGCGTCGGCGACCTGGACTTCCTGGAGCGGATCTTCCACAAGCTACTGCTGAATTTTTCCTGGTGGGTCAACCGCAAGGACGCCGAGGGCCGCAACCTGTTCCAGGGCGGGTTCCTGGGGCTGGACAATATCGCCTTGTTCGACCGCTCGGCCACGTTGCCCCCCGGCTATCAACTGGATCAGGCCGACGGCACCGCCTGGGTCGCCGCCTATGCCCTGGACCTGATGCGCATCGCCCTGGAGCTGGCCAAGCGCAATGGCGTGTATGTCGACATTGCAGTGAAGTTCTTCGAGCACTTCCTTTACATCGCTGGCGCCATTAATCGGGTTGATGACAGCGCTGAAGGCCTGTGGGATGAGCAGGACCAGTTTTTTTACGACGTGCTGCATCGCCCCGACGGCCACAGCGAGCCGGTGCGCCTGCGCTCCATCGTCGGATTGATGCCGCTGTTTGCCGTGCTGGTGCTGGAGCAGCACGAGCATGAAGGGCTGGAAGGGTTGCGCGAGCGCTTGCTGGGATTTATGAAGCATCGGCCGGATTTGGCCAAGCTGGTGTCGCGCTGGAACGAGCCGGGGCAGGGCAATCGCCTGTTGCTGGCGTTGCTGCGGGGTGAGCGGACCAAGGATTTGCTCAAGCGCATGCTCGATGACTCGGAGTTCCTCTCGGATTTTGGCGTGCGTTCACTGTCCAAGGCATACGCCGAGCAGCCGCTGGCGCTGAAGATGAATGGCGATACGTTGTGTGCCCGCTATGAGCCGGCGGAGTCCGACTCGCGGCTGTACGGCGGTAACTCCAACTGGCGCGGGCCGTTGTGGATGCCGGTCAACTACATGTTGATTGAGTCGCTGCGCGAATTTCACCGCTATTACGATGACAATTTTTCCGTGGAATACCCGACGGGCAGCGGTTATCTATCCTCTCTGGAGGAGGTGGCCGACAGCCTCAGCCAACGCCTGACGCGACTGTTTTTGCGGGACGAAAATGGCTTGCGACCGTCGATGGCGAGTTACCCGCAATTGGAGGCAGACCCGCACAGTCGTGACCTGGTGTTGTTTCATGAGTACTTTCATGGCGAGACTGGGCGTGGCTTGGGGGCTTCGCATCAGACGGGGTGGAGTGCGTTGGTGGCGTTGCTGTTGCAGCCTAGGGTCTGAAATGAAAAATCCCGCCAGAAGGCGGGATTGGTCTATCCAGGGTTTCCCCTTGGATCAGGCCGGGAACAGCTCGCTCAGCTTCATCGCCAGCATCATGTCGCCTTCGGCGCGCAGTTTGCCGCCCATGAAAGCCTGCATGCCGTCGGTGGAACCGTCGACGATGCCTTGCATAGTTTCGCCGTCCATGACCAAGGTCACTTGGGCGTCAGGGTTTACGCCTGCTTTCAGTTCGCAGGTGCCGTCTTTGACGATCAGCGAGAAGTTCTCGTTCTCGTCGACACGGAAACCGAACACTAGGTCCAGGCCGGCAGCAGCGGCTGGGTTGAATTTGGCTTTCATTGCTTCTACGGCTTTAGCTACGTCAGTCATGGTTCGATCCTTTTATGGGTGATTCCAGCGACCCAGGGGTCACGGTTGGCCGCAGCTCATCGGAAAGTGATGAGCTGCGGCGCCTTCAACAGTTGCAAGTGGGTATGGCTGTTGAAGGAAGCGAGTGCCACCTCGCGACCACGGAACTTCAAGTGGTTGAGCGAGGTGTTAACGATTTGCCAGTTCAGTTCGAAGGCCTGGGTGGCAGGCATTCGGGTAATCAGGTGGAGCAGGGCAGTGATGGTGCCGCCGGAGGTAAACACAGCGATCTTGTCGCGGTTATCGGCGGCTTCAAGGATGCGTTGCAAGCCGCCCTGGACGCGCTCGATAAACCCCAGCCAGCTTTCCAGGCCCGGCGGATCATAAGTGCCGGCGAGCCAGCGTTCGATGATCAGGGCGAAGATGCGCTGGAATTCACTGCGGTTTTGCGCGGCATTGCGCAGGATATCCAGGGCTTCGGGTTCGCTGTTGAGCAGATCAGGGAGCAGGGCGCGGATGATGGCGTCGGCGTCGAATTCGTTGAAGGCGCTATCGATTTCCAGGGTAGGAACTGAAAGGCCGAGGGTGCTGAATTGTTCGAGAGCACTGGTCGCGGTGTGCTGCTGGCGGCGCAGGTCACCCGACACACAGCGGTCGAAGGTCAGCCCCAGTTCTGCCAGGTGGCTGCCCAATACTTGCGCCTGCTGCACACCAATGGGCGACAGCACGTCATAGTCGTCTGCACCGAAGGAGGCCTGGCCATGTCGAATCAAATAGATGCTGCCCACGTCCGTTCACCCGGTACGTTGAAAGTCTGGCGAGGTTATGAGGATGCCGAGAAGCTGTCAATGAAAAAACATACGCTTGTTTTAAAAGCTCGTTAGAGGCCCGCTACAAGCGGTTTCATCACTGGCTCCCCGGCAGTCCCGTCGGTATGCTTGGGCAATCCGCGCCCGCACTTGACAGAGGGCGCGCCGCATTTAAGGAGTTGCTGTGGATTTCCTTGCCGAGTACGCAAGTTTTCTGGCTAAAACCGTCACCCTGGTGGTCGCCATTCTGGTGGTCTTGATCAGTTTTGCTGCGCTGCGCAGCAAAGGCCGGCGCAAGAATGCCGGCCAGTTGCAGGTCAGCAAGCTCAATGATTTCTACAAGGGCCTGCGTGAGCGCCTGGAGCAGACCTTGCTGGATAAGGATCAACTCAAGGCCCTGCGCAAGTCTGAAAGCAAGGCTGAAAAGAAGGCCAAGAAAAAGCCTGAAGACAAACCTCGGGTGTTCGTGCTGGATTTTGACGGCGACATCAAGGCCTCGGCCACCGAAAACCTGCGTCATGAAATCACCGCGCTGTTGAGCCTGGCCACGCCCAAGGACGAAGTGGTGCTGCGCCTGGAAAGCGGCGGCGGCATGGTCCACAGCTACGGCCTGGCCTCTTCGCAACTGGCGCGAATCCGCCAGGCGGGCGTGCCGTTGACCGTGTGTATCGACAAGGTCGCGGCCAGCGGCGGTTACATGATGGCGTGCATCGGCGAGAAGATCATCAGCGCGCCGTTTGCCATCCTTGGCTCCATTGGCGTCGTAGCGCAGTTGCCCAACGTCAACCGCTTGCTGAAAAAGCACGACATCGACTTCGAAGTGCTGACTGCCGGCGAATACAAACGCACCTTGACGGTGTTTGGCGAAAACACCGAGAAGGGCCGGGAAAAGTTCCAGGAAGACCTGGACATCACCCACCAACTGTTCAAGAACTTCGTTTCCCGCTACCGCCCGCAACTGGCCATTGATGACGTGGCCACCGGCGAAGTCTGGCTTGGCGTCGCGGCGCTGGATAAACAACTGGTGGACGAGCTGCAAACCAGCGACGAATACCTGTCCACTCGGGCCAAGACTGCCGAGCTGTATCACCTGCACTATGCCGAGCGCAAAAGCCTGCAAGAGCGGGTTGGCCTCGCGGCAAGCGGCTCGGTGGACCGGGTGCTGCTGACCTGGTGGAGCCGCTTGACCCAGCAGCGCTTCTGGTAATACCTCTGTAGGAGCGAGGCGTCCCCCTCGCTCCACATTGTCAAGCGGTGTCTGCTCGGACTGTTACAAATTTTGTAATAGTTTTGCGTGGTAGGGAATTTGGCTTTCGGTTGTAGGATTCAAGTCCTTTTTCCGCTACAGGACTTGCATGAACACCCTCTCGGAGCCACCCAGTCGTCTTTCTCCAGGACATCCGCTGCCGCTGTTCCCGCTGAACGCCTCCCTCCAGGCCAAACATCCCGTTTTCCGATTGCCCACTGTTTCCCGGCCTTCTGGTCGTGCCTTGCCGTGTCCGGCGATCTGAAATCAATAACGAGATAGAGACATTTATATGGAATGGTTAGCGGATCCAACGGCCTGGCTCGGCCTGTTGACCTTGATTGTGCTGGAACTGGTTCTGGGTATCGACAACCTGGTGTTTATCGCGATCCTGGCGGACAAGTTGCCGCCGGAGCAGCGCGACCGTGCGCGCTTGATCGGTTTGTCCCTGGCGCTGTTGATGCGCCTGGGCCTGCTTGCGAGTATTTCCTGGCTGGTGACCCTGACCCAGCCGTTGTTCGAGGTGTTCGACAAGAGCTTCTCCGGACGAGACCTGATCATGTTGTTCGGTGGTGTGTTCCTGTTGTTCAAGGCCACCATGGAACTGCATGAGCGCCTGGAAGGCCACATCGCCCAGCGCACCGGCAACGCCGCCTATGCGATGTTCTGGCCCATTGTTGCGCAGATCGTGGTGCTGGACGCCGTGTTCTCCCTTGATGCGGTAGTTACCGCCGTGGGAATGGTGGATGAGTTGGCGGTGATGATGATCGCCGTGATCATCTCCATTGGTGTGATGATCATTGCCAGCAAGCCGCTGACCCGCTTCGTCAACGCGCACCCGACGGTGATCATGCTGTGCCTGGGCTTTTTGATGATGATCGGCTTTGCGCTGACCGCCGAAGGCCTGGGCTTCCATATTCCTAAAGGCTACCTCTATGCGGCCATTGGTTTCTCGATCCTGATCGAGGTGTTCAACCAGATCGCCCGGGCCCGGCGCAAGAAATCTGCGCAAGGTACGCGACCGATCCGCGAGCGTACTGCCCATGCGGTGATGCGCTTGCTGGGCGGGCGAAACCTGGCAGTGGAAGAGGTGGGTGAAGATGTCAGTGACCTGCTGGGTGATGCTCAGGCCAACGAAGGCCCGTTGTTCGACCGCCGTGAGCGGGTGATGATCAGTGGCGTGTTGCAGCTGGCCGAGCGGCCGATCCGCACCTTGATGACACCGCGAGCCAATGTCGACTATATCGATCTGGCGGACGATCCCGACACCATTCGCTTGAAACTGATGCATTCGTCCTACTCGCGGCTGCCGTTGATCCGCAACGGTGCTATCGACGAGCCCTTGGGCTTTGTGCACAAGAAGGAATTGCTCAAGGAATACCTGGCCGGCAACGAGCCGAACCTGGAGCACCTGGCGCGCCGGGCGATCAACCTGCTGGAGAGCTTTTCGATCCTCAACGCCCTGGAGCAAATGCGTCAGGAATCGACCCACATCGCCTTCGTGATCAACGAATTCGGTGACTTCATGGGCGTGTTGAGCATGACCGATATTCTTGAATCCATTGCCGGTGAATTGCCCGACGCCAGTGAAGTCGAAGGTCCGGACATCGTCGAAGAGCAAGGCGATTTCCGCGTCAACGGTGCCTTGAATCTCAACCTGATCCGCCAGCGCACCGGCTTTCAGGCGCAGGCGACCGAGGATTACCAGACCCTGGCCGGCCTGGTCATGAGCCTGCTGGATCGCCTGCCGGTGGTGGGCGACAGCCTGGAGCATGAAGGCTGGCGCCTGACGGTGGCGACGGTGGCGGAGCGGCGGGTGACCCAAGTGCTGCTGGCGCCCGCCGACCCCATGTAGGAGCGAGGGGGACGCCTAGTTCTTGCTCGCGAAAAGCGGTAGGGCGCCACGTTTATTCAGGCAGCCCGCCGTAGCGGCTGAATATCTGCTCCAAGGTCGGCACCTGGGTCCCCCAGGTGCCGAACCCTTTAAGCTTCTCGATCATTTCGCCATTCTGGAAAATCAGTAGGGTGGGGGTGCCAGTCACCTCCGGATGCCTGGGGGTTTGGGCGGTGTCGAGCACCAGGCTTTCCACGGTTTCGGTATATTTTCCGGCAATGCGCATAAAGAGTGGCACGGCTTCCTCGCACGCCGGACAGTGCTGTGAGACAAACAGCATGAAGACCGCTTTTGGCGTCTTCAGGACCCGCTGGTAATCCTCGTGACTGGCAATAACTGCGGTGGCAATCCCCATGATGATCTCCTTCTCGAAAGCCCGATAGCTCCTGCACTCAAGCTAAGCCAGGAAGCGGATACGGTCTACTGTCAGAACTCACAGGTAGCCAA
This sequence comes from Pseudomonas sp. c313, assembly GCF_055407145.1. Classification (NCBI taxonomy): domain Bacteria; kingdom Pseudomonadati; phylum Pseudomonadota; class Gammaproteobacteria; order Pseudomonadales; family Pseudomonadaceae; genus Pseudomonas; species Pseudomonas sp. c313. The sequence goes on along the minus strand of NZ_JBUZRD010000002.1, from coordinate 649,160 downwards.
TGATCTCGGCTGCTGCCTGCATCTCTTTTGTGCGCGTAAAAGACTCACGTGTGCACCCAAATGTGACTTGTCACCGATACGTGGGGCCATCGGTAGCAATCTGGGTTTCGTTATTGGTTTAACAACGCTTCGTTCATAAATTTCTATCTATCTGATTTACAACAAATTTAAGCCTTCAATGTTTTTCTGCTGCAGCCTGTGGCACACTTTCTGCTGTCTATTCCGTTGTTACATACCAAGTTCCGGTATAGCGGAATATACAACTCCTGGAGTGCTTGTCATGCATCAGCGACCTTCCGTATTCAAAGCGTGTGCTTTTCTCTTCGCCGCATCGGCTTCCCTCGCAAACGTTGTGCAAGCGGCGGACAGCAAGCTCGACAGCGTGCTCTCCCGTGGGCATCTGATCGTGGGTACAGGCAGTACCAATGCGCCGTGGCACTTCCAGGGAGCGGATGGCAAGTTGCAAGGTTTTGATATCGACATCGGCCGAATCGTGGCCAAGGGGTTGTTCAACGACCCCAGTAAGGTCGAGTTTGTGGTGCAGTCCTCCGACGCGCGGATTCCCAACCTGCTGACCGACAAGGTCGACATGAGCTGCCAATTCATCACCATCACCGCCAGCCGTGCGCAGCAAGTGGCGTTCACCCTGCCGTACTACCGCGAGGGCGTCGCCCTGCTGCTGCCGACCAACAGCAAATACAAGGAAATCGAAGACCTGCAAGCCGCAGGCGACGACGTCACCGTGGCCGTGCTGCAAAACGTCTACGCCGAAGAACTGGTGCACCAGGCGCTGCCCAAGGCCAAGGTCGACCAGTACGACAGCGTCGACCTGATGTACCAGGCCGTGAACTCCGGCCGTGCCGACGCCGCCGCCACCGACCAGTCTTCGGTCAAGTACCTGATGGTGCAGAACCCCGGCCGCTACCGCAGCCCAGCCTACGCCTGGAGCCCGCAGACCTACGGCTGCGCCGTCAAGCGTGGCGACCAGGACTGGCTGAACTTCGTCAACACCGCGCTGCATGAGGCCATGACTGGCGTCGAGTTCCCGATGTACGCGGCGTCGTTCAAGCAGTGGTTCGGTGTTGACCTGCCAACGCCAGCAATTGGTTTTCCCGTCGAATTCAAATGATCGTGAGCGCGGGGCGCTGCTGCTGGCGCCCCGATTAAGGTACTGCTGACCATGAATTATCAGTTGAATTTTGCCGCCGTATGGCGCGATTTTGACAGTTTGCTGGTGGGGCTCGGTTTGGGCCTTCAACTGGCATTGCTGTCGATTGCCATTGGTTGCGTGATCGGCCTGCTGGCGGCCTTTGCCCTGCTGTCCAAACACCGTGCGCTGCGAATCCTGGCGTCGGTGTATGTGACGGTGGTCCGCAATACGCCGATCCTGGTGCTGATCCTGTTGATCTACTTTGCCTTGCCGAGCCTGGGGATTCGCCTGGATAAAATCCCCTCGTTCATCATCACCCTGTCGCTGTACGCCGGTGCCTACCTGACCGAAGTGTTCCGCGCCGGGCTGTTGAATATTCCCAAGGGTTTGCGTGAAGCGGGGTTGGCCATCGGCCTGGGCGAGTGGCGCATTCGTGCCTACATCACCGTGCCGGTGATGCTGCGCAACGTGCTGCCGGCGCTGTCGAACAACTTCATCTCGCTGTTTAAGGACACCTCCCTGGCGGCCGCAATCGCGGTGCCGGAGCTGACCTATTACGCCCGCAAGATCAACGTCGAAAGCTACCGGGTGATTGAAACCTGGATGGTCACGACCGCGCTCTACGTGGCCGCCTGTTACCTCATCGCCATGCTGCTCCGTTACCTGGAACAGCGTCTGGCAATTCGTCGCTAAGGAGGCCCCATGTACGAATCCCCCAGCTGGCTGCATGAGTTGTGGATCGCCCGGGAAACCCTCTGGGCGGGGTTCCAGACCAGCGTTTATTGCTCGGTACTGGCGATTATTTTCGGCACCCTGATCGGCATCGTCGCCGGGCTGGTGCTGACCTACGGCAAGTTCTGGATGCGCGCGCCGTTTCGCCTGTATGTCGACCTGATCCGTGGCACGCCGGTGTTTGTACTGGTATTGGCCTGCTTCTACATGGCTCCGGCCCTGGGTTGGCAGATCAGCGCGTTCCAGGCCGGCGCATTGGGCCTGACGCTGTTTTGCGGTTCACACGTTGCCGAAATCGTCCGAGGCTCGCTGCAGGCTATTCCTCGTGGGCAACTGGAAGCGGGCAAGGCCATCGGACTGACGTTCTACCAGTCCCTCGGTTATGTGCTGTTACCCCAGGCATTGCGGCAGATCCTGCCGACCTGGGTCAACTCGTCCACGGAAATCGTCAAGGCCTCCACACTGCTGTCGGTGATCGGCGTCGCCGAGTTGCTGCTCAGTACGCAACAGGTAATCGCCCGGACCTTCATGACCCTGGAGTTCTACCTGTTCGCCGGTTTTCTGTTCTTTGTCATCAACTACGCCATCGAGTTATTCGGGCGCTACATTGAAAAGCGGGTGGCCTTGCCATGACTCCTTCTAACACAACTGCAGTAAACAATAGCCAACCGCTGCTGGACATTCGCGGCCTGCGTAAACAATACGGCCCAGTGGAAGTGCTCAAGGGCGTCGACCTGGCCATGGACCGTGGCAATGTGGTGACGCTGATCGGTTCCAGTGGCTCGGGCAAGACCACGCTATTGCGCTGCGTCAACCTGCTGGAAGAGTTCCAGGGTGGGCAGATTACTCTCGACGGTGAGTCCATCGGTTACAACGAAGTCAACGGCAAGCGCGTGCGCCACGCCGAGAAAGTCATCGCCCAGCATCGCGCGATGACTGGCATGGCGTTCCAGCAGTTCAACCTGTTTCCGCATTTAAGCGCATTGCAAAACGTCACCCTGGGACTGCTCAAGGTCAAGAAAATGGGCAAGGACGAGGCGGTGGCACTGGCGGAAAAATGGCTGGAGCGTGTAGGTCTTCTGGAACGCCGTAACTACTTTCCTGGTCAGTTATCTGGCGGCCAGCAACAGCGTGTGGCGATTGCCCGGGCGATTGCCATGAATCCCAGCCTGATGCTGTTCGACGAAGTGACCTCGGCCCTCGATCCGGAATTGGTTGGCGAAGTGCTCAGCGTCATCAAGGGCCTGGCGGAGGAGGGCATGACCATGTTGCTGGTCACCCACGAAATGCGTTTTGCCTATGAAGTCTCAGACAAGATCGTCTTTATGAACCAGGGCCGCATTGAAGAGCAGGGGCCACCGAAGGACATCTTTGAGCGCCCGCAATCGCCACGCCTGGCGGAATTTCTCAAGAACATTCGTTTTTAATTGTTTTAATCAGGAGAACCATTATGAGCATTACTCGTTACGGCGCCGGCAGTACCGCTGGCGGTGGCCAGCCGCGCCCTTTCGCCCGCGCCGTAGAAGCGGATGGCTGGTTGTATGTGTCGGGCCAGGTGCCGGCGGTGGATGGCGAAATCATCCAGGGCGGGATCATCGAACAGACTCGCCAGACCCTGCGCAACGTCGTCGCCATTCTCGAAGAGGCCGGCTATGAGCTCAAGGATGTGGTGCGTGTTGGTGTGTGGCTGGAAGACCCACGGGATTTCTGGAGTTTCAACAAGGTGTTCGGCGAGTACTTCAGCCCGGAACACGCCCCGGCACGAGCCTGTGTGCAGGCGAACATGATGGTCGATTGCAAGGTTGAGATTGATTGCGTGGCCTACAGGAAAAAAGGCTAAATGCCCGATTGACCTGTGGATAGGGGGCAAGCCTCCTGGCCACAAGGTTTTGCCAGTTTTCAAAGATGTGTAGATGCCCATGCACACATTAAGCCTTTGACGGGACCCGACACTGCCATGACCGAAGACACCATCAAGCGCCGCGCCAAAGGCCTGGACCGGGCGTTCGATATCCTCGATTTCCTCAAGGAAGTTGGCCAGCCCCTGCGCCCCAACGATATTGCCAGCGGCATCGGCAGCCCGAAATCCACCGTCTACGAACTGGTCGCTTCGCTGCTGGAGCGACGGATTCTCGAAACCGTGGGCAAGGACGGTCACGTCTACCTCGGCCGTCAGTTGTACTTCCTTGGCCAGGCGCATTTGCGTCATTTCGACCTGACCCGCGAGGCCGATCACGCCTTGCAGGAAATCGTCAGCCAGACCCACGAAACCGCGCAGATGTGCCTGCTTAACGGGCGCAAATACACCGTGGCGCTGATGCGTGAAGGCGAGCGGCATTTTCGCATTTCCTCGGACATCGGCGAGAACGCGCCGATCCCCTGGACCGCCTCCGGACGCTTGTTGCTGGGGCATCTGAGTGACCAGCAAATCATCGACCTGATCGACCATGACGACTTCATTTTGCCGGACGGTCAGCGCCTGCCCCTGGAGACCTTCCTTGGGCAAATCCGTCAGGCCAGCGTCGATGGTTTTTTCTCCTTCGACAGTGTGGCCGACACCTTTACCCATTGCTTTGCCGCCCCGGTACGGGACGCGCAGGGCATCAGCATTGCGACCCTGTGTATCGTTGCCCCGCGGGCCGATGCCAAGAACAATTACAACGACTATCGCCGGGTGTTGATTGAAAGCGCCAACAACCTGGCCCGTCGCATCAATGAATAGGAGATTGTCCATGACTGCCTTCAATGCTGTCGAAAAAGGCGCCGCTCAAATCGGTGCCCACCTGGTGCGCGACGTCAGCCTGCCAGCCCTGGTACTGCACCGCGACGCCCTGGAGCACAACATTCGCTGGATGCAGGATTTCGTCAGCAGCAGTGGCGCGCAACTGGCGCCACACGGCAAGACCAGCATGATGCCGGCACTGTTCCAGCGTCAGCTTGAGCAGGGCGCCTGGGGTATCACCCTGGCCACTGCGGTGCAGACTCACGCCGCCTATGCCGGTGGCGTGCGGCGGGTGCTGATGGCCAACCAATTGGTGGGCGCGCCGAACATGGCGCTGATCGCCGAGTTGCTGGCCAACCCTGAGTTCGACTTCCACTGCATGGTCGATCACCCGGACAACGTTGCCGACCTGGGCGCCTTCTTCGCTGCACGGGGCCTGCGCCTGAACGTGATGATCGAATACGGTGTGGTCGGCGGGCGTTGTGGCTGCCGCAGCGAGCAGGAAGTATTGAACCTGGCCAGCGCGATCAAGGCGCAGCCAGCCTTGGCGTTGACCGGTATTGAAGGCTATGAAGGTGTGATCCACGGCGACCAGGCTGTCAGCGGCATCCGTGAATTCGCCGCCTCGCTGGTGCGCCTGGCGGTGGACCTGCAAAACAGTGGTTCTTTCGACCTCGGCAAGCCGATCATTACCGCGTCGGGTTCGGCCTGGTACGACCTGATTGCCGAATCATTCGAAGCGCAAAACGCTGCCGGTCGCTTCCTCAGTGTGCTGCGTCCGGGCAGCTACGTGGCGCACGACCATGGCATCTACAAAGAGGCGCAATGCTGCGTGCTCGACCGTCGCAGTGACCTCAATGAAGGCCTGCGCCCGGCGCTGGAAGTCTGGGCGCACGTGCAGTCGTTGCCGGAACCAGGCTTTGCGGTGATAGCCCTGGGCAAGCGCGACGTGGCCTACGACGCCGGGTTGCCGGTGCCGCTGCTGCGTTACAAAGCTGGCGTGGTACCCGCGGTGGGCGATGATGTCAGCGCCTGCAAGGTCACGGCAGTGATGGACCAGCATGCGTTCATGACTGTAGCGCCTGGGGTTGAGTTGCGTATCGGCGACATCATCTCCTTCGGCACTTCCCATCCGTGCCTGACCTTCGACAAATGGCAAGTGGGTAATCTGGTGGATGAGCAATTGCAGGTGATCGAGTCCCTGCGTACCTGCTTCTAATGTAGGCGCGAGCTTGCTCCGGGCGGCGTTCCGACGATGGTCGTTAACGATAACGCTGGCATCCTGAATGCACTCGGCGCCTGCCAGTTCTTCGCGAGCAAGCTCGCTCCTACAGAAAAGCAGCCTAAAGCACACCATGAGAACCAAGGCATGAACACAACCCCTCGCATCGCCCTGATCGGCGAATGCATGATCGAACTGCAACACCGCGCCGACGGAAGCCTGCAACAAAGCTTCGGGGGCGACACCCTGAACGCCGCTGTTTACCTGCGACGCGAACTGGGCGAAGGCGCCAGTGTTGATTACGTCACGGCCCTGGGCGATGACAGCTTTAGCGACGCCATGTGCAAGCAGTGGTCTGAAGAAGGCCTCGGCTTGGGCATGGTCCAGCGCTTGCCGGGTCGTCTGCCGGGCTTGTACTGCATCCAGACCGACGCCCGCGGCGAGCGCAAGTTTCTCTACTGGCGCAACGAAGCGGCGGTGCGCGACTGTTTCACCACGGCGGCGGCGGAACCTATTCTGGCCGCATTACCGGCTTACGATGTGCTGTATTTCAGCGGCATCACCCTGGCGGTATTGGGCGAAGTGGGGCGCGAGCGTCTGTTGGAAACCCTGATCGAGGCCCGCAAGCGTGGTGCCAAGGTGGTGTTCGACAACAACTACCGGCCGCGCTTGTGGGCCAGTGCCGAGGTGGCGAGAACGGCTTATCACCCAGTGTTGGCGCAGGTAGATATCGCCTTGTTGACCGAGGATGACGAGCGGGCGCTGTTTGGCTATGAGGACAGCGAGCAGGTGTTTGCCGCTTACCCGGCGATTGGCGAAGTGGTGCTCAAACGCGGCGCTGATGAGTGTCTGATTCGCTGTGACGGCGAGCGTTTTACCGTCCCGGCCTTGGTGGTCGAGAAGGTGGTGGACACCACGGCGGCGGGGGATTCGTTCAGTGCGGCGTATCTGGCCAGTCGGCTCAAGGGCGGCACGCCGCAGCAGGCAGCATTGGCCGGGCATCGCTTGGCGAGCCGGGTGATTCGGGTGCCTGGAGCGCTTATCCCAAGGGAATAGAACGACCTGACCTGTGGCGAGCGGGCAAGTCCGCTCGCCATAAAGGCTCATCAATCGCGGTAAAACACCTGCACCAGGTGATAGCCAAACTTGCTCTTGATCGGCCCATGCACTACCCGCAGAGGCTTTTTAAAGATCACCGCATCAATCACCCCGACCATCTGCCCAGGTTGCACTTCACCCAGGTCGCCGCCGCGCTTGCCGGACGGGCAGGTGGAGTACTTCTTCGCCAGCACATCAAAGGCTTCGCCCTTGGCAATACGCTGCTTGAGCTGTTCGGCTTCTTCGCTGGTCTTCACCAGGATGTGACGGGCTTGGGCTTTCATTGATCAATTACCTGGCTTGCTTATGTCGTAAGGCTTAAGGCGCGCGATTATGCCTGAACTCATTTATGGGTGCTGATCATGCTGCGGATTTTATTGGCCAGCAGGTCAATGGAGAACGGCTTGGCCACCATGTCCATGCCTTCTTCCAGAAAGCCCTGGCGCTCGGCGGCCATCTCGGCATAACCGGTCATGAACAGCACCTTGAGCCCGGGGCGATGCTGACGGGCGATCTCCGCCAATTGCCGGCCATTCATCCCCGGTAACCCGACATCGGTCACCAGTAAGTCCACCCGCAGGTCGGATTCCAGCAACGGCAACGCCGCCCGCGCATCGGCGGCCTGGTGGGCGGTGTAACCCAGTTCATCCAACACATTGACCACCAGCATGCGCACCGCCGGATCGTCCTCGACCACTACCACAGCTTCGCCAGCCATGGCCACTGGGGCTTCCCCGAGGTTGGTGGGCATGGTTTTTTCAAGCGCGGTGCCATGTAGGCGCGGCATGTACAGGCGTACGCAAGTGCCCTGGCCTGGCTCGCTTTGAATCGTTACGTGGCCGCCGGATTGCTGGGCAAAGCCATAAATCATCGACAGCCCAAGGCCTGTGCCCTGGCCGATGGGCTTGGTGGTGAAGAATGGATCGAAGGCCTTGGCCAGGACCTTCGCGCTCATGCCGGCGCCGTTGTCGCTGACACCGAGCATCACGTAGTCACCGGCCTTGACTGGCTCCGGGGTGGAAATATCGGTGTCATCCAGGTAGCTGTTGGCGGTTTCGATGCACAGTTCGCCGCCATCGGGCATGGCGTCGCGAGCGTTGATCACCAGGTTGAGCAGGGCGTTTTCCAGTTGGCTGGCATCGGTATTGACCGGCCAGATATCGGTGCCCAGCCGCACCTTGAGTTCGATATGGGCGCCCTTGGTGCGGCGAAATAGCTCTTCCAGGGAGGCGACCAGTTGGTTGGGGTCGATAGGCCGTCGGTCCAGCGATTGGCGCCGGGAGAAGGCCAGCAGACGATGGGTCAGCGCTGCCGCCCGATGGGCCGAGGACACGGCGGCGTCGGTGAAACGGCCAATCTCATCGCTGCGCCCGGCGGCGATGTAGCGCTGCATCAAGTCCAGGCTGCCGATGATGCCGGTGAGCATGTTGTTGAAGTCATGGGCGATACCGCCGGTGAGCTGGCCGACCGCTTCCATTTTTTGCGCATGGCGCAGGGCGTCCTCGGCCCGTTCGCGTTCGTACATCTCGTTTTGCAGGCGCTGGTTGGCCTCGGCCAGGGCCTGGGTGCGCTGGCTGACCCGCTCTTCGAGGTTATCGTTGAGGTGGCGCAACGCCTCTTCGGTGAGTTTGCGTTCGGTTTCATCGATCACAAAAATGTAGAAGCCATTCACCGAACCGTCGCCGCTGAAACGCGGCAAATATTTCATCAGCGCATGCCGTGGCCGGCCATCCCGATGGGGGGTGACGGTGACAAAGCTGCAGGCCTTGCCCTTGAGCGCGGCGGCAATTTTATCGGCGCGCCCGGCATAGAGCTCCTCACCGAGTACTTCGCGAATGGTCTTGCCATACAGCTCTTGCGGGGTTTTGCCGTACCAGTCCAGGTAGGCGCTGTTGTTCAGGCGAAAGCGTTGTTCGTGGTCGACGTAGCCAATCAGCACCGGCATGGCGTTGATGATCAGTTGCAGCTCGGTCTGGCTTTGGCGCAGTGCTTGTTCGGAGTGTTTGCGTTCAGTCAGGTCCAGGGCGGCGCCGAGAAAACGCGCCGGGCGGCCATGATGATCCTTGTAGCAGCGGCCACGGGCGAACACCCAGCGCACCTGGCCGTCGGCCTGCAGCAGGCGGTATTCCTCGGCGTACTCGGTGCTGTGGGTGATGCAATGCTTGATGCTGCGGGCGACCATGCCGCGGTCTTCAGGGTGTACGCCGTGCAGGTAGTCGCTGATGGGCAGCAGGCTCGCCTCATGGGGGTCGACCCCGTGCAGTTGCGCGAAGTGGGCGTCAGCGATGAAGCGGTCTTCGCCGATGTCCCAGTCCCAGGTGCCCACGGCATCGGTGGCCGCCAGGGCCAGTTGCAGGCGTTGTTCGGTGTTGTGCTGGGACTTGAGGCTTTCTTCGGAGCGTTGTTGCAACTCCAGGGCGATACGCCGGCGCTCGTTGGTCTCGATAGCGGTGACCAAAATGCCGGCGACGTTGCCGCGCTCGTCGCGGATCGGGCTATAGGTCAGGTCCAGCCAGATATCGGTGTCGCGGTGGTTGCGTTGCAGGACGAAACGCTGCTCGGTGAACGCGCGTACCTGGCCGGCGAGTACCGCACTGTAGATTGGGTCGGTAAACGGTTTCATCTCCGGCCAGACCAAGTCCACCGGCTGGCCGAAGGCAGCAGGGTGCTTGTTGCCGGCCAGCAGGGCGAAGCCGTCGTTGTAGATCTGGGTGAGTGACGGGCCCCATAGCAACAGCATTGGCATGGGCGAGTGGATCACGATGTCGACGGCAGTGCGCAGGCTTTGTGGCCAGTCGCTGGCATCACCGAGGGGGCTTTTGGCCCAATCCAGCCGGGTAATCAGTGCTGCGGCCTCGCTGCCGGTGGGTGATCCGCTCATGTAAAAGCCCTGTGCGTAACGCTTTGAAGAATGACAAAAACCGATTATCCCGCGAGTCGGGAAAGGCTTTCTACCCTCGAAAAATAGCATGCTTGAGGGGTTTGTCTTCAAATGAGTGCGCCAAGGCTAAAGCGTTTTACCTTTCTGTCAGGTCAGGTGGTCAGCTCCTGGCGATTGCGAAACTGCTCCAGCGCCTCAGGATTGGCCAGGGCGTCGGTGTTCTTGACCGCCTCGCCATGCACCACGTTGCGCACCGCCAGTTCGACGATTTTGCCGCTGATAGTGCGCGGAATGTCCGTCACTGCGAGGATCTTCGTTGGCACGTGGCGGGGCGTGGTGTTGGCGCGGATCACCTCGCGGATCTGCTGTTGCAGCGCCTCATCCAGCTCTATCCCGTCATTGAGGCGGACAAATAGCACCACCCGCACATCGTCCTGCCAGCGCTGACCGATGGCCAGGCTTTCCAGTACCTGGGGTACTTTCTCCACCTGGCGGTAAATCTCTGCCGTGCCGATGCGCACGCCGCCGGGGTTGAGCACTGCGTCGGAGCGGCCATGGATCAGCAGGCTGCCGTTGGGCCGTTGCTCGGCATAGTCGCCCTGCGCCCAGACACCGGGAAACTGGCTGAAATAAGAGGCACGCAGCTTTTCCTGGTGCGGGTCGTTCCACAGGCCGATGGGCATCGCCGGGAAGTGTCGGGTGCACACCAGTTCACCCTTTTCACCGATCAGGGGGCGTCCCTGGTCGTCCCACACTTCGATGGACATTCCCAGGCTTTTGCACTGCATTTCGCCGCGCCGTACGGGCAGCACAGGGTTGCCAATCACAAAGCAGGAGACTATATCGGTGCCGCCGGACATGGATGACAGGCACAGTTCTTCCTTGACCTCGCGGTACACGTAGTCGTAGCTCTGCGGCGACAGTGGCGAACCGGTGGAAATCAGGCCCTTGAGGCTACTCAGGTCGTGGCTCAGGCGCGGCTTGAGGCCGGCCTTTTCCAGGGTGGCGAGGTATTTCGGGCTGGTGCCGAAGACGCTGATTTTTTCCTGGTCGATCAGGTCAATCAACCGCTCCGGCCCGGGATGAAACGGCGAGCCGTCATACAGCACTGCCGTGGCGCCGATGGCCAGCACCGAGACCAGCCAGTTCCACATCATCCAGCCGCAGGTGGTGTAGTAGAACAGGCAGTCGTCCCTGGACAGGTCGGCGTGCAGGCCGTGTTCCTTGAGGTGGGTCAGCAGCACGCCGCCGGTGCCGTGGATGATGCACTTGGGTACGCCGGTGGTGCCGCTGGAATAGAGGATGTACAGCGGGTGATCGAAGGGTACGGCGACGAATTCGGGCTCGCCGCCGACGGCGTAGAACTCCTCCCACAGCGCAACCTTGGCCTGGGTCCGATAATCCTCAGCGCGTGCCTCGGGCCGGGCGTAAGGCACGATGATCAGTTGTTGCAGGGACGGCAGGCGTTCGAGGATTTCATTGAGCTTGGCGCTCTGGTCGATGACCTTGCCGGCGTAGCGGTAACCGGCGCAGGTGATCAGCACCTTGGGTTCTATTTGGCCGAAGCGGTCGATCACCCCTTGAGTGCCGAAGTCCGGCGAAGAGCAGGACCAGATCGCACCCAGGCTGGTAGTGGCGAGCATGCCCACCAGGGTTTGCCAGGTGTTTGGCATGCAGGCGGCAACCCGATCCCCGGTGCCAACACCGGCCGCTCGCAGGCTGTATTGCAGGCCGGCGACGTGTTGGGCCAGTTCGGCGTAGGTCAGTTGTTCGCGTTGTCCGTCTTCGCTGATAGCCACCACCGCCGGATGATCATCACGACGGCGCAGCAGGTGCTCGGCGAAGTTCAGGGTGGCGCCGGGAAACCAATGGGCGCTGGGCATCTGCGCGTCTTCGATCAGTGCCGCGCTGGGCGGGGTACGGAACTGCACGTCGAAGAATACGACAATCGCGCGCCAGAAGTCCGGGCGCTCATCGATGCTCCATTGGTGCAGGGCCGGATAGTCATTGATCTGCACGCCGTGGCGCTCATTGATAAAGCGCCGGAACTGGTCCATTCGGGTGGTGCGGATGCGTTCGGGGCTGGGTTGCCAGAGGATGTTGGACATGATCGGCCTATTGTTATTTTTTGATAGTGCAGTGCTTTTGTCATGGCAGCTTTTACTGGGCCAGCCAACCACCATCAATATTCCACGCCGCGCCACGCACCTGGCTACCGGCTTCGCTGCACAAGAACAGCACCAACTCGCCCAACTGTGGCGGCGTCACAAACTCCAGGGACGGCTGCTTTTCGGCCAGCAAATCATGCTGCGCCTGCTGCGGATCAACCCCGGCGGTAATACGATCATCAATCTGCTTCTGCACCAGCGGGGTCAGTACCCAGCCTGGGCAAATGGCGTTGCAGGTGACGTTGCTGGTGGCGGTTTCCAGGCCCACCACCTTGGTCAGGCCGATTACCCCGTGCTTGGCGGCCACGTAAGCCGCCTTACCCACCGAGCCGACCTGGCCGTGCACCGAGGCGATGTTGACGATCCGTCCCCAGCCCTTGGTCTTCATGCCCGGCAGGCTCAGGCGCGTGCTGTGAAACACCGAGGACAGGTTGATGGCGATAATCGAATCCCAGCGTTCCACCGGGAAGTCTTCCACGGCGGCTACGTGCTGGATGCCGGCGTTGTTCACCAGGATGTCGACGCCGCCGAACTCGCGATCGGCATAGGCGATCATCTCGGCGATTTGCGCCGGGTCACTGACATCCGCCGGGTGATGGCCGACCTTGCCGCCGAACGCTTGCACCTGGGCGATCACCGCACTGGCGTCGCCGAAGCCATTGAGGATCAGGTTGGCGCCGGCCTTGGCCAGGCTCAGGGCAATCCCCAGGCCGATACCGCTGGTGGAGCCGGTGACCAGGGCGGTCTTGCCGTTCAATGTCGTCATGAAAACCTCACACAATGCCGGTGGCATAGAAAGTACCGATCACCACGAACACCGCGAGGGTCTTGATGATGGTGATGCCGAAAATGTCTTTATAGGCTTCGCGGTGGGTCAGCCCGGTCACCGCCAGCAGCGTGATGACGGCGCCGTTGTGGGGCAGGGTGTCCATGCCGCCGCTGGCCATGGCCGCGACCCGGTGCAGCACTTCAAGGGGGATATTGGCCGCATGCGCTGCCGAAATAAAGCTCTCGGACATCGCCGCCAGGGCGATGCTCATGCCGCCGGATGCAGAACCGGTGATGCCGGCCAGCAGGGTCACGGTAATCGCTTCGTTGACCAGTGGGTCGGGGATGCCCTTGAGCCAGTCTGCCAGCACCAGGAAGCCCGGCAAGGAGGCGATCACCGCGCCAAAGCCGTATTCCGAAGCGGTGTTCATCGCCGCCAGCAGCGCACCGCTGACCGCGCTTTTACTGCCTTCGGCCAGCTTGCTGCGGATCGCCGAAAAGCCGAACACCAGCACCATGATGATCCCCACCAACAGCGCCGCTTGCACTGCCCAGATTGCCGTGAGCTTGGCGATCTCGGTCTGCACCGGCACGCTCATGCCCGGCAGGCTGAGGCTGTGGGTTTTGCCGTACCACAGGGGAATCCAGTGGGTGAACAGCAGGTTCATGACCCCCACCAGCAATAGCGGCGACAGGGCGATCCAGGGGTTGGGCAGCTTGATGTCTTCAGCAGTTTCCGGCTCGTTGCGCAGTTCGGTGCCGTAGCCTTCACCGGCACGCTGGGCCTTGTTGCGCTGGCGGGCCAGGTAGAGCATGCCGGCGCAGAACACGAAGATGGCGCCGATCACGCCCAGCCACGGGGCAGCCCAGGCGGTGGTGTTGAAAAAGGTGCTGGGGATGATGTTCTGGATCTGCGGCGTGCCAGGCAGTGCGTCCATGGTGAATGAAAATGCACCGAGGGCGATGGTCGCGGGGATCAGGCGCTTGGGGATATTGCTCTGGCGGAACATCTCGGCGGCAAACGGGTACACCGCGAACACCACCACAAACAACGACACGCCGCCGTAGGTCAGCAAGGCGCAGACCAGCACGATTACCAGCATCGCCTGGCGAGTGCCGAGCAAACGAATGGCGGCGGCGACGATGGAGCGCGAGAAGCCGGAAATCTCAATCAGCTTGCCGAACACCGCACCCAGCAGGAACACCGGGAAGTACAGTTTGATAAAGCCGACCATTTTTTCCATGAACACCCCGGTGAAGGCGGGCGCGACGGCGGAGGGGTCGGTGAGTAATACGGCGCCGAGGGCGGCAATGGGAGCAAACAGGATGACGCTGTAGCCACGGTAGGCCGCCAGCATCAGCAGCGCGAGGGCTGCGAGGGCAATGATCACACTCATGGAGTGTCTCCAATCGGATTGTTATTTTTGTGTGGGTGAAGCTGTGGAGAGAGGCTATAGCGGGATTTGTGCCAAGTTGTTAACTTGTTGAAATATATGAATATTATTTTGTTTTAGTAAAGATTATTCAGCGCTTATCTCTGTTTTGAGACGAGTACTGGCTCACTGTAGGAGCGAGCTTGCTCGCGATGGTCGTCAACGATAACGCTGGCATCCAGGATGCATGCGGTGCCTTTGCGCTTTTCGCGAGCAAGCTCGCTCCTACAAGGGCTGTCTCTGTTTGGGGATTTTCATCTCTTTATTGAGATTGTTCGATGCCCAACGACACCATTTTCTTGTATAAGGTCGACCTACCCAGCCCCAACCGCTTCGCCGCCTCAACCACATTCCCCTCACACGCCTTAAGCGCCGCCCCAATCACCTGCCGATCAAACCGTTCCCGCGCCGCACTGAAGGTTTCACCTTCAGCCGACTCCACGGCACTGCGCTCCACCGGACTGAACGTGCCAATCGCCGCGCGAATCTCGCGGGCATCAAGCACCAGGTCATCACTGAGCAGCGCCGCCCGCTCCAGCACGTTGCGCAACTCGCGGATATTCCCCGGCCAGGCGTGCTGTGCCAGGAGCGCCAAGGCCTCGCGATCCAGTTCATGCTCGCTGCGCAGTTCCTCCAGGATTGCTTCACTCAACGCCGGCAGGTCGTCCAGGCGGTCGCGCAAGGGCGGGACCTGGATCGGCAGGACGTTAAGGCGGTAATACAAGTCCGCCCGAAACTCGCCGCGCTTGATCGCGGCTTCCAGGTCCATGGACGTCGCGGCGATCACCCGCACATCGCTGTGGATCATCTCGTTGGAGCCCACCGGCTCGAACTCCTTCTCCTGCAACACCCGCAGCAATTTGCTTTGCAGTGGCAGCGGCATGTCGCCGATTTCATCGAGAAACAACGTGCCGCCTTGGGCGATCTGCAACTTGCCGGGGCGGCCCTTGCGGTCGGCGCCGGTGAAGGCGCCGGGGGCGGTGCCGAAGAATTCGGCTTCCAGCAGGTCATGGGGGATCGCGGCACTGTTGATGCTGACGAACGCCTTATGGGCGCGCGGTGAGGCGCCGTGAATGGCTTGGGCCAACAATTCTTTGCCGGTACCGGTTTCCCCCAGCAGCAACACCGGTGATTCGGCGCTGGCGCTGCGTCGGGCACGGCGTTTGACTTCCAGGCTGGCGGCGCTGGTGCCGATAAAGTGCGCGAAGTTGTACTTGCTCTGGCGTGAGCGCAGCAGCGAGCGGGTGGAGGCCAGTTCCTGCTGCATGCTCAGGTAACGTTCGATCAGCGGCGACAGGTTGCGCAGTTCATCGAACAGGGCAAAACCAATGGCGCCGATCACCGCGCCGGCATCGTCATGGATTGGCAGGCGCATCACCACCAGCGGGCCTTTGGGGGTGTCCTGGATATCCAGCAGGATGGGCAGGTCTGTGCGCACCACCTGGCGCAACAGGCTATTGGAAATCACCTGCTCGCACGGTTGGCCGATGGCCTGGTCGGCGCTTTTGAGGCCGAAGCGCTTGGCGTAGCGCTCGTTCATCCAGACGATATTGGCGTCGCTGTCGACAATCACCGTGCCTTCGCTGGACTGCTCGATGATCTTGAACAACGAGCGGATCGCCAGGGCGCGAACGCGTTGGTAGTCCTTGAGGCTTTCGGTGGTGTTCATGTCAGGCAATCCGTTTTACACGCATGCAGCGGCGAGGAGTTCTTGGGTGTAAGGATGCTGTGGCGATTCAAATACGTCATGGCTCGGCCCGCGCTCCACCACCTTGCCGTCCTTGATCACGATCATGTCATGGGCCAGGGCGCGCACCACCGCCAGGTCATGGCTGATAAACAGGTAGGTCAGGCCGTATTTTTCCTGGAGTTCGCGCAGCAGAGCGACCACTTGTTTCTGCACCGTACGGTCAAGTGCCGAGGTCGGTTCATCCAGCAGCATCAACGCGGGCTTGAGCACCAGGGCGCGGGCGATGGCGATGCGTTGGCGCTGGCCGCCGGAGAATTCGTGGGGGTAGCGATGGCGGCTGGCGGGGTCCAGGCCTACGTCTTCGAGCACCTGAATCACCTGCGCCTCCCGGTCCTTGAGGCTGCACGGGGCATGGACTTCCAGGCCTTCGCTGATGATCTGCTCCACCGACATGCGCGGGCTGAGGCTGCCGAAGGGGTCCTGGAACACCACTTGCATTTGCTTGCGCCAGGGGCGCATTTGCTTGTGGGTCAGGCCGTCGAGGGCTTCACCCTGGAAGCGAATGCCGCCGCTGGAATCCAGCAACCGCAGGATCGCCTGGCCGAGGGTCGACTTGCCGGAGCCGGATTCGCCGACGATCCCGAGGGTCTTGCCGCGCTGCACGCTCAGGCTGATACCGTCCACTGCCCGCAGGTATTGCTTGCGTCGAAACAGGCCGCCGCCGATCTGGAACTGCACGCTCAAGTCATCGACCTGCAGCACGGTCTCGTACTCGTCGCGGCACAACGGGGCGCCAGCCGGTTCGGCGTCCAGCAACAGGCGGCTGTAGGGATGTTGCGGGGCGCTGAACAGGGTTTGGCAGTCGGCCTGCTCGACGATTTCCCCGGCACGCATCACGCAGACTCGCTGGGCAATACTGCGCACCAGATTGAGGTCGTGGCTGATCAGCAACAGCGACATGCCCAGGCGTTGTTGCAGGGACTTGAGCAGCACCAGGATCTTGCGCTGCACCGTCACATCCAGTGCCGTGGTGGGTTCGTCGGCGATCAACAGTTCCGGTTCGCAGGCCAGAGCCATGGCGATCATCACTCGCTGGCGCTGACCGCCGGACAGTTGATGGGGATAGGCCTTGAGCCGTTCCTGGGGTTTCTGGATGCCTACCAGTTCCAGCAGCTCAAGGATGCGCGCTTGCGCCGCCTTGCCGCCCAGGCCCTTGTGCAGCAGCAGGATTTCGCCGATCTGCTTTTCGATACTGTGCAGCGGGTTGAGGGAGGTCATCGGCTCTTGGAAGATCATCGCAATCCGGTTGCCCCGCAGCTTTTGCAGGGTGGAGGCGGATGCGCCAATCAACTCCTGGCCGCGATAACGCACGGAACCTGTGGTTTCAGTGCCGACTTCGGGCAGCAGTTGCAGGATCGAGTGGGCGGTCACCGACTTGCCGGAACCAGATTCACCCACCAGCGCCAGGCACTCGCCGGGGCGCACATCCAGGCACAGCTTGCGCACCACGGTCTGGCCGTTGAAGGCGACGCACAGGTCGCGGATCTCGATCAGGTTGTCGGTCATACATTCGCTGCCTTTCATGATCGTGGGTCGAAGGCGTCACGCAACGCCTCGCCGATAAACACCAGCAGCGACAGAATAAGCGCCAGGGTGAAAAACGCCGTTAGCCCCAGCCAGGGCGCTTGCAGGTTCTGTTTGCCTTGGGCGATCAGCTCACCCAATGAGGCGCTGCCCGCCGGCATGCCGAAACCGAGGAAGTCCAGGGCGCTCAAGGTTGAAATCGCCCCGGTCAGAATGAATGGCAAATAGCTCAAGGTGGCATTCATTGCGTTGGGCAGGATATGCCGGCGGATGATCTTGGCGTCGCTCAGGCCCAACGCCCGTGCGGCTTTGACGTATTCGAGATTGCGCCCGCGCAGGAATTCGGCGCGTACCACGTCCACCAGGGCCAGCCACGAGAACAGCGCCATGATCCCCAGCAACCACCAGAAATTCGGCTCGACAAACCCCGAGAGGATGATCAGCAGGTACAGCACCGGTAATCCCGACCACACTTCCAGTATTCTCTGCCCGAGCAGGTCTACCCAGCCGCCGTAATAACCCTGCAAGGCCCCGGCGGCAATGCCGATGGCGCCGCTGATGACAGTCAGGGCCAGGGCGAAGAGGATTGACACTCGCGCACCGAAGATCACCCGCGCCAGTACGTCGCGGGACTGGTCGTCGGTGCCCAGCCAGTTCACCGTCGACGGCGGGCTTGGGGCAGGGCGGGTCAGTTCATAGTTGGGGGTGTCGTCGCTGAAGGGGATCGGCGGGAACAGCATCCAGCCGCCGTCTTTCTTGATCAGCTTTTGCACGTAGTCGCTGCGGTAGTCAGCCTGGAACGGCAGTTGGCCGCCGAACTGTTGTTCGGTGTAGCGCTTGAAGGCCGGGAAGTACAGTTCGTCCTGGTAGCTGAGTACCAAGGGCTTGTCATTGGCGACCAACTCGCCGCCCAGGGTCAGGATGAACAGGCCGATAAACAGCCACAGCGACCACCAGCCGCGACGGTTTTTCTTGAAGCGTTCAAAGCGCCGGCGAGCCACGGGAGACAGTCTGAGCATCAGGCGTTCCTCGCGGCGAAGTCGATGCGCGGGTCCACCAGGGTGTAGCAGAGGTCACCGATGAGCTTTATCAAAAGGCCGAACAAGGTGAAGATAAACAACGAGCCGAACACCACCGGGTAATCCCGCGAGACGGCGGCTTCGTAGCTCATGCGGCCCAGGCCGTCGAGGGAGAAGATCACCTCGATCAGCAGGGAGCCTGCGAAGAACACGCTGATGAACGCCTGGGGAATACCGGCGATCACCAGCAGCATCGCGTTGCGAAACACATGGCCGTAGAGCACGCGGCGTTCGCTCAGGCCCTTGGCGCGTGCGGTGACCACGTATTGGCGAGTGATTTCATTGAGGAACGAGTTTTTGGTGAGGATGGTCAAGGTGGCAAAGCCGCCGATCACCAGGGCGCTGACCGGCAACACCAGGTGCCAGAAGTAGTCGGCGATCTTGCCGACAGTGCTTAACTGGTCGAAGTTTTCCGAGACCAGGCCACGCACTGGGAACCAGTTCAGCGAGGTGCCTCCGGCAAAGACCACGATCAGGAACATCGCAAACAGGAACGCCGGCATTGCATAACCGATGACGATGGCCGTGCTGCTCCATATGTCGAACTGGCTGCCATGGCGCACCGCCTTGCGAATCCCCAGGGGAATTGATACGAGGTAGGTGATCAGCGTCGCCCACAGGCCCAGGGAAATGGTCACGGGCATTTTTTCCAGAATCAGATCAATCACCGTCGAGCCGCGAAAGAAGCTGTTGCCGAAATCCAGTTGGGCGTAGCTTTTGAGCATCAACCACAGGCGCTCCGGCGCTGGCTTGTCGAAGCCGTACTGTTTTTCGATGTCCTTGATCAGTTTTGGGTCCAGCCCGCGACTGGCCCGCGAACCGCTGCTGATGCTTTCGCCGGACGAGCCGCCAATGCCACCGCCGCCAATCCCTTGCAGGTGGGCGATGGCCTGCTCCACCGGGCCGCCCGGTGCGGCCTGGACGATGACGAAATTCACCAAGAGGATGATCACCAGGGTGGGGATGATCAGCAGCAGGCGCCGCACGATATAGGTAAACATCAGTGGGCACCTCCCGACTGGCCGCGCTTGATCAGCTCGGCGTCCATTTGCTCATTGGTCAGCGGTGTGTGGCTGACTTCCCACCAGGTTTCCAGGGCTTCGTCATTGCTGGCTGCCACGGCCGGGCGACCGAAGCGGTTCCACCATGCCGCCGAGGCGCCGTACGGGTAGTAATTGGGGATCCAGTAGTAATTCCATTGCAGCACCCGGTCCAGGGCGTGGGCATAGCTGAGCATCTGCGCCTGGGTGGTAGCGCGGACCAGCCCGGTGATCAGAGTATCCACCGCCGGGTTTTTCAACACTATGTAGTTGTTGGCGCCGGGATCGAAGGCGGCGGACGAGCCGAAGTAGTTGTACAGCTCCATCCCCGGCGAGGTGGTGACCGGGAAGCCGGTGACGATCATGTCGTAGTCCCGGGCCATCAGGCGATTGACGTACTGCGACGAGTCGATACGGCGGATATTGAGGGTGATGCCGATCTGCGCCAGGTTGCGCTTGTAGGGCAACAACAGGCGTTCAAGGCCGCCTTGGGCATTGAGGAAGGTGAACTCCAGCGGTTCGCCGGCGGCGTTGACCAGTTTGTCGCCATCGGGCTTCCAGCCGGCCTGTTCCAACAGTTCCAGGGCTTGCAGTTGTTTGTCGCGGATCATGCCGGTGCCGTCGGTGGTCGGCGCCTTGAATACTTTGGTGAAGACTTCGTCGGGAATCTGCCCGCGCAGGGGTTCGAGAATCGCCAGCTCCTGAGCGTCCGGCAACTGAGTGGCCGCCAGCGGGCTGTTGGAGAAATAGCTTTGCTGGCGGATGTACATATTGCGCATCATCTGCCGGTTCGCCCACTCGAAATCCCAGAGCATGGCCAGGGCCTGACGCACGCGGCGGTCCTGGAATATCGGTTTTTGCGTGTTGAACACGTAGCCCTGGGCCGGTTGCGGCGCGTCCTTGGCCAGGTGCGCTCGTTGCAGGCGGCCGTCGTCCAGGGCTGGGCCGTTGTAGCCGATGGAGTAGCCGGTGGCGGAGAATTCGCGGTTGAAATCGTAGGCGCCGCCCCGCAGGACTTGGCGCGCGACTTCGGTGTCACCGAAGTACTCCAGGCTCAGGTGATCGAAGTTGTACAGGCCACGGCTGACGGGGAGGTCTTTGCCCCACCAGTCAGGGTTGCGCTGGAAGCTGATGGTGTTGCCCGAATCAACCTTGCTGACGCGGTACGGGCCGCTGCCCAGTGGCGCTTCGTAGCCGCCGCCGTTGGCGAAGTCGCGGGTTTTCCACCAGTGCTCGGGGAAGACCGGCAGGGTGGCGATGTCCAGGGGCAGGGTGCGGTTTTCGTTGCTGGAAAAGTCGAAGCGCACTTGCCGAGGGCCTTCCACTTCGACGTGCTTGACGTCGGCGAACAGGGTTCGGTAACGCAGGCTGCCCTGGGTCATCAGCAGGTCGAAGGTGTAGCGCACGTCTTCGGCGGTGATCGGCGTGTTATCGGCAAACTTGGCTTTGGGGTTGAGGTAGAAACGCAGGGACAGACCGTCGTCTGACCGCTCCATTTTTTCCGCCACCAGGCCATAGACGGTGTAGGGCTCATCCAGGGAGCGCTGGGCCAGGGGCGAGTACACCCAGCCGTCGAGTTGGCTGACGCCGATGCCTTTATCGATATACGGCAGGACGTGGTCGAAACGGCCGATCTCCACGGCCGAGCGCCGCAGGCTACCGCCCTTGGGGGCCTTGGGATTGGCGTAGGCAAAGTGGCTGAAGTCGGCGGGGTATTTCGCCGGTTCTCCGTAGACGGTCAATGCCTGTTGCGGCGCGGCGACAACGGCCGCGCTCGCCATCAGCAGGGCCAGGGTGGAGCAAAGCAGGGGCGAGCCAAATAAGGTGAAGAAGTCCAGTCGCATTATCAGCCTTGAGCGCCGGGTGAAGAAGGAAGGGGATTTGTACGCTAACCGCGCACGCGTCGCCAGTCGCCATGCTGTCGCACAAACACAACGGCCCACCAAAAGGCGGGCCGTTGTTTTATGCATCAGTGCACAGGGATCAGTCCTGGCGACTGGTCACTTCCAGCAGGTGATAACCGAACTGGGTTTTCACTGGGCCTTGCACGGTATTGACCGGGGCGCTGAAGACCACGGCGTCGAACTCCTTGACCATCTGGCCTGGACCGAACGAGCCCAGGTCGCCACCTTGACGGCTGGATGGGCAAGAGGAGTTGGCTTTGGCAACTTCGGCGAAGTCGGCGCCGCCTTCGATCTGGGTCTTCAGTTCGTTGCACTTGTCTTCAGTGGCAACCAGGATGTGGCGGGCGGTGGCTTTGGCCATGAGGGGTAACTCCTTGAATAAAAAAGGTGAGCGTACCGGATTCAGGCGGTTATTTCCCGGCAAAGTTCCGATGATGTTCACGCAGCCGATGGGCAGCGTCGCGCAGCAACTGGTCTGTCCCGTTCCAACCCAGGCAACCGTCTGTCACCGATACCCCGTAGCGCATCGACGGGCCCAGTGGTTGACAGCCTTCAAACAGGTGGCTTTCCAGCATCATGCCGATCAGTGATGTGTCGCCTTGCAAGCGCTGCTCCAGCACCTCATTGAACACTGCCGGTTGGCGTAAAGGGTCCTTGCCACTGTTGGCGTGGCTGCAATCGACCATGATCCGCGTGGCTACCTTGGTTTTCGCCAGGTCGTCTTTCACCTGGGCCACGCTCTGGCGGTCGTAGTTCGGCCCACGGTGGCCGCCGCGCAACACCAGGTGGGTGTCGGGGTTGCCCTGGGTCTGGATGATCGCCGGATGCCCCTGGCTGTCAACACCGAAGTGGCGGTGCGGATGAGTGGCAGAGCGCATGGCGTCGCAGGCGATGGCGACGCCGCCGTCGGTGCCGTTCTTGAAACCGACGGGGATGCCCAGGCCGCTGGCCATTTCCCGGTGGATCTGCGATTCGGTGGTGCGTGCGCCAATGGCGGCCCAACTGAGCAGGTCATCGAAGTAGCCGGCAGCCATCGGTTGCAGTAACTCGGTGGCGACGGGCAGGCCCAGGCGCAGCATTTCGCGCATCAATTCACGGGACAGGGTCAGGCCGGCGGCCATGTCGTCGCTGCCATCCAGGCGCGGGTCGTAGGCAAGACCCTTCCAGCCGATGGTGGTGCGGGGTTTTTCGACATAGGCGCGGATCACCAGCAGCATCTGGTCACTGACCTCATTGGCCAGTTTCTTCAGGTTGCGGGCGTATTCCATGGCCGATTCCGGGTCGTGGATCGAGCAGGGGCCAACGATGACCAGCAGGCGCGAGTCCTTGCCATCGAGAATGGCGCGCACGGCCTGGCGATGGGCGCTGACTTGCTCGGTCAGGAACGGGCTCAGGGGCAGTTGCTGCTTGAGTTCAAGGGAACTGGGCAAACGCTGGGTCAGCGTTTCATTGGCACAGGACAGGGTGCAAGCAGGCAGGGTGGCGATGGACGAGTTCATATTCGGGCTTCCTGGGCAAGCGGCGGGCTGTTCCCGCACGCTCGGCCCTACTGGGGTGTTCGACAATTGGCCAGACTGGCTACGTGTGTTGGCTTGCCACCTGTAGGTGACCGATCGGAGGCGGCAGGCTGTCCCGAGCGGAGCTTGCTAAATCGCCAGGCGGTGCAAGTGTCGTAGCGGTAATAAGTGATGTAGTTCATGTTGCGATTCCTTTAAGTATTCTGGATCAAGCAAAAAGTGAGGGGCCGAAAAAACAAAACCCCCGGTCGGGGAGCCGACCGGGGGTTAGATTTCTCTGGTAGGCGACCCCTTGATTCGTGGGCGCCGATTTCAGGTATCAGGCGCGCCAGTGGCTAAACCAATAACCAAAATAAAAGCTGACCAGTGCGCTCAAACCGTTCACGCGGGTAGCCACGACCGAACGCTGGGCGTTGGCGGTAGGGCGAACCTGAGTGTGGGTGAGTTGCAACATGGCGTGTCTCCAAATGATGGGTGGAGCTTAACTGAGGCGTGCGGGTGGATTCAATCAGTAATTTCTATTGCGCTTGGGTACTTACGGCTATGGCTCAACTGCCGATATGCTGCATGAAACTTCACGATGATTGCTGGGACGCGACCACATGACTGCCTTGACCCTTGCTGCTGCTCAATCCATCTCCATTGCTGGTGACGTGCCAGCGAACATCGCCCGCCATCTGACCTTCATGCGTCGTGCAGTCGAGCAAGGCGTGCAGTTGCTGGTGTTTCCAGAGCTTTCCTTGACAGGTTATGAGCCGTCCCTCGCCGCTGACCTGGCAATTGCCCCGGATGATGCAGTGCTGGCGCCGCTGCGTGAGATGGCCCGTGAGCTGCACATGACGGCGGTGGTCGGCATGCCGATCCGGCTGGCACCAGGCGCGGAGGTGCTGATTGGCGCACTGGTATTGGCGGCGGATGGTTCGTTGGCGGTGTACAGCAAGCAGCACCTGCATCCCGGTGAAGAAGTGGCATTTGCCCCCGGAGTGGGCGGCGCCGCGCTGGAGTGGGGTGACGACAGGATCGCACTGGCGGTGTGTGCAGACTTTTCCCACGCCAGCCATCCGCGTCAGGCGGCCGCGCTTGGGGCCAACGTCTATGCGGCCGGTGTGTTGATCAGCGAAGGCGGTTACGCGCCAGACACGGCTTTGCTCCAGGGCTACGCGGCCGAGCACTCGATGGTGGTGCTGATGGCCAATCACGGCGGGCCTACCGGTGGCTGGACTTGTGCCGGGCGCAGCGCCATCTGGGCGGCAGATGGCAGTTTGATCGCGGCGGCGCCTGGGGTGGGTGATGTTTTGGTGATCGCCCGCAGAAATGCTGGGCGGTGGAGCGGGCAGCAGGTGGTGATTTGATTAAAGGAGCGCACTCATATGGCGTTTCAACTGCGGGTCGCGACGGATCAGTACCTGGCGTTCGCCCGAACCCTGACGCATCAGGCGATGGGCAATTACTACCGTCACTATGATTTGTCGTGGTCCGACAAGGGCTTCGATACCGCCTGGGTCGGCCGGGAAAACTGGCTGATCTGCCGAGACGACACCGTATTGGGCTTTATCAGCCTGAGTCGGGATGCCGAGGCACTCTATATTCGCGAATTGCACATCCTCGACTCCTTTCGCCGGCAAGGGGCGGGTGCCTGGGCCCTGGAGCAAATGACGCTCAAGGCGCACACGGAAGGACTTGGCCTGCTACGGCTGACGGTATTCAAGACCAATCCGGCGAAAAGACTCTATCAGCGCATGGGCTTGGCTATCGTGGGCGAGGAAGACTGTTTCTGGCGCATGGAGCTTGATTGTTTGCCCGTCAACGTGCGGTGAGCAGGTGGGTAATCCACTCATTTCAGCAAAACAGGCACTCGATTCTAATAAGCGCATACTGACTCTACGAGACGACTTCCTGATCGTACTTCGGGGTTTCATCCACTGACGCGATGATGCCGTCTTTCATGCCCAGCAGGACTGCAACCTTATGGGCTCCCCCACGCCATCCCTTTTTGCGCCCGGCGAACGCTTGAATAGACTTGCCTTGATGCTCCAGCCAGGCCGTGGCTCGTGTGCAGCAGTGCGAGTACCGGGCATAGTTCAAAACCGTTCAGGTTTGTGTAAATCGAGATGAGTGTGTCACCTCTAGGGGTGTGCAGAACAGGATATTACATCCAAATGAGTGGAATCGGTTCGCGGTTAAGGCTGGAAAGAGAGCGACTTGGCTTGTCGCAAAAAAACTTTGGCGAAATAGGAGGCGTAGAAGCGAACGCGCAAGGTAAATATGAAAACGGTGATCGGGCGCCGAAAGCCGACTACTTGTCCCGTGTGGCTGAAAGAGGTGTGGATATCCTGTACGTGTTGACAGGTAGCCCTACGCCCATCCAGTTGGATAACTTGAGCCGGATCGAAGAGAAAGTGCTGGGCAACTATCGGGCAATGTTCAAGGAAGACCAGGACGCAATCCGCCGATTGACCACTACCCTGGCGGAGCATTCATTCGCGTTTAATGGAAAAGCCAAGCCGGCGGCCCAGGATTCCTGAGCCTTTGCTTGGGAAAGAACCCCGTCTGCCGCTCGGTAGACGCTCGTAGTGTATTGAAACTCTATATATATGACGCTTGCAGCTAGGTCTGTGCCTTGGTTTTTTGCTAAGGTGTTCAGCAACCTATAAGACCATATCGCGAGGTGTCTGCTTGATTAGGGTGCTAGTAGTCGATGACCATGATCTCGTTCGTACAGGCATTACACGAATGCTGGCTGACATCGATGGCCTACAAGTAGTCGGCCAGGCCGAGTCAGGGGAGGAGTCCCTGATCAAGGCCCGGGAGTTGAAGCCTGATGTGGTTTTGATGGACGTCAAAATGCCTGGTATCGGCGGTCTTGGCGCCACTTGCAAGCTGTTGCGCAGCCATCCGGACATCAAGGTCGTCGTAGTCACTGTGTGTGAGGAAGATCCATTTCCTACGCGGCTTCTACAAGCGGGTGCCGCCGGCTACCTGACAAAAGGCGCGGGTCTGGCAGAAATGGTCCAGGCCATTCGCCTGGTGTTTGCCGGCCAGCGTTACATCAGCCCGCAGATTGCCCAACAGTTGGCTATCAAATCGTTCCAGCCCACCAGTGACTCGCCGTTCGATGCGCTGTCGGAGCGGGAGATCCAGATCGCCTTGATGATTGTCGGCTGCCAGAAAGTTCAGTCGATTTCCGACAAGTTGTGCCTGTCGCCGAAAACCGTGAACACCTACCGTTATCGAATTTTCGAAAAGCTGTCTATTAGCAGCGATGTTGAATTGACCCTGCTGGCGGTTCGCCACGGCATGGTGGACGCCAGCGCCTGAAATGTCGGTATCTGAAATGCCAAGCGCTGAAATACCAAGCTCTGAAATAAGTGTCCCGTTTAATTCGAGTGCCTTTCTCGCAACCTGCAGTGGCCGTCCCGGCGTGTATCGCATGTTCGACAGTGATGCGCGCCTGCTTTACGTCGGTAAAGCCAAAAACCTGAAGAGCCGCTTGGCGAGTTACTTTCGCAAGTCCGGCCTGGCGCCGAAAACCGCTGCGCTGGTGGGGCGTATTGCCCAGGTGGAAACCACCATCACTGCCAACGAAACCGAGGCGCTGCTGCTTGAGCAGACGCTGATCAAGGAATGGCGGCCGCCCTACAACATCCTGCTGCGTGACGATAAATCCTACCCGTATGTATTTTTATCGGACGGTGACTTTCCGCGCCTGAGCATCCATCGTGGCGCGAAGAAGCAGAAGGGCAAGTACTTTGGACCTTACCCCAGCGCCGGCGCGATCCGCGAAAGCTTGAGCCTGCTGCAAAAGGCTTTCTTCGTGCGCCAGTGCGAAGACAGCTTCTACAAGAACCGTACCCGCCCGTGCCTGCAATACCAGATCAAGCGCTGCAAGGCGCCATGCGTAGGCCTGGTCGAGCCCCAGGAATATGCCGAGGACGTGCGTCACTCGGTGATGTTCCTCGAAGGGCGCAGCAATGCCCTGGCCGACGAGCTGTCCGGCGCCATGGAGCAGGCGGCCAGCACCCTGGATTTCGAGCGCGCCGCCGAACTGCGTGACCAGGTGTCGTTTCTGCGTCGGGTCCAGGACCAGCAAAGCATGGAAGGTGGCACCGGCGACGTCGATGTCATCGCCGCCTTCGTCAACCCGGGCGGTGCCTGTGTGCACTTGATCAGCGTGCGTGGCGGGCGGGTATTGGGCAGCAAGAATTTCTTCCCGCAAACCGGTATACAAGAAGAGGTCGCCGAGGTCATGGCGGCGTTCCTGGGCCAATACTACGTCAGCAGCCCCGAGCGCGACTTGCCTGGCGAACTGATCGTCAACGTGGTCCATGAAGACTTCCCTGTGCTGATCGAGGCGATTTACAAACTGCGCGGCCGCGAACTGGACATCAGTCACCGGGTACGTGGTACCCGTGCCCGCTGGCAGCAGCTTGCCGTGACCAACGCCGAACAGGCCTTGAGCGCGCGCCTGGCGAATCGACAGCACGTCGCCGCGCGTTTTGAAGCCTTGGCCGAGGTCCTCAAGCTCGATGAGCCGCCCCAGCGCCTGGAGTGCTACGACATCAGCCACTCCAGCGGCGAGGCGACGGTGGCGTCCTGCGTGGTATTTGGGCCGGAAGGACCGATCAAGTCCGATTATCGACGCTACAACATCGAAGGTATCACCGCTGGCGATGACTACGCGGCCATGCATCAGGCCTTGACCCGGCGCTTCAGCAAATTGAAGGATGGCGAGGGTAAGCTGCCGGATATCCTGCTGGTGGACGGCGGCAAGGGCCAGCTGTCCATGGCCCGCGATGTGCTCAATGAGCTGGCGGTGCCTGATCTGATCCTGCTCGGCGTGGCCAAGGGTGCTACCCGCAAGGCCGGTTTTGAAACGTTGTACTTGAATGATGCGGCTCATGAGTTCACTTTGCGGGGAGACTCGCCGGCGCTGCACTTGATTCAGCAGATCCGCGATGAAGCTCACCGTTTTGCCATTACCGGCCACCGTGCCCGACGTGGCAAAACCCGGCGTACCTCAACCCTGGAAGGGATCGCAGGCGTGGGGCCCAAGCGTCGGCGGGAACTGTTAAAACATTTTGGTGGCTTGCAGGAACTATCGCGTGCCAGCATCGACGAAATAGCCAAAGCCCCTGGTATCAGTAAAAAGCTCGCTGAGTTGATTTATGCAAACCTGCACAGCGAGTAGAATGCCTAACTCACCTCGTAGCCAGTTGTGCCGATGAATATCCCTAATCTGATCACCGTACTACGCGTCCTGCTCATTCCGATTTTCATTTTGCTGTTTTACCTGCCGTACGAATGGAGTTACATGGCCTCCAGTTCGGTCTTCGCCTTTGCGGCGGCGACCGACTGGCTGGACGGCTACCTGGCCCGTCGCCTGGAGCAGAGCACGCCGTTTGGCGCGTTTCTCGATCCCGTGGCCGACAAGCTGATGGTGGCGGTTGCCTTGGTGCTGCTGGTGCAGGAACACGGCAATCTCTGGCTGACCCTGCCAGCCGCCGTGATCATCGGTCGTGAGATCGTCGTCTCTGCCTTGCGCGAATGGATGGCCGAAATCGGCGCACGCGCCCATGTGGCGGTCTCCAATATGGGCAAATGGAAAACCGCGGCGCAAATGCTCGCCCTGGTGATCCTGCTGGCTAATCCGTCGAACTTCACCTTCTGGGTGCTGCTGGGCTATGCTTTGCTGCTGATTGCCGCAGGCCTGACCCTGTGGTCCATGATCCAATACCTGCGCGCCGCCTGGCCTCATCTGCGGACCACCGTTGAAAAGAAATAAAACTTTTTTGAATCAAGGGGTTGACGGGTGATGTGGATTCTATAGAATGCGCACCACCAAGACGCGGGAATAGCTCAGTTGGTAGAGCACGACCTTGCCAAGGTCGGGGTCGCGAGTTCGAGTCTCGTTTCCCGCTCCATTTTTAAACAGTGTTGCCTTCGGGTGGCACTGAGTGAAACCAGGGCCAAGCTTTCGAGCTAGGGTCTGGACGCTGGAATACACACCATGTGTTTCAGTTAGCGTGTCCCCTTCGTCTAGTGGCCTAGGACACCGCCCTTTCACGGCGGTAACAGGGGTTCGAGTCCCCTAGGGGACGCCATTTGCGGGAATAGCTCAGTTGGTAGAGCACGACCTTGCCAAGGTCGGGGTCGCGAGTTCGAGTCTCGTTTCCCGCTCCAAACATTGCGCTGCAGAGTTCTACTGAGCTCTGCAGCGATTGAAAAAAGGACCTTCGGGTCCTTTTTTCGTTCCGGCGGGAACCACTGAAATCCAGCACCATCCAGTGCATTTAAGTCCTGAGTTGAGTCTTGAATGAGGGTCTTGAATTCGGACGCGCACTGAATCGGTTTGTTGCTGGAGCAGCTTGGATAGCGAGATGAGCATTTGGCCCTGACTCTGATCAGGAGCTCGCTATAGCACTCTCGGATACCACCGTTCGGCCAGCAGAAGCGCATGTCTCTGGGCAGTTGCGCGTGGACGCCGTGATGAGGCGCGCGCCTTGGTTGCTCAAGGCATCAATCCTTATGAGCATCGTAAACAGCAGCGTCGCTCTGTTCGTAATGCGGCAGAGCACACCTTTGACGCGGTGTTTGATCAATGGGTTGCGTTCCGCAGGCTGAGCCTGGAGGAAGGTCGCCAGAGCACGCTCTCGCAAATCCTGAGAGTCTTCAAAAAAGACGTCCTGCCAATGCTTGGTCGGCGATCAACCAGATTTTCGAGCGCCTTGAGCACGGCGATGTTCCATCGCGCGTGGTCATTGATTTTGGTGCTGTTTAAGAGAGTGAAAAAGCATGAGCAGGTTGAATTGCGAATCTGAGCTGAGTAGCCAGACCGCACTTGTTAACAGTGCGACAGATGGCGGAGGCTGACCGGCTGTCGGTCGCGGCCGGCGTGTCGTCTTTCGGGTTGATGGGCAGTGCCGGCGCCGCAGTGGCTCGCGAAATTGAATCCTGCTGGACACCCAGGCTCCTGCCTCGACGATGAAGTAGCGGATCACCCACGCCTCATTATCGAAATAGAAGTCTTTCACTTCGCCGATATCGCCATCGGTCGCCGCAATGGTGTAATCCTCCAGGTTTTGCATGCTTGGTAACAGAGGACTGTCCTTTGGTGAGCACCGATTGATGTTCTCGGCACAAGGAAACGCTGCAGGCCGATTATTCGACTTGCCCAAGGACACGGTGCACCCTGCTGTTGCTCAACGTCTGTTCGCTGGCGAACCTGATTCAGGTGGGTTTATCCACGCAGGCGCTGATCGACGCTCCACGACGTTTGCGTCGCTCGAGCCATTCAAAGAGTCCCATGCCGGCTAACATGGCGATGACAAAAACAACACCTTCAGGAATGCCCGAGCCTAGCAGCACCACAGCGGGCCCCGGACAAATACCCGCCACGCCCCAACCGACGCCGAACAGAAGGCTACCCATGACCAGGCGCCGATCGATATTTCGAGCGGTGGGCAGGTTCATCGGCAGCCCCAGTAGCGATTGGGTTCGCGTTCTTGCGAACTTGAAACCTGCTGCCGCCACCGCAATGGCGCCGCCCATGACAAAGGCCAGTGAGGGATCCCAGCGTCCGCTCACGTCGAGGAAACCTATGACTTTGGCCGGGTTTGTCATTCCGGAAACCAGTAAGCCGATACCGAACACCAAACCGGCAACCCACGCATAAAAAAGCGGCATGCTCAAAGGCCTCCCAGGAGATGTCCAACGACAAAAACGGTCATGAAACCCGCGCTCATGAACACGAGTGTGGCGACCGCGGAGCGCAGGGATAAACGCGACAGGCCACACACACCATGACCGCTGGTACAGCCAGCCCCATAGCGTGTGCCAATACCGACCAGCAGGCCGGCAAGGATCAAGAGTGGATAACCGGCGTCGATCTGCACCGCAGGCAATGGCGCGACAAGTTGGTAAACCACTGGTGCCATCAACAGTCCCAGCACAAATGTCGCTCGCCAGGCGACATCCCCGGTCACCGGGCGTAGCAGACCGCCGACGATGCCGCTGATGCCGGCGATGCGTCCGTTGAACAGTATCAACAGCACGGCGCCCGTGCCGATTAATAGGCCACCGACCCATGCACTCAGCGGGGTGAAGTGGCTCATATCGATCATAGCGATTTCCTTTTAGGGGGCTCTGAGGAGGATGACTGATTGGGGAGGGCGGGCATTAATTCATGCCCAGCCAATTGGGCAGTGCCAAGGTAATCCAGGGTACATCGGTAATCAGCACCAGGAACAGTAGCAAGAGCACCTGATGGTGGCAGGCACTGACATGCCTGTCACCGCGGACGTCACGAACAAGTTCAGACCGACCGGAGGTGTGATCAAGCCGATCTCCAGATTGACCACCATGATGATCCCAAGGTGAATCGGGTCGATACCCAGCTTCATGGCAATCGGAAAAAGGATCGGCGCCAGGATCAGGATAATGGCCGAGGGCTCCATAAAAGCGCCAGTCACCAATGCCTATAAACGAGCGACGGTTGAACGGTTGGATATCCCGAACATCTTGAGTCGGGAGTTAGATGTTCCGGCACCCAGCCAGGTCTGGTGCGGCGACATCACCTACATCTGGGCCCAGGGGAAATGGCATGCCTCGCATCAGCAGTTCGGAAAAGTCGATGGACTCCACCAACGATTGCTCAAGGGTATACAAGGCATGAAAACCCAGCGCATCGGATGCCATATTCAACAGTGACAGGCCCAAGGTAATGCCCATCACACCGATGGCGGATGGCAGGCCTACGTAGCGCCGATTGAGCATTCAGTGAATGCCGCTCTTGCCGAAATTGCACATATTACGGCCAGCCGTTGCGCAGCAGTTGTTGCAACTCATAGCGTAGATCAGACGTGGCGCTTGATCCTCGTATCGGGATGTGATGTGGTGGGCTACATAGAAAGACGACTTCCCTTCGCCATGTAGGGCGCTCGCAACTTTAATTCTTTTCAGCATTTCGAGGTTTCATGCAAATCGAGTTACAGGAGATTAGCGACCACCTCTATCGTTTCGCTCCATTTGATACGCTGCCAAAGGAATCGGTAGACGCCATCGCTCGGCGGGTAGAAGTGAGTTATTTCAAGGCCGGCAGTGACATCCTTGAAGCGGGCGCGATCATTCATGACTTGCACTATGTACGTAGCGGTGCGGTGGAGATTTACCGGCGCAATGGCGAGCTCTACAACCGACTTGTCGAAGGCGACCTCTTCGGTCAGGCCGGTTTGTTGCGCAGTAACAAGGTGCGTTTTCCCGCCAGAGCCTTGGAAGATAGCCTGATCTATTACATACCCGCCGACGTCTTCGCTGACCTGTGCGCGCAGCATGATGCTTTCGCCGACTTCGTCGAAGCTGAGGGGCACTCCAGGCTCAAGACTGCCGTTGAGGTGCAGGGGCGTGCGAGTGAGCTTATCCAGCTCAAATGCCGAGCCCTTATCTCCCGGCCCTTGGTGTGGGTTACGTCGGATACCTGCGTCGGCGCCGCGGCAAAAATCATGACAGAGCAAAGCGTTTCTTGCGTTCTGGTGATGTCATCAGCGGGCTTGCAGGCGGCTGAAATAGAAGGGATTGTGACCGATAGGGACCTTCGCACACGCGTTGTCGCGGCAGGCCGAAACGCTGACGAAACGTCTGCCCGAGACATAATGACGGCCGAGCCGGTAGCGATAGGCGCAGACGACTCAGTGTTTGAAGCGATGCTGGTGATGTTGCGCCGTAATATTCACCACCTGCCGGTGGTCCATCATGGCCATCCGATCGGACTGATCAACCTGTCGGATATCATCCGCTACGAGTCACACAGCAGTTTGCACCTGGTAAACAGAATCTCTAACCAGACTTCGGTCGACGGTTTGAAATCGCTTTTACGTGACCTGCGCGGAACCTACATCCGCATGGTGCGTGACGGCGCGACGGCGCACATGATTGGCAGCGCGATTTCCGGTATTGGCCGGGCCTTTACCCAGCGTTTACTGGAACTGGCAGAGAAAAAACTGGGGCCGCCTCCGGTGCCTTACTGCTTCATGGTGCTGGGTTCCATGGCGCGTGATGAGCAGTTATTGGTGACGGACCAGGATAATGCCCTGGTACTCGACGACCGCTTCGATCCGATCCAGCACGATGCTTACTTCCGCGCGTTGGCGACGTTTGTCAGTGATGGCCTGGCCGCGTGCGGCTACAGCTATTGCAAGGGAGGGATCATGGCCACGAACGATCAGTGGCGTCAGCCATTGAGGGTATGGCGAAGTTATTTTGATCAGTGGATCGAAAAGCCTAACCCGACGACGCTGCTGAACAGTTGTATTTTTTTCGATCTGGATGGTGTGTTTGGCGAGCTCGAGCTTGTACAGGAACTTAAGGTTCTGTGTGCTCGAAAATCCAGCGCACACCCTGTTTTTCTGAGCGCCATGGCGCGGATTGCCCTTAACCGGACGCCGCCACTGGGCTTCTTCCGTACTTTTGTCGTTGAGACAGATGGGCAGCACAAACGGATTATCAACCTCAAGGGGCGAGGCACTGCACCGCTGACCGACCTGATCCGCATCCATGCGCTCGCCTGTGGCAGTACCGCGCAGAATTCATTTGACCGCATGGATGCCATAGCGAGCAGCAACGTCATTCCGCCTGAAGCATTAAAGCAACTTCGATATGCGCTGGAGTTCCTGTCGATGGTGCGAATTCGACACCAGGTGGACGCACTGGAGCAGGGGGCTGCGCTCAATAACTACATCGAACCGGAACGCTTTTCCAGCAGTGAGCGACATAACCTAAAAGAGGCGTTTCAGGTCTTGAGTAATGGCCAGAATTTCTTGCGCTTTCGTTATCCGCCCAAGGGTCGCCTCTCGTGATGAAGCACATGAAAGCGCAGCCCAATCATAAAATGCTGGAGTGGTCTGCCAGGTTCGAGACCCTGGCAGAAAATGCCGTTAACAGCCGCTTGCGACAGTTCTATCAAGCCGGCGCGGTCTCGGCACAGGCATCCATTGACAGCGTGCAACTGCTGGCCATGGACGTGGAAACCACCGGCCTTGATGCACAGGCTGACAGCATTGTGAGCATCGGGGTAATGCCGTTCACGCTGCAGCGCATTTATTGTGGGAGCTCACTTTACTGGGTGATAAAACCATCGTCCGAGCTGAATGAAAAGTCAGTGACGTTTCATCACATAACCCATGCTGAAATTTCAGATGCTCCCACCTTTGAGCAGGTGCTAGCCCCGTTGCTGGAGGCCATGGCAGGCAAGGTGATGGTCGTCCATTATCGGAATATTGAGCGGGCCTTTTTGGATCAGGCAGTGCGTAGGCATCTAGGGGAGGGGCTGGAATTTCCGGTCATCGATACGATGCAGCTAGAGGCTCGATTGCATCGGCAGAAACTGGGTTGGTTCGCCCGACTCATGGGGCGCTCACAGCAGTCCATACGGTTGGCGGATAGTCGCACGCGGCTAGGGCTCCCGGCGTATCACGCCCACCACGCATTAACCGATGCCCTCGCGACAGCTGAATTGTTGCAGGCGCAGATAGCGACTCACTATTCGACATCCACGTCGGTTGGCAAGTTGTGGAACTGAGTCAGTTGCTGAGGTTCAGGGTTTAATACGCGAGGCTAGCACCATTCGATGGCCTCGGTGTGGCAGCGATTTGCTACAGGTGGGCAATGTGTTGCCGCTGACCCAAAGCTGGCCCAGTAAAGGCTGGTGGGGGGCGCCAACAAACTTCAAGGTGCAATCGTATTGGCGTGTTGCACCTTGAAGCTAGAAGCGAAAGTTACGTATGCCTTAGCCCCTGTTCACTAACGAGGCTCAGACATCAGTCCTTTCACGAGGGATATACACCCAAGCATGAGAACGATAGCGAACGGCAACCCTGTTGAGACGGCCATCGCCTGCAGTGCCACCAGACCTCCACCCAATAGAAGGGCAATCGCAATCACGCCCTCAATGATCGCCCAGAACACACGTTGAGGCACCGGCGCATCCACCTTGCCCCCGGCGGTGATCGTGTCGATTACCAGGGAGCCTGAGTCCGAGGAGGTAATAAAAAACACAATGACCAGAACGATGCCCAGGAATGAGGTGATCTCTTTAAGCGGCAGCGCTCCCAGCATGGCGAACAACTTCAGTTCCAGCACCGCGTCCTTGACACCCATCAGGCCCTGTAAGGTCGCTTGATCAATGGCCGTTCCGCCGAACGTTGTCATCCACAGCACAGAAACCACTGACGGCACAAGCAGGACCGAGATCAGAAACTCTCTGACCGTTCGACCACGACTGACGCGCGCGATAAACATGCCTACAAACGGCGACCAACTGATCCACCACGCCCAGTAGAAGGCCGTCCAGCCTTGGGTGAATTGAGTGTCAGTGCGGCCGAATGGATTTGACAGCGCCGGCAGGTATTCAACATACGTCACCAGGTTCTTGAAGAAACCCGTGAAGATCGCCAAGGTCGGCCCTACGACGATGATAAACACCAGCAAGAGCAATGCGAGTCCCATATTGATCTGGGAAAGCATCTTGACGCCCTTATCCAGGCCCGAAAGGACTGACCACAGAGCGATTAAGGTGATGCCAACGATCAGCACGACCTTGCTCAGATTCGTCGATTGTATTCCGAAGAGATATTCAATCCCCGCAGCAGCCTGTTCTGCCCCAATGCCCAGAGAAGTCGCCAACCCGAATAGTGTGGCAAATACCGCCAGAATATCGATGATATGCCCTGGCCATCCCCAAACGCGCTCACCCAGTAACGGATAGAAAATTGAGCGTATCGAAAGCGGTAAGCCCTTGTTGTAAGAAAACAACGCCAGGGACAACGCAACAATCGCATATATCGCCCAGGGATGAAGCCCCCAGTGAAAGATCGTAGCGGCCATCGCTAAGTCGGCGGACGCCTTCATATCACCCGCGGCACCTCCCAGGGGCGCCCAGTCCGTACGCACTCCGCTCGCATCGACTGTCACGCCTCCCATGGACGCCGCGTAATGCGACATGGGTTCGGCTACGCCATAAAACATCAACCCAATGCCCATGCCCGCGGCAAACAGCATTGAAAACCATCCGACGTAGGAGTGGTCTGGTTTGGCATCTCTGCCGCCCAAACGCACCTTTCCCAGCGGGGAGAAAATCAGCGCAATGCACAGCACGACAAAAACATTCGCAATGCTCATGAAGAGCCAGGCGAGATGGCTGGTTAACCAGTTTCGAATGGCGCTGAAGAGCGGTTCTACTTCATTCTGCAAGGCCAGTGTCAAAATCACGAACAGTAAAATGGTGGCCGCTGAAATGATGAAGACTTTGCCGTGGATATCGAGCGAGAACGAAAACTCTCCCTTGATATTGTCTTGACCAATGACATAGTCAGTGTCGATCAGATTGGCAGCTCCACTAGGAGCAGGAATACCATCCTCACTGGCGACGTGAGGGGTGTTAGGCCGATCATCCGTAGGCTTTTCAACCATGAGAATCTCCTTATTGTTGGCACGTCTTAACGTGCAGTTGTCATTATCCCCGCTGTTCCTATGGTAAAACGAGATGTAAGCGCCTTTATCCTAACAAGCTTTGAGAACAAAACCGGCAAAACCTGCCTATTGCATAGCCCTTCGATCGAATATGTCACAACCACATGACTTCTTTGTGGGCTTCAATCTGTTCGATTGAGTGCAAACAAGTCCAGAATTGAGTCTTTTCCTGCTTCGGCAAGAAAATAAACCCCTTAAATTTCAATGGGTCGGACGGTTGCTGGGGCAGCTTGGGTAGCGAGATGAGCATCTGGCCCCTGGGTAGAGTTATCCGCAAGTCAGCCTCAGAGAAGCCCAGGCGCGACGTGATGAGGCGTGTGCCTTGGCTGCCCAAGGCATCAACCCCTATGAGTACCGTAAACAACCAAACGCAAGTGGCTTGTGTCGGGGGGCGCGGCGTTATCTGAAGAAGGGCCTGGAGAACAGGTCAAGGGTCTGGATCAAATGGGTGTCGTCACGCAGTGTGGGAGTAATCTCGGGGACAAACCAGTTGGCCAGACTGAAAGACCTGAGCATGTCGATATAGCGGGTCACTGCATCCAGTTCCAGGGGGTAGTTACTGAGCAGTTTGTCTTCCCTGAACGCTCTGGCCAAGAGTCGCTCACGGTCATGGGGTAAGTTGAGCTCGGTCATAACCTTGGAAGCGATATCGGCATATCCAAAACCGCTTGGGTGCATGCCGTCCACGCTCAGGTAACCGCCGGCCTTCAGGCGAGTCAGCTGTGGTGAGGAAAAGTCCAGCTTGCCGTCCAGGTAACGGTTGTCGACGAGTTGCTCGGGGGTTGCCCGTAGGCGCAGGTGCGGGTCCAGATGATTCTTGTAGTCGATCTCGTCCAGCTGTTTGTAGCTGTCTATAAAGTGCAGTCGGTTCTCGCTGTGGGTCGCGGCCGCGGCCTGAATGAAGGTCTGCCGGATGCGCTGGTTAACCTCCGCCACATTCCGGTCGACGCTGGCTACCAAGGTGCCGGGAAGCCTGGCGGCGCTAGGCTGCAGCCGGGCAAGATAAGCTTCGGCATAGCCGTCCTGGCGGTCGTTGGACGTCGGCAGCAGGGCAGCTACTGCGCTAACCTTCGGCAGTAGCACGATCACTACCTGGTGTACGCCTACGGGTAACTTTGCGATGCGCTGCGCCACCACTTCCCATTGTTCGAAGTAACCGCGGCCTTCTGGGTCTTCCCCTTGGGTAATGCCAAGTCCAGGTTTCCCTTGGAAGCCGAACTCGAACAGCCCGTGGTTGTGTCCTGATTGGATCAGTAGGGTTTCCGGCTGCCGAGCCTCAACCCAGTCCAGCGGGGAAAAGTCATTGAAGTCGGGATGGTTTTGCGGGTTCAGTACGTACTTGCCGTTGATTGCGACGTGCAGATCGGGAATGCTGTCGAGGTGCTCCAGTATATTGCCTTGGGTGCGATCGCTTATGTCGCTTTCATAACGCCTGGCCGAGCAACTATACAGGTCGTGAACCTCGCTTCCGGCGATGGCAAGGTTATCGAAGGACTGGCTCCTTGAGTCCGGCGCTTGCGTGCGCCACTGTTTGAGGTTGTTTGTCAGTCGCGCTGGCAGGCCGGCTGCCAAGGCGAGCGTCTTGGGGGAGAGCAGTACGGGATCCAGGCGCCTGAGTTCTTCTTCAAGGTCGAATAACACCGGCCGTGGATGATCGGGGGATACGAAGCTCCAGCCCTGTTCGGCA
The DNA here is from genome assembly GCF_055407145.1 of Pseudomonas sp. c313. Lineage (NCBI taxonomy): Bacteria > Pseudomonadati > Pseudomonadota > Gammaproteobacteria > Pseudomonadales > Pseudomonadaceae > Pseudomonas > Pseudomonas sp. c313. The sequence goes on along the minus strand of NZ_JBUZRD010000002.1, from coordinate 610,964 downwards.
GCCATTCTGGCTGGCCAGGACTGCGCACAGTACTCTGCCTTTACTGTCAGGCTCCTGCAACCTTGGGGTAGCGAGTCGCCGATCGCCATCAGTTTTGGATTGAGCCTGAATATCGTCATGGTGTCAGCCCTTGGATGGGGAGATGAGGTGTTTCCTCTCGCGGGAAATACCTGGACGCTGCGGAACATTAAGCCATCCTAGAACCTGACTCAGACCTTCCCCTTGAGCGCAGGCTTGATCGAATCCGCCGTAGTTCTGAAGATGCTGAACTCGATGGGCTGACCGCTGGCGACAGTGATGCTCATGACGTTCGAGTGGGCGCCATAGAAAGTGTTTTTCCTGATCGTGGACTTGTATTGAAGTCCATCCCTCGTCTCTGTCTTGGGCGACTCGTAATGGAACTCCAGAGGCAGACTGGGTGTGAATTGGTTGATCGGACTAGACATGAGTTCGTGGATAACGGTCTTGTTTCCTGCGCTATCAGATATTTCCATGTCGGCGCAGTACGAGGTGTGCATGTCGCCGGTCAGGAATACAATATTACTGATGCCATTCTTCAGGATGTATTCCAGGATTTTTTCTCGTTGAACCTTGAAGGCTGGATCACACCATTTATCCTGCTCCGGGTTCTTCACTGCTCCCACGAAGGGAACGCTGGTAACGATGAACTTGGTGTTGTTCTTGTACTGACCCATCCAGGCGAGCAAGTTTTGGAGTTGCTTGTCGTCGATCATTTGCCCAAGCCCGGATATGCGTGAAGTGCGCGTATCAAGCACGAAGAATTGAACGTCGCCATAGCTGAAGGTGTAGTAGTACTGGTCGGGGGCGCCCAGTGTGATGGGGTTGTGAGAGTGTTGGAATTCCCAGTAGGCTTTGAGTGCTATGCGCGGCAAGGTACTCCCGAGTCCACCGCGACCATTTTCGTAATTATTAATGATCTCGTGGTCATCCAGGATCATGTAATGCGGCAATTCGGTCAGTACTTTCTTGGCCGGGATGCAGTCATCCCAGGCGTCCAGATACTTGTCCCGATAATGTTCCAGGCTGGCCTCAGGCTTGAGCGGAATATCGGCATATATCTGGTCGCCTGCATGGATCATGAAGCGCGCCTGGGTTTTTGCTGCGACTCTGGAGATAGTTACCCAAGACTGGTCTGGCCGTTCCAGGATGCCAAGTGAGTGCAGGTTGCAGGAGCCGAGCAAAAAGGTGAATGGTTGCTTGCTGGTTTTCGGGAAAGTCTTGAATCGGCCTTCGGCGTAGGCATCCCTTATGCGTGCATCAGTTGGGTCTTCGAGTCTTTTCCCAAAGGCTACCTTCACCTTGTAATCAGTGTTGGCAGTCAATCCGGTGAACTCATGAACAGCGGTAAAGAACTCGGATTCCTGGGTTAGGATAGGGAATTCATCCAATTTCTTGTTGCTGGCTGGGTTGATTAACTGAACGAAGGCAACTGGCCAGCGGGCTGACGCTCTGACCCAGATCTTGGCGGAAGTGCCCGTAGTGTGTCCCAGAATAAGTCTTGGCATTCGAATGTTCCTTTTGTATGCGGTTCCTAGGCTTGCCAAGACGTTGCCGGCTTGGCTGATATGCGCTGAGGATGCTACGAATCGAACAGCTTGTTCTGGTGAGCAAATGGCTTCGTTACATTGTCCAAGGCGCGCGTGAGTGAATTGTAGATGCCAAAATGGTGTATGCCAGTTTTCTCGGCAAGCACTCGGTGCACTGATGCTGGGGAGGGCAGACCCGCCAGAATGGCGGGTCTGAACGGGGAGTCAGAGCTTCGGCAACTGCCCAATACGGCCCATCATTTCGGTCACGACCTGCAGGTCCAGCAGGAACTGGTCGACGGTCTTGAACTCGTTGTCGGTGTGGCCGGTGTACTTGACGTCCGGCATCGCCAGGCCGAATTGCACGCCATTAGGCAGTTCATGTACTGAGGTGGCGCCGGCGGAGGTGCCGTACTTGTGTTCCAGGCCCAGGTTTTCGCTGGCCACGGCCAGCAAGGCCTTGACCCACTCACCCTCAGGGTTGCGGTACATCGGCTCGGCGATCGAGTAGTCGAAGGCCACCGCAATGTGGCTCTTCTTGCTCCAGGCGCCAAGCTTATCGGCGATTTCTTTTTTGAGCGTTTCCGGGGACTTGCCGACCGGCACCCGCAGGTTGACCGCGAGCTTGAAGGCTTTGTCATCCATCCCGACATAGGTCAGGGAAGCGGTCAGCGGTCCCATGAACTTGTCGGAAAAGCCAACCCCCAATTTGCCACCCAGGTAGTCCAGGCCCCAGTTGTCGGCGGCGTAGCGGGCGGCGTCGGTGATGTGGTTGTGCTTGAGCGCGACCTTGCCGTCGAGGCTGTTGATGAAGTCCAGCATCCTTGCCACCGGGTTGACGCCTGACTCGGGCTCGGAGGAGTGGGCGGAAACGCCGGTGACCGTCAGCTTGACGTCCTTGCCGACGACCTTGGCGGTCACGGCGAAGTTACCGCCATTGCGCTTGGCATAGTCGGTGCCGGCCTTTTGCAGGCTGGCGGCCAATTCAGCGGGCTTGTCACTCACAAGCGTGGCGACCGAAGTCGATGGAATCTGGTTGGTTGCCAGGCCGCCCGTCATCGAGGTGATTTCGGCGCCTTTGCCTTCTGCCTTACGCCGGGCAAAGTTCGCCATGACGGTGCCGTAGCCTTTCTCGGCGATCACTACCGGGTAGCCGCCATCCAGCGCCAGGTTGTAGTTAGGTGTCGGGTTGCGTTCGAAGTAATAGGGGATGGCGTCGCCGGTGGTTTCCTCAGTAGTGTCCACCAGTAGCTTGAAATTTTTCGCCAGTGGCAGCTTCTCTTCCTTGATGATCTTCATGGCGTAGAGCGTCACCACGATGCCGTTCTTGTCATCCTCGGTGCCCCGGCCATACATGCGGTCGCCCACCAGGGTGACCTTGAACGGATCGAGGTGGGTGCCGTCTTCCAGGACCCAGTTCTCTGGCGTTACGGGCACTACATCGGCATGAGCGTGAATGCCCACGACTTCATCGCCACTGCCTTCCAGGGAGATTTCATAGACGCGATTATCGACGTTGCGAAAGTTCAGGTTGAAGGCCTGGGCAAGGCCTTTGATCTTGTCGGCGATCTTGATGAATTCGGGATTGTTGTGCTGGTCAACGCCGTCTACGCGAAAGGTTGGGATGGCCACCAGCTCACGAAGGGTCTCGGTGGCAGCGCTGCCGTATTTCACCCGTGCATAGAGACCAAGCAGGCGATGGATCTCGTTCTGCTGTTCAGGGGAAAGGGTCTTGTTACCGAGGAAGGCACTGATTGCCGGGCCGATATCGGCAGTTTTGGCCAGGTCGCTCTGGGCCAGGCGGTCCAGAAACTGCCTGAAATCCGTGACTGATGTGTCACTGAAGGTCTTGAGGATGGTCGCGCTCTGTTGCGGGGTGATGTTGGCCTGAGCAACTGTGGTGAACGACGAAAGGCTGGCCAGGATCAGGGTGGTCGCAGCCAGGTGCTTGAGTGAGAAATCCATTGCTGGGGACATTCCTTTGCAGGTTGAAAGTGAGAAATATCTGACAGGTGAGACGAAACATTTCCAAGCTAACACCATGAGGGAGCGGTAGGGGAGCCCCAGAAGTAGGATCTGTCGCACAGTAATGTAAAAACGGCGCAGAAACGAAAAGCCCCAGGGGATCAGCTGTGTGCTAGATCCAGACGTCATTCATCATCGTCCGTTCTCCCCCTTGATCGCCGGTGTTCAGCACTCCACAGGGCTCTATCAACAGCAGCTTGACCTCTCCCTCAGCATAAGGCTTGTGCTCAACCCCTTTGGGCACTACATACATTTCGCCTTGATTGATCAGCACCGCGCCATCGCGAAAATCGATGCGTAACCTGCCCTCCAGGACGATAAAGGTTTCATCCGTATCGGCATGGCTGTGCCAGATGAAATCGCCTTCGATTTTCACAGCCTTGAATTGGTAGTCGTTCATCTGAGCGATGACCTTGGGCGTCCACTGTTCGCTGAACAGGGCGTACTTTTGTGAAAAGTTGATCGCGGTGTATGAGGGGATAGCGGATGAGTCAGGCATGGCGGTCTCTCGGGTGTTCAAGAAGTCGAAGCCTGACGTTAATCGCGCCGTGCTCACGCGTATTGCACGATTGTGCATCCACCGCCTGATGCCCGTTACGCCGACAAGCGGCAACGACTACCGACCTACTGAGGGCTATTTCGCCAGCCTGATAGCGTTGACGAGCGGTTTTGTAAACAATAGCGGCAGATCCCAACGCGCCTGTCTCCAGGGGCGCCGTCGCTATTTGTTTTCTACCGAGATGCCCATGTCTGTTCTGATCCCCAATACCTTTTTGCCTCGCCCACTTCAGACCGAGGTTCAGCCATGAGCGATACTACGGTCGAGCTGATACAAACCGGCCCGGAGCAGGCTCAACTGATCCGCAACCTCTACCAGTTCTATGCCTATGAATCCTCGGACTGGGAGCAGGAAGACGTTGAAGTCGATGGCCGTTTCTATATCCATGAAGAGCATCTGGCCCGCTACTGGCAAGACCCGCAATGGAGCGCCAACCTGCTGTTGGTCGACGGTTTTATCGCCGGTTTCCTGTTGATTGAGCAGAGCGAATTGCCGGGGCTCAATGCCCTGGAACTGGCAGACCTGTTTATCTTGAAACGCTATCGGCGCCAGGGTATCGGCCGCGCCCTGGCCACCCAGGTACTGACCAGCGGCGAGGCCGACTGGCTGGTGCGTTTTTATGACCAGGATGAAGCCTCGCAAGCGTTCTGGCGCACGGTGCTGGATAACCTGCCACGGCCGGTGCAGGCCATCGAGCTGGATGACGAGCCGCAATTATTGAGTTTCCTGGTGACGCGAGCAGTGCATTGAGGGGAGGTTTTTGGTTGCTGGCACTTTGCCTTGCGTGCTGGCATGCTCTCGCCCATTTGGGCAGTGGACGCTGCTCTGGCAGACGTGGTCATGGAGAGCAACGTGGGTTTAGGAAAAAAGGCCAAGGCAGCACAACTCAGTGTGCTGAGCAGGTATGACGTACTCGCCGATTTTTCCGGTGAGGAAGAAGCCGTGCTGGACCGCATCCTCAAGGGCAAGGTAGCGATAGGCGCCGCGCAGGCCATGACTTTCGCGGGCTGGTGCGATGAGATGCTGGGCCTGGGCCGGCGTGTGCCGGTGGCACGTTTCGATGACGCAGTGACCGGGCAAACCCGCATCAGCACGCTGGCGCTCGGTCTTGACCTGGCCAAGTCCCTCAAGGTGCGCGACAAGCTACTGACTGCGCCAATCAAGGGCCACCAGCAACACATCCAGCAGTTGCAGGATCAGTTGCGCGTGCTGACGCATCAGGAGGCTGCTGCGCTGGAGAGTGAGGCTTCGGGGCGCTTGCGCTATTGGTACGGCGATGCGACTGAACGTTTGCAAGTCATCTTGTGGGACATCAAGGACATTGAAGGGCCAATCCACGAGTACCAGGGACACTCCAACAGGGATTACCGCCAGCTTCTCCTGGAGATCATCCTGGACGCATTGTCGTCATTGGATCACCTGGGCTTTTTTATCAACGTGAAGTTGCAGGATGCCTCGGATAAAACGCCTGTTCCTGCGCCGGTAACGCTGCATCGTGGTCAACCGCTTGCGGATGATCCCTACGATCAGGAACGCTTCAGTTTTGAGGTTAAAGACGTTCAGGCCGATATGCTCGATGCGGCCAGCGCGCGTGTGCGCCCTTGGCAGGCGCTGGACGCCATCGATCAGCAAACCCGTTTCAATTGCCGCGTAGAAGTTGCCGTCAGTAAAACCCCCGGCCTGGGCGAGGGCGAGTTGCTGCACTTGTCATGCTACCTGCACAAACTGTTCGAGACGCTGGCCAGGTCCGGCGACAGTCGGCCACGCGGTACCTTGCGTGAAACAGTGATTCTCTGCCTGTTACTTGCCTGGACAGCACCGTGCATGCCCGCCCGAAATCACCGCCAACAGCAGCAGTTGCTCGGCTTGCAAGACACCTTCTACCGTGACACTCGACCGAAGAACTCGGACAAGTCGAGAGCTGCGTCGGACGTGTCGGCAGGCCAGATCGTCGAGCATTTGTTGCGAATTATGCGGGTGCAGATCCAGCACTGAGGGGCGCCAGCAGGTCGACGGCCGCCAAGAAAACCGAGCATCACCAGGCGGCCTTCCAGGGCTAGGGCGGCGATGATGAGCGGCAAGGCGTGATACCCGTCCAAGTAGGCACCCGGACGGGTCGGTGATAAAGGTGCGGCGAGCGAGCCGCGCCTTGTGATGCAAGGAGGGGTAAAGACTCAGCGACTGAGAAACGCGAGCAAGTCTTCATTCAAGGTCTGGGCATGGGTAGCGGCAAAACCGTGGGGCGCGCCCGGATAGACCTTCAGCTCGGCGCCCTTGATCAGCGAGGCGGCAACCTTGCCGGTGGTTTCAAACGGCACGACCTGGTCGGCATCGCCATGGATCACCAGGGTCGGCACATCGATCTTGGCCATGTCTGGGCGCAAGTCAGTTTCCGAGAAGGCGGTGACGCAGTCCACGGTAGCCTTGAGGGACGCCAGCAGGGCGATGTTCAGCGTCTGGGCCAGCACACCGTCCGACACCTTTTGGCCTTGATTGAGACCATAGAAAGGGGTGCTGAAGTCAGCGATAAATTGCGCTCGATCCTTCAGCAAACTCGCCTTGATGCCATCGAACACGGCACTGTCGACACCTTGCGGGTAATCGGGCTTTTTACCGAGCAGCGGTGTCACCGCGCCCAGCAGCACCAGGCCTGCGACACGCTTGCTGCCGTGGCGGGCGATATAGCGGCTTACATCGCCACCGCCCATGGAGAAGCCCACCAGGGTGACTTCCTGCAAGTCCAAGTGGTTGATCAAACCTGCGATGTCATCGGCGAAGGTGTCGTAGTTGTTGCCGGTCCACGGCTGGTCGGACCGCCCGAAGCCACGCCGGTCGAAGGCAATGGTGCGGTAGCCGCGGCTGCTCAGGTACTCCATCTGGTATTCCCACATGTCGGCATCCAGCGGCCAACCGTGGCTGAACAGCACCGGTTTACCGGTACCCCAGTCCTTGAAATAGATTTGAGTGCCGTCTTGGGTGGCGAACGTGCTCATGGAAACTCCTTGGGTTGTGGGTCAAGAGTGGCAAGGCTCACTATTGCTGGAAACCAGGCGATGGGCTTGTACGGATGTGCTCGATTGAACGGTTCAGCCGCTATGCTGGTCAACTGATCTTCAATGTCTTAAATGAGGTGAACGAAATGGTCAAGACTTACAGTTACGCCGCCCGTGACTCCAAGGACTCGCTCAAGCCCTTCACCTTCGAACGTCGTGCACCGGGGGCGGACGACGTGCAGATCGACATCCTCTATTGCGGCGTTTGCCACTCGGACCTGCACACCGTGCGCAACGAGTGGAACAACACCCTTTATCCTTCGGTCCCTGGTCATGAAATCGTCGGCCGGGTCACGGCGGTGGGGGCCAATGTCAGTAAATTCAAAGTTGGCGACCTGGCCGGTGTCGGCTGCATGGTCGACAGCTGCCAGAAGTGTGCGTCCTGCGCCGAGGGTGAAGAGCAGTACTGCGAGAACGGTTTCACTGGCACCTACAACGGCCCGGTGTTTGGCGGCGAGAACACCTTCGGCGGTTACTCCGACAGCATAGTGGTTAAGGAGAAGTTCGTCCTGCGCATCTCTCACGACGAAGCCCAACTGGCGGCTGTCGCTCCTTTGCTGTGTGCCGGCATCACCACTTATTCGCCGCTGCATCACTGGAAGGTTGGCCCCGGTCAGAAAGTCGGGGTAGTCGGCCTGGGTGGCCTGGGCCATATGGCGGTCAAGATTGCCCATGCCATGGGCGCGTATGTGGTGCTGTTCACCACCTCGCCCAGTAAACGTGAAGATGGCTTGCGCCTGGGCGCTGATGAAGTGGTGGTATCAAAGAACCCGGATGAAATGGCCAAGTTTGCCAATAGCCTGAACTTCATCCTCAACACCGTGGCTGCGCCCCATAACCTGGACGCTTTCCTCAACCTGCTCAAGCGCGATGGCACCATGACGTTGGTCGGTGCGCCGGACAGCCCGCATCCGTCGCCTTCGGTGTTCAACCTGATCTTCAAACGCCGCAGCCTGGCTGGCTCATTGATCGGCGGTATCCAGGAAACCCAGGACATGCTGGATTTCTGCGCCAAACACGGGATTGTCTCGGATATCGAGATGATTGATATCCAGAACATCAATGAATCCTACGAGCGCATGCTCAAGGGCGATGTGAAGTATCGCTTCGTCATTGACATGGACAGCCTCAAGCAGGAAAGCCACGCGGCCTGATCTCGTTACTGCGGTGTAGCTGTCGAGTGGAACGAGGCTGCGTCCGAGGACGCAGCCCTCGCAACTCTCACGGATGCTCCAGGTGACACCGCACTTGCTGATGCACACTGCCCGCCAACCGTTGCGGCTGCTCGCAGCCTTCGGTACGGAGCGGGCAGCGTTCGAGAAAAAAACAGCCGCTGGGCAGTACCCGATTACCCGGTAGCTCCGTGGGCGCGCTGATGTATTCATCGTCCAGCGGCACCCCCAGCCGTGGCACTGCGTCCAGCAACAGGCGCGTGTACGGATGGCGTGGCTGCTCCAACACCTGCTTGGCACAACCCAACTCGACGATCTGCCCCAGGTACATCACCGCGACCCGGTCGGCCATGTGCCGCACCACCGAGACGTTGTGGGAGATCAAGATATAGGTCAGTCCCAGGCGCCGTTGTAGTTCGGCCAGCAGGTTGAGGATCTGCGCCTGGACCGAGATGTCCAGGGCCGAGGTTGGCTCATCCAGCACCAGAATGCTCGGGTTGGACGCCAGGGCGCGGGCGATGGCGATGCGTTGCCGTTGGCCGCCGGAGAATTGGTGGGGAAAACGGTCCAGGTATTCGGCGCGAATGCCCACTTGCTCGGCGACCTTGGCGGCGATGCTGCGCATCTGGTTGCGGGGTGTGCCGCCGAGGGCGAACAGCGGCTCGGTGATGATCTTCCAGATAGGCAAGCGTGGATCGAGGGACGATTGCGGGTCCTGGAACACAATCTGCACATTGGCATGGCGCTCCCTTGCGCTGCTGTAGACCCAGCGCACATCACCGGCGCTGGGCGCCACCAGGCCCACCAGCAGTTGGGCGAGGGTGCTTTTGCCGCAGCCGGATTCGCCGACGATACCCAGGGTTTCTCCGGGGCGGACCTGCAAGTCGATGCCGTTGAGCGCGTGAGCAAAGCCCTGGGGGTGGCCCAGCCAGTCGTTGCGCACCGGGAACTTCACACGCACGTCTCGCAGGGTCAGCAATGGATCTTGGGAAACAGTCATTACACAGGCTCCGCAACGGACAGCCAGCAGGCGCTTTTACGTTGGCTGGTCGAGTCGATCAGGTTAAGGCGCGGCCGCTCGGCACATTGGCTCATGGCCTGGGGGCAGCGCTCGCGAAAGGTGCAGCCGGCGGGCAGGGCGGACAGGTTCGGTACTTGCCCTGCAATGGTCAGCAAGTCCTCGCCGGGCTCCACCTGTTCCGGCAAACCGCTGAGCAAGCCTTGGGTGTAAGGGTGGCGCGGATCGCTCATCACCTGGGCCGTTGGCCCTTCCTCCACCACTGCGCCGGTGTACATCACGTAGACCCGGTCGCAGAACTGCGAGACCACCGCCATGTCGTGGGTGATCAACAAAATCGCGGTGCCGCGCTGGCGGGCTTTTTCTCGCAGCAGCAACAGCACCTGGCGCTGCACGGTGACGTCGAGGGCTGTAGTCGGCTCGTCGGCGATCAGCAGTTGCGGATCGCAGGAAAACGCCAGGGCGATCATCACCCGCTGGCGCATGCCGCCGGACAGTTCGAAAGGGTAGCTGTCGAGGATCTGCTCTGGGTCGGCAATGTGCATATCCCGCAACAGCGCGATGGCCTTGGCCTTTGCCTCGGCCTTGCTCAAGTGTTGGTGGTGGATGATTACATCGAGCATTTGCCGGCCGATGCGCCGCGTGGGGTTGAGGGCGGTCATGGGCTCCTGGAAAATCATCGCCGCGTCACGGCCGCGAATCTTCAGCAGCTCTTTCTCGCTGGCACCGAGCATGTCGCGGCCGAGCATGTGCAAGCTGCCGTTGGTGATCCGGTAACTGCGCTCGGGCAGCAAGCGCAGGCTGAGCATGGCGGTGACGGATTTTCCGGAGCCGGATTCGCCCACTACACCAACGATTTCGCCTGGATTGACGTGCAGTGAAACGCCGTTGAGAGCCTGGACATTGTTGCGATAAGCCGGGAATTCCAGGCTCAGGTTGTCGATGGCGAGCACCGCTGGGCTGGACATGGTCATTTCCCCTGTTGCCGTGGGTCGAGCAGGTCACGGACACCGTCACCCAGCAGGTTGAAACCGGTGGCGGTGATCAGGATCGCCAGCCCCGGAAAGGTCGAGTACCACCAGTTGTCGAGAATGAAATTGCGCCCGGTGGCGACCATCGCGCCCCATTCGGCAGTGGGCTGTTGCGCCCCCAGGCCGATAAAACCCAGGGCCGAGGCCATGAGGATCGCGCTGCCGATGTCCAGGCTCAGTTGCACCAGCAGGGGGGGCATGGCATTGCGGCCCACGTGCCAGGAGACGATATGCCAGCGCCCGGCGCCAAAGGTCTGGGACGCCTTGACGTAGCCCATTTGGCGGATGGTCAGGGCTTGCCCGCGGGCCAGGCGCACATAGAACGGAATACGCACCACGGTAATCGCCAGCATCGCGTTGAACAGGCTGGGGCCCAGCGCGGCGGCCAGGGCCATGATCAGCACCAGCGATGGCACCGAGAGCATGATGTCCATCAACCGCATGATCAAACCGTCAAAACGCCCGCCGATGATCCCCGACAGGCAGCCCAGCACGCCGCCAGCCAGGCACGAAGCAAACGCCACGAACAGGCCGACGCCCACCGATTGGCGACTGCCGTACAGCACCCGGCTGAACAGATCACGGCCCACTTCATCAGTGCCGAACCAATGAGCGGCCGACGGTGGTGCCAGGCGTTGGGCCAGGTTCAGCGCATTGGGGTCATGGCTGGCCAGCCACGGGGCGAAGGCCATGCAAATCAGCACCACCAAGGTGATGGTCAGGCCGGCGATGGTCAGCGGGCTGCGTCGCACCTGATAACCCAGGTAGGCCAGGCGCGCGCGCAAGGTCGGGCGCTGGGCCAAGGGCACTGGCAAAGGCATTGTCAGCGGAGCAGTCATCTCAGTTCACCTCGCCGATACGTGGATCGATGACCCGGTACAGCAGGTCTATCGCCATGTTGAGCAACACATAAATAAACGACACCAGGATCGCGAAACCCATCACCGCCGGGAAATCCAGGGACTGGATCGACTTGACCACATAAGCCCCCATGCCCGGCCAGGCGAACACGGTTTCGGTGAGCACCGCGCCGTAGAGCAAGTCGCCGAGGGTCAGGCCGAGCACAGTGACCGAAGGGATCAGCGCGTTGGGCAGGGCGTGGCGCAGGATTACCGCCCAGCGCGACAGGCCATAGGCACGGGCGGTGCGGATGTAGTCCTCGCCCAATTGGTCGAGCATCGCCGAACGAATCTGCCGGGCCACCACGCCCAGGTTGACGAAGCCCAAAGTGATCGCCGGCAGGATCAGGTGTTGCAGGGCATTGAGGAACAGCGGGATGTCACCGGCCAGCAACGAGTCCACCAGATAGAACCCGGTAATGGTGCGCGGTGGCTCCAGGCCTTCGTCCAGCCGACCGCTGCCGGGCAGCCAGCCGAGTTGCCCGTAGAACAACACGATCAAGCCCAGGCCAAGCCAGAACGCCGGGGTGGAAATGCCGGTGACCGCCAGGGTGCGGGCGATCTGGTCGATGGCCCGGTTGTGATAGACCGCCGACAATACCCCCAGTGGCACCCCCACCAGCACCGACAGCAGCAGCGCGGCGATGGCCAGTTCCAGGGTGGCGGGGAAGAACGCTTGCAGATCTTCCAGCACCGGGCGACTGGTGCGGATCGAGGTGCCGAGATCGCCGTGGAGCAGGTCGCTCATATAACGGCCGTACTGCTGGTACAACGGCAGGTCGAGGCCCAGTTGGTGACGGATGTTCTCGACGATGGCGTCGCTGGCCCGGTCACCGGCAATCAGCCGTGCCGGGTCACCCGGGATCAGATGGGAGATGCAAAAGGTAATCAGCGAAACCCCGACCACGACCAATAACAGGCCGAACAGGCGTTTGCGCAACATATTCAGGAAGGCCATGAGGGCTCCTCGGTAACACAGGACGAACGACGTTCAACTGTAGGAGCGAGCTTGCTCGCGATGGACTTGAAGGCGCCGCGTTCATTCAGGATGCCAGCATTATCGTTAGCGACCATCGCGAGCAAGCTCACTCCTACATGGGGTTGCGATCAGGTGGCGACTACTTGCTGATCTCCGCCACGTTGAACACCTGTTCCAGCATCGGATGGAACACGTAGCCCTTCACCGAATCACGCATCGGCAGGCTGTAGTTCTTCTGGTACAGGTAGGCGTAGACGCTGTCCTTGAGCACGATCTTCTGCGCCTGCTGGTACAGTTCGATGCGCTTGGCGGTGTCGTTGTTGGCGGCGGCATCGCGGATCAGCGTGTCCACTTGCGGGTTGCTGTAGAACGAGCGGTTGCCTGCCAGGCCTTGCAGGTTGGAGTCGAACCAGAAGTTCATGAACATGTAGGGGTCGGCGAAGTCCGGGCTCCAGGAACCGATGGCCACGTCGAAATCACCCTTGCCCAGGCGTTCGCGCATCGTGGCGTTGGCCAGTTTTTCCATCTTCAGGTTGATACCCAGCGGCGCCAGGCCAGCTTGCAGGGTCAGGCCGATGGATTCCCAGTTGGCGTCCTTGTCCGAGTAGACAAAGTTCAGGTTGCTGATTTTTTGCGGGACTTTCTTGAGGTTGGCGCCAGCGGCGTCCAGGTCCTGTTTCATCATCGTCAGGCTGGAGTCATGCGCCCACATGCCATCGGGAATCGGCCCATTCATCAACTTGGCCTGGCCCTTGAGGATGCCGTCGACAATGCCTTGATAGTCGATAGCGTCGATGATGGCCTGGCGGGCGTTCTGGTTATCCAGCGGGGCCTTTTTGTTGTTCAGGTACAGGTACGTCACCCGCAGCGACGGGAACTTCTCGACCACGATTCCGGACTTGCTGGCCAGGGTGGTGAGCTGGTCTTCGGGCATGTCTTCGATGATGTCCAGGTCGCCGCGTTCCAGTTGCAGACGGCGTACGGAAGCTTCGCTGATGATCTTGATCACCACCTTGTTCAGGCTCGGCTTGGGGCCTGCGTAGTAGGTGTTGGGCTCCAGGGTCAGGGACTGGCCTTTCTGCCAGTTGCTCAGGCGAAACGCGCCGGAGCCTGCCGTGTGGGTGGAGAGGTAGGCGTTGACGTCTTCGCCCTTGTTCACCACGTCCGGGTTGATGATCCCGGCGCCGTTGTGGGCGAGGGTGAACAGGAACGGCGCGTAGGGTTTGGTCAGGGTGAAACGCACGGTCAGCGGGTCGACCACGCTCACCGTCATGTCATCCGGGAAGGCGCCGGACGGGCCTTGCTTGAGCTTCATCATACGGTCGAAGGAGAACTTCACCGCATTGGCGTCCACGGTGGCGCCGTCGTCGAACTTGTTGCCGGGTTTGAGCTTGAAGTCCCAGACCAGGCTGTCGGCCGAAATACTCCAGCTGTCGGCCAGGTCGCCCTGGACGTCGGTGCTGCCCTTGCCGTTCTCGACCTTGTAGGCCACCAGTTTCTGATAGGCCGGGTAGGTCACCGCCCAATCGTTATTGTCGATGGTTACGGCGGGGTCGAGGGTCTGCGGGTCGGCAGCCTTGCCGATCATCAGGGTGTCCTTGGGCGCGGCGGCACTTGCCGATTGCCAGGCGCCGAGGCTAAGGGCGGCGCAGAGCAGGGACAGCGCGAGGGTGTTCACGGTTTTAAGGGTCATGCCGGTTTCCTTGATCATTATATGAAGGGAAGGTCGTCAGTTTTTTATTAAATCTATAACCGGGCAGTTGGATCTAAAACGTGCAGCTTATTGTTATGGGTGTGGTGGTGAAGGATCAGCGGGGCTCCTCGATCAATGGGTACTGCTCGGCACCGGGCAGTTCGTAGTGCCACCATTCGGTGTCGATGCTCTGGAAGCCGGCGCTGAGCATGATGCCCAACAACAGCAGGCGATTGCGTTGCACCTGCGGCGGCAGGTCGGCGTAGAACGGGTGGGACTTGGCTTCCATGGCGTCGAAGGCCGTGCCCATGTCCAGCGGCTCGCCGTGCTCATCGATCAGCGTCAGGTCGACGGCCACGCCACGGGTGTGGTGGGAGCCCAGGTGCGGGTCGCGCACATAGTCCGGGTTGGGCAGCGCCTGCCACAGCAATTGCTGGGCATACACGGGGCGATAGGCGTCGTAGAGGCGCAAGGTCAGCCCTGCCTGGCGTGCGGCGCGGCTGGCCTTGTGCAGGCAGGCGGCGGCTTCGCTGTGCAGCAGGCAGCGGTTATTGCGATAGATCACGGTGCCTGTCAGGTTGTCGGCACTGGCGTAGATCATGTCGATTTGCACCCCGTACGCCTGAGGGTCGATCTCTATCAATGGGTGGTTGTTCACTCAAGCACATCCTCTCAAAATTCGAACTGGCCGAACGCCTGTTGCAGGGCACGGTTTTTCGCTAGGCGGGCGTCCAGGCGATCGCCGTACTGCTCGGCGACGGCGGACACTATGAGGTTGAACAGGCAGGCCAGGGGGGCCAGGGAATCCCAGAACTGGCCGACATCGGTTTTCAGTTGCAGCAGGTCCAGGTCGTAGTCTCGGGCCCAAGGGCATTGCAGGTCGGTGATCAGCGCCAGCGGCAGATCGTGGGCGTTCGCGGCTTCGCAAAAGGTCGGGGTGACGCTGGAGTAGGCGCGAAAGTCGGAAATAATCGCGTAGGGCTTTTCGAAACCCGAGTTCAGGGTCTCGGCGTAGATCCCCGATAGGCCGTCGACGTAATAGACCTTGGGCCGGATATATTCCAGGTGGCTGTGGAAGGCGTTGAGGATGCCGCGAGTGGACTGGATGCCGAGGATGAACACGGCATCGGCTTCGACGATGTGCCGCACGATATCGGCGAAGGTCTTGCTGCGGGCCAGGCCATAGACGTGCTGGATGGCTTCGGTTTCGCGGTTCAGAGAGCGGTCGAGGGCGTCTTCCTGGTCATTTTCATTGCGAAAGGCGCTGAGCCGGTCGGTGATCAGCCAGGAGGGTTGGTCATCGCCCCGCAGCCCTTGCTTGACGTCATCGAGGTTGCGATAGCCAAGGGTACGCAAGAAGCGGCCCACCGAAATGCCGGTGGTGCCGGCTTGTTGGGCGATGCTGTCGGCGGTCTCGAACGGCAGCTGTTGCAGGTTGCCCAGCAAATAGGTGGCGATACGCTTGCCGGTGGGCGTCAGCGTGGGGAACTGTTGTTCCAGCGTCAGTTGGAAGCTATTTTTATCCATGACGTTCTCAAGGCGGGCGCCGATGTTATTTGTGTTTCATGCTTATCCATTGTGTTAGAAACATAACATCGGCGTTCATGGCATTACAATGGCTTTTTCTGCGAACGTTGAACATAGGGCAACAGCAGGGCCAGCGTCAGTGCCGCCATGGAGATCAGCCCGAACCAGCCCACCGGTCCCATGGCCCAGCCCCAGACCTGCACGCTGACGGCGAAACTGGCCACCAGCATCAGCCAGCCCATGACTCGCAGCGTGTGCCGGCCAGCGCGTGAGGGCGGTCGGTGCCAGACCTGCTTGTAATGCCGCTCGAGCCCCAGGCACAGGCCGAGCATTCCACTGTAGGCCAGCAGTAACGCAGCAATCAGCGCCATTTCAGTTGACCTCCAAAGCGGCAAGTTTGGCGGCGCGGCGGGGTGCAGCTTGCTTGGGCGGTCGCGAGAGTTTCCAGCAGGGCCATGCCAGCAGTACGCCGAGGCCTACCGTTGTGAGGTGCAGGTAGAAATAATCACCGCGGCTGACACCCAGCAGGTTCAGCGCCGGCAGGCCGATGCACAGCAGCGCGGCCAGCCCCAGTTGTTCACGCCAGGCAGCTCGCCACGGGCGCACGATGGCGTGGCCCAGGCTCAGCAACCAGACCAGGAAGAACACCCGCACCTCCCAGCCGCCACGCTGGGCCAGTTCCGCTGGCAGCAAGCGGTTGGCCCAAAGAAGGGCGGCGCAGGCCACCATCAGCCCAGCTACCACGGCGATGTTGAGGCGTTCGGCGCTGTGGTACAGCAGGGCGCCGATGGCACCTTCGCTGTCGTGGCGACGGCGGCGCTTGACGGTGAACAGCACCACGCCAGTGGCAAGCATCGCGCAACTGGCCAGGCCGCAAACGAAGTACAACCAGCGCATCGGGTAGCCGCCGAACTGGGCGAAGTGCAGGCCGGCCATGACCTTCTGCGTCAGCAGGCTCGGTCGACTCACAGGGGGGTGACGCAGGACTTTGCCGCTGACGCCATCGAACAGCATGCTCTGGCCCTTGGTCAGTTCGATGCGATTGCCCAGCACCGGGCGGGCTTCGATGCGCGCGTCACTGCGGCCAGGGTTTTGGATCGACAGCCCGGCGACGGGCCCCATCACCCGTTCAGCCTCGGCCAGCAGCGGCCCCAATGCCGTCAGTGCAGCCGGTTGGCTCGGCTCGCCGCGATGTGGCCGCTCGCCCCGAACCGGTTGCTCGGCAGGCGTGCCACGGATCGCCCGGCCGACGCTTTCGCGGTCACCGTGGAACAATGCGTCCACCGCTGCCGGCATATAAATCAGGTAGAAAATCACCAGCCCGGTGTAGGTGATCATCAGGTGAAACGGCAGCACCAGCACGGCCGTCGCGTTGTGGGCGTCGAGCCAGGAGCGCTGGCCCTTGGCGGGACGGAAGGTGAAGAACTCCTTGAAGAATTTCTTGTGAATGACGATACCGCTGAGCAGCGCCACCAGCATCACCATGGCCGCCAGGCCGACGACCCAGATGCCGAGGTTGCGCGGCAGGTTGAGGGTGAAGTGGAAGCGAAAGAAGAAGCCGCCGCCTGCGGTTTCGCGTACCTGCAGCGCCTCGCCCGTGTTCGGGTCGAGTGGAGTACCACCGCCACGGCGTTGCTCCCCGGCGGACACCGTAAGATTGTCTGAGCGCTCGCCGGGCAAGCCGATGTTCCAGGTGCGGGCTTGCGGGTGATGGGCCTGCAAATAGTCGAGGGCACGTTGTGCGGTGGCGCTTTGATCGAGGGTGGCGGCCGGTATCTCCGGGCGCATCCAGCCATCGATTTCCTTGTCGAACATCGCCAAGGTGCCGGTGAGGAAAATCGCAAACAGCAGCCAGCCAAAGACCAGGCCGCTCCAGGTGTGCAGCCAGGCCATCGCCTGGGTCAGGGTCTTGTGTTTCATCCCAGGGCCTCCAGCCATTGTGGCCAAAAGCCGATGGCCGCCAGGGGCAGCGCCAATGCCATGCCCGCCCACGCGCGTCGAGTGTTGCGGCACGCGAAGACCCAGGTAATCGCCAGGGTATAGATGAGGAAGGAGAGCAGGCTGGCAGTCACCATTGCATCGACCTTGTCCATTGGCAGCAAACGCGCCAGGGCAGCGGTGAAGGCGTAGGTGAACAGGTAGCCGCCAAGCAGTGCGGCGGCGATACGGGAGATTATCGGCCAGGCAAGGGATCTTGTTTTCATGGGGGACTCATCAGTGGCCTGAAGGCAATGCCGGTCGGCTGAGGCCTGTTGTGGCAAGCCCCCTTGCCACAACAGGCCTCAGGGCCTTGGCTCAATCAGAACGAGGTGGTGATCGACGCGTAGAACGACCGTCCCGGCTCGTTGTAAGTGCTTGCCCCGGCGCTGGTGCCGGCGCCTTCGCGGTACACGCGCTTGTCGAACAGGTTGTTGATACCGGCTCCCAGCGACAGGTTCTTGTTCACCGCATAAGTGCCGCCCACGCCCCAGATATGGTACGGGTCGAGGGTCTTTTGCTCATTGGCTGCAGTGATCGGCGCGTCGCGAGTCGGGTTCAGTACCCGTGGCTCCTGTTTGCCGTACCAGGTGCCGGTCAGGCTCACGGCCAGGGCCTCGTTGACCTGCCAGTCGAGCATGCTGTTGACCGTGTACTTGGGCACCACTGACAGCGGGTTGCCGTCGCCGTCCTTGTTTTCCTGCATGTAAGTGAAGTTGGTGTTCCAGCTCAGCGTCTCGCCGTGGGTGCCCAGCAGCGGGATACCGAGGTTGCCTTCCCAGCCCTTGACCACCGCGTCCTTGGCGTTATCCCACTGCAATACGGCTTCGTTGTTCACGGTTTTGCTGATCAAGTCATTGGAGGAGACAATCTTGCTTTCATAATCATTGCGAAAATACGTCGCGCCTGCAGTCCAGCCATCACGGGCAAAGGCGATGCCCAGTTCCTTGTTGATGCTGATCTCGGGGTCGAGGTTCTCGTTACCCAGCACGTAGCAGCCATTGGCATTGAGGCTCGGCGCGCAGCCGTTGCCCCTGCTGTAGTACAGGTAATTTGGGTTGGACTGGTACAGGTTCGGCGCCTTGAACGCCCTGGCGATACCGCCCTTGAGGGTGATGTCTTCGGTCAGCTTGTAGGAGGTATTAAGGCTTGGGCTCCAGTTGGCGCCGAACTGATCCTGATGGTCCAGGCGCAGGCCGGGCGTGAGAAACCAGTCCGGGGTCAACTCGATGTTGTCCTCGGCAAACAGCGCCATGATGGTCGTGTCCATGTCGGTGGGGCGGGCGCCAGCTGCCGAGTTGGGCAGGGTGGTGCCAATGGCGCGGTTCATGGTGCTCGGGTCGTCGAGGGTCTGGCGGTTCCATTCGGCGCCCACCGTCAGCATCTGCGGCAGTAGCACTTGCAGCGGGATGTCCAGCTGGCCCTGGACCAGGTAGCTGTCATAGGTGCTGGTGGTCTTGCTGGCATTGGCGCTGATATCGCCGTCTGCCGAGCCGGCATTGCCTTCCAGCAAACGGTTGTTGCGGGTTTTCTCGTACTGGGCCAAGAGCTTGGAGCTACCGAACGACCAGTCGCCGCGGTGGGTGGCGGAGAAGGTCTGGCGGTACATGGTGTTGGTTTCGCGACCCAGCCAGCCGTTGATGGTGCTGCCCGGTACCAGGGAATCGGTGCCGCCGGTGCCGACGTCGCCGGTGTAGATGTTGCCCTGGCGGCTGAAGCCGGCTTCCAGGTCGACGGTCTGCCGATCATCCAGTGCCCAGCTCAACAGGCCATTGAGATCCTTGTTGCGCACACCTTCGCGGCCCGCGGCCAGGGAGGCGCCGTTGGCGGTGTCGGTGTTGCCTGCGTTGATGTCAGCGTCGTCGGCATCGGTCTTGTTCAGGTTGCCGTAGACGCGAAAGGTCAGGGCATCGGTCAGCGGGCCGGAGAGGCTGAAGGTGGTGCGCTTGGTCATGCCTTCGGCGTCGTCTTCGGGCAGGCTGGTGAAGGCCGACAGCGAACCGCTCAACTTGTCGGTAGGGCGCTTGGTGATGATGTTGACCACGCCGCCCATTGAGCCAGAGCCGTAGCGGGCCGCCGCCGGGCCGCGCAGCACTTCGATGCGCTCGACTTCATTGGCCGGCACCCAGTTGCTGTCGCCACGGGTGTCACGCTCACCGGAGCGGGTGTAGCGCACGGCGTTGCGAGAGGTCACGGGTTTGCCGTCGATCAGGATCAGGGTGTTCTCCGGGCCCATGCCGCGCAGGTCGATCTGGCGATTGTTACCACGGGTGCCGCTGGCGCTGTTGCCGGTCAGGTTGACGCCGGGCATCTTGCGCACGATCTCGGAGAGGTCATTGACCGGAGGCCGCTTCTTGATGTCTTCGGCAGTGATCAGCGACACGCCGGAGGCCTGTTTCAACTCTTCTTCAGCCGTGGCCACGACATGGGTTTCACCCAGTTGCAGCGCGTCTTTTCCCGCCTCCCGATTGCCCTCGGCCGTTTCGGCCAAAAGCGTGGCTGGCGAACAGGCCATCAGGGCCAGGACAAGGTGACTGAGCTTGAATCGCGGGTGCATTGACAACACTCCTGTTGCAGTGTGAAACAGAGGAGAGCGTGAGCGTCGTCGGACCTGCGGTGCGTATCGGCTCACCCATGACCTCCATGGATTGGCGCGAATGCTAGTGATTCTCAAATAAGAGTAAATGTAATTTACAATTTATACACTTTCAGCCGCAGATGCAGGCGCAGGCCGGGCGCGGCGTTTTCTGCCCACAGTTCACCGCCTTGCAACTGCACGATGCTGCGGGCAATCGACAGGCCCAGGCCAAAACCATCGCCTCCCGGTCGCGCGGCGTTAAGACGAGTGAAGGGCTGGAAGATCTGTTCGAGCTTCTGCGGATCGACGCCGGAACCTTGGTCTTCAATCTGCAGGTGCCAATAATCACCATCCAGGGCACCGCGCAAGCGTACTGCACCGTCTTCGGGTGAATGACGGATCGCGTTGCGCAAGATATTTTCCAGGGCCTGGGCCAGGCCGTTGAGGTTGCCCAGCACACAGCAATCTTGCGGCAGTTGGCAGGGCAGGCGTTCGCTGGGCCAGCCGCTTTCGAAGCAGGCGTCCTCGCGCAGCACTTCCCAGAGCTGTTCCATCTCCACTGCTTCCAGGGGCATCAGCGGGCGCTCGGTGTCCAGCCAGACCAGCTCCAGGGTGTTGCCGATCAGCCGCTCCATGCCTTGCACTTCGCGGTCCAGGCGCTGGCGCATGGCGACCGAATCCGGCTCGCGCTCACCGGCCACCCGTAGCCGGCTCAAGGGTGTGCGCAGCTCGTGGGACAAGTCCTGCAGCAAGCGTCGCTGTAGTACTACCGTACTTTCCAGGCGTTCGGCCATATGGTCGAAGGCCCGGCCCAGTTCACCCAGCTCATCGCGTCGATGCGTCACTGGAGGGCCGACCCGCGCGGCCAGATCGCCAGCGCTCAAGGCGTTAGCCTGACGCCGCAGAATCACCATGGGCGCAATCAGCACCCGGTACAGTAGCGCGCCGAACAACAGCGCCAGGGAGGCCGGCAGCCCGTGCTGCAGCACGACATTCCACAGGTCATGGTTCTTGCGCGGATCAAGGCGCAGTGGCAGCTCCATCACCAGCCGGGATTGGTCGTCGCTGAACGGCATGACGAACGTCGGCCGGCCACCGGGGCGTCCCACCGACCAGCCGACGTCGCGCACGAAATCCAGCTTGCGCCGCTCGCGGCCCCTCAATGGCCGCGAAGACAGCGAGTTCTGACTCCCATCAACCACCACCGCCCAGACCTGCTCGCGCTCGCGTAGATCTTGCAAAAAATCATCGACACCCGCCGCGCCGCGCTCACGCCAGGCAGTTTCGGCCTGGCGTGCATAGTCATTGAGGATCTGCTGGGTGGGCCCCGGCAAGTGTGCGGTGGCCTCGTAGAGGCGCTTGCTCAGATCGACCTGCAAGGTGACCACCAACAGGCACAGCACCGCCAGCACCCCGGTCAACTTCCACAGCAATGAGTGCCGGTTGGGCAGCTTCATGCCGCCAGCCGCGTCAGCATATAGCCCGTACTCCTGACCGTTTCCACACGCCCGGCGGTATAGCCGATGGCCTGCAACTTGCGCCGAATGCGGCTGACATGCATGTCCAGGCTGCGATCATGTTGGGAGTAAGCGCGGTGCATCACCTGCTGATAGAGGAAGGCCTTGCTCAGCACTTCGTCGACGTGAGCCACCAGGGTCTCCAGCACCCGGTATTCGGTGGTGGTCAAGTCGGCCCATTGGCCGTCCTGGCTGACATCGGCGCGCTGTTCGTCAAACAGCAACTGCGGGTCGTGGCGCACCCCGCCTGGCACCTCATGCTCATAGGCCACCCGGCGCAGGATGGCGTCGATGCGCACATCCATCTCCAGCATGCTGAATGGCTTGGGCAGGTAGTCATCCGCACCCTGGCTGAAGCCGGTGATGCGATCCTGTTCGGCGCCCAGGGCCGACATCAGGATCACCGGCACCCGTTGATGGCGACGCAGTTGGGCCAACACCTCAAGGCCGCTGCTGCCGGGCAGCATGATGTCCATCAGAATCAGGTCGAAATCCTGGTTGCGCACCAGGTCGACGATCTCGCCACCGTCATGGCGCAACGTGACCTCGAAACCCCGCTGGCTAAGGTGATTGCCAAGGTGAGCGGCGAGCACCGGGTCATCCTCAACGGCCAGGATTCGGCCGTGAGCGGGAGGCGAGTGGGGGAGCAGCATGGGAACTTCCTGCGAATGCGAATGGTTCTATATTGTGCATTCTGACAAAAGCCAGGGAACATTCCTACCCGCTGCGTCTTATCACCTCATCTCTCGGATGATTTTGCAGAATACCGGGTCATTCAGGTGCGCCACATTCAATCGGGCCCAGGGCACGATATTTTTCGGCTGGAACGCCTAAGAAAGTAACCAACAAACGCTTACTCCACGGATCGGCCCTTGCTCCGGTTGATGGGGCAGGCAAATCAAAAACCAGATCAAAAGCCAGCGCCAATCCGCTTTTCTGTGGGAGCGAGGGGGACGCCTAGTGCTTGCTCGCGAAAAACCTGAGGGCACCGCGGTGATTCAGGAAGCCAGCGTCATCGTTAACGACCATCGCGAGCAAGCTCGCTCCTACAGTCAGTGGGCAGTAGATCCGCTCTTGCTTTTCACCACTCACGCTCCCCCATCAAGGCCGCTGCGGCTTCACCGAACTCCCAAACGTATTCCCCATCCGCACACGGGTAGCCGCCGGCGTAGACAACCCGATCTGGTTCGGAGCCCGCTTGTCTATGGACTTTTTCTGCGCCTCAAGGTTCTTCTGCGCCGCCTTGGCCGCGTCCGGGTTGTTGCCCATCTGCTGGCTCAGACACCCATAGTCAGGCGCTTTATAGCCGTCAATATTCACGTCGACGCAACCACTTGCAGCTTCCCCACCCAGCACCGTCGATGGCAAACCCGCGAACAACAGCAGCATCAGGAACAGTTTCATCAGTGCCTCCTGCCTGGCCCGAAAAAGCGGGCCACTGTGGTTGCAAAGTCTAGCCCAGCGCTTGCTGCGAAGCCGTGATGTTTTTTTTGCCATCACCGTAACATCAGGTTCATAAACTGGCCTCAGGATGACGGTTTTCGCAGGATACGTCAGCCGTGCAGCGATGCAGAGCAGATGGCGAACGGTGGGCCTGGAGGCACGCGTACTGTTGCCTGGCTTTGCTGTTGGGCTTGATGTTGTCGAACCCGGTGCGGGCTGATTCGTCGCCGTTGCTGGTTTTGGATCTGCCGGCACAGAACCTGGCCCAGGCACTGGAAGCTTTCAGTCGCTCAACTGGAATGGCGGTGCTGGTGGACCGTGAACTGACCCGCGGGCGGCGTTCGATTGGAGTACGCGGTCGTTACAGCGCGCAGCAGGCCCTGAGCCTACTGCTGACAGGGAGTGGCTTGATGGCGCGTTACGCACGCAGCGATGCATTCACCCTGCAAGTGCCCGAAGTCAGCCAACTGCCCACGGCTCGCGGGGCCAAGGAGCGGGGCGTGGCGCGGATCAACAGCAGTTACGCGACAGCCTTGCAGCAGGCGATTGAAGCCAGCCTGTGCCGTTCACCGCTGACCCGCCCCGGCAGTTTTCGCGCACTGGTGCAGCTCTGGGTCAATCGGGAGGGGCTGATCGAGCACAGCCGCCTGGTCAGTTCCACCGGCGATGAACAGCGCGATGAAGCGCTGGTACAAAGCCTGGCCAGCACCCGGGTGGAACGTCCGGCGCCCAGTTCGTTGCGCTTGCCGGTGACCTTACTGTTAATGCCCGACACCACAGGAAAACGCATGGAATGCACAGCACGGGAAGGAGCTCGGGGGGCATGAAAAATACCGGACACAGTCCGATGGTCAGTTTGTTCCTGGCGTCCTACGAGGACTTCAAGGTGCGCTTGCGCAAACGGCTGGGCTCGGAGGACCTGGCCAACGATGTCCTGCATGAAACCTACCTGCGGGTCGACCGCATGGAAGTGCCGCCGAACCTGCTGCAACCCAATGCCTACCTGTACCGCATCGCGCTGAACATCGCCGCCGACCGGCGCGAGGCCGATGCCCGGCTGTTGACCGGCAGCGAAGTTGAAGAGCTGTTGCAAACCGTCGACGAAGCCCAGGACCCATCCCGTGTCGTCGGCGGCCAGAAAGAAATCCAGTCCTTGCTCAAGGCCCTCTACGAACTGCCGGCGCGGCGGCGCAAGATCCTTATCGCCGCGCGCCTGGAGGAGGCGCCGCACCTGGAAATCTCCCAGCGTTTCGGTATTTCCACGCGCATGGTCGAAAAGGAAATCAAGGCCGCCCTCGGCCACTGCGCCTTGCGCCTTGAAAGAAAAGTGATCCAGCGGTTCGGTCCCGGCGCCGGAAAACCGTCTTAATGATTGAGTCCCTGATAAATCTGTGAGTACCTGCGCGCTTGAACATTTTTAGCCTCTCCACTGCCCGGGATACGCCAGACAGCCGACTGCGCAGCGAAGCCCGCGACTGGCTGGTGCTGTTGACCTCGGGCCAGGCCACCGTCGCCGATGCCAATGCCTTGCGCCTGTGGTGCGCCCAGAGCCCGGAGCATGCCCAGGCTTTCGAGCAGGCCAAGACGCTGTGGCACCAACTGGTACCTGCCGTCGAGCAACTGCAGCAACCCCGGCACTTCGGGCGCCGGGCGTTCCTGGGCGGGGCGATTGCCGCGTCGGCCGCGTTGTTTATGGTGCGGGCCACGATACCCGGAGGTTTTTCCGGACTGACGGCGGACTACCGCACCGAGGTCGGCGAACAGCACCGGATCGAACTGCGGGACGGCATCCGCCTGGAACTCAACACCCAGACCCGCATCAGCCGCCGCGAAGGGGGCATCGAGTTGCTGGAGGGGGAGGTCGAAGTCCTGGCGAACGCGGCGCAACCGCTCAAGATCCAGGCAGGTAAAGGCTGGCTGAGTGCGGCCCAGGCGCGTTTTAATGTGCGCAATACCGACCACAGCGTCTGCGTGACCTGCATCGAGGGGTCGCTAACGGTAGCCGTGGGCGGGCGCAGTGTCCGCCTGGACAGCGGCCGCCAGCTGACCTACGACGCCGCAGGACTGGGCGAGCCGTTGGCGGTGGACACCCAGGCGGTAATCGCCTGGCGCGAACAGGTCTTGGTATTCAACAACGCCACCCTCAATACCGTGATCGACGAGATCAACCGTTATCGTCCGGGAATGCTGGTGCTGCTCAACCGCGAGCTGGGCAAGCGCCGGGTGCAGGCACGGTTCAGCTTGCACCAGTTGGCGGGCGTGGCGTTGCTGATTCGCGATGCCTATGGGGCCACCTGCACGGAGTTGCCGGGTGGGGTGGTGTTGTTGAGTTAGCGGGGGTGTTTGACGTTCAGTTCAAAGGCCCCAAGACCTGGCGATAGCGCTCAATGCCTTGGGGCGTCTGGCGCTCCAGGCTGATCTCGACCCCTAGCGGATTCTCCTGGCGATTACCGCTCAATTGCCGCCACCCCTTGTCCGCATCCCACACCCGTAATTGCAGGTCGCTGACCTGGGTAAGCACCGCCACCGGGTCCTTTGGCGCGGGTAACGGATACCGATCGCGCGCGGGCGCTGCGGCGCGGTACAAGGTGTCGCCCTTGAGCCACCAGTGCACCCGTTGCAACCCGTCGCCGGGGACCGCTGAGCGGCGAATTACCTCCAGGCGAAAGCCCTTGCTGTCGGAGCTGCGCACGCTCAGTGCGGCCAGCGTGCCCGGTGGCGTAGGCTGATCTTCGGTCGCCGGTGGCGCCAGCTCCACACCGGCGCGCAGGCTGACGTCCAGTTGCAACTGGTTCAACGCACGAAGCAGGACTTCGGTCTGTTCGGTACTGGCCTGCAAGTGGGCGTCGGCACGGGTGACGCTGTCCAGGCCGCGCCAGGCAATCAGGCTGACCACTGCCATCAGCATGATCGCCACCATCACCTCGATCAGGGTAAAACCTTTCTGGTCATTGCTCATGGCTGGTTCACCACGCGCAGCAAGCCGGCCGCATCACGTTGCAGGCTGAGGCTGTGTTGCCCATCGGACAGTACAACCTGCAACGGCGGGTTGATCCA
Source organism: Pseudomonas sp. c313 (assembly GCF_055407145.1). NCBI lineage: Bacteria > Pseudomonadati > Pseudomonadota > Gammaproteobacteria > Pseudomonadales > Pseudomonadaceae > Pseudomonas > Pseudomonas sp. c313. The sequence goes on along the minus strand of NZ_JBUZRD010000002.1, from coordinate 584,889 downwards.
TTCGGCGTCGAGCATCAGGGTTTGCCTCGGTTCGATGCGCACCTGCATCGGCGAACTGTCCCAGGGGCGCGGGCGCAGTTGCGGGTCGCGCTCGAATAATTCCAGGCTCAGGCCGTCGTCGCTGCGGCGGCTGAAGTGAAAGCCCTTGGCATCGGCCCGCCAGGTGATCGCCCGGCCGTCGGCGCGGGCTTCGGCCTGGGCCACTTGCAACACCTGGCTCAAGCGTTCGGCGTCCTTGCGCAACAGGTGCAGCGGGTCCGGTTTGATGCTCAGGCTGATGGCCGCGCTGGCGATGCCGATGATCACCAGTACCACCATCAGTTCTATCAAGGTGAAACCCTGCTGTTTCATGGGTGTGCTCTCTGGTGTCGAATCGATCCTGTGAAATAAAACCGTGAGAATTGCCCTGTAGCCTGTCGAGACGGACAAACAGGAGGTCCCGCCCATGGCATTCGTCGATCGCATTTCACCCGCCCAAGGTATCCAGGCACTGGCCTTGCTGGCGGCGCTGGCCGGGGTCGCCACCTGGACGCCGTTGCTGCTGACGTCCGCCGAGTCGCAGACCCCGCAAGCCCCGCCCCAGGTGCTCGCCGCCCACAGTGACAACCCGGCCCTGCAATGGTTTTCCAACGTCCCGGCTGAGTTGCAGGTCAAGGTCTCTGGGGTACTGGCCGGGGCTCGTGGCGCGGTGGCGATCCTCAGCCTCAACGACGGCCCGCCCCGCAGCTTTCTGCTCGGTGAACGCCTCAGCCCCGGTGTGCGTCTTGCAGCCATCGAAGGCGATGGGGTGGTGATCGAGCGCGGCGGTGAAAAGGTCCGCGTGGCCCTCGACAAATTGCCCGTCGCGCCGGCCTTGCCGACCCTCACTCGACAGTAACCGGCGTCTTGAGTCGTTGCGCTCGCCCCAATAAAGTCTCCAGTCGGGCCAGGGGCGGCGCTTCACGGGCGGCGTCCAACACCTGCACGCTGACCTTGAACAACGGCCCATGGGGGCCTGTGCTGATGACTTGCTCGCAACGCAGTTTCAGTCGGCCCTGGTCGCATTCAAAGGTTTTGCGCCCCGGACTCAAGCGACCCTCCAGACGCAACTCGGTCAGGCGACTCTGGGCGGCCAGCAAGGCCATGGATTTGTCCCGCAGCAGGCCATTGCTCTGGGTCATCAGCCCGGCCACGCGCACGGCGGCCGCCATGGCCACGGCGATGATCGCCAGCGCCACCAGCACTTCAATCAGGGTAAAACCTTGCTCGTTGCGAGGGCCGCGCATGGCGTACTCAAAGCCTGGAAACAGGCCCGCAGACTAGCCCGTGGAGTTGACCGATTGGCGACCAAAGCTCCCGAGGATTTTCAATACGACTGACATGTGTTCTTGCAACACTGCGGGCCGAAATACACTCAAGCCAAGGAATGTCGAGATGGATATCGCGCACTTAAAATCCGCATCGCCAGGCCCTAGCGGCCAGCGTGGCTTCACCCTGATCGAGATCATGGTGGTGGTGGTGATCCTCGGGATTCTGGCGGCGATGGTAGTGCCCAAGGTGCTCGATCGCCCGGATCAGGCGCGAGCCACGGCCGCCAAACAGGACATCGGTGGGCTGATGCAGGCACTCAAACTCTATCGCCTGGACCACGGCACCTATCCGAACATGACCCAGGGCCTGAAGGTGTTGGTGGAGCGCCCGGCGGATGCGAAAAACAGCAACTGGCGCGCCTATCTTGAGCGCTTGCCCAACGACCCGTGGGGCCACCCTTACAACTACCTCAATCCGGGTGCCAACGGTGAAGTCGATATTTTCTCCCTGGGCGCCGATGGGCAACCGGACGGCGACGGCGTCAATGCCGATATCGGCTCCTGGCAGCTATAAGTCCCGTCATGAACAGGCATTCGCCCACAGCGGCGAAGCAGTGCGGCATGGCGATTATCAGCGCCTTATTGATCGCCGCCGTGGTGGCGGTGATCGCCGGCGCTATGTTGACCCGACAAACTGTCTTCACCCGCAGCCTGGAAGCCGAGCAACTGCGCATCCAGGGTCAGTGGGCGTTACAGGGCGGGCTGGAAGTCAGTCGCCAGTTGCTATGGGAGGCGCGTCAGAAAGATGTGCTGACTCGACTCGACCAGCCCTGGGCGCGGCCGTTGGGGGGAGCCTTTGAGGGGCAACTGGAAGACGAACAGGGCAAGTTCAACCTGCGCAACCTGGTGGCCCATCAGCAGCCGGATGCCGCGCAACTGCAGAGCTTCGAGCGGCTGTGCCAGTTGATCGGCGTCGACCCCGCGGTGAGCCGGCGCATCAGCCAGCGGGTGATCGCTTCCTATGATCAACGGTTGGCGGCATCGTCATCGAGCACGGGTTTTAACAGCGGCCGTGACATCTCGCCTGGCGCAGTGAGCGACCTGCGGCCGGCCAAGCGTGCGATGTTGCGCAGCCTGGACGATCTGGCGGGCATCGAGGGCCTTGAGCCGCGCCTGCTTCGGCGTATGGCGGTGTATGTCAGCGTGCTGCCCGGCAACACTTGGGTCAACGGCAATACCGCCAGTGCCGAAGTGCTCAGCGCGGTTGTGCCGGGGCTGGGCTTGCCACGGGCACAGGCGCTGGTGGCCGAGCGTGACGGTGGCCGCTGGTTTATCAATCGTGGTGATTTCGTCAATCGCCTGCGCATGCCACAGGTGGCGGTGGGCACGGTGCAGGTGGGGATTACCAGTGAGTGGTTTCGCCTGCACGGCCAGGCCCGCCGCGAACAGCGTCGGGTGACGATGGAGGCGCTGCTGTTCCGGCCTGAAGACCGCCAGCCCCAGGTAATCTGGTCGCGGGTGGGCGCATGAGCCGCCTGCGTATTGCCTTGCCGCCGCTGGATCAACTGAGCGCCGAGAGCCCGGTGCAGTTCGCCTGGCTCGACCGCGCCGGGCAGGTCAGTCGCCAGGGCCAGAGTAGCCTGGCGCAGTTGGGGCAGGCTCATAAAACGGCGGCGGCCCAGTGCTTCCTGCATCCTCGGGACAGCCTGCTGACCAGCCTGGAGCTGCCGCAATTGCCAGCCACCAAGGTGGCGGCGGCGGTGGCCTGCGCAGCCCAGGCGCTGATACTCGGCCCGGTGGAACAGATACACGTCGCCCACGGCCCACGGGAGAGCAATGGCCTGGTGCAGGTGGGCTGGTTGCCCAAGGCCCACCTGGAGCAGTTGAGCCAGGTAATGAACCAAGTACAACTGAAAGTCCGCGGCCTGTACCCAGCGCCCTATGCCTTGCCGGTACCGGCTGCGGGACAACTGACAGCGGCGTTTGCCGACGGCCAGTTGCTGTTGCGCCACAGCCTGCAGCAGGGCGCGGTGCATCCCCTCGGGCAGCAGGCGCTGGATGATCTGCTGGGCAGCGGTGTCGACCTGAGCCGTATCAGTGAAGACGCGCCGCAACGCTGGAGCGGCGCAACCCCGAGCTGGGGTTTGCACGGTCGGCTCAAACGGGCCAACGGAACGGCCGGCTGGGGCAGGGCGCTGGGTTTTACGGCGGTGGCCGTGGCGATCTGGACCCTGGGCTTGAACCTGTACGCGGCGCGTCAAGTGGACGCGGGTCAACAGCTCAAGGCGCGGATGAGTCAGCAGGTGCGCCAGGCTTTTCCCGAACTACCGGTGATCCTCAACCCGTTGCAACAGGCCCGCCAGCAATTGGCTGCCCGCCAGAGCGGCAGCGAGCCAGGCCAGCGTTTTAACAGCCTGTTGCAACTGGCCGGCAGCAGCATGCCGTTCATGGTTGCCAGCGTCGATTCCCTGGTCTTCGAGCAAGGCCGTCTGCACCTGAACCTGCTCGCCGACAGCCGCAACCCTGGCGCCGAAGGTGACTGGCAAGCGGTGCTGGCCAAGGCCGGTTTCACTGCCAGTCGCGATGACCATGGCTGGACCCTGGGTCCGCTCGCTGAGCCGACTACTCCCGAAACCGGCACGGGAGACGACGATGAGTAATCCCCTGATTGCCCGCTGGCAGCACCTGCGCAGCCAGAGCGAAGTGTTCTGGAACGGCCTGGCCCTGCGGGAAAAACGCCTGCTCGGCGGGGCCGCTCTGGTGCTCTCGGGGCTGTTGATCTGGCTGATGTTGATTCAGCCGCCGCTGAAGAAGATTGATTACTGGCAAGCCGAAACCCCCAGGCTGCGAGCTCAAGCCGAGACCTTGCAAGTGCTGTTGCAGGGCCTCGCCCCAGCGCCTGGCGCCGGGCAGGATCTGGATTTGGCCTTGCGCCAGGCCCTCGACAACGCTGGGCTCCAGGGCCGTTATCAATTGGAAAACACTGCCCCCGGCAGTTGGCGCCTGACCTTTCAAGACGCCCCGGCGGATACCGTGGTGGGTTGGTTGCTGGGCAGTATCCGGTCATTTTCCCTGGAAGTGTCCGAGGCGCGCTTGCAACGTGCAGGCGACGCCACCGAAAACCCGTCCGGCACGTTGTCCGGGACCGTTCGCATGGATCAGGCGCTTGGCGCTAAGGAAGCTTCATGAAGTGGTCAGTCCCCAATTCGGCGCCTTATCGCAAGGTCGCGCCCTTGTTGTTGCTGGCGCTGAGTGCGTGCAGCAACACCCAATCGCCTACTCCGCCACCGTTACTGGTGGACAGCGAACTCGGCCAGCCGCTGGCTGACACCCGGCGCAGCGGCGACGCACTGCTGGACCGCCAGCGCGAGCCGGCACAGCGGCCCCGCGTGCAACACCCGGTGACCAACAGTGCCCGTGGCCATGCGGCCGCGCCTGCCAAAGGCCGCAACCCCTTGGGCGATCAGCCGGTGCAACTGAACTTTGTCGACGCCGATATCCAGGCGGTGGTGCGTGCCTTGTCCCGTGCCACTGGCCAGCAGTTTCTGGTGGACCCTCGGGTCAAGGGTAACCTGACCCTGGTCAGCGAAGGCCTGGTGCCGGCGCACCAGGCCTACGACATGCTCCTGGCGGCATTGCGCATGCAGGGCTTCAGCGTGGTGGACGTCGGCGGCGTCGCCCAGGTGGTGCCCGAAGCCGATGCCAAGCTGTTGGGCGGGCCGATCTACAACGCCAGCAACCCCGGCGGCAACGGCATGCAGACGCGCACCTTTCGCCTGCAATACGAAAACGCGGTGAACCTGATCCCGGTGCTGCGGCCGATCGTTTCACCCAACAACCCGATCAACGCCTACCCCGGCAACAACAGCATCGTCATCACCGACTACGCAGAAAACCTGGCGCGGGTGGCGCAGATCATCGATGGCATCGACACCCCGAGCGCCATCGACACTGACGTGGTGGCGGTGCAAAACGGCATTGCCGTGGACATTGCGGCGATGGTCTCGCAGCTTTTGGAAACCCAGGGCAGCGACCAGACCCAGAAGATCAACGTGATCGGCGACCCGCGCTCCAACTCAATCATCATCCGCGCCGGTAGCCCCGAGCGTACCGAGCTGGCGCGCAACCTGATCTACAAACTGGACAACGCCCAGAGCAACCCCAGCAATATGCACGTGGTGTACCTGCGCAACGCCCAGGCGGGGAAGTTGGCGCAGTCCCTGCGCGGTTTGCTCACTGGTGAGAGTGAGAGCGGCACCAGCGATAACGCCCGTTCCAAGTTGAGCACCATGGGCGGCTCGGGCCAGAACGGCCAAGGCAGCACCCAGAACAGCAGCGGCACCCCCACCGGCAGTGGCGTTCAATCCGCCAATGCCGGTTACGGCCAGGATGCCGGTTCCACCAGCAGCGCCAGCCATTCGCCCAGCGATCAGAGCACTGCCTTCAGCGCTGGCGGCGTGACGATCCAGGCGGACGCCACCACCAACACCTTGCTGATCTCGGCGCCTGAACCGCTGTACCGCAACCTGCGGGAAGTCATCGATATGCTTGATCAGCGCCGCGCCCAGGTGGTGATTGAAAGCCTGATCGTCGAAGTCGGTGAGGACGACGCCAGTGAGTTCGGCGTGCAGTGGCAGGCCGGGAATCTGGGGGGCAAGGGTGGTTTTGGCGGGGTCAACCTCGGCGGTAGTGGGCTTAACGGTACGCCCGACAGCAAGACCAGCATCGACGTATTGCCCAAGGGTTTGAACATCGGGCTGGTGGACGGCACGGTGGATATTCCGGGGATCGGCAAGGTGCTGGATCTCAAGGTGTTGGCCAGGGCGCTGAAGAGCAAGGGCGGCACCAACGTGTTGTCGACGCCCAATCTGTTGACCCTGGATAACGAGGCGGCGAGCATTTTTGTCGGACAGACGATTCCGTTTGTCACGGGCAGTTATGTGACGGGAGGTGGTGGCACCAGTAACAATCCGTTCCAGACGGTGCAGCGCGAAGAGGTGGGGCTCAAGCTCAATGTGCGGCCGCAGATTTCCGAGGGCGGCACGGTGAAACTGGATATTTACCAGGAGGTCAGCAGCGTGGATGCGCGGGCTTCGGTGGCGGCAGGGACGGTGACCAACAAGCGGGCGATTGATACCAGTATTTTGCTCGATGACGGGCAGATCATGGTGCTGGGTGGGTTGCTGCAGGATGGCTATAGCCAGAGTAATGATGCGGTGCCTTGGTTGTCGGATATTCCGGGGTTGGGGGTGTTGTTTCGTAATGAGAAACGCAGTGTGACGAAGACCAATTTGATGGTGTTTTTGCGGCCTTACATTATTCGCGACAGTGGGGCGGGGCGCAGTATTACGCTCAATCGCTATGAGTTTATGCGCAGGGCTCAGGGTGGGTTGCAGCCGGAGCGTAGTTGGGCGATGCCGGATGTGCAGGCGCCGCAGTTGCCTTCGGTGCACAAGGCGATTCCTGAGGAGGGGCAGGGGCCCCGGGCGGTGATTCGGGCGGTGCCGGTTCAGGGGGGCGCGCGGCCATGAGCCTGCTCCCCTACGTCTGGGCCAAATCCCAACGCATCCTCCTCCACCCAGGGGAAGAAGGCCCCACCCTGACCATCTGCCCCTCAACCCCCGGCTGGTCCATCGGCGAAGTCCACCGCCAGTTTGGCCAAACCCGCCTGGAGCAGGTCCGCGACGACCAACTCGACGGCCTCCTGGCCAGCGCCTACGCCGACACCGGCAGCGCCGCCGCCGTGGTCGGCGCCGCCGAAAACGAAGTCGACCTCGACCGCCTCATGCAAGACATCCCTGAAATCACCGACCTGCTCGACACCCAGGACGGCGCCCCCGTGATCCGCATGATCAACGCCTTGCTGACCCAGGCCGCTCGCGACGAAGCCAGCGACATCCACATCGAACCCTACGAAAGCCATTCCGTGGTGCGTTACCGCGTCGACGGCACCCTGCGTGATGTGGTGTCGCCACGCAAGGCGCTGCACGGCGCGCTGGTGTCGCGTATCAAGATCATGGCCCAACTCGACATCGCTGAAAAACGCTTGCCCCAGGACGGTCGCATCGCCCTGCGCGTTGCCGGGCGGCCCATTGATATTCGCGTGTCCACCGTACCCACCGGCCACGGCGAGCGGGTGGTGATGCGCTTGCTGGACAAACAGGCCGGGCGCCTGCAGCTGGAAACCCTCGGCATGGCCCCGCAATTGCTGGCTCGCCTCGACACGCTGATCCTCCAGCCCCACGGTATCGTACTGGTCACCGGGCCGACTGGCAGCGGTAAGACCACCAGCCTCTATGCGGCCCTGGCGCGGCTGGACGCCAGCACCAGCAATATCCTCACCGTCGAAGACCCGGTGGAATACGACCTGCCAGGCATCAGCCAGATCCAGGTCAATGCCAAGATCGACATGACCTTCGCCCTGGCCCTGCGGGCGATTCTGCGCCAGGACCCGGACATCATCATGATCGGTGAGATCCGCGACCTGGAGACTGCACAAATCGCTGTGCAGGCCTCGCTGACCGGGCACCTGGTGCTCGCGACCCTGCACACCAACGATGCGGTGTCAGCGGTGAATCGCTTGATCGATATGGGCGTTGAACCGTTCCTGCTGGCTTCATCCTTGCTCGGCGTACTGGCCCAGCGGTTGGTGCGGCGGCTGTGTCAGCACTGCAAGCAAGAAGACCCGTCGGCACCCGGCACATGGCGCCCGGTGGGTTGTGCTCACTGCAACCAGATTGGCTACAGCGGCCGTACTGGCATCCATGAATTATTCTGCATCGACGATGACCTGCGCGGCCTGATCCACCAAGGTGCTGGCGAGCAGGAGCTGCGCGCCGCCGCACGCCGCGCCGGGATGTTGAGCATGCGCGAAGACGGCGAGCGCTGGGTGCGCAGCGGCGCCACTGCGGCCGAAGAAATCCTGCGTGTAACCCGGGACGCCTGATGAACCGATACCGATACGAAGCCGCCGACGCCACCGGCAAGCTGGAGTCTGGGCACCTGGAAGCCGACAGTCAGAGCGCGGCCTTTGCCAACCTGCGCAGCCGTGGCCTGACCGCCTTGCTGGTGCAGATCGAGGGCAACCAGAGTGCCGCCGCCGGCAGCAGTCTGTTCACCGCCAAGCTCTCGGATAACGACCTGGCCTGGGCCACTCGGCAGTTGGCCAGCTTGCTCGGTGCGAGCCTGCCGTTGGAAGCGGCCCTCAGTGCGACGGTGGAGCAGGCCGAGCGCAAGCACATCGCCCAGACCCTCAGCGCAGTGCGCGCCGATGTGCGCAGTGGTATGCGTCTGGCCGATGCGCTGGCGGCGCGGCCCCGGGACTTTCCGTCGATCTACCGTGCGCTGATCGCGGCAGGGGAGGAGTCTGGCGACCTGGCCCAGGTCATGGAGCGCCTGGCCGACTACATCGAAGAGCGCAACAACCTGCGGGGCAAGATTCTCACTGCATTTATCTATCCGGGCGTGGTGGGGCTGGTGTCCATCGGCATCGTGATTTTCCTGCTTAGCTACGTGGTGCCGCAGGTGGTCAGCGCGTTTTCCCAGGCGCGCCAGGACCTGCCGGGGCTGACCCTGGCGATGCTCAATGCCAGTGACTTTATTCGCGCCTGGGGCTGGCTGTGTTTTGTCGGTCTGGTGGGCGGTTTCTGGAGCTGGCGCCTGTACCTGCGTAACCCCGTGGCGCGCTTGAACTGGCACAGTCGCGTCCTGCGCCTGCCGCTGATCGGGCGCTTTGTGCTGGGGCTCAACACCGCACGGTTTGCCTCGACACTGGCGATCCTCGGTGGCGCCGGTGTGCCGCTGTTGCGGGCGTTGGAAGCGGCGCGCCAGACCCTGTCCAACGACCGCTTGAGTCTGTGCGTCACAGACGCCACCGCCAAGGTTCGCGAAGGCGTCAACCTGGCCACTGCGCTGGCGGTGGAGAAGGTGTTCCCGCCGGTGCTGATCCACTTGATTGCCAGCGGTGAGAAGACCGGGTCCTTGCCGCCGATGCTGGAGCGTGCCGCGCAAACCCTGTCGCGGGATATTGAACGGCGGGCCATGGGCATGACGGCCTTGCTTGAACCGCTGATGATCGTGGTGATGGGCGCGGTGGTGCTGGTGATCGTCATGGCGGTGCTGTTGCCCATCATCGAAATCAACCAATTGGTCACATAGCCGTTGTCGAGCCCCAGCGAGGCTGCGTCGGCCGCACTACCACCCTCAAGCCCTCGATACCGAGTCCCCAAACTCGGGTTCCTCATTCTGTCATCTGCCTACCCCTCGACACGGCCCGCGCTGCCTCCAGCCCAGGGCCGAAAAACCCTCTTGAAACCTCGCTGTCACCTGGGTTGAAACAGCCCGGTTTTGTTGCCAAAACACCCGAGAATCTTTTTAAAAATCAAGCCTTTCCTCCCGAGGTTTTTTCCTACATCTGTCATCGGAAACTGCGAACTTCTTCGCTATGGCCTCACCCCTAGAGCCCTCTGAATCAAGGCTTGAAACCCGAGCGCCATGGCGTCATGCAAGAACCCACTACCCAACGTACAAACACGATGAAAGGAGCTTCTTCATGTTTAAACGCAACGTTCTCGCGGTATCCATGACCCTCGCGGCCCTCTGCTCGGCCCAGGCTGCACTGGCTGACATCAACGGCGGCGGCGCTACCTTGCCACAACCGCTGTACCAGACTTCTGGCGTACTGACTGCCGGTTTCGCCCCCTACATCGGTGTGGGCAGCGGCAACGGCAAGGCAGCGTTCCTGACCAACGACTACCGCAAGTTCGTAGCCGGTGTTACCAACAAAAACGTGCACTGGGCGGGTAGCGATTCCAAGCTGACAACTGCTGAACTGACCGCCTATGGCACTAATAAGCAACCTACCTGGGGCCCGCTGATTCAGGTGCCCTCGGTGGCTACTTCGGTTGCCATTGCCTTCAACAAGTCTGGCGCCAATGCGGTCAACCTCAGCGTTGACGATTTGTGCGGTGTGTTCTCGGGGCGTCGGACCGACTGGAGCCAGATCAGCGGTGCCGGTCGTACCGGACCAATCACCCTGGTTTATCGCAAAGAGAACAGCGGTACCACTGAACTGTTCACTCGCTTCCTCAACGCCAAGTGCAAACCATCCCTGGAAGGCGGCACCTTCGCTGTGACTCAGGCGTTCGGCAGCAGCTTCTCCGGCGGTCTGCCGACGACTGCCCTCAACCCCCTGCAACAGCCGATTCCGGGCAGCACTACCACTCCGCCAGAAACCTATAAAGACACCAGCGAAGGTGTGATGAGCACGCTGAACTTCGCCGAAGGCCGAATCACTTACATGAGCCCGGATTACGCTGCGCCTACCTTGGCTGGCCTTGATGACGCTACCAAAGTCGCTACCGTTGCCGGTGTTTCGCCTGCTCCAGGTAACGTTTCTACCGCTATCTCTGTAGTAGCAGTACCTGCCGTAATCAACCGCGCCAACCCGAACGCCTGGGTACCGGTGTTCGCTGCTACCACCAGCACTACTGATCCAAGCGTAGTGGCCTATCCAGACAGCGGCTATCCGATCCTCGGCTTCACCAACCTGGTGTTCAGCCAGTGCTACGCCGACGCCACTCAGACCTCGCAAGTGCGCGCGTTCTTCACACGTCACTACGGCAACGCGGTCAACAACGACACCGCCATCAACAACAACCGCTTCGTGCCACTGCCGAAGGTTTGGAAAGATGCAGTTCGTGAAACTTTCATCACTGCTGCCAGCGACCTGAGCATTGGCAAGTCCAACACCTGCAACGCCATCGGTCGTCCGCTGTAACCCACGCTTTCTCCGACCCGCAACACCCAATCAGCAACGGCCTGCGCCGTTGCTGATTTTTTTGCGGGAGGCTCTTTATTTTCCGTAGCCAGGGTTTGCCTTCAAAGATCTAGGACTCCCACAGTCGATTGACGGACCTCCGTGAAACCCTGCGTCAAGTATCAGCCTTATATGAATTTTCGATGACAGATGTTCAGTCCCGCCCCTCGCCAACCGCCTAACTCCCATACGTGACGCGCGTCGCCAGTCGCCCATGAGCAATAACAAAGAAGGATGATTCCAGATGGTCCGCTGCAAACCACCGGTTAACGTGAATGCCCAAGGCCCTGGCAACGGCCAGACGATCCTGCGCCTCAAGCCCCTGGCCCATGCCATTGCCTTGCTGCTGGTGGCGGGCAGTGCCCACGGTGCCACGGCCTTCAGTTCCGGCTGGTTCGCCGACAAGGGCGCGTCCCAGGCGGCGACGGCGGCGCGTCCCGGGGCGCAGGTGCCGGGGATGCCGCCGCCGTTGTCCCAGCAGGCCCGCGTCAACCAGCAGTTGCAGCGCTCCCTGAGCACCCTCAACACCAGCGTCGCGGCGATTGCCGCGCAACAGGCAGCCCAGGCAGCGGGGCGGCAGGCAGCGATGGGGCAAATCTCGACCATCCCCGATGGTCTTGGCAAGGGCGGGTTGCAGGTCGATAACAGCCTGACTCAGGGCTGGATCAATGCCAAGGGCCCGACCCAGAGCCAGGCCGGCGGCAAGACCACGGTGGCCATCGAGCAGACCGCTGACAAGGCGATCCTCAACTGGGAGACCTTCAACGTCGGGCGCAACACCACCGTCGACTTCCAGCAGCAGTCCAACTGGGCACTGCTCAATCGCGTCAATGACCCTAACGCTCGCCCCAGTGAGATCCAGGGCCAGATCAAGGGTGCCGGCACGGTGATGATCATGAACCGTAACGGTGTGGTCTTCAGCGGCAGCAGCCAGGTCAACGTGCGCAACCTGGTGGCGGCTGCGGCCACCATCACCGATGACCAGTTCACCTTGCGCGGAATTTATGTCGATGCCAATGGCACCCAGCCAACCTTTACCGATGCGGCGGGCAAGGTCGAGGTGCAGCGCGGGGCGTTGATCCAAACTCATGCCCCGGCCACGTCCACCGACTCCGGCGGCTACGCCTTGCTGCTGGGCTCGGAAGTGGAAAACGCCGGCACCATCATTACGGCCAAGGGTCAGGCCACCCTGGCGGCGGGCGACAGTTTTTATATCCGGCGCGGTGTCGGCACGGCGGGCAATGACCGTTCCACCACCCGTGGCAATGAAGTGGCCACCAGCCTCAAGGCCGGCAGTACTTCGGGCAAGGTCAGCAACAGCGGCTTGATCATGGCCTCCACCGGCGATATCACCCTCACCGGGCACCAGGTAGAGCAGAACGGCGTGGTCCTGGCCAGTACCTCGGTGGACACTCGCGGCACCATCCATCTGCTCAACTCGGCCAGCGACAGCACCGGTAGCGTGACCCTGGGCCAGGGCAGCACCAGCGCGATTCTGCTGGACAGCAGTGGCAGCACCGCCCTCAACAGCCAGAAGGACAACGGCCTGATCAAGCTCGACGGCCATGCGGCCAACCTGATCACCGGGCAGTTCAATAATCTGAGCAGCGTCGCCGATCGCACCGACCAGTCGCGGATCGAGATCGTCAGCGGCAGCACCGTGGACTTCCAGAAAGGCTCGATTACCCTGGCCACCGGCGGTCAGGTGGTAGTCAGCGCCAGCCAGCGCAGCCTGGTGCGCGATGGCGCGATGATTGATGTGTCTGGTGCTATCGGCGTCAAGGTGTCGATGGAATCCAACAACATCAAGATCAACGTCCAGGGCAACGAGCAGCGCGACGCGCCGGTCAACCGGGAAAGTGGCAAGTTGATCAACAATGATGTGTGGGTCGACTTGCGGGAGCTGGTGTTCGTCCCCGCGGGCACCAACGGCTATGCCACGGATCGTTGGTACACCGCAGGCGGTCTGTTGGAAGTGGGCGGTTACCTCGGCACTCAAGGCCACTCGGTGGGCGAGTGGATGGCCCAGGGCGGCACCGTGACCTTTACCGGCAAGGACGTGGTGACCCAGCAGGGCGCCCAGATCAATCTGTCGGGCGGTACCGTCGATGTGCAGGCCGGTTATATCCAGCAAACCTGGCTCAAGGGCCCTGATGGTCGGCTCTATGAACTGTCGAAAGCACCGGGGGACATTCTGTACACCGGGTTCTACAAGGGCTTTGAAGACAGCAGTACACGTTGGGGCCGCACCGATCTTTATTACAATCCGCTGATCGCCTCGCAACGCCGCTATGAGGCCGGTTATACCGTGGGCCGCGATGCCGGCAAACTGGTGGTGGGCACGACCAATGCGGTGCTGGAAGGGCAGTTGATCAGCGACGTGTTCCAGGGTGATCGCCAGACCCTGGCGCCTAATATCAACCTCGATGGTTATCAGCAGTCGCAGAAGGCAATGGCCCAGCGCGCGCAGCTGATCATCGGCCAGTACACGCCGATCTTCAATAAAAGTACCGGCACCTTGCGTTACGCCTTGACCCCGACCACGAACCAGGTGCTGATCGAGGGCAACTCGCAAAAGATTGCCGATGGCCTGGATCTGAGTACTGCGTTACCAGCCGAGCGTCAGGGCAAGCTGGTGCTCGACAGTGACCAACTCAACGGCTACCAGTTGGGCGCCATCAAGGTGGGGGCCAAGCAGCAGATTGAGGTCAACGGTGCGCTCAAGGTGGCGGACGGTGGCGATATCACCCTGTATGCACCCGGGGTCAAGGTCAACGCCAACCTGACTGCCCACGGTGGCAGTATCAATGCCGGGAACGTGCTCAGTCAGATTTATCTCAATGGCAACAACGTTGTCACCGATGTGATCCTGCCGGGCTTGGCGGGAGTCAGTGTCGCCGATGGGGTCAAGCTGGATGCCTCCGGGCGCTGGAACAACCTGGCGCTGGACCCTTCGATCACCGACGGTGTGGCCTATATAAACGGCGGCAACGTGTCGCTGCGCAGTACCGGTGACGTGAAACTGGCGGCCGGTAGCCTGGTGAGTGTGTCCTCCGGCGCAACCATCGGCCTGGACGGTACGGTCAGCGGCGGCAAGGGCGGCAGCGTGACCCTGGGCGCCTTCGGTGCACTGGAGTTGGGCGGTGATATTCGCGGCTATGGCGTCAGTGGCGGCGGCACTCTGGCCCTGCAAGCCCAGAAGGTGCTGGTTGGTAATAACGCCAGCGTGCCGCAGGCCGGTACCTTGCAACTGGCCGGTGACTTCTTCAACAAGGGTTTCTCGGCCTATGACATCACGGGCAATGAAGGTTTGATCGTCGCCGATGGCGCGAAGGTCGACGTCAGCATGCCGGTCTACCGTTTAGGCGAACAGGCGGCGACTACGCCGAGCGGTAGCGACCCTGCCACGACTCTGGAACGCTGGACCCCGCAGCTGTATCAGGAAGATGCGACCAAGGGTGTGCTGACCCAACGCCGTGGTGCCAGCCTGAACCTGGCCGCCGGGTATCAGGACTCCACGGCCGCGCAGATGGCGACCACCGCCCTGACAGTGGGTCAGGGCGCAGTGATTAGTGTCGATCCTGGCCAGGCGATCAACCTGCGCAGCATCGGCCAACTGACCGTCAACGGCACGCTCAACGCCTGGGGTGGTAGCGTCAGCCTTGCGGGCATAAGTACGACTGACTCCGAAAAGGTCGATGCCATCGGCCACGGTCGCTCGATTTGGATCGGCGAGCAGGCATTGATTGATGTGGCAGCCCGCTCCGTAACCGCGGTGAACAATCGCGGTGGGCTTTACGGTCAAGTGCGCAACGGCGGCCAGATCACCATCGGCGGTGATATCAACCCGGCCACCGGCATCGCCAAGGCCAGCGACTTGTTTGTAGTGGTACGCGAAGGCGCGCGGCTGGATGCTTCCGGCACTCAGGCGCTGTTGGATATTCCGGGGCAGGGACGCACGCTGGTGGCGAGCAATGGCGGCAGTATTGCCTTTGCTTCCAACAATGGCCTGTACCTGGACGGCAGCATTGTGGCCAAGGCCGGTGGCAAGGGAGCCGCGGGTGGGCGCCTGGCGCTGGCGCTGGAGTCTGTGTATTACCAAAGAGCCTATGCCAACGATCGGGTTCTGGCCCCCCGCGAGATGATTCTCAGCCAGGTCCACCGGGCCAATATCTTACCCGATACTGCCGAGTCAGCTGCCGACTCGCTGATTTATGGTCATGGGCGGCTCGGGGCAGATCAAGTGATAGCCGGTGGTTTCGACAGTCTCGCCTTGTTGAGCCGAACACTGTCATTCGCCGGTGATGTATCACTGAACATGGGACAAAGCCTGGAACTGTATTCCGGTGGTATGGACTTGGCCCTAGGAGCTTCGAACACCTCGCAGGTTAGCCTTAATGCGCCCCATGTAGTGCTCAGCGGAATACTCTCGCCGCTCAGAAACGAAAACTTTCTGATTTCGCCGTCATCAGCGCAGAAGCCCGCGATACCAGGCCAAGGCCTGTTCACGCTCGACAGCGACTTGCTGGATATTCGCGGTGAGGTGTTTTTCGCACTCAATTCGGGTTTTGATCAGGTACACCTCAACAGCCGTGGTGATCTGCGGTTCCTCGCTGGTCGCGATGGCGCGGTGACAGAAGGCTTCAGCACGATACTGGAATCGGCGGGCGACCTGACCTTGCGCGCGGCCCGAATCTACCCTGGCAGCGGGATCAGCGCTCAGGTATTGGTAGGCTCTCTGGGCGGCAATAACCAGAAAAAGGAGTTCGACCCAACGCGCACCCTGACTATTGAGAAAGTTGGCAGCGATACAGGTGTCGCGCCGTACTCGGTGTTCGGGCGCCTGCAACTGGGCGCCGCTACTATCAAACAAGGCGGCGTGCTGCGTGCGCCCTTGGGGGTGATCGAACTCGGCAACCTGGGCAGTACCAGGGTCGAGCTGTTACCCGGCAGTCTGACCTCGGTCAGTGGCAGAGGCCTGGTATTGCCGTATGGCGGTACGGTGGATGGCCAGACCTATCGCTACAACGGCAAGACTGTGAATTTCGTGGGGCAGGGTGGGGTGGTGATTGGCAGCGGCGACCTGACGGTCGGGGTGATCCTGGGCGGCAAGTCCGTGGCGGTATTGCCCGAGGCTGTCCTGGACCTTTCCGGCGGTGGTGAACTGTTAGGGGCCGGGTTTATTTCCGGGCGCGGCGGTTCCACCGATGCGCGCTACAACCCGCTGGTACAGTTCGGGGCCAATGGCGGGTTTGCGCTGCCGGGGCTGAACACCAACCCGGTGTACGCCATCGTGCCTGGCGCTCAGCCGGGGTATGCGCCGGTGGCCGCCGAGGGCGGTGCGGTGGCGCCACTGGTCGGTCAGCAGATCACCATCGGTGCCGGGGTTTCGGGGCTGCCGGCCGGTACTTATACCTTGATGCCATCCACTTATGCGCTGATGCCGGGGGCGTTCCGGGTTGAGATCAATGGCTTGGCCGGGCTGGGCAGTGACGCTGGTGCCACGCCAATGCGTAACGGCTCATGGTCCACGGTAGGGCGTTTGTCGATTATTAACACCGGTATCCAGAACGGCCTGGTCAGCCAAGTGATCCTGACGTCGGCCGACACCTTGCGACGTTATTCCCAGTACAACGAAACCGGTTACACCCAATTCGCCATCGCCGATGCCGCCAAGCTCGGTGTGCCACGACCTTTGCTGCCGATGGATGCCAAGACCCTCAAGCTGGCGATGAATGTCGGGGGCGGCAGCGATACGTTTTCGTTCAAGGGCATTGGCCGCTTTGATGCAGCGCTAGGAGGCTTTGGCGGTACGGTGGCGCTGATCAACCGGTCACTTGGCGATATGCAGATCGTCGATGCCAGTAAACCGCTTGATCCAGGGTTCACCGGCTTGACCGTGGATGCCCAAAGCCTCAACGCCCTGGGGGCCAAGCGCCTGCTGGTGGGTGGCCTATCGATGGTGCTTTATGGCCAGGGTGGCAACACCATCGAATTTGCACGGGGGGAAAACGCCCCGGGTGGTTCGATCCTGCTGCGAGCAGGTGTGACCCTGGCGGCGCCGGAGGTGATTTTGGTAGCCGGTAGCGGCGATCTCGTGATCGAGCAGGGCGCGTCAATCAATACCATCGGCCAGGGGGCGGCGTCCTATGATGCCCGTGATGGTTTTGTCTACAAAGGCGTGCCCAACATGCTGGCGGTGTCCAACGGCCTGCTCAATGTGCTGCCCTACGTTAATGCGGGGAATATCAAGACCGGCGGTATTCAGATTGGTGTCTGTGCCACTGGCAGTTGCTCGGGACAAACCTCGCTCTATTCGCAGGGCAGCATCGTCGCGGCAACCGACACAGCCTTGGAGCTGGGCGACCAGGTGCGCTATGGCACTCGTCACCTGGCGCTGGCCTTGAGCAATATCAACGTCGGCAGCACCACGGGCCTGGCAGATGCCGCAGCACGCAACGTGTTGCCGGCCGGCCTGACCCTCAACCAGCAGGTGCTCGATCGCTTGTTGCGTGGTGATACCCAGTTCGGTGCACCGACCCTGGAAACCCTGCAACTGTCGGCCAGCAAGGCCTTCAACTTCTACGGCACCACGACTCTCGACACTTACGACCCTCAGACTGGCAAGTCGCGCCTGGACAATTTTCTGTTGTCCACCCCGGCGATTTACGGTTCCGGTGATGCCAACGATGTGGCCACTATCCACACCGCCCATTTGATCTGGCAGGGCTCCGAGGCAGCACCCGGAGCGGTCATCGCCGGCGGTGCCGGTATCGGTAGAGGGCGTCTGGATATCAACGCCGAGCGTATTGAGTTTGGCTATGGTGCCTTCGCTCAGAAGAGCACCACCAAGACCTTCGACCGCCTGGCCCTGGGCTTTGCCAACATCAACCTCAACGCCAGTGAACGCATCACTGCGAACCACAAGGGCAGCCTCTCGGTGTATCAGCGCCAGGCTGGGTATGACCCGGTCAAGGGCTTCCAGTACATCGGTGGCAACCTCAATATTCTCACCCCGCTGATGACCGGTGAAGCCGGCTCGGCGAACCGCATCACGGCGGGCGGTGCGATTGACGTGGCAGCCTCGGCTGGTGTGCGTGGCACGGTTAACGGCCTGGGCGCCGAACTGTCCTTGCAAGGTGACAGCATTCGCCTGGCCACTGCGGTGGTGCTGCCTAGCGGCAAGGTCAGCCTGGGCGCCCGTGGCGACGTGATCCTTACCGGCGACGCCTTGATCGACGTCGCCGGTCGCGCCATCGCGTTCAACGACGTCACCCAATACAGCTGGGGCGGCGATGTGCTGCTGGACAGTCGCACCAACAATATCCTCCAGGCGGTGGGGTCAACCATCGACCTGTCGGCCACACACAATCGGGCCGGCAAGCTGCGGGCTATGGCGGTAGATGCGGCGGGGGGGATTGTCGACCTGCAAGGCAAGATCCTTGGCGGCAGCAGCGGCTATTACGATGCCGGTGGCACCTTGATGCCTTATCAGGCCGGTACTGTGGAAATCCAGGCCCAACGCCTGGGCAGCGGCGACAACCTGGACCAACAGTTCGCCGACCTTAACCAGCGCCTGAACGAAGGCCAGGTGTTTGGCTCGCGCAGCTTCCAGCTCAAACAGGGCGACTTGACCATCGGCAACGGCCTCAAGGCCGGCACCATCAACGTGTCCGTGGACAACGGCAGCCTGTTGGTTACAGGCAGGGTGGACGCGAGTGGTGAGCGCGTTGGCAGCATCAACCTGGCGGGCAAACATGGCCTGACCCTGGATGGCAGTGCGGTACTGGACGCCCATGGCAGCAAGTTGCGGGTGGACAGCTACGGCAAAATCATCGACTCACCCAACCGGGCGATGGTAATCCTCGGCTCCGGCACCGGCCTGTTGACCTTGGCCGACGGTGTACGCATCGACCTGCGCCACGGCACCGACGTGGTGAAGGGTAACGACGGTCGCAATCGCGGCACCCTGGAGCTGAACGCGCCACGGCTGATCAACCCCGATGGCACCAGCAATGACATCGCCATCGACGCACATGGCCAACTAAATATCCAGGGCGCCCGCTCGATCACCCTCAACGGCATGATCAGCTACGACGATGCCGAGGTGAAAACCGATCCTACCGCCAGCGGTCGGCCATATCAGGTAATCGATCAGAACTACCTGGAGAAAAAGCATGATTTGAGCGTCAAGTTTATCGACGCTGCACTGCTCAACAATAATCTGCGGCAAAACAAACTCGCTGGCCTGAATAACGCGACCTACGCCGATGCCTTCCACTTGCGGCCAGGGGTGGAAATCGTTAGCAAAACGCCGGACGGTGATCTGGTGGTGCAGGGCGATCTCGATCTCTCTGGCTTCCGGTATGCCAGCCTCAACCCACACATCAAGAAGACAGACGATGTTTACGGTTCTGGTGAGTCGGGCAGCTTGACCTTGCGCGCCGGTGGCGACCTGAATATCTACGGCAGTATCAACGATGGCTTCGCGCCACCGCCCGAGACCGTTGATGACAAAGGCTGGGTGCTGTTGCCGGGTATCGACTTTACCGGCGGCGATATTGTGGTGCCGGGTCATGGTGTAACCCTGGCGGACGGCACTGCGTTCCCGGCGGGTACGGTGCTCAATTACGACCTGCCGATCAAGGGCATGACCATGGCTGCCGGTACCCGCTTGCCGGTGCGCGCGACCCTGACCCAAGACCTGGTGCTGCCGTCTGGCACTGTATTGGCTGCGTCGGTGCTGGATGCTTCCGGCAATGTGTTGTTGGCGGCAGGTACGTTGTTGAGCCAGGCGCACACACTGGTGGCCGGTTCACAGTTGGAAGCTGGCAGCCTGCTGACTCAAGGGACTAAATTTGGGGCCATGACCTGGCCCAAAGGTGTGCCGCTGCCCTCCGTAGATGCCGCCACAAGGGCCACTGACAATATCGTCACACTCAACGGCAATATACCGCTGCCACGGGGCGCACTCATTCCTTCGGGGACCAATGTCAAGTTGCTGGCCGGTGCGGACTCGGTGCAGTTGCGTGCGCAAGTGGCCGGGAAGCCGAATCGGCTCTGGGCCATTTCGCCGATGCTGGCTGAAGGTTCGCAATCATGGTCGCTGCGCCTTGTGGCAGGGGCTGACACCGAGGCGGCGGACAGCCGCATCCTGCAAGCGCATCCGCGCAGCGGTGACTTGCATCTGGCGGACAGTCACTACGGCATGTTTGCCAAGCAACTGCCTCCAGAAGGTGTTCAAACGTGGACTGCGCAGGCGATCCTGGACCTCGGGCCGGATGGGGAGGGGCTCGATATCAAAGAGGGTGAGCCGATTGACCAGAAGATGTTTGACGACTTAAGCCTAGGCACGGTTGCCGACTTCTGTCTCAGTTCTCCGGAGTACTGCGCTATCAAGGCTCAATATGTATGGACCCAAGTCGCGGTGGACGACTTGGGCGTCGAAGAGGGGACGGTGATCACTGACGCGATGGTCAAGGAGTTCAATAATCCAACGATGCATTCGGTCGAGGATTTGTGTGCCCAGTTGCCCAGTTACTGTCTTTCCCTGAGCGTCACGAAGTATGCAGCAGTGCCATCAAGTACGCGTTTCAGTGTGATCCGCACCGGCACCGGTGACCTTGAGCTGCTCAGTGCCGGCAACCTGAGCATGGATTCGCTGTACGGGGTCTATACGGCGGGCACGTCCTCCACGTCCACTTACAAGGGCGACCCTTATAACCAGCCCAAGGCTCTGGGGCGTGGCAAGACCGTACTCAATGACCCTGGCAGCTACTTCGAACAGTTCGTCAACGGTGACACTGGCAGCCTGTACCGTGCCTGGTACCCGGAGGCAGGCGGCAACCTGACGATGAACGTAGGTGGCAACCTGACGGGGAACATCGTTGCTCCACTCAATAGCGGCTTTTTTCGGCCTAACCCTTTGGATGCCGGCACAGATTCGGCGAGTGTGGGTAATTGGCTGTGGCGCCAGGGCAGTGCGGATGTGAATGTCGGCGGCCAACCCCAACCGACAGCCTGGTGGATCAACTTCGGTAGCTACACGGCCGACAATGACCTGGCGAGTAAGGCTGCCAGTGCGGATCAGTTGGTCGGCTTTACCGGTTTCGGCACGTTGGGTGGTGGTGATCTGGACATACAGGTCGCGGGTGACGCAGGGGTACTTCAGCGCATGGCCGGTAATGCCATGCTTTCCTTCGCCAACCCGCGCAGTCAAGGCCTGGTGCTGGCCGTTGGCAGTACTGGCCGAGTGGCGAGCGATGGCAGTCTGCAGTTGACGGGCGGTGGCGATTTGCGCGTGCGTATCGGTGGTGCCATGAACCCGGCCAGTGACCTTTTGGTCGGCGGGCAGAACGGCATGCTGGTGAATTTACGTGGTAATGCGCAGTTGCTTGGCGGTGCCCTGGGCCAGATTGACCTGCACTATGGCAGCGTCAAGGAAGATCACGGTGCTGGCGAAACCCGGGCGTTCGATGCATTGCAGGCCACCCGTGGCCGGGCAGTGGGCGGCATGACGCTGGTGCCGGGCGATGCCACATTTAGCCTGGCGACACTGGGTGATGTTGTTTTGCAGGATGTGGTGGACCCAGGGCGAGTGGAACTGCTCAACAGTTCGCCACTCACACGTGGCTCCAAGGAACAAGGGAACTTGGAACACGGTATTGGCACCAGTTGGTTCTCGCTGTGGACCGAACGTACTGCCATTGACCTGTTTTCAGCGGGAGGCAATTTGACCCCAAACACTGGAGGCATAGCGTCAGACCTGGCGATTGTCTATCCCTCGATTGTCCGGGCAACGGCGGCCAGCGGCAGTTTTTACTACGGCAAAGCCGCTGCCTCACCGCAGTTTGACCTGGATTACAGTTCTGCTCTGTTGCTCGCCCCAGGCGCCCACGGCCAGTTGCAGTTCCTGGCTAACGACTCGATTTACGCCGGCGGCATGTTCGTGACGCCATCGTCGGCCGATCCGAGCGTCATGGCGACCCCTTGGCGTCCGGCGTTTGTCGGCAGGGTTAACGGTGAGGTCGCCGTTGACGGCAGCAACCTGTCGGCGAACGGTAGTCCTGCGAATGGCAATCCATTGCCATTGTTCGTCTTTGGTTCCGCCAGCGCGTCGACAACCTCGAACCGCTCAACCGACCCTGCACGTTTCTATGCGGTTACCGGGGATCTGGTGGGGGTCACCAGTGGACGGATCATCTCCTTTGACTCTGGCCCAACGTATCTTCATACGGGGCAGACCTGGTACGAGGGTGGTGCGCCGGTGTGGATGATGGCCGGACGGGATATTGTCAGCAGTGGCAGTCGGTTTAATACCATTCCCAGCCCCGAAAACGCCCTGTCGACGGGCAACCTGTTCATCCATAACAGCCCCAACGATATATCCATCGTCTCTGCCGGGCGCGACATCCTCTACAGCAACTTCCAGGTCGCCGGCCCCGGCACCCTGGAGCTGACTGCTGGCCGCAATATCCTCATGTCTGGCGGCGACGTCCTGAAGGGCGGCGAGGTAAGTGTCACCAGCCTCGGCCCTGTCGCCCCAGGCGATAACCGCCCTGGCGCGAGCATTGTCATGCAAGCCGGCGCCGGCCCCAACGGCCCGGATTATCGGCGCTTTGTGGAGGCCTACCTCAACCCGGGCAACCTGGCGCAGCCGGGTGAGGCGCTGTCGATCCAGGGCAGCAAGGTCGCCAAGACCTACGAAAACGAACTGGTCACCTGGCTGGCCGAGCGCTTCGGTTTTGAAGGTGACAGCGAGCAGGCCCGGGCTTATTACACGGCGCTGCCGGCGGAGCAACAGCGGGTGTTTGCCCGTGAGGTGTATTTCACCGAGCTCAAGGCTGCCGGCCGTGAATACAACCAGGACGGCGGTGTGCGCGAGGGTAGTTATGTACGGGGGCGGGCGGCGATTGCTGCGCTGTTCCCGGACAAGGACGTGGCCGGCAATGCGATCACCTACAAGGGCGATATCACCTTGTTTGGCGGCTCCGGCGTGCACACCAATTTTGGTGGTTCGATCCAGATGCTCACCCCTGGCGGCGGTCAGACCTTCGGCATAGAAGGCGCTGCACCACCGGCTTCGGCGGGGGTTATTACCCAGGGCGCGGGGGATATCCAGCTGTATTCCATGGGCAGCATTCTGCTGGGCCAGAGCCGGATCATGACCACTTTTGGCGGTTCGATCATGGGCTGGTCGGCAGCGGGGGATATCAACGCCGGCCGGGGGTCCAAGACCACCGTGGTGTATACGCCGCCCAAGCGGGTCTATGACGGTTGGGGCAATGTGACCTTGTCGCCGTCGGTGCCGAGCACGGGGGCAGGGATTGCCACGCTTAACCCGATCCCGGAAGTGCCCGCGGGGGACATCGACTTGATTGCGCCGTTGGGCACGGTTGATGCGGGGGAGGCGGGGATTCGGGTGTCGGGCAATATCAACATTGCGGCGTTGCGGGTGGTGAACGCGGCGAATATCCAGACCCAGGGCAAGTCGTCCGGGGTGCCGGTGTCGGCGTCGGTGAATGCCGGGGCGATGAGCTCGGCCAGCGCGGCGGGTGCGGCGGCGTCCCAGGCGGCGGAAGATGCGGCGCGTAATCAGCAGGCGGCGGCGCGCGGGGGCAGGGCTTCGATTGTGACGGTTGAGGTACTCGGGTTTGGTACAGAGCCAGTACCGCGAGGGCAGGAGGATGCGCGCAGGGCGCCGGTGTATAACCCGGACAGTCCGGTGCAGGTGTTGGGCGCGGGGCCTTTGAGTGAACAGGCGCGGGCGCGGTTGACGGATGAGGAGCGGGGGCAGATTAGTTTGTAGGGTTTTGATGGACCTCTCGTTGTAACCAGTTTGGGGCGATCAGTGATTGCCCCTTTTTTTGGTAGCCTTATAGCCGACCGGAGGGGCGGGTGTTCGTCGGTCTGGATCAAATAATGTGGGAGCTGTCGAACTTTAGCGCAGATACGGGACCTGTTTTAATCCTCCCGAAACAAGTCATGGGCATCCAGCAACCGATACGCAATCTCCGGCTGTTTCTCCAGCCCTTTGCGAATTGCCGTCGGGATCAACTTGCGGGTCTTGCGGCACAGCCCCGGCAACTCGTCGATGACAATCTCAATCCCGCGCATGGTTTTCACTTCAGTGTGGCCGGGAGCAACGTGCACGCAGATGCCCAGTTGCTGGTACATCAGCTGTTGCATGCGTTCCAGGTCCGGCAGGCTTTGCAGATTCTCAAGGCGTTCGAGCAGGCGTTTTTCTTCCTGGCGGGTCAGGTGCAGGATGCGCTGGTCTGCGTCGGGGGCATCAAGCAATTGCTCACGCTCGCAATCGCAGGCGCCGGGTGGGCAGGGTTGGCGAACCGTCATGAAAACTCCCTCCCCACACCCGTGTTGATGGCTTAGTAGCTCAACTGGACGCCAAGGCTGCCCAGGGCCTTCCAGTACTCAGGATAGGTCTTGCCCACGCAGTCGGGGTCCTGAATTTTGATCCCCGCGACTTTCAGTCCCGCCAAGGCAAAGCACATGGCGATGCGGTGGTCGGCGTGGGTGTCGATCAACGCGTTGCACGAGGTGCCGGCTAACGCCGGATCGCTGGCCACCAGCAAGTCATCACCTTCGATGGTCGCCAAGCCGGGACGAATTTCGTTGAGACCGTCGTGCAGCGCCTGGACCCGGTCACATTCCTTGACCCGCAGGTTAGCCAATTCGGTGAAGCGCACCGGCGTGTTGTTGAACGCGGCCAGCACGGCGAGGGTCGGGATGGCGTCCTGCATTTGCGAACCGATGACCGTGGCCGGCATGTGTGGGAACTGCGCGATCACGGCCTGGGCCATGGCGTCGGGCTGGGTGAAGTCTTGTGGGGCAACGCCCAGGTCGATGGCGCCGCCGGTGAGGACTTCGGCGGCCCACAAGTAGGTGGCGGCGGAAGCGTCGGGTTCGATCAGGTAGTTATTGGCGGTATAGCCGGTGGGCGCCACGCGCCAGGTACTTTCGTCGACGACTTCGATCTGGGCACCGAAGGCGCGCATGCAATCGAGCGTCAGGTCAACGTAGCCACGAGCGCCAATGTCCTTGCCGGTCAGGGCTACTTCAATGGGCGCTTCGCCGCATGCCGCCAGCATCAACAGCGCCGAGACGTACTGGCTCGACAGGCCACCGTCGATCTCGAAGCGCTTGGCCTTGACCTGACCACTACCGTGGACGGTCACCGGAGGGCAACCTGTCGGGCTGTCGGCCTCGATACCGTTCTGGTTCAGGGTCGCCAGCAAGGGGCCGATGGGGCGCTTTTGCATGTACTCGTCGCCGTCCAGTATCACCGTGCCTTGCACCGTGGCCACCGCCGCCGTCAGGAAGCGCATCGCAGTCCCGGCATTGCCGAGAAACAGCGGCTGTGGGGGCAATTGCAGCTTGCCCTGGCCTGTGACGACGAAGGTCACGTCATCCGGCTCATCAATGACCACGCCCATCTGCCGCAAGGCCACCGACATATGGCGGGTGTCGTCGCTTTTCAACGCGCCGCTCAGGCGGCTGGTGCCCTTGGCCAGGGCCGCCAGCAACAGAGCGCGGTTGGTAATGGATTTGGAGCCGGGGGGCGCTACCTTGCCGTTCAGTGGAAAGTTGGGCGGTGTAACGGTCACGGTTTTCTGCGAACTCAAGGTACAAGGCTCCTGATTCAAGGCGGTGGTGGCGTGGAGTGGCCGGCTGGCGGAGACGAATAATCGGCCAAAGACGATGCCCTTGTCGAGCAGGGATCGTTGTGAGTGCCCGCAAGCAGGGATGCCACTGGTCGGCGTTGTCGAGAAGCCTGTCGATTGAGCGCCTGATGGATCGACTACAAGAGAGAACGGCTCGTTTCAATCCTGGTCGTTCATACCTTCCAATCAGGAGAGTGATCATGTCTTACATCGATGGTTGTGTTATCGCAGTGCCCACCGCCAATCGTGAGCGGTTTATCCAGCATGCCAAGGCCGCGGCGGCGGTGTTCAAGGAGTACGGTGCGCTGAATATCGTCGAGTGCTGGGGGGACGACGTGCCCCAGGGCCAGGTGACCTCGCTGCCCATGGCGGTCAAGCTCAAGGACGATGAAACGGTGGTGTTTTCCTGGATCGTCTGGCCGTCGCGGCAGGTGCGCGACGCGGGGATGAGCAAGGTGATGGAAGACCCGCGCATGAAGGCCGACGTCAATCCGATGCCCTTTGACGGGCAACGGATGATCTATGGCGGCTTTGAGATGATCCTCAATAGCTGAGGGGTTAGCGCTTGGCCAACCAGTAATCGTGCAACGCCCGCGCTGCCGGCTCGATGGCGCTGACCCGCTGCTGATGCAAACCTACGTCAAGATCGGCAGGCAATTCGAAGTTGTCCTGCTCCGCGCACCAGGAAATCTTTTCCAACTGCTCGGCTTGTTCGGCGGGCAGTTGCGGCCAGTTGCCCACGGCTGCGCCACGGATATAACCGAAGCACCATTCCTCGGCCAGGGTCAGCGGCTGATCCTGGTGCTCAGTTTCTTCAAAGCGGGCCTTGAAGCCTTGGGCGTTCACTGCCAACTGGGTGGCAATGGCGTTCATATGGCGCACGCACAGGTCGATAAATTGCTTGGCTTCGTCAGTGCTTTCCCAGTCCGGGTTCTGGCCACCCCAGATGGCCGGGAACCACTCGGCGACGTCCACCTGAGCCGGGCTGGATACCAGGGCGGTGAAGTAACCGTCGAGTTCGGCCAGGTTCAGCACCGAGTGGTCGTCGCCGTACTTCAACAGAATGTCTTCGATGGACTCGAAATCGGCAGGGGCGAGGGGTTGGTCGTGCATGGAAATATCCTTTGTTCGTCGAGCGCCGCTGATGGGGCGGCTTAAAGCGCGGAGGATGGCGCTTGTGGGCGTTTTAATCCAGCGCCTTAATGTTGCGCGACCACTCAAATCACCTTCACCGCCCGCCCAATCGCCTGAATCGGCCCCGTCGGCTTACCCGTCGGCGAACCGCTTGGGTTCTCCAGGGTCATCTCGAACAATTGGTTCGGCGCCAGCGGCGGCAGTTTATCCAGCGGCACCGACAGCGTCTGCCCCGGCTTGACCAGCCCCAGGGACACCGGCCCTTGCCAGCCATCGCCTTTGGTCCAGAACTCCAGCGCCTTGTCCGCCGGGATTTCCATGACGCCCAGCGGTATCAGCTGAATCTGCTGATCGTTGCTCGCCTGGATGACCCAGCCCGGCGTCTGGCTTTGCGGCGCCATCAGCACCACCACGTAGGCCGTCGGGTTGACCGCTGCCGTGCGGGTCAGCAGTAATGTTGCCAGCACCAGGCTCGCTACCATGCCGGCACCCGCCAAACCACGCCACAGGGCCAGGAGGTTCCACCACGACACCGCCGAGCCCCCGACGGCGGGCCGTACCGAATGACCCAGGCTGCGTTCGATCCGTCGCCACAGGTACACCGAGGGCGTGACAGGCTCGGCCAACGCCGTCAGCGGCAACAACCGTTGCTCCCAGGCATCGACTGCCGTTCGCAGGTCGGCGTCCTGTTCCAGGCGCTGTTGCACGTGCATGCGTTGCTCGGCCGACAAGGTGCCCAGTACATATTCGTTCGCCAGCTCATCCAGCTCGCGAGGTGTGCTCTTTATCGTCATGCCATGCACTCACGCAGTGCCGCGAGGCTACGTTTGATCCAGGCTTTGACGGTCCCCAGGGGGGTGCCCAGTTTCTGTGCGATTTCGCTGTGGGAATAACCATCGACATAGGCATGCAACACGCAGCTGCGTCGGACCGGCTCCAAATGTTCCAGGCATTGGTAAATCTGCCCTGTGCGGGCACGGTATTCGAAGGTGTCGACGGGCGCTTCGGCGGTCAGTGTCTGTTCGTGCTCTGCACTGAGCGGCACTTCACGGCCATTGTTGCGTACGAAGTTGAGCGCCATGTGCCGGGTCACGCTGAAGATCCAGCCACGGGCCGAGCCTCTGTCGGGATCGAAACCGGCGGCGCCGTTCCATATGTTGATAAAGGCGTCATGCACGATGTCTTCCGCCAGGGCCTTATCCCGCACGATACGCTGGGCCACGCCCAGAAGATGGGCGCTTTCCTGTTCATACAGTTGACGCAAGGCCTGCTGCTCGCCTCGGGCACATGTCAACAGGCAGGCTTCATAGTCAAAAGAGGGTTCGGGCAAGGTTCGGGCCACCAGGACAAGGTCAAGCCCCGGCCAAATAAGACCGGGGTGTTATCGGAGCAGCGTAGATGACTTTGCTCTCGAGGCAAATTAATTGGCTGCCCAGAAAATGTAGTCCGCCTGATACTTCACCACTTCCTGCTTGCCTTTATTGGCCGCCGTGCATTCGGAGCTCGGCGCCACGCCGCCCTTGAGCGCGACGCGCTGGATATAGCTGACGCCACTCATGGCGCCCTTGCCCTCAGCCGGGTTGGCCTTGACTAATTGGTAGGGCAGGTTGCCAGCGCTGGACGGTGCGACGGCCAATTGGGTGCCGGTGACTTTCGAGCCGTCCTTGGCTTGCCAGGTGGCTGGCGGGCCAAAGTAAGTGCCGACCTGCTTGCCGCTGCGGTCATTGAGCACAGCCTTGGGGCCGACGAAGAACCATTCGGTCTGCCCGACGGCATTGGCCTTGTCGCGGCATTCGTAGGTGATTTCGCCAACACCGGTGGTTTCCATGGCCACCTTGTGTCCGTCCGGCACCTTGATGCTGTCGGGCAACCCGGTCTGGGCAAAGGCTGCCGGAGCGGCAGCGAGCAGGCAGGTCAGGCAGAGCAGTGATTGAACGTTCATCGGTCTCTCTCCGTAAGGGTGAACAACTGGGCAGCGGTGTGGCTGCTTCCTGTACTACTCACCGCGAGATCAAACGGATGCACTGATTGAAAAATAAATCGGTGGCAGACATTAGTCCCATGCCGACGTGAAGCCCTTGGCTTCGACGAACAGCAGTCGCACACTGTGACCCCGTAATACCCGAGGAGTGATTGGCAATGACCGGTGTTCACACGTCTGCTCAACAGGGGTTCTCTACCCAGGCTGCCACTTACGCCCAGGGCCGACCGGACTACCCACGGCAACTGACCGGCTGGCTGACCGAGGCACTGCAGATCAATGCGCAGTCCACGGTGGTCGACCTGGGAGCCGGGACCGGCAAGTTCACCCGCCTGCTGAGCACTGTTGCGCCGACAGTGATTGCCGTCGAACCTGTAGCAGCCATGGCCGCGCAGTTGACGAAGGGAATGCCGGATGTGCATCTCTTGACAGGTACCGCCGAAGCTATTCCCCTTGAGGACGCCAGTGCCGACGCCCTGGTCTGCGCCCAGTCCTTCCACTGGTTTTCCACGCAAGCGGCATTGCGGGAAATCCACCGAGTGCTCAAGCCCGGTGGCTGCCTGGGGCTAATCTGGAATGTGCGGGATGAGTCGGTGGATTGGGTCGCGGCCATTACTGCGATCATCACGCCCTACGAGGGCGACACGCCGCGCTTTCATACCGGGCAGTGGCGCGAGGCGTTCACCGGAGAGTATTTCTTGGCACCGCAAATGTCCTGTTTCCCCTACACCCATGTTGGCAGCCCACAAGAGGTGATCATGGACCGCTTCCTGTCAGTGAGCTTTATCGCCGCGTTGCCGGCCGACAAGAAAGCGACGGTGACCGAACAACTGCACACCTTGATCCACACTCACCCAGCCTTGCGCGGCCGCGACACGGTGGCTTTCCCGTATCAGACCCAGGCTTATAGATGTCTGCGTGTGGACTGAATCAATCGAGCTGACAAAAAGGCATAAAGTCAGATCGTATTGATATAAGTAGTTATAAGAAAAATCGCTATGCTGCGGCCAGGATTTTATAAGGCCGTAGGTAGTTGTAATGGATGTGGGTAATTTTGGTTTCGTTGTCGCAGGCCTGCTTGTTGGATTTATCGTCGGTATGACCGGTGTGGGCGGGGGCTCGTTGATGACCCCGATCCTGTTGTGGTTTGGTATCAACCCAGCCACCGCCGTGGGCACCGACCTGCTGTACGCCGCCATCACCAAGGCTGGTGGGGTGCTGGTTCACGGCAAAAACAAGAACATCGACTGG
The DNA here is from genome assembly GCF_055407145.1 of Pseudomonas sp. c313. Lineage (NCBI taxonomy): Bacteria > Pseudomonadati > Pseudomonadota > Gammaproteobacteria > Pseudomonadales > Pseudomonadaceae > Pseudomonas > Pseudomonas sp. c313. Next base: position 554,736 of record NZ_JBUZRD010000002.1, on the reverse strand, counting down.
ACCATCACCGGCTGGCTGACCCTGGGCAGCGTGCCGGCAGTGTTGCTGACGCTGTGGTTTCTCAAGAGCCTGCACACCGACCCCACCGCCATGAACGAGGTGATCAAGCAGGCGTTGGGCGTGGTACTGCTGTTGACGGCCATGGCAATTCTGTTCAAGAAAAAGCTGTTGGCCTTCGCGCAACGTCATGCCGGCGATCACTACCACATGAGCCCGCGCAACCTGAACGGGCTGACAGTGGTCACTGGCGTGATCCTCGGCACCATGGTTGCGCTGACCTCCATCGGCGCCGGCGCCCTGGGCACCGTGGCGCTGTTTATCCTGTACCCGTTCCTGGCCACCAAACGCCTGGTGGGCACCGAAATCGCCCATGCGGTGCCGCTGACCCTGGTCGCAGGCCTTGGGCACGCGAGCATGGGCAACATGGATTGGCATCTGCTGGGGTTTCTGCTGATGGGCTCGCTGCCGGGGATCTACGTGGGCAGCCATATGTCCGGAAGGGTGCCGGACGAGCTCCTGCGCCCTTGCCTGGCGGTGATGCTGGGGTTGATCGGGTACAAGCTTGCGTTTTGAAACAGCCGCCACAACAAGCTTCTCTTCAGCATTTTGCCGATTACGAGCGCGACTTATCCAGCCACTCCACCGCCGTACGCCAGATACAAATCCCCAGGAAGTACGCCGACATCAACAGCCACAAGCCCATGGTCAGGCCATTGGTGTACGGCTGGTCGATCACCAGCAATAGGCTGCACAGCAACCACACCGTGGTCACCGCAATGTTGAGTGGCATAAAACGCTTGACCCGGAACGGGTGCAGGAACTTCATCGGGGTTATGGTCAGCAGCGCCAGGCCGATCACGGTCAAAAGCGTTACCCAGGCGGACGGGTCGATGATGTAGACACACAGTGCAACCACATTCCAGGCGGCGGGGAAGCCCTGGAAATAATTGTCCTTGCTCTTCATGTTGACGTTGCAAAAGCAGAACAGCGAAGAGACCAGGATCACCGACACCGTGAACAGGTGCGTGAAGTCCGGCAAGTCGATATAGCGGTAGATAAACAGTGCCGGGATAAACACGTAGGTCAGGTAGTCGATCACCAAGTCCAGCACCGAGCCATCAAAGCTGGGCAGCACCGTCTGTACATTGACCCGGCGCGCCAACGAGCCGTCGACGCCATCTACTACCAGCGCCAGGCCCAGCCACAGCAGGCAGGCCTTGGGCTGATTCTCCAGCAACGCCAGGGTCGCCAGAAACGCCAACACCACGCCAGTGGCGGTAAAGCCGTGGGCGCCCCAGGCTTTGAGTCTGGCTACATGTAGGGTCGATATCACAGGGGCGTTCTCCAGAAGGTGAAACGGGGCAGCCGACGGGTGTGACACCGTCGAATCTGGCCAAAGGGTGCAAGTATCGACCGGGAAGGAGGGAATAAGGTTCACCACCCGGGGTAAGGGTTAGCGTAGCAAGCGCTGGGCGCTATGACATCAGCCTTGACGAAAGACCAGCGCCTTCAGGCCGCTTTGTGGATCGATATCAGGGAATTCCGGCGGGTTTTCCAGCCGTTGCTCAAAACGCAGGCTGGGTGCTTCGCGGGTCACGCCGTCGATCAGGAAATCTTCGCCAAACGCCGGGTCATTCATGCACGCCAGCACCGTGCCTTTTGGCGTGAGCAAGTCTGGCAGGCGGCGCAAGACGCGCTGGTAGTCCTTGGTCAGCAAAAAGCTGCCCTTTTGAAAGGACGGCGGGTCGATGATCACCAGATCATAAGGGCCGCTGCTGGTGACCTTGGCCCAGGACTTGAACAGGTCATGTCCCAGAAAGCTCACTTTCCCCAAGTCATGGCCATTGAGCCGATGATTGTCGCGACCTCGGCTTAGGGCGCCACGGGCCATGTCCAGGTTGACCACATGGGTGGCCCCACCTTCGATGGCCGCCACGGAAAAACCGCAGGTGTAGGCGAACAGGTTCAACACCCGCAGGCCCTGGGCATGCTCGCGGACCCAGTTGCGGCCGTAGCGCATGTCGAGAAACAGACCGCTGTTCTGTTTTTTACCCAGGTCGATGAGATAGCGCAGGCCGCCCTCGGTGAGGGTCAACTCGTCGACGATCTCCCCCAGCAGCCACTCGGTGGTGCTTTGCGGCAGGTAGCGGTGTTGCAGAGCCAGGGTATGGGCACCGGACTGCTGCCATTGGCTGGATGCGGTGATGTGCGTCAACAGCTGTTTCAAGGCTGCCAGCTCTGTCGCCTCGGGTTCCTTGAACAGTGACACCAGCACCACGCCTTGCAGCCAGTCTACGGTCAACTGTTCCAGGCCAGGCCAGCAACGACCACGGCCGTGGAACAGGCGCCGAGTCTCCGTGGGGGCGGTTTGCAGGGCGGTGAGCAAATGAGCGTTGAGGGTGGCGAGTGCGTCTGGGTTCATCGGGCAGCGTCGGTCATTGAGCGGGCGGCATTTTAAACACAATTGCGGGGTTTAAGGGGGTTGAAGCACAACGTGCTCGTAATGCTGGTTTTGGCAGTTATTCATGCTCAAAAAATAGGCTTGATCGGCCTATAACAGTCAAAAATTCCTCTGGCGCCGGCATAAACTGGAAAAAAGCCTGGAGGTAGCCCATGAACGGTTTCGCGAGTGCAATGAGTCAGACGGCGACAGACCAGCAAGAGCTGGCCGAATGGCGTGACGCCCTGGCATCGCTGGTAGCCAATGCCGGGCCCGCGCGAGCCAGGGAGATCCTCGACATGCTGGCGGCGCACCCGCCATCGCCTGGAAGCCGCGTCACGGCACGCCCTACATCAACAGCATCGCCGTGGACCAGCAAGCGCGTTTCCCCGGCGACCTGGCCACCGAAGAACGGCTAGCCTCGGTGGTGCGCTGGAATGCCCTGGCCATGGTAGTACGGGCCAACCAGGCCTATGGCGAGTTGGGCGGCCATATCGCCAGCTATGCCAGTGCCGCGGATTTGTTCGAGGTGGGCTTCAACCATTTCTTCCGCGCCCGTAATGACGGTTTCGGCGGCGACCTGGTGTTCTATCAGCCCCATTCTGCTCCCGGTATTTACGCCAGGGCCTTCCTTGAAGGCCGCTTGAACGAAGCCGATCTTGAGCACTATCGCCAGGAAATCGGTGCGCTCAAGGTCGGTGCCCGAGGGTTGTCCAGCTACCCCCATCCGTGGCTGATGCCGGACTTCTGGCAATTTCCCACCGGCTCCATGGGCATTGGGCCCATCAGCTCGATCTTCCAGGCGCGGTTTATGCGTTATCTGCAGCATCGCGGCTTGCAGGACACCACCGGCCGCCACGTCTGGGGTGTCTTCGGCGACGGCGAAATGGACGAGCCGGAAAGCATGTCAGCGCTGACCCTGGCCGCCCGGGAAGGCCTGGATAACCTGACCTGGGTGGTCAATTGCAACCTGCAACGCCTCGACGGCCCAGTGCGCGGCAATGGCCGAATCATTGACGAGCTGGAAGCGTTGTTTGCCGGCGCCGGCTGGAACGTGATCAAGCTGGTGTGGGGCTCGGACTGGGATGGCTTGCTGGCGCGCGATGCAGATGGCTCGCTGGTGCGCACCTTGTCCCAGACCGTGGACGGACAATTTCAGACCTTTGCCGCCAAGGACGGCGCCTACAACCGCGAGCATTTCTTCGGCCAAAGCGAAGCCCTGGCCAAATTGGTAGAAGGCTTGAGTGACGAGCAGATCGACCGTCTCAAGCGCGGGGGCCACGATATGGTGAAAATCCATGCCGCTTACCACGCCGCGCGCCTGGTAAAAGGCCGCCCGACGGTGATCCTGGCACAGACCAAAAAGGGCTTCGGTATGGGCGAGGCGGGTCAGGGCAAGATGACCACTCACCAACAGAAAAAACTCGACCGTGATGCCTTGATCGCCTTTCGCAATCGCTTCCAGTTGCCGCTGTCGGACGAACAGGCCGAGTCCCTGAGCTTCTATAAACCGGCTGATGACAGCGCCGAAATGCGCTATCTGCACCAGCGCCGTGCTGCCTTGGGCGGTTATGTACCTGGCCGCGTCCAGCAAGCGGAGCCTGTAGGCGTGCCACCGATGGCAGGCTATGCCAGCTTCGCAACCCAGGCGGGAGGCAAGGAAATGTCCACTACCATGGCCTTTGTGCGGATGCTCAGCAACCTGCTCAAGGACAAGGCCCTTGGGCCGCGCATCGTGCCGATCGTGGCGGACGAAGCGCGGACCTTCGGCATGGCCAACCTGTTCAAGCAGATCGGCATTTACTCCAGCGTCGGCCAGCGTTACGAGCCGGAAGACATCGGCTCGACCCTGATGAACGAAAACTACCCGCAGCCCACGCTGCCGGAAGGTGTCGAGGCGGCAATCATCAAGGGCATGTACCGTCTCAGCGAACAGGCCAGCGGCAAGGTACGCCTGCTCGGCTCCGGCACGCTGGTGCGCGAAGCCCAGGCTGCCGCGCAATTGCTGGCGGACGATTGGCAGGTGCAAAGCGAGGTGTACAGCGTCACCAGTTTCAGCGAACTGGCGCGGGAAGCGCGGGAGGTGGAACGCTGGAACCGTCTGCATCCTGGGCAAGCACCACACCACAGCCATTTGGCCGACTGTTTGCCCAAAGGCGCACCGGTGATTGCAGTGTCTGACTACGTGCGGGCGGTGCCGCAAATGATTGCTTCGTACCTGGATTCGGCTTTCACGGTACTAGGCACCGATGGCTTTGGTCGCAGCGATACACGTGCGGCGTTGCGGGATTTCTTTGAGGTGGACCGCTATCACATCGTGTTGGCAGCGCTCACGGCATTGGCGGAGCAGGGGAGCCTGGATCGCGAGGTATGCCAACAGGCGATTGAACGTTATGGGTTGCAGACGGAGCGAGGCGCGTCCTGGACCTGCTGAAATCTTCTAAACAATGAAGATTAAAGGTGGGAGCTGGCTGGCCTGCGATAACGGTGTACCCGTCGATAAAACGGCTGACTGACACTGCGCTATCGCAGGCAAGCCACACTTGTTTTGCGGCGTTTTAGATACTGGCTATCAAAGGCGCACCAAACGCCTCCCTGAGAAACCCAGGCGCGATGTAGCGCTGATAGTGCGCTTCGGAAAGCAGGAAAAACTCTCGATCAATGGCATCCCGCAGATCAGTCAGATTGCGCTCACGGAACTCCGGCAGCAACGCCAGCCCATAAGCATCCAACTTCGAAATCACCCGTGCGCCCCGGGCAATCAACTGATACGCCCAGCAATACGGTGACTGCTGCGGCATAAAACGGATCTTGCGGTCTTCCAGTTGCTGACGCAGGCGTGGTGCATCGAATACCTCAAGCTTGCTGGTCATGACCTGCACCAGCAATTGTTCGAGGCGCAGCCACACGGCTTGCTTCTCTTCACCGCTGTAGCCATTCCATTGAATGACCTCATGGTGATAACGCTTACAGCCCCGGCATACCAGGTCCCCGTAAACGGTGGAGCACAGGCCGACGCAGGGTGTCTTGATGGTTTGATTGGGCATAAATAGCTGTTTTGCGGGATTTTTGAGGGCACCGGAATCGGGTTCGAAAACAGGATCAATGTGGGAGCTGGAGTGCCTGCGATGCAGGCGACTCGGTGTATCAGCAAGCTCCCACACTAGGTCTCGATCAATCCCAGCTAAGCGCACCGCCAGTCTGATATTCGATCACGCGGGTCTCAAAGAAATTCTTCTCTTTCTTCAAGTCCATGATCTCGCTCATCCATGGGAACGGGTTCGTGGTCCCTGGATACTCTTCCTTCAAGCCAATCTGCGACAGGCGACGGTTAGCGATGAACTTGAGGTAGTCCTCCATCATCGCCGCATTCATCCCCAACACCCCGCGCGGCATGGTGTCGCGAGCGTATTCAATCTCCAGTTGCGTCCCTTGCAGGATCATCTGGGTCGCTTCTTCCTTCATTTCGGCATCCCACAAGTGTGGGTTTTCGATTTTGATCTGGTTGATCACGTCGATACCGAAGTTCAGGTGCATCGATTCATCGCGCAGGATGTATTGGAACTGCTCGGCGACGCCGGTCATTTTGTTGCGGCGGCCCATGGATAGGATCTGGGTGAAGCCGCAGTAGAAGAAGATGCCTTCCAGGACGCAGTAGTAGGCGACCAGGTTGCGCAGCAGCTCTTTGTCGGTGTCGACGGTGCCGGTTTCGAACTTTGGATCGGAGATGGCACGGGTGTATTTCAGGCCCCAGGCTGCCTTTTTGGCGACCGATGGGATCTCGTGGTACATGTTGAAGATCTCGCCTTCATCCATGGCCAGCGATTCGATGCAGTATTGGTAGGCGTGGGTGTGGATCGCTTCTTCGAAGGCCTGGCGCAGGATGTACTGGCGGCACTCCGGGTTGGTGATCAGGCGGTACACGGCCAGGACTAGGTTATTGGCGACCAACGAATCAGCAGTGGAGAAGAAGCCCAGGTTGCGCATGACGATGCGGCGTTCGTCGTCGGTCAGGCCTTCGGGGTCTTTCCACAGGGCGATGTCGGCGGTCATGTTGACCTCTTGCGGCATCCAGTGGTTGGCGCAGCCGTCGAGGTATTTCTGCCAGGCCCAGTCGTACTTGAAGGGCACGAGTTGGTTGAGGTCGGCGCGGCAGTTGATCATGCGCTTTTCGTCGACGGCGACGCGGGCGGCAGCACCTTCCAACTCGGCGAGGCCTTCGGCGACATCGAGTTTGTCCAGGGCGGCCTTGGCGCGCACGATCGCGGCGGAGTCATTGGCGGTGACGGCGCGGGCTTCGATGGCGGCGGCAGCGCCGGCACCGTCGAGGCGGTCCATGTTGGCTTCGGTGGCGTGGCCGGCGTTGGCGCCTTTGATGACTACGTCGCGGGTGTCTTCTTTATCGACTTCATCCCAACTCAGCATTGAAAATACTCCTTCCTGGTCCGTTCTGACGGCGTGGGTGACTGCTGTTCACCGCGTTCAAAAATGCTCTGCTTGCAGGCTTCAAGGCATTGAAATACTGCACGCAGTGTGGTCTGTCTTTGACGGCTCCGCACACTATGTAGTGGTGATTAGTTGGTGTTGGCACACTATATGGTGTTTGTCTGTGGTGGTCAACGCGCAGAAAGTACGGTCTTGAGCGGCTGGCAAACCCTTTGTTGGCTATAAAGCCCGGTGTCGATCGAGATCATCAAGATGGAACGGTCGTTTTAGCCCGCTTGTTGCCACTGGCCAACCGTCTCGGCACTGATGCTTACACCGCCGCAGACGATGATCACCACGTCCTGCGCCTCGGCAATCGCCGGGTGATCCAGATAAGCCACCGCCAGCGACACCCCGCACGCGGGCTCCACCAACTGGCGCAGGTCATCGGCGTAGCGAGCAACACCCATCATCGCCTCGGCATCGCTCAGCACCACGCATTGATGGGGGAAACCCTGGATATGTTCAACCGGCCACCCCGCAACCTGCGTGGCGGCGAGGGACTTGGCGATGGTGTCGATTTTCGCCAGTCGCACGGGATGCCCGGCGTCCACGGCGGCGGCAAACGACGCGGCGCCCTGGGTCTCGCAAGCGATGACCTTGCAGTCATAACGCTCGTGGCGTTCTAGCCCCACCAACACACCTGCCAGCAACCCGCCGCCGCCCACGGAAGTGACAATGGCATCAACCTGGGGGCAATCCTCAAGAATCTCGTCGACCATGCTGCTATGGCCTTCCCACAGCAGCGGGTGATCGAAAGCCGGCACATACAGCGCATCCGGCGCTTCGGCCAGTTGCAGCGCCAACTGATTGGACTCATCCCAAAGATCACCGTGCACCACCACTTCAGCGCCGGCCCGCTGGATACGTGCGCGGGTCGCCTGCGGTGTCGTCGTTGGCACCACGATTCGCGCGTGTAAACCCAACCCCCGTGCCGCCACCGCCGTCGCCAACCCGGCATTGCCGCCGGACGGGCAGACCACTGTCGTCTTGCCCTGGCTGGCGGCGTAGGCACAGAGGGTGTTCATCCCCCGCAACTTGAACGAGCCGCAGGGTTGCAGGTTTTCCAGCTTGAGCCAGATCCGCCGGCTGGGTGTGGAGAGGCCTGGGTGCAGAATCAAGGGGGTACGAATCGGCAGCATTGCGCAATTTCCTTATTGGTAGGCCTTCCATCATAAGGGTGGCAGCCCCGCAGCGTATATCCGACTGCGTGCGGGGCTAGCTTGATCCGACGTGGGCAAGGGTCTAATGGCGAACAGCGGACCGACTAGAAATCAGCAATAAACTGCACCCCCCGACCACCGCACCATTGGTTTCCTTCAACCCACCCGGGTATTTCACGTATTGCAGGTTGGGTCGCACCATCAGCCATTTGGTCGCCTGTACGCCGTAGTTGATCTCGTAGCTGTACTCCCGGCGTTGCTCGGGAACGTACAACGGGTCGTCCATGGAGCTCTCACCGTTGCGGGCGTTGAGCATTTGCGTGTTGCGGGTGTAGTCGTTGCTGACCGTAAGCTTTGACGCCACGCTTGGCGTTGCCGCCGCCGAACACTTCCATGGTCGCGGTCAGGCCGAGGATCAGGGGCTCAGGCCGTTCCAGTCGCCGAGCATGGCGGGTGAGTTGGCATCGAGAAAGCCGGCGCTCACGGCGCTGGTGGAAAAGGCGCCGCATAACAGGGCCTGGTGGTGGCGCTGCCGGTGGAACTGGAGGTGCAGCTTGAGCCATTTGGGCTGCGGCTGCGCAAGGGGGAGCCGGTGAGTCGGGAGTTGGGGCTGTTTATTGATTTGCTCAGGCAAAAGGCGGCGCTGCTCGATACCCGCTTTTTGTAGGCGCGAGGGGGTTGGCAAAAAGAACATGGTGCGTCGCTGGGATATTAATTAGAATTAATCTCATTTGAGATTAACTCGCGCCGCGCAGGTTTGTTTGCCATGAATGATGCAGTAATGCCAATGCCCGTCGCAGAGCCCAGCCTTCACAGTTTGTACCGCGACCACCGCAGTTGGCTGGAAAGCTGGTTGCGGCGCCGGCTGGGCAATGCCTGGGATGCGGCCGACCTCAGTCAGGACACGTTCCTGCGGGTGCTGGCCAGCGCCCAGCCGATTGCGCAACTTCAGGAGCCCCGGGCCTATCTGGTCACGGTGGGCAAGCGTCTGCTGGTCAACTTCCATCAGCGCCGCAGCCTGGAGCAGGCCTATTTGAATGCCCTGGCGCGCTTGCCGGAAGACTGTGTGCCGTCGCCCGAACAGCGCTGGCTGCTGCTGGAAACCCTGCAAGCGCTGGATGAGTTGCTCGACGGCTTGCCACCAGCTGTGCGTCGGGCGTTTCTCTGGAGCCAACTGGAAGGCTTGGGTTATCGCGAGATTGCTGAGCGGCTCAAGGTCTCGGAACGCACGGTCAAGCGCTATATGGCCCAGGCGTATGAGCATTGCCTGTTGGTGGAGCTGTGAGTCGCAGCGGGCCGTCGCCCGAAGCGCGCCAGGTCGCCCGGGCTGCCGCGCAGTGGCTGGCGTTGCTGGAGTCGGGCAGCGCCACCGAGCGCGATCATGCCGGGCTGCAACAATGGCGCGACAGCCACACCCGCCATGAACAGGCCTGGCAAAAGGCGCAGTTGCTGCGCCAACGCTTTGCCCAATTACCCCAGGCGTTGGCCATGGCCAGCCTGGATCGGCCGCAACCGGGCCGGCGCGCGGTGCTCAAGCGCGCCTTGGGCGTGGCGGCATTGGTGCCGGCGGCGTGGTTGCTCAGCCGGCAATTGCCCATCGACGTCTGGCGCGCCGACCTGCACACCGCCACGGGCGAGCGCAAACAAGTTCCGCTGGCCGACGGCAGCAGTCTGCAACTCAATACCGCCAGCGCAGTGGACGTGGACCTGGCCCAGCGCCGCCTGACACTGGTGGATGGCGAGTTGGCGCTGACGGTACCGGGCAAAGCACCGTTGACCGTGCAGACTCGCTACGGCCAGGTCATCGTCAGTCAGGCCGAGGTCTGTGTGCGGCAGTTGCCTGATGGATGCCAGGTGTCGGTGCTCAAGGGCGCGGTTCAGGTGCGCGATGGTCGCGGGCAAGTCGCAACCTTGCAAGGCGGCCAACAAGCGCGACTGCAAAGCACCGGCCTTGGTCCGATGAGTCCGTTCGATGCCTTGCAACTGGGCTGGCGCGACGGTGTGCTGACTGCGCAGAACCAGCCGTTGGGCGACTTCCTGCGCGAACTCGAACGTTATCGACCCGGCGTGCTGCGCTGGGCCCCGAGCCTGGAAACCCTGCGAGTCACCGGCAGCTTTCGCCTGGAAGACACCGACCGCATTCTTGGCCTGCTGGCCTCGACCCTGGCGCTGGAGGTGCATTCGCGCACGCGTTATTGGGTCACATTGACGCCCCGCAAAAAACTGGCCTGAGGCATTTGTTGTGGCGAGCGGGCTTGCCGCAATGGTGTTCGGATTAATTAATTGAAAAGACCGTGTCCCCTTTTTTCGCGTCGCTTGTCATCCAAGGCAAGTGAACGAAAACAGAGAGCCTTTTAAATGCCCGTCGTCCCGCCATCGCTGTTGCGCCTGAGTCTTGTGCTGAGCCTGAGTGCCAGCCCGTTGTTTGTTCCTGTGAGCTGGGCCGAGGACGCGGCCCGGCGCAGTTATGAGGTGCCGGCCGGCAGCCTGGGCACGGCGCTGACCCGCTTCGCCGGGCTGGCTGGGGTCAACCTTTCGGTAGACCCGGCCCTGGTGAGCGGTCGCAACAGCGCCGGGATCTCCGGTGAATTTGCCGTTGAGGAAGGCTTCGCCCGCTTGCTCCAGGGTTCCGGCCTGCAATTGCAGGCGGTGGGTGATCGCGCCTACACCTTGATCCCTGCGCCGCAAAGCGGCAGCTACCAACTGCCCGCTACTTCAATTCTTGGTATCGGTGCCACGCCAGTGGCTGAAACCTATGCCGGTGACCAAGTCACCCGCAAAGGTGCCCAAGGTATGTTGGGGGAGGCTGACTTTTTGGACACGCCTTTCAACCTCACTTCCTACACCGCCAAAGCGGTGAAAAACCTGCAGGCGCGTACCCTTGGCGAGATGGTTGCCAGCGACCCGTCGGTGCGCATCACCAACCCGGCGGGCGGGCGTTTTGAGCAGTTCTCGGTACGCGGTTTCAGCCTGTTTAACAGTGATGTGTCCTACGGTGGCCTGTACGGCGTGCTGCCGACCTACGCCATCGACATGGAAATGGTCGAGCGCGTCGACATCCTCAAAGGCCCCGGCGCCTTGCTCGGCGGCATCGCCCCGCGGGGCAGCGTTGGCGGCAATATCAATATTGAACCCAAGCGCGCGACCGACGCACCGATCACCGAATTTACCGGCAGCTATGCCTCGGCCGGGCAGTTCGGCGGCGCAGTGGATATCGGCCGGCGCTTCGGTGAAGAGCAGCAGTTTGGCGTGCGTTTCAACGGCGTGAAGCAATCCGGTGATACCGAGTGGGATCACCAGAGCGTGGATCGGGAAATGGCCGTGATCGGCCTGGATTTTCGCAAGGAACGGGTGCGCTTGTCCCTCGACCTGGGTCGCCAGGAACGTACCGCCGACGCACCGCAGGAACGGGTCGAAATCGCCAAGGGCAGTGTGATGCCCAAGGCCGAGGACATCCGCCGTAACTTCGCCCAGTCCTGGACCTGGTCCCACACCAAGGACACCTTCGGCGCGGTACGTGGTGAGTTTGACGTGAATGATTCGCTGATGGTCTACGCCTCGGCGGGGGCGCGCAAAGGTAACTACGACTTCCTGCGCCATGGGGTGCAGAGTACCCAGAGCAACGGCGATTTTACCGTTGTGCCGCGCAGTTTTCGCCGCGATGAAGACGTCAAGACCGTCACCGTCGGCGCCCGCAGCTGGTTCAATACGGGCCCTGTGGGACACACCATCAACGTCAGCCTGAACCGCTTCAACATGGACTTCGACAATGCCGGCGAGCGCTACACCCCCGGCAAGAGCAACCTCTACAACCCGGTTGTATTGCCCAAGCCCGGCAAGGCCGTGCGCTGGGACACCAGCACCCACACCGAAGACCGTTTCACCAGCCTGGCCCTGGCCGATACCCTCAGCTTTCTCGATGACCGCGTACTGCTGACGCTGGGTGCACGCTTGCAAAAGGTCGAGGTGACGTCCTGGAGCAACGGGGTGAAGGACCAACCGGAATATGACGAGCAAGCGCTGTCGCCAGCCCTCGGGCTGGTGGTGAAAGTCACTGACCAGTTCTCGCTTTACAGCAATTACATGGAAGGTTTGAGCCAGGGCGAAACGGCACCGTCAAGCGGGGTGAACAACGAAAACGCGATCTTCCCACCCACTAAAAGCAAGCAGGTGGAAGTCGGCGCCAAGTACGATATGGGCAGCTTCGGGATGACCGCCAGCGTGTTCCGCATCAATCAACCGGCGTACGGCATCGACGAGCAAAACAACTTCAAGCCTAACGGCGAGTTGCGCAACCAAGGCGTGGAGTTGACGGTGTTTGGCGAGCCCATTGAACATGTCCGATTGCTGGGTGGTGTGATGCTGCTGGACAGCGAGCAAACCAAAACCGCCAAGGGCCTGACCGACGGCAAGCGCGGCACTGGCTCCCCGGTGGCCAACGTCAACCTCGGCGCCGAATGGGACATCCAACACCTGCAAGGCCTGACCCTGACTGCCCGCGCCATCCACACCGGTTCGCAATACCTGGACGCGGCCAACCAGCAAAAAATCGACAACTGGGAACGCTATGACCTTGGCGCGCGCTACACCTTCAAAGTCGACGACAAACCGATCACCGTGCGCGCCACTGTAGAGAACGTATTGAACACCACCTATTGGGCCTCGGCCGCCACCTCATCCGACAGCGCCCCTGGCTTGACCCTGTCAACGCCGCGTACCTGGCTGGTGTCGGCAACGGTAGGATTCTGATCTCTATCACGGCGAGCGCGCAATCTGTGGCGAGGGGCAAGTCTTCTCTTCTTATTCATTTATGGAATAAATAAATAGTTATATATTCTTTTTGTTGTTGTTTCGGATAGCGCATTTTGAGGGCCTGCGCATTCGTGCGGATTGACCCAACAGCTAAAGGAAAGCCGACATGACCATCAAAGCGATCAACGTGCGCAACCAGTTCAAAGGCGTGATCAAGGAAATCCTGATCGGCGAAGTGGTGTCCGAGATTGACGTGCAAACCGCATCCGGCGTCGTGACGTCAGTGATCACCACCCGTTCGGTACGTGACCTGGAATTGAAGGTGGGTAGCGAGGTGATTGCTTTCGTCAAATCGACAGAAGTCTCCATCGCCAAGCTGTGAAGCTGCTGATCGTTCCCGCGCCTGGGAACGATCAGCACGTATCAACCGATGGCCTCAGCGCAGGCGCAAACTGCGCTCCATGCGCTGGAGACCTTCTTCGAGCAACGCCCTTGGGCAGCCGAAGTTCAAGCGCACAAATTGTTGGCTATCATCGCCGAACTCCAGACCGGCGCTGAGGCCGACTTTCGCCTGTTCCAGGAAAAATCGCTGCGGATCTTCCAGGCCCAATGCGCTGCAATCGAGCCACGCCAGATAAGTACCTTGTGGTGCATGCATCAGCACGCCCGGCAAACGGGTACGCACAGCATCTACCAGGTAATCGCGATTGCCTTGCAGGTAGTTGACCAGCGCCTCCAGCCACTCGCCGCACTGGCTGTAAGCTGCCCATGTCGCTTCCAGGCCCAAGGGGCTGACGCTGTCGACCATGCCGCAGCGCGCGCGGTTGAAGCGCTCGCGTATCACCGGGTCCTGAACCACGGCAAAGCAGGTTTTCAAGCCAGCGATGTTGTAGGCCTTGCTGGCCGACATCAGCGTGATGGTGCGCTGGGCAATCTCCGGGCTCAGGCTCGCCGTGGGGATGTGCCGACGCCCGTCGAAGCACAGGTCTGCATGGATTTCATCGGAAATAATCAGCGCGCCTTGCTCCAGGCAGGCAGTGGCCACCGCCATCAATTCTTCGCGGGGGAACACTTTACCCAGCGGGTTGTGCGGGTTGCTCAGCAGCAGGGCGCCGGCGCCGGTCAGCGCTTGGCGCAAGGCGGGCAGCGGGGTGAGGTATTCGCCTGCTTCGCTCAGTTCAAACGGTACTTCTATCTTTGGCAGGTTCCAGTTGCCCGGTGCGTTGCGCAGCGGGCAATAGTTGGGGGTCTGCAACACCACCGGTTGCCCCGGTTGGACGAAAGCATGCAGCGCCATGTTGAACCCTGGCTCTACACCGGGCAGGAACAGCAGTTCATCGGGCTGCACGCGCCACGCATACTTGTTCCACAAGTCGGCGACGATAGCCTCGCGAACTTGCGGGCGGGCGACGCTATAGCCGAGCATCTGTTGGTCCAGACGCTGGTGCAGCGCCTCCAGAATGGCCGCTGGCGCGGCGATGTCCATATCGGCAATCCACATCGGCAGAACGTCTTGCGGGTAGCGACTCCACTTGGTGCTGCCGGTACCGAGGCGGGGGTGGATCGTATCGAAATCGAAGCTCATGGGGGGCTCGTGTCTGTGGGGCTGGCGTGCAATGGCGCTGATTCTAACGCCATAAAACCTACACGCCAGAGCTGATTGCCCGTTTGCCCTCATTTGATTTGAAGCGCGTCATCGCCAGAGTACGTGAGGCGTGTTTAGCGATTCACTATTTTTGCCGGCAAGGCGATCACCAGGAAGCTGCTGAGAATCAGGCAGCCTGCGAAAAACCACAAGGGCCCGGCGCTGCTGCCTGTGACGTCGATAGCAACCCCCATCAACGAGTTGCTCACCAGCCCTGCTATGTTTGCCAGCGAGCAGGCCAGGGCAAAACCGGTGGCCGCTGCGGTGCCTTTAAGAAAGGTCGCCGGCAGGCTGAAGAACACCGGTACGGCGCCGATGATCGCCGCCGAGGCAATGGCAAACAGGGCCACGGTGGCGACCACGTTATGGGTGAAAAAGGTGCTGCTGGCCATGGCCACGGCGCCCACCAAAAACGGCACGATGATGTGCCAGCGGCGTTCGCGGTGTTTATCGGAGCTGGCGCCGATCAGCAGCATGCCCAACAGCGCGGCGACGCTTGGCAGGGCCGTGAGGATGCCAATGTGGAAGGTGTCGGTAACCCCGGCGTTGCGGATAAAGGTTGGCATCCAGAAACCCATGGCATAGGCGCTGAGCAGGATCGAGAAGTCGATACCGCCGAGCATCCACACTTTGAGGTTGAAGAAGCCGTCGCGCAAGCTGTGCTTGCTGCTGGCACTGTCGGCATCGTCTTTGCGCAACTCGCTTTCCAGCAGGGATTTTTCTTCCGGTGACAGCCATTTGGCTTGCTGATAGGTGTTAGGCAGAGCCCAGAAAGTCAGCACACCGAGCAATACGCTGGGCACCGCTTCGATCAGGAACAGCCACTGCCAGCCGCGCAGGCCGCCCACGTGGTCGAAGTGGCCCATGATCCAGCCGGACAACGGCCCGCCAATCACGCTGGACAGCGGCAGGCCGATCATGAACAGGGCAATGACCCGCCCGCGGCGATAGGTGGGAAACCAGGTGGTCAGGTAGTACAGAACCCCCGGCAGGAACCCGGCTTCGGCGGCGCCGAGCAAAAAACGCAGGATATAGAACTGGGTGGTGGAGGTGACCAGCATGGTGCAGGCCGAGAGCAGGCCCCAAGTGGTCATGATCCGTGCGATCCAGATCTTCGCGCCGACCTTTTCCAGCACCAGGTTGCTGGGCACTTCAAAGATGATATAGCCGACAAAGAACAGGCCGGCGCCCAGGCCGAAGGCGGTTTCGCTGAACTGCAACTGGTCGAGCATTTGCAGTTTGGCGAAGCCGATATTGATCCGGTCCAGGTAGGCGGCCAGATAGCAAAAGCACAGGAAGGGAATCAGCTTCCAGGTGATCTTGTGGTAAAGCGCGTGGATCGGGTCGGCCATTGGGTGTTTCCTGGCAGTGACTTATGGTTTTTATAGAAGCGCTTTTTTCAGCACTTTGCAGTGCTATAGAGCGACGTCCAAAGGCAGTGTCAGAAGATTGAGACGCTGCAGGTATTTGGCAGTCATTTGTGGCGAGGGAGCTTACTCCCGTTGGGTCGCGAAGCGAGCCCAGAAGGCCTGCCACGTTCTGGAATTAGAGCACGGGTTGGGTGGATGCCGGTCTTCTTGCTCTCCATCAACGGCGTCTCCTGCTCGGCGTGAAGGCCCGGAATATAGTCTGGGCATTATTCCGTCACCGACAGGCTCTGTCATAAAAACGCCATGGCGCTGGGGGTTGGATTCGAAAGAGGCTACTTTTATGGCTTCCAATAAATAGAGTATCCATGGATGAAATACCAACCCTTTACCCGAGCATTGATAGCGACTTCCCTGTTCCTGACGTTCAGCGGTGTACAGGCGGCGTCCCTGGCCCCAGTGGGCGGCGAAAATGGCATGGTGGTCACGGCCCAGCACCTGGCCACCCACGTCGGCGTCGACGTACTCAAGGACGGTGGCAACGCAGTGGATGCAGCGGTCGCCGTGGGTTACGCGCTGGCGGTGGTCTACCCGGCGGCCGGTAACTTGGGCGGTGGCGGCTTCATGACCGTGCAACTGGCGGACGGGCGCAAGACCTTCCTCGACTTCCGCGAAAAAGCGCCGCTGGCGGCCACGGCGGATATGTATCTGGATAAAGACGGTAACGTTGTCCCCAACCTGAGTTCCAAGGGCCACCTGGCGGTCGGCGTGCCTGGCACCGTGTCAGGCATGGAGTTGGCACTGAGCAAGTACGGCACGATGAAGCGCGCCCAGGTCATTGCTCCGGCTATCACCCTGGCGGAAAACGGCTTTGCCCTGGAGCAGGGTGATATCGACCTGCTGCACACGGCCACCGATGAGTTCAAGAAAGACCAGGACATGCGCGGGATCTTCCTGCACGGCGGCGAGCCAATGCAGGTCGGCCAGAAACTGGTGCAAAAAGATCTGGCGAAAACCCTGCGGGAAATCTCCGCCAACGGCGCCGACGGCTTCTATAAAGGCTGGGTGGCCAAGGCGCTTGTCGATTCCAGTCAAACCGGCAAAGGCATCATCACCCAGGCCGATCTGGACAAGTACAAGACCCGCGAACTGGCGCCCATCGAGTGCGACTACCGTGGTTATCACGTGGTCTCGGCACCGCCTCCGAGCTCCGGTGGCGTGGTGATCTGCGAGATCATGAACATCCTTGAAGGCTACCCGATGGCTGAGCTGGGCTACCACTCGGCCCAGGGGCTGCATTACCAGATCGAAGCGATGCGTCACGCCTACGTCGACCGCAACAGCTACCTGGGCGACCCGGACTTCGTCGAAAACCCCGTCGCCCATCTGCTGGACAAAAACTACGCTGCCAAACTGCGCGCCGCCATCGACCCGCAAAAGGCCGGTATCTCCCAAGACATCAAGCCGGGGGTTTCTCCCCATGAGGGCAACAACACCACGCACTACTCCATCGTCGACCAGTGGGGTAACGCGGTGTCGGTGACCTACACCCTCAACGACTGGTTCGGCGCCGGTGTCATGGCCAGCAAGACCGGGGTGATCCTCAATGACGAAATGGACGACTTCACCTCCAAGATCGGTGTGCCAAACATGTACGGCCTGGTCCAGGGCGAAGCCAATGCCATCGCGCCGGGCAAGACGCCGTTGTCGTCCATGAGCCCGACCATCGTCACCAAGGATGGCAAGGCCGTCATGGTGGTCGGCACCCCCGGTGGCAGTCGCATCATCACTGCAACGTTACTGACCATCCTCAACGTCATCGACTACAAGATGAACATCCAGGAAGCCGTCGATGCACCGCGCTTCCACCAGCAGTGGTTGCCCGAGGAAACCAACATCGAGACGTTCGCCTTGAGCCCCGACACCCAGAAGATCCTCGAAAGCTGGGGCCACAAGTTTGCCGGCCCTCAGGATGCCAACCATTTGGCGGCGATCCTGGTGGGCGCACCGTCCCTGGGTGGCAAGCCGGTGGGCAAAAACCGCTTCTACGGGGCTAATGATCCACGACGTAACACCGGGCTGTCCCTGGGTTATTAAGGCCTTCTTGTGGAGCGGGTAAGCTCGCTCCACAGCGGCTACACTTTGCCCGGAACAAGAATATTTTTTGAAATCAAGGGGTTGCAAGCCCCAGCAAATGAGTACATAATTGCGCCCATCGAACGCACCGACGAATAAAAAACGTCAATGTTTTCAGTGAGATAGAGTAGAGGCAAGCTTCACATAGCCCACTCAAGTTTGTATGCGGTGAGTGCCAGCGGTTTTGGCATTGATCGTTTGAGGCCGAGTAGCAAAATGGTTATGCAGTGGATTGCAAATCCACCTACGCCGGTTCGATTCCGACCTCGGCCTCCACTCTTAGAAACCCCGTAGATCAATGATCTACGGGGTTTTTTATTGCCTGCGATTTGGGAGGCGTTCCGCAACTAACCGTCACTTTGTCGGTTTTACGATCTCGCCGACACGGCGATAAACCTTCTTCGTCATCTCCTGAGTCGAGTGGCCCAGCAGGCGACTGGCGTCGGCGATATCGTCAATTTCGCTGGCAGCCTTCGGTCGTATATCGCGGAACTGGAATTGCCTGATGGTTGCCGAGAGAGTCGTGTCGCCGTCATTCGCAGCCTTCGCCGCCGCTTTCTCCCTGGCCTCATCCCAGCGATTGCGCAGACGCTTCTCTGTCTTGCCTTGGCGCACCGTCAAAAATCCATTGATCAGGTCGTTGGTCGATGCCTTGAGGAAAGTGAAGTCCGCGATCTGGAACCGGATTTACGCCGTCGAATACGGCAAGAAAAGGCTGTGCCTGTGGTGGAAGCGCTGCATGCCTGGATGATCGCCCAGCGCGATCTCGTGCCCGAAGGTTCAGCTATCAGCCGAGCCCTGGATTATAGCCTGAAACGCTGGGCAGCGCTGTCGCGCTACCTCGATGACGGGGCCGTACCCATAGACAACAATTGGGCCGAGAACCAGATCCGACCATGGGCTCTTGGACGCAAGAATTGGCTCTTCGCAGGGTCGTTACGTAGCGGCAAGCGGGCGGCAGCGATCATGAGCTTGATCCTGTCTGCGCGGCTGAATGGCCATGATCCGTATGCCTATCTGAAGGACGCTCTCACGCGACTGCCGACGCAACGGGCGAGTGAAATTGATCAGTTGCTGCCGCATAGGTGGACGCCGGGCTTACCCAGAACGCTCAAGAATGACGAATAAGGATCTTAAACTTCAAAGAGCCGACGCACCTGCACGGAATCGGCGCTTCCGCTTTGTTCAAGAGGAAGAAAGTAACGTAGTTGCCATTGCTGTGTCCTAACGGCCTCTTTGGCGACTGGTTTGGCCCAAGGTGGATAAACGCGGATAGCGCGCTTACCGCCTTTACCGTTAATCGCCATGATGCCCTTTGATGCCAGTATCTTCTGGTCGAAAACAAACTGTCCGCGATGCGTTGCATCGAACACACTCACCACAACAAAGGCTATGCCATCATCGATATCGAGAGGTGCAATGATGCTGCCTGACGTCGGGCGCTTCCATATTGTGACGAACTGTCCAATCTTCGTCGGCGTTGTTTTAGCCACACGAAAGACAATGGTGTGTCCGTCGAGGCCAAAGCGGGAGGCACCATACTCGGCACTCTCAGCCTCGCGTAGAGCCAGATCCGTCACTTGCATTCCCGCCGGCGTGTACACATCCTGGATAGCCGCTATCAGATCGTTTGGAATATGGCCAAGGGCAGGGTCTGCCGCGCCTGCATATTTTGTGTCTTGTTCAGTTAAATCGAATTTCAAAGGGAGCAACTCCTAAACCACTCATGGACCATACAATCCAATCCAGAACATATGCTACGCCCTTCGACATACCGAGCGGACTGCGGGCGGTTACATCGTATGATTACGCAAGGTGGGATAGCCAGCCGCTTACGCATTTCGCACCTGAGCGCAACGATTGCTTCGTTGATCACCAGTGCTCGTTCAGCCTCGTACTTCTTCCTCCAGTTGAACGGTGGCCTCTTCGGCGCGGCGTGGCGCTTTTTGAAACCGGCCACATACTCGCTCGCTGTGACCATTTCGTCCTCCTGAGCCGCCTCTGGGTGAGCTGGACCTCTACAAGTGCAACGGCTACAAGCCAGTTCATCGCGGGGGCTGCTGCTGGCCATCGGGCGCAAGCAAAAGTACTTCCCGTGCAGGGACATCGCCACGGAGCCGAACGAAGAGTTTCGGCTTGATCCTGAGGACTACGCAGCGGCGGAAGATCTGGGCGAGGTGATCGGGATTGTGCACTCACACCCAGATGAGTCGACCACGATGCCCAAGGCTCCGGCCTGGGCGGCGCAGGTCCTCAATGATCCTGTCCTTTGCGCGGATATCACTTGAAGATCGCGCCCCGCTATATACATCACTGACAGCTCGCCGGATCTCTCACGTAGACTTTTCATCGTTTCGTCACGTTGCGCGCAAGCTTCGCCGTACATCTGCACCAGACCGAGTATGTCCTCTCTGGCTTTACGCAGTTGACCACCCAGTAGACTCATGAAAATATCCGCCACTATTGAGCCACTACCCACCGCCAAGGAACGGAAATCCAGGAATGAAAACCGCCACCCTTACTAGCACCCTGGTCGCAATCACTCTGAGCGCCGGCCTGCAAACCGCCCAAGCGGCATCGGAGCTGATTGGCAAGCGCGTCGTGAACACCTATGACGTCACACTCTATCTGGACCCGGAAAAGGGCCTGGCCTACGCGATGAAGGATAGGAAGTTCCTGCGCTACAGCTACAACGATCGCAAGCCGAAAATCAGCTATGCGATGGACAGCGTAGAAGTCGATCCTCAGTCAACGCCCGAGGAACCAGTGGTGATTCAGATGGAAAGCAAAACCTACCCCGCCGAACTGAGTGAGGAGGAGCACTGCTACGCGGCCTTCACCGAAGTCCTGGGCCGACTGCTCTACTATGCTGCGTCGGCCAAAAATCTGGACGACAAGCAGTATTTCCACCTGGCCAACGTGATCACCCTGGACAAACACAAGAAGCCCGGCCCACCCGGCGTCATTACCTGCACGATCCCCGACCATGGCTCGACCTCAATGTACGCGCGGGGCCAAGTCAGCGTTAAGTAACTGAGTCCCGAAAGACGATGTGCGATTAGGCTTGATCGATGTAGAGGGTGCTGTGCATTGGGGTGGGTTGTGTTCGGTCGGCAGGAGGGGTAAAAACAGTTCCGCAATCAAGAGCCACCCCCACGGCCCGCTTGGGCTGTAGGCTCATTAAAGTTAGCTAGTTGCGGAACGGTAGTGGTGATAACCTATTGAAATAGCTTGTTTTTTTGGTGGATTGCAAATCAACCTACGCCGGTTCTATTCCGACCTCGGCCTCCACTCTTAGAAACCCCGTAGATCAATGATCTACGGGGTTTTTTATTGTCTGTAATTTAGCTGGCCGGCGGTTCAAGGCCGTGCCGGCCTTCTCGATGGTTAGCTTTGCATTCTCGTGCGCAGTTCTGCCAAGTCTTTGGTCGGGATCACATAAGTCTTCGCCAGCATGTCTCCAACCCGCTGGCATCGTGCAGACTGGGCGTAAATGAAGAGTGTGATGATTCCCAGAGGGGCCTCAATGTGCCGAGCGAGGCCTCTGATGAGTGCTTGAACAAAAGTAGGCGGCCCGCCTGCACCGTTGATGACTATCAGTCCAAAGACGTATTTTCCCGGTGTCCGGCCTTGAAAGGCCCATTCACATAACGGGTAGAGGAATACATAGACAAAGATTAGCTCGAAGCCGGCGAAGGGCAGATTGTCCTGGGTGTAAAGCCACAGTCCTATCAGGACGATTGCACCATAGTCGATAACGTAAGCGCCGATACGCCGTACCAGTAAAGAAGTTCTGGAGACTTCCATTTGTCGCTCCGTGCGTTTTGGCTTGTCGGTTGGCAAGCATACCGTGCAGTGAAGGCAAGCGGCGTACAAAACGCGCAAGTGTATCTCTCTATCTCGCACCAGCTGTATGGGGCGCACATCCGTGGAACACACTACTGTCGTGGCTACAATAATTTGTTCGGGTCACTTCCTCATGCTCATGTCCTCAAGCCTGCTCTCGGCATTCGCGCTGTTCGCCTTTGTGTCTTCGATTACGCCGGGGCCCAATAACACCATGCTGCTGGCATCCGGGGTGAACTTTGGCTTCCGCCGCTCGATCCCCCATGCGCTGGGGATCAGCATCGGATTTATGGTGTTGGTGATATCGGTCGGGTTGGGGCTTGGCGAGGTGTTCAAGGCGCTGCCCTGGGCTTACACGCTGTTGCGCTATGTAGGGGCTGCGTACTTGCTGTACCTGGCCTGGAAAATTGCGACTTCCAGCCCGCTGTCCGATGACACCGATAACGGCCGTAAACCCATGACGTTTCTCGGTGCAGCGGTGTTCCAGTGGGTCAATCCCAAGGCCTGGGTCATGGCGTTGGGTGCAATCACCACCTATACACCCGCTGAAGGCTACGTCACTAACGTCTTGGTCATCGCTCTTGTATTTGCCGTGGTCAACCTGCCCAGTGTATGCGTTTGGGCCGGGTGCGGCAGTGGGTTGCGCAACGTGTTACGCAACCCGCGCTGGTTAAGGGTGTTCAACTTTTCGATGGCTGGATTGTTGGTGCTTTCTTTGTACCCGATGTTTTTTGCGGGTTAAAAAGGTAGAGGCCGGAATATAAAATTTCGAACTATTTGTTGTTGGGCAGAGATGCGGTCAAACAGGTCATGGACAAGTAGACGCAGAGGACCACGTACATCGACGCATGGAGTCTGTCAGCGTTTCCACTGACGATTGAAGGCTGTGGATTCAGATCGGTGAAATGGTGGCGAGTAGGCCAATGCCGACGGTCAACGCTAAAAAACCCAATAGAAAAAATGCCATCTTAGCCATGAGGCCTCCGAAAAGAAGGGGCGGCAGGACGATTCCTGCCGGGCTCCACGGGCGTGTCGGGAGCGACCCATTGTGGGCGTAGGGCGTGTTTCGGTACAGATGCAGATGATGAAGAAAAAAGCGTATCAGATGGCGGTGTCGAGATGAATGCCCAGGGCTGTCATTTTCGGCAGCCGGCATGGCCCTCGGCCTAGACACAAAGGTACCGTGCGATCTGCTCCACCGGATCACGGAGAATAGGTAGATCACTGATCTGTTGAGCTTTTTTTCTGCGATAGCCCATTCGAGTGGTCTGAAAAAGACAGCGCCAGAACTTGCGCCGAAGGGGCTGGATCTATATATTCCCTAGCCTGCTGCAGGGCTCAAGTGCCACTTTTTGATAGTTCAGAGCTTCTTGAGCTGCTTCACCGCGCTACCGCCCGAATGGCGAAACTGGTAGACGCATGGGACTTAAAATCCCCCGCTCGTAAGGGCGTGCCGGTTCGATTCCGGCTTCGGGCACCATCTAAAATCAAGGGTTTGCGGGCGAAAGCTGATGTAAATCCTTGTATGTTTCCGGTCCGCAATTAATCAACTGGTCCGCAATTCACTTTGTTGGTGAGACTTTCTTGCCCTTTCGGTTGCGGATGTACTGCTCAGTCATCACGACGGTGGTATGCCCAAGTTGATCCTTGGCCTGCATGATGTCGCCGCTTGATTCGGCTTTATCCGTACCGGCTTTGGCGCGAAGATCCCGCATTTGGAACTCAGGCTTTGCCACTCCAGCGGCCTCTCTGGCCATATCAAACCTCCTGCGCAACATTGCCACCGTCATGGGTGTGCCGTCCTCTGTAACGATCAGCCGCGTCGAGCGGACCTTATGCCCTGACTTCCGGGACATTATTCGATCAATCAAAACCTTCAGCTCGCCAGTTACTTCGATTCGACGCTTGGCCTTTGTTTTTCCCTGAAGCACCCAGATCTGCCCATCCCTAATGTCCCGCTCGTCCATCAGTCGCGTGTCTGTGACTCGTTGACCGGTCAGGTAGGCGAGGTCCATTGCGTCACGCAGGCCGGCGCTACCCGCTGCGCTCTCCGTGATGGGTGAGGTGGGTCAGGTGCGCGGCAACCATAGCGAAGTGTCCACCCTTGACCTGGGCGACCTGAGTTCGCAGGGGTTCCTGTACGTCGAAGTTACGCTGTGATGAGCCGTTGGCGCATTCGGTGAGGAAGGGTGCCGTGACTGGCTGGACCAAAGCGTGGTGCGTGCCGCCGGCGCTGATGGTCGACAGAGCTTCGTCGACACCGTGGGTGCTGGTGTGGGAATCCGACGTGCCGCGCATCGGCACAATGAATGGCTTCACGCTGGTCAGCACATGCCGCCAGCAGCCCTTGGCCACGCGGCGCATGGTGTTCGTGGCCATCGGCTTGTCGCGGAAGATCGTCCGGCCTAGGTTACTCCAGTCGATGCACTCGGCAGCGGTGCGCCAGGGCTTCTGTTTGGGCGTTGGCTTCTTGTGTCGAACTGGCTCGGGCCAGACAATCGGCAGCCCGTCACTGCGGGCCACTAGGTACAAGCGCTTGCGGATGGTTGGGGCGCCGGCGTTGGCTGCAATGCGCTCCCGCCATTCGACGTTGTAGCCCAGGCCCCGCACCAGATTCTCCGCCGGCACGAACTCGCCAATGGACTGCAGGATCTCTGGCATGTCGGGATGATCCGCAGCCAGGCCCGTGCTGAGCGCTGCAACGAACGACTTGAAGGTGCGTCCGCGCTCGGCCTTGATCGGCTGGCCTTCCTCGTCTATGGGCCCCCAGTCGCAAAATTCTTCAACATTCTCCAGGAACATCAGGCGTGGCCGGGTGGCGTGTGCCCAGCGAACAACGACCCAGGCCAGCCCCCGCACGCCGCGGTCGCGCGGTGCGCCGCCCTTGGCCTTGCTGTGGTGGCGGCAGTCAGGCGAAGCCCAAAGGATGCCAACGGGTTGCCCGCCGGTGGCCATGACTGGATCAACCTCAAACACGTCCGCCACATAATGTGTCGTCTGCGGGTGGTTGGCGCGGTGCACGGCCAGGGCAATTGGGTTGTGGTTTACGGCCACGTCCGGCTCCCGGTACGCACGGGCAATGCCGGTGCTTGCGCCACCGCCGCCGGCGAACAGGTCAACCACCAGCTCTTTCTGAAACGGCAGGCCCATGCTCGGCTGGCCATGGATGAATTGGGGGTTCTTCTGTTGTGCGGACATAGGGGGTCCTCGCCGGCTGGCGTGATTCGTTGAAGTGGGGTATTTGTGTTCGGTCCGGCATAGGGCCGGATCGAGGAGAAACTATGAAATTGCCAGTCGACCGCCCGTGGACCAATGTCCTCACTATTGATAGTGGCAAGGGCAAAGGTAAGCAGGTCATGGCTCAGCCGACTTGGGGCGAAAACAGCGACCCGATACCGGTCTCAATACATGTCACCGTAAACGATGATGGCGACAGAGTTATCGGCAAGATTGACGGTCCATTTGAAAGCATCGAACATGCCGACCAGTTGGCACTTCAGCGGGCAACAGAATGGTATGAGCGAGGTAACGGCTGACTGTTCGGCTCAATAGGTTAGGGTGGGTCAGGCGGCTGGTGCGGTTTGAACCTCTGACCCTTGGCCGTTTCGCAGATGCTATTACCTATGCAGAGAAGGACAAAAATATGCTCGTAGTTCATGAGTTTGCGAATCCCTTTATTGATAGGTTGAAAAGGGCTGAAAAGCAATTGCAGGCTATTGCCTTAGAGAGTGAGCGAATTTTATCTACGCTCAATTTGAAAGCGGAAAACTACATATCGCCAGATCGGTTGAGTTATGAAGTTAAAGTATCCGAGTGCGGCGATCGTCAGGACTTCTCTGCTTTGTCTATGTTGGTTGGAGAATGTGCGCACAATATACGTAGTTCACTTGATAATTTGGTTTTTGCGCTTGCAAGGCTTCAAGAGGATCCACCTAGTAAACCAAAACGATTGAGCTTTCCCGTCTATACCAACCGTTCAGATTTTGAAGGTAGGGTAAAGCCAGTTTTGAGCGAGCTCATCGAAGGTGATGCGCTCTCGATCATTGAAGCATTGCAGCCCTTTCAGCGATCTAACGAGCCAGGTGGAAGCGCCGAAAACGATTTGCTGTATGCAATTAGTGAAATAAACAACTCAGATAAGCACCGCATGCCGATTAACGCTGTCGTAAATATTCCTGCGGCAAGTCATGTGGCGCAAACTTATTTTGGTTCTGATGAGCTTGCTAGTATGAATGTGCCTCCGGACTATTGTATGTTTGCTGGGCCTGCTAAAATAGGGGCTGTTTTAATGTCGGGCCGCTTTAAGACTCCTGTGGTTAGCATGTCTGCTAACTTCGTGCTTAAGGTAGAGTTAAATTTGGATATAAACGGCAGATCTGTTGGCTTGATCGATACAATGTCAAAGTCGCATCTTTATGCGTCAAATGTAATATCCCTGTTTTTAGGGAAATTCAGTCACCCCATCACTGATGCATAGGCTCCGCCCTCCGTTGGCCGGTGTTGGCAATTTGGTTTGAGTTTGGGTATTAACGGGGGCCGGCATGGAGCCGGATCAGGCGGCGGCGCTGGTCGCTTCTTTGATCGCCTTGATCGCCTTGATGGCGTTGGCAGCGTGGCGCACGTAGTACAGGCGAGCCATCAGGCTTGGGCATGGCTTGCTGATCGTCGATTCCCAAAGGTCGCTGCCACCGATCAGTTCTTCGTTATTCTGGAGAAATTCGTAGGCCAGGACCGTCTCGCTGTCCCGGCCATCGGCGAAGGTCTCGACCTCCTCAACTACGTCGGCCAGGTCCGCGAAAGGAAGGCGCTCGTCTTCCGCTTCCTCGCGCTCTCGCATCCACTCGACCAGCTGCTCAGCCTGCTCCAGGGTGGCGCCCTTGTCCTGCATGTCGGATATCCACTCCGGCACCTCATTACTCGGCAATTCGTCGTCAATCCGGCCGGCGACGCACTCGCACACCGTGTCACGGATCGCGTCGAAGTCGATCACCCCCCGCTTGATGTCGCTGTCCAGCTTCCCGTGCAGATAGCCGTCGCTCTGGTGGCGCAGAAAATTGATGCCGTAGCCGGAGCCGACATTGAACACGAGCGGGCCGATGTCGCCCATGATGCTCATGCCGAAACGGGTGACGCAGATATCGAAGCCATAGAAGCTTGAGCCGGGTCGTGCGCAGCGCCACACCTCGACGCCGTTCTCATTCGCAAGCTGGGTGTATTGGTGCTGGGCCAGGTCTTCTGCCACGCGGGCGGTGAGCGCGGCGCTTTCATGCTCTTTCATGGATTATCTCCAGTCAGGCGCCGCCCTCCGTGAACGGTGGTGGCAATTTGGTTTGGGTTGGGGTATTACGGATGACCGGCATGGAGCCGGATCAAGGAGAGATGAAAATGGCTACAGATCGTGAAATTGCTTTAGAGCAGGCACTGGTAGCAGTGTTGGGTGCGACTCAGGATCTGGATTTGGACCTGGTAAAGATCAGCCAGAAAGCTAAATCCTTAATCATCGACAATTCGAAGTATCGTCAAGCAGAGCATCCACACATCAGTAATGCATGGAATGAGGTTGAGGCGGCTGTAGCTTCCGTACGAGCTAAGGCATAAGCAGGCGCCGCTTTCCTCCCAGAGAGCGGCGCTACTTTGGACCTCAGGCCGCTGCGCGCTTGAGCTGTTCGGTGAGCTGCGTTGGCAGGCCGCGTAGCGTCAGCGTGCCTCCCGCAGGGTCAAACTCGATCTTGTCGCCCAGCAGGTGCGCTTCGAAGCTGATCGACATACCCTCGGCCCGGCCGGTGAATCGCCGGAATTTGTTGAGGGTCTTCTTGTCCGGCGGCAGGGCCTCGGAAAGCCCGTAGTCCTTGGCCTTGATGAAGTCGTAGAAGTTCTTCGGCTGGTCTTCGTCGAGCAGCTCCGACAGTTCGTCGAGGGTGATTGGTTCGCCCAACTTGGCCTGGGCCATGGAGTAACTGACCAGGGCGTGTGTCTTCTCTCGCGCCGACTCTTCGCCCAGGTCCTCGCTTTCTACGAAGTCACTGAACGCCTTTAGCAGGGTGCGGGTTTCGCCTGGGCCGTCGATCCCTTCCTGGCAGCCAATGAAGTCGCGGAAGTACTCGCTGATCCTGCGACCCTGCTTGCCCTTGAGGTACGAGATGTACTGCTTCGACTGCGGGTTGTTCTTCCATTCACTGATGTTGATGCGCGCAGCCAGGCGGATGTGATCCAGGTCTAGGCGCTTCACCGTCATCAGGTGCAGCTCTTCGGTCATGGTCACCGCTTCGGTTTCCTGCACCAGGGCGATGACCAGGTATTCGGTCAGACCTTGTTGGTAGTGGCAGAAGAGGGCATGCCCACCGGTGGTCAGGTTCGACTCTTCCATCAGCTTGGTGAGGTGTTCGACGGCGATGGTGCTGAACGCCAAGAAGTCGCTGCTGTCAGTCAGGTATTTGTTGAGCCAGCCGCTGAGTGGATGTGCGCCTGATTCCGAATGAAAGAAGCCCCAGCCCTTGCCGGCGGTGGCGTTGTAGCTCTCGTTGAAGTGACTCATCAGATCATCGCGCGCCTGGCTCTCGACCTGCTCGGCGCCGCCGAGATGAAGAACGGCCGGACTACCGTCGGGCTTCTTATCGATCTTGTGGATTACGCTGTGGAGTACGGGCATTGCGTTTACCTCAGGTAGGCGCCGCCCTCCGGATACCGGATGCAGCGAGTAGGGTGAAAAAGAATGAAGCGTCAGTCTGATGGATCTATGATTCGCCACCACTCATGCAAGGAGCGCTTTAGATGCGTCTATTACTGGTTTCAGCGATAGCTCTGGCAATTGGCGGCTGTTCTGGCCCAGGCGTTGTCCCAATGGGCCGAGACACTTACATGGTTGCGAAGGACGGCAGCTTCTCAACCTTCGGCGGTGCGGCTGTAAAAGCCGAGCTATATCAAGAAGCCGATGCCTTCTGTGGCAAGAGGGGAAAGCAATTGATGCCGGTTAAAGAGGCGTCCAGAGATTCTGGATATGGGCGATACGCAAACGCGGAGTTGCAGTTCCGCTGTCTTGACGCGAACGATCCGGAATTGCGCCGCCCTACGATGGAATCCGAGCCAACCATAAAGATCAAAGTCGAATAGCTTTCGATGACTTGGTTGTCAGTCTCCTTCTTCGTCTTCGTCGTTCATTTGGAGCGATTCGGCAAAGCCTGCTTGCCGTAATTTGCGCGCCACGTTTTCAGTTATCTCAAAACCGTGGCGCTTAATTTCGAAGAGTGCTGCGGACTTCTCAGCGCCAAGCGAGTGGGCATGTGCGATCAGTCGCCAGATTGTCGTGCGGTCCTTCGTCTCGCCCAGGTCGGCGGTGAGCGCTGCTAACCGGTCACGCATTCCCTGGCGGAAGTAGTGGCGGATGATGTCGGACGGCCCTTTGACCTTCGGCGGCGCAGGCGGCAGATCCTCGGCCCTGCCATTCAGCACCAGCAGTTGCACCGCCTCGCCGACCTCTTCGACCTCATGCCAGAGCATCAACTCGCCGAGCATCTGCCGGGTGCCGTACGGGACAGTGTGCCGCAATTCCTGCTCGCCCAGTTCCTGCCGTTTCTCGGCAAGTTTGGCTGTTCGTTCTTCCTGGGTCACAGCCATGGCCTACCTCTTCTATTCCGCTGGCCGGCAGTGCGAGCCAGGTTTGACGTTTTCGTTGCTGGATGCGGGCTATGCGGCGCATGCATCGACCTTCTGCTGATTCCAGGCGCCGACAGCTTCAAAGATCCGCGCGGCGTGCGCCTCGTCCAGAGACATCGCTTCTGGAATGGCGATCCAGCCCGAGGCAACCATTTGACTCTGGTTGGCTGAGTCGCGCAGATCCTTGTAGCAATGCTCGATCACGTCTTCCAGATGGTCGGAGAGGTAGACGCCATCGGGCGCCACCTCCACAGACTTGCTGTACCGGTCGCCCCGGGCGTCGATGCAAAGCGCGCTGAGGTAGATTGTCCACCGGTGAGGGATGCCGCAGACAGCCTGGCCAATCTTCCCCGGCGCGATATTTTTGAGCGACTTGTAATTGATCATGCCCTGGCGGCCGCTGGGGTCGATGTTCACCACTGCGACGTGGTTGGCGGCCAGCAGCGACCGGCAGGACCGGTCAATGCGGGCTTTGAGATTGTGGGGCTTTCGCTTGCTCATAAGGCCTCCACGAGTTTGCGCAGCGCATTACGCTCAGCCCTTGAAATCGGAGGCTTGCGGCGCTTGAGGATGGTCGTCGGGTCGATCGTTTCCGAACGCTTGGCCGGATCTGGATTGATCGCGGGGCTTTGGCCGATGGTGTATTCACCGCCAGCCGCCAGGTGCTGGCGGACCTGGGCGGAAAGCTACAGCGCTTTCGCGCACCGAAACTCGATGTCTGATTTTAGGTTGCTGATCATGCTCAAGCTCCTAAACGGTGGGTCTGTGCCCGAGCTTTGTCCGCTACCTCATCAACCATGCGATTGAGTTCCAGGTTGAACTGAACCAGCTCCTTGTGCAGGTTGGCGATGTAGCCTTCGCAGCTCATCTGGTGATGACTTGCGTGTTCCTCGCTGCAAAACGGCAAGTTCTGCTGGCGAACGTATTGCTTCCCGCGCACCGGGTCGTAGGCGCGGTCGATGATGGTTTTGTAAACCACCGGATCGGCGGGCTTTCCGCAACGGGTGCACTTCGTTGGGACGGCTGTTGCTGGTTGGTTCATGGCTGTTGCTCCGGTGATTTTCCCAATGCACCCGTCGCCAGGTGCATCAGTGAAAAATTCCGTTCTCCACCACGCGCATCGCCCGATTCATATCTCTGGCCGTCGTCGCACATTTCGTGTTCGGTGCTGGTACGGCTGGCTTGCGTGGTTTCGCGTGACTTCATGAGGAAGGCACGGCAGCTATCCAGAGGCTGCATGGGCGGCGATTTAGCTCTTTCCGACCCAGGTAATGGCCTGGGTACGTCGCGGTGGTCACGTCAGACTGTTAAAGAGCGGTTCCGGGAAAACCCTGGGCTCTTTAGGAGCCCATCGCGGTGTCGCTGCGATGAGTCAAATATAAGCTTACTTATTTTAATCGTCAATAAGCGTGCTTATATATTTTTCTGGGGGCGTTAAAAAGCCCGCTCGATGGCGGGCTCGCTCATGCGTCGAAGTACTCTCGCCAGCCGATCCTGACGGCGCCGCCATCCAACTGTTCAATGCGAATGCCGACGGTATCGCCGATGTCCTGGATCACCTGCTGCCAGGCCTCCCGGCTCTCGTCGTCACGCCTGGAGACGATGACAGCCTGGATCTTCTGTACGCCAGGGGCTGCGATGATGCCCTGAAGGCGTCTGCCTACAAGCTCGTAGGAGTTTCTTGGTTTCGGTGTGGGGTAGGGTGCCTGGATCATGCATTGCTCCTTGCTAATACTGTATGAATGAACAGTATTACTGCTGCCATATATTGGCAAGAGGGAATTAGATCCCTCCTTTCGGATGAGTAAATCATTCGCACAGATGTCTTCTCGCGCGCATGAAAAAGCCACGCTTGGCAGGATGTCTAAATGCCATCATTTAGATACAATCCGCCCCGGTCGATTTGCGGCCTGGCCAATGATGGCGATATGGAGCGATGTGATGGTTTTTCGTAAGGCATGTGCCGGGATGGCGATAGTTTTGGGGTTTGCATTATCTGGTTGCGCGAGCATCGTCAGCGATAGCAAGCCAAAGGTGGACGTGTACAGTCTGCCAACAAAGGCCAACTACGTGATAAAGGACAGCATGGGAGGCGTTGTGAGCAAGGGCGTCACGCCTGGCGCTGCTCTTCTGGAGACCGGTCGCGGATACTTCAAAAGCGAAAGCTATACAGTCACCTTCCAGAAGGACGGCTACACGCAGACGACAATCCCTTTGAAATCCACGGTGAGCGGCTGGTACTGGGGCAACCTGCTGTTTGGTGGCTTGATCGGCATGCTTATTGTCGATCCTCTTACTGGAGCCATGTACACGCTGCCAGAAGACGCTACCGGCAATCTTTCGGTAGTTACTCTGCCTCAAGCCTCTTTGGCGCCGGTATCCAGTACCCCACAATAAATCGCAGGCAACAAAAAGCCCGCGCAAAGGCGGGCTTCAATCGAGTACGGCGAGCTGCGCTTACCCCGGCAAGTACAAATCTCCACGATGAGCGATATGTACCTTGTTGCCATCTGGATCACGCAGGTATGCACCGTAGTAACCGTCACCATACTGCGGGCGTTGGCCAGGCTCACCCTCATCAGATCCGCCCGCAAGAAGCCCAGCTGCATAGGCGGTATCTACAGCATTTGGAGATGGTGCAGTAAAAGCCACCATGCTGCCATTCCCAGCTCCGGCGTCGTTGCGGTCATAAGGGCTGTACGCATAAAAGCGAGGGAGAACGCTATCTGGCTTAACCCAGCACGCCGAAGGCGGTCCACCATCAGGGGTAACAACACGACGGCGCAGCCCTAAAGGGATAAGTATGGCGTCATAAAAGGCAGCGGCCTGATCAAGATCGTTTGTTCCAACGGTGATGTGACTGAACATCTGCGACTCTCCATCACTTTTGATGCGGGGACTCCATCGTGCCATTTTGCAGATAGAGGCGTACAGCCACCACTGGTCGATCATAGTGCCATCATGCTGAGCGACCCCTGTAACCTGGCCCATACTCTCGCACATCACCATTAGGGGCTCTCAATGAGAGAGGCGCAGCGAAGACTGGCCATGGCAGCCTGGCGCGACCTGTTTGCACTGGCTGGAAGTCAAATGGACGCAGAGGTTAAATACTTTGGATTGTTGAGGCGGGCTGACGCCATGGAGCATGCCGACCTCATCACCAGCGATGAGTGGAGAAAGCTTGTGCAGCAGGCGGGAGCATTACTTGCCAGCACTGCGGAGTGCATGGGCGGAGCGGGGTAGGGAAGATACAAGAAGCCCGGCGCTGGGCCGGGCTCTCTCTTTCAATGGTGCTCAGTTCATCAGCGGTGCTTGTTCTTGTGTTTGTGCTTGTTTTTGCCATTGTAGTTCTTGCCACTAGACCGGTGCTTGCTGTCGTCGTCGGCAAGGTTATTGCCTACTGCACCGCCAGCCGCACCGCCAAGACCGGCGCCTATAGTAGATCCCGTAGTGCCTCCGAGACGATTACCGATGAGTGAGCCGCCTGCTGACCCGATCCCACCACCGATAGCTGCTTCAGTTTTGTTGCCTCTTGGCGCTCCAACCGCGCTACCAGCAGCACCGCCTACGCCAGCCCCCACGGCAGCACCAGTGGACCCGCCTAACTGTTGACCAACAATGTTACCCAGCGCGCCACCAACACCACCTCCGAGAGCGGCGGTGCCATCTCCAGCAGCCATTGCTCCCTGCGTAATCAAGATACCCAAGGCAAGGGCGGGCAGTGTCATTCTCATTTCATGAACCTCAACAGGTCGTTAACGGGGCATTCACGGGTGAAACCACGCCCAGTAATTTAGATCAAACGTGATTATTAAAGTTCTGTGGTGGCAACTGATGTCGGATGACTAGTTGTAACAAGCTATTTTACATGAGGCGCCCTAATTCGGCGTTTTTACTCATGGCGAATCGCGCCGAAGGAAGAAGGGCCCGATCAGGTTCGGCGGGCTACGGATTCAGATTGAAGAGAGCATCAATCCGGCCCTTGCCCCCTCAACCTGGCCAGACCCTGCTTGATGTGCCCAGCGTTCTCGCCAATGGTGTACAGGGTGCCGCGAACGTTGGCGTCAATATGAACCCCTCCATTGCGTTTAGCCCACAACGACAGCTCCATGATGGCTGCTTCCAGGGCGATCTGGTTTTCATAGATTCGTTCAAGCGTATCAGAGAGGGAATATTCGGGGGAGGGCATGGCTTTGATTCCATGTGAGGGCATGTAAAGCGTAGCAACGAAGAGGGCTCGTAGCAAAAAGCCCGTTGCTAGTGAGCTATGGTGCCATGTGACGCGAGCAGGAAAGCCAAAGCACTGCTATAGCTGAAAGCTCAACGACTCTGCGAGGTGCTCAAAAATGACTTTGAATCAACTTGGTGTGCTGGCCTGGGGGGCTATTACTGCGCTTCTGGCAGCCTCGGCGCTGTTGGTCGTTATCATCGCAGGGCTCCACATTGGTCCGGATGGGGGCGTTGGATTAGATACTCCTTGGAAATTTAGGGGGCTCTTCCTCGCACTGAAGGACAGTGGGAGCTTGGTTGGGGGAATCTTGGGATTCAGCGGCCTGGCCTGGTCGCTCTTTTACAAAACTTCGACCGGCGTTAAAAATTAAAGCACGCCAGAACGACAAATCTCTAGGAGGGGCCAAGCGAAGCCGTGGATCTAGGGAGTCTCGAATCTCAGACAAAGAAAAGCCCGCGATGGGGAGTAGCGGGCTTAAAGGGATGATCGCTAGGAGCTGGGATAACCATAGGCGCTTAACTATGAAAGGCATGTGAAAGGGCAGAAACAAGAAGCCCGGCGCTGGGCCGGGCTCATTTTAGGCTATCTCAGCGGAGTCTGGAATTCCTTCCCTAATTAGGCTCACCATACTGGCGCGATCTTCATCTGCGCTGATTACGCGAACCTCTGGAAAGGTACTCAGCTCCATCGAAACCTCCTTATAGGCCTTGAAGAGCTTTTGCTTACCGGCAATAGGTGGGCCTGCGACAAACAAAGTGTCCGGCGGAAGCTGGCCCGCGCCACTTAGGCGCCGAACGCGCGAAATCCAAGCATCCCCATGCTCATAAATTTTTCCGGGCTCGTCGTGACCAAGGTGCAATGGCTTTATTGCCTGCGCAGCCTTGCCGCCCTGGATGAGTACGAATGGAAATTTTACCGGATAATCAGCTGTCCCCAGTTTTCGATCCACGTAATGCTGCTTCAGATTCACGTCAGCTAAAAGTCTGCCTAATTGTTTTTCCAGAGCTGCTTCCTGGTATTCCTTGGTGGCAAAGCTGTGCTTCACATAATGATCAAACAGCACTTTCAGGGCTTGGTCCGAGCCGGCCGCGACTATTGACCCTGGTTCGCTAAACCGCATCATCGTTTCGCGCGGGTGAATCAAGTGGCTAAAGGTCGCCGACAGTATTTGGCGCTCGTCTCTTTGGCTTGTGAAAAAGCCGCTGAGCCTAGCAAGCTCTGCATTCATCTCTTTGCGAGCCCTGATAAATATCTTCGCATCAAGGCTTGGGAAAAAGGTTGTTACTCGCTGACGCTTCGCCTCTACGACGTAGCGAAAGTCGCCGTTACTTGCAAAAAGCACGATGCCAATATTTACAAACTCACCCGTCTCTGGGTAAGGGAGAAACCTCAAAATCGAGTAATTACATATGATTCTCATAGGGCCCCCCAGAATCGCTCTTCCTTGAACATCTGTAGAATTTCTAGCCTACTTGCTAGCGTTGGCTCCGTCAGGTCGATGAGGTCTGAATCTCTATAGAGCCAATCTTCGGTCAAAAGGGCAGTGATCCTATCCCAATTCAACAAAGCTTTGCTTAGGATATCAGTGTATTCCTGACGAACGAGGTAGTCCCGAAAATCTTTGCGGCACTCACAGAAGACGTGCTCTTCAAGAAACTCCTCTGGATTGAAGGACTTATCAAAGGCCAGGTTGTGATCAATGACCGCCAGATCCCCGCGGTCATCTAGTATCAAGTTCACATTTCCCCCCATTGCGCCGAGGATCCTATCGCCGTTCTGAACCCACCAATCAAAAAGAAGAACCTTTCGCATCAGATCCCGAGGGGTGGATTTCATATTGGCAATGTTGAAATCGACAGCGTTTTCGACCGCTTGAGATGCGAACGCGAGGCCTCCCCCTAGATCTGAGACGTTTGGAATCAGACTGAAGTCGATCAAATCTTGGGGAACTGCCATTTTTTTCCAAGGCGGAATTGGCAGGCCGAGCAATTTGCCCAATTCTGCGCTTAGTAGCTCCGATATCAGGGCTGGGCCGCCGGACTTAGAAAGCCCTTTGACGAAATAAGTCTCGCCATCGTCTGCGCGAACAATGAAAGGCTTTATTGATATCCCTTGATGACTTTGACGAACAATTTCCACCGCCGTTACTAGGTCCGACATAGCCTCAAAATCCCTGAGCTAGATGCAAATTAATAGCTTTTTTAACCAAGTCTTCGCGCAGAATGCGGTGAAAGACTGACTGCTCTGGTTAAGTCCTTGTGATGATCCCCGCCTTCACCTCATCCGCGCGCCATAGAAGTGGTTCAGCGCTATCAGCTCAATCACAGCCACGAAAACGCAGAGCACAACGAAACCAGGGCTGAAGACCCGCTTGCGGCCGGATGAGCCTCCGTCCGGCCAAGTGCCAGCGTAGCTGGTAAACACTGCAATGAGTGCGAGCAGGGCATAGGTCCACGCCTTGCTCCAGAAGCTCTGTTCTCTCCATGAGGTTGATGGCTTTCCAAGGGCGGATGGCATCAGTAAAACTTCTGCAGCGCCTGCACAACCACGCCCACGATCCGGCAGTTCTCGTCGACCGCCTCGATCGGGTAGCTCGGGTTCAGTGGCTTGAGGAACAACCGGCCGCCATCGCTGACCAGCTTCTTGAATGTGGCTTCGTTGCTGTCCGGCAGCTTGGCCACCACCAGCTTGCCAGGCGTTACCTCGGCTTCGGTATCGACCAGGATCAGCGTACCCTCGGTGATGCTCTGTCCGGCAGGCGCAGTCATTGAGTCGCCTTTCACCTTCAGCCAAAACGCCGTGCCCTTGGAGTCGTACTCCGAGAACTCGTAGCTGTCCGAGAATCCAGCCGGGTAGGGCTCCACGGCTTCGGCCCAGGCGCCAGCGGCGACCCAGCTAATTACCGGGTAGCGGAACGATTTGGTGGGCTGGGAGGCCATGGATACGTTTGAGTTGGCAGCGCTCACGCCAGTCATAGGCCCGGTGTTCTCGGAAAGCCAAATAGCATTCACGCCACACACATGCGCGATCTTCGGCAAGTGCGCGCTTTGAAGGTTCTTTCCAGTTTCCAGCTGGGAGATCACCGGCTGCTCAACCCCCACTTTTAAGGCGAGAGCCTTCTGCGTCAGCTTGGCGTGATTCCGTGCGGATTTGATTCGTTCGGCGAGTGTGCTCATTCGCTGGAATTTATAAGTTCCCTTATCAGCTTGCAAACAAGTGTCCTTCTATTTAGGATATAAGCAGGCTTATTAGGAGGGCTCTCGTATGACCCCTATCGAAAGGCTCGTCGACTTCTTCGGCGGGCAAACCAAAACAGCTTTGGCGCTCGACGTCTCCCAGGCCGCAGTTTCGTACTGGGTTGCCGGGATTCACCCGATGGGCGCCGAGAAAGCATTTAAAGCAGAAGAGCTAACTGGCGGGAAGGTAACGGCTCGCGAGCTGTGCATGCGCCAAAAAGGCGTTCAGTCCGCAGCCTGACATTTCTGTCCACCGATCCATTGAAGCCAGATTAAAAGAGGGCAGTCCCCATGCAAACGTCCAGTTCCAGACACACCGCACAAACCCGTGATCAGGTGCTGGTACCGGTCGACACCTCGCCGCCGAACGCCAACTACTGGTTCAACTTGGGCACCATCGCCGAAACCAACGCGGCCATGGCTCTGGAGATCAGTAAGAACAAGGCCTCTATCGAGGAAGTGGATGGCAAGATCACGGCTACCGCTGAGAAGCTGGACGGGGTTTATGCGTTGGTGAAGTCTGACTCTGCGGGTTCGGAGGAGGGCAGCGCAGGCGACAGCACTTCATCTGCCGGTGCCTGGTCTTTGATGTCTGCTATTGCCGAGCGCGACTTTGCACAGTCCGTCAGGTCCGACATTCTGGAAGCCAAGGTAGGGCAGAACGCCGCGAGCATTCTCGACGTGTCCACGGCCTCTGCAACAGCCACCTCGGCCTTGGCTGAAAAGGTTACGACGATGGGGGCCAAGGTTGCCAGCAATGAAGCGGCCTTCAAGTCTGAAACGACTGCGCTGGCCAATGCGGATAAAGCTTTGGCTGAAAAGGTTGAAACTGTTCAGGCGGTCTCGGGCGAAAACACGGCAGCGATCAAGCAGACTAGCCAGGCTCTGTCCACAACTGACGGCAAGGTTTCGGCCATGGTTACTTTCAAGGCCGAGACAATTGTCGGAGGCCAGAAAGTAGCCTCGGGCTTTTCATTCGGATCGGATGGTGAGCAGGCAGAGTTCCTTATCTTTGCGCAGCGTTTTGCTGTGGTCGACGAAGTAAGTGGTGCTGTCGTACCCATGTTCGTGGTCCAGAACAACCAGGTGTTCATCAATCAAGCAATCATCAACAAGGCGCTGATTCAGGAAATAATTCTGGGGATGACGCTGCGGTCTGAGACTGTCGACTCCGAAGGCCGGCCGTTGCTGGAGATCAACGTGAAGGCGGGGACATTCGTGGTTCGCGGTCAGAGCGGCAATATTTCGAACACCTTGGATAACATGGGCATGAGAACGTACCAAGGCGCGACGCTTCGGTTCCGCTCGGGTATGTGGGAGCAATAACAGTATGGCGTTCGTAGCGGGCGCCCAAACCTTCGACGAGAGCGGGCGGCTGTCGGTTGACATCCTCGCCCGTTATGGGAGGTTCTTGGGCTCAGCAGAGATTGTATTGCCTGGCGGCTACGTTAACCGCTTCCAGGCTGGCGCGGTTAGCATCGCGGCACTTGCCGGTGGTGGTACGCCGTTTTACTACTACTTGGCTCGCGGGTACTTCGCGTGTCCATTCCCTCCCGATGTGACGTTTAGCGGGACGCAGATGCACTGGCGATTTGTCAGAACTGCGGAAACCGATAGCGCCAACGGGTACATGGACTATGAGCCGAGTAATGGCACGCTTTATTACGGGGTTATGTGATGGCCTGGATTAGCGGCGCACAAATCATGAATGGGCCTGAAGGCCAAGTGAGCGTTGATAGCTCATATCAAAACCTTGTTCTGAAGTATCGACGGGTAATCGCTGGCGGGTCATTCATCCCCCAGCCGAATTCGGGTGGGGGCGGGATATTCGAGACAACGCTACGTTTTCCGCTTGGCGGGTTCCCGCTTGTGTTCGTCAAGAGCGACAGCGTGGTTTGCCATATTATCAACCCTGGTGCAAACACCATGAGCATCATGCTCTTTTCAGAGATGAGCAGGCCTTCCGGCAACGTGGAACTTTTGATTTTTGCGCAGTGGGACGCCCCACCAGGGAAGGTCGGAATACAGACCTACACCGAGGCCGGAAAACTCGTGTATGACGCGACCTGGCCAGTGATGAAAATTCGCCAGAAGTTCGACATTGGCTCAGATACGTCGGGCAATTGGCAGTCGCAAGCGCTGGAGATTAGCAACGCTGCAATCGCCATCACACACGCACGCTACACAATCCAGACTACCACCGTTGTGGGCGTAGTGCGGGCTGTTGGGAGCCGTGTTGCCGGGCGAACGGCGTTCTTCGCTGGCGTAGGATTTGCCACCGGGCCCGGCACCGGGATGTCTGTGTTCCTGCAATTAAACAAGGGGGCAAGTACATGTTTGGCCGTCGACGTCAGCGAGTATCCCCCGGCACCATTTGGCTAAGCGATAACACCAGGACTTTACCAGGGGGAACCCTGCAACACTCCGAACACCGCCTTGAGCGGTTTTTTTTCGCCGGGAGAAAAGCATGGCAAGACAAGAAATTATTCTGGGTGCTCCACCGCAGGGCCTTGGCGGTGATCCGCCGCGTACGGCAAGCATGAAGATTAACGCTATGACGGCTGAGCTTTATGCCGCGACAGAGGCGCTGGTTAAAGTTGCCTCACTCACTGACAGCACTCCTGGTCGGCTTGTGACACCGGGGTGGATGGGGTTGGGGTCTTCTCCCATATCCATGCCAAACACCGATAACGCGGATACACTACCCGCCATAAGCGCCCGCTTCATATTTGGTAACGGGGGCATAAACCTTCCTGCATCCTACATGTTCATAGACCAATTTTCCTATGGTATGGGTGGATACACTCGCCAACTTGGCTACGAGCTTAACAGTGATAGAATGTGGGAGCGTTTTTTTGTAGCAGGTTCGGCAGATAACAAACCGTGGACTCCTATATATAATGGGGTTAGCGCACTGCTAGACCCCTCCAGCGGTGGGCTGATGTCGTCTACTGTGGTAAGCGGATTTACAGTTGAAAAGTATGCTAACGGCAGGATGACTGTAACTAGCGGGGTCATACTAACGCCTTCAATAGCGGCTACCGATATTGCCATACAAGCAATTACGTTACCCGTATCTTTTATTAGTACTAGCTCCATGATGGTTAAGTTTTCTTGTTCTCCTGTAGCAGCGCTCGACTCATACGGCGCTGTTATGGAAGACATTGTCAGCGTCAGCTCTGTTAGGTGCGCTATTAGAAATGGACAAACCGTGCAAGCTTTCAATATTCGCGTTAAAGTTTGGGGTAATTGGAAATGATGAAAATTAAACTATTCCCGTTCCTTACTGACTGGCCTCTTGAAGCTTCCATAGCTGGCGACATCCTCACCCTCAACGGCGAAGAAATTGACCTCTCAGTAATCCCTGACGGTCACAGGCTACCCGGAAGTGCAGTGGGCAATCCGTTCTTTGTCGAGACCGAGTACGTGGAACGTAAAGGCGGAGTTCTGCACCTCACTCTACGCCTGCCAGTTGATTGGGATAGTCCGGAGGAATACCGCAATCCGCCCGAGCCGATCATTATTGATGCGCGTAGCGGGCCGGTGAAGTTTCCAGATACGTCACCACCAGCAAAGCCGGAAGTAATTATGCCAAGTGTTCAAGAGCCGGAGGTGCCCGAAGATGGTGGACTGGAGCAAGCTTGAAAAGATCCAAACGCCCCAGGATCTGACCGATCAAAACAGCCTGGACCAGGCCCGCACATACCTAAAGGAAACCGACTGGTACGCCTTTGCTCTACTGGAAGACGAGACGCCCATCCCTCCGGACGTCAAGGTAGCGCGCACCGCCGCACGGGTAACTATCAACCAGCTGGCCCCGCCGCCTGCATCTTGAGTTCTTCCCGAACACCGCCACCCGCCTTGAGCGGGTTTATTTTTGCCTGGAGAAAAGTATGACTGCATCCGAAAAAGACCGGGACATCCTGGCGCGCACGCTTTACGGCGAGGCTCGCGGAGAGGGTCTGGCCGGCCAGATCGCCGTCGCCTGGACCATCCGCAACCGTGTGTTTGATGGCAAAACCAAGTCGTGGTGGGGCGAAGGCTATGCCGGTGTTTGCCTGAAGCCCTGGCAGTTTAGCTGCTGGAACCAGAACGACCCGAACTTCGCCTACCTGAGCGGGGCCAAGCCGATACCTGCCG
Source organism: Pseudomonas sp. c313 (assembly GCF_055407145.1). Classification (NCBI taxonomy): domain Bacteria; kingdom Pseudomonadati; phylum Pseudomonadota; class Gammaproteobacteria; order Pseudomonadales; family Pseudomonadaceae; genus Pseudomonas; species Pseudomonas sp. c313. The sequence goes on along the minus strand of NZ_JBUZRD010000002.1, from coordinate 513,642 downwards.
CGCAGTTTGCCCAGGCCCAGCGCGCAGCTGATCAGGTGATGTCGGGTGTAGTGTCTGATCCAACTGGCGGGGCCACGCACTACTACGCGACCACGATGCCCAAGCCGCCGACCTGGGCGAAAGGTGCCAAGCAGACGCTGAAACTCGGTCACCACGTCTTCTTCAAGGATGTGCCGTGATGACGCCGGTGCAGAAGCTGGCTGGGCTGGTGGTGCTGATCCTGGTGCTGATGGCCAGTGCCGCCGGCTTCACCTGGCAGGTACAGGAATGGCGCATGGGCAAGAAGCTCGCCGAGCAGGCCGGACTGCACCAGGAGGAGCGACAGAGGATCAGTGATGCCGCGTCGGCCCAGGCCAAGACCGAGCAGGAAAAGCGCCTTGCCACCGAGAAGACCCTGGCCGCCTCCGATCAACAACACTCCCGAGAGCTATCCGATGCCCAACGTAACCAGGCTCTGCTGCGTGACCGCCTTGCTACTGCTGACGTGCGGCTGTCAGTCCTTCTCGACGCCACGGATTCAGCCGGTAGCTGCAACGTGCCTGCCACCCCCGGCGCCGTCGGCGTGGTTCATGCAGCCCGTCGAGCCCAGCTTGACCCAGCGCATGCTCAAAGAATTATCGCCATCACCGATGACGGCGATCGAGGACTGATCGCACTGCGGGCATGCCAGGCATATGTGCGTGAGATTACTCGCGGACCGAAGAATTAAATTTAGTTACTCCCCATGTTCAAAGCAATCACCTTGATCCATCTCGTCATCATCATTATTTCCTTGATAAGCGTCATTGTTTGGATTGAGTTGGTTGGAGTGATTATCCATGCTTGAGTCATAAGCATCATTGTTTGGGTTCATGCTGTCACTGCGGTCATCATTCGGTGTTCTGCTCATCTTGTTGTTCCTTTCGTAATGGTGCTTGGCGAAAGTAAAGCTACTTTCCTCGCTCGGCGGCAAGGACGCTTAACTCAGAATAGGCCCCAAGTGGGGTGATAGCACCCTCACGAGCCCGGTGGATAAAATTCTTTGCTTCCTCATCTACTCCTGACTAGCTCGGACATCGAACGGCCTGGTGACCACTAAAGCATGTTGTGCGCCATCAACGGAAAGCTCGATCAGTTCCGGCGATCATACGAGCGTAGCAGCTCATTTGCTGATCGCTCCGTCCACCGCGTGCTTTTGGCTGTGCTGATTGTCAGTTCTCACTCGGGCGACATCAGTACGGCCAGCGTCAGCTTGATGAACTCTTCGTTCTGGTCGATGGTGTCTAGGGCGCCACGCACGTTCTCGGCCACCTCGGCGCCGCCGTGCTGCTCGACCCAATTGGTCAGCTCCATGATGGCGGCTTCGAGTGCGAGTTGGTTTTCGTAGAGCTTGGACAGCAGGGAGGGGAGTAGATCTGAGTTGGGCATCGGCGTTCCTCGGTGGAGTGAACAGCGTAGCAGTTGGGTTGTTTGGTGGGGTTTGTGTTCGGTCGGCAGGACGCCGGGGGAGGTATGCGTTATCGGCATAAAGCGGTTAGGAATTGCATTCGCTATAGCGAGCTATTGTGCAGAGGTTAGGTGCGCTGTCTTTCAATTATCCGGTCCGCAACGTTTCATAACTAACTGAAAGCATTGAGCTAAATTAGGTGTAAATTGAAGTGATTGCGGACCGGGAATCAGCTCGCAGGCCGTAGCCCGCTTGATTTTGGCCCGGGACTTAAAATCCCCCGCTCGTAAGGGCGTGCCGGTTCGATTCCGGCTTCGGGCACCATCATATTCAAGGGCTTGCGGGGTTTTACTGCTCGGCAAACTCTTTGTTTTTCCGCAATACTCTTCTCCTTTCCGCAATTCACTTCGTCGGAGTGACTTTTTTGCCAATGCGCTTGCGGATGTAGTTCTCAGTCATCACCACGGTTGTGTGCCCGAGCTGATCTTTGGCTTGCAGAATATCTGCGCTTGATTCCGCCTTATCGGTACCAGCCTTTGCGCGCAGGTCCCGCATCTGAAAGTCTGCCTTTTTTACGCCGGCAGCCTCCCTCGCAGCATCAACCCCCCCCGTAACATACTGCTGGTCATAGGTTGCCCGTTGTCCATTACGATGAGTTTGCTTGATCGGATTTTATGACCAGCTTTCCTGGCCAGTCACCACTGAACATGGTGGAACTGATCCCGCGATCCAAGCAATTCAGGATGTAGTGCCAGTCGCAGTCGGCGACGAACTCCGCAACGCTATGCGCCCCAGTAAGCATTCCAGCTGTTGTCCCAGCAGTTAATGGTGATCTTGCCCTGGGCGGTCTGGTAGTTCGGGTTGGATTCGGTCGGGCAGTCGCAGCGACCGAAGTCCTCGAGGAGCACTGTGATCGGGTCGAGCGGTGGCGGGCCGGTGATAACCAGCTTCGTTACCGTCGAGCGCTCAACCAGTAGCGGTGCGGCGATTTTGTTTTCTGTGGGCATGGGGGGGAGCCTTGGCCGATGTTCGGCTACAGTAGGTAGGTCATCGAAATGGAGATCGAACATGCACTGCTTAATTTGCCAGGCGGCCTCTAAAGTTGTTCACATGGCAGGATGCTGGTCAGAGGTCAAATGCTCGACCGGGTGTGGACACTTTAGGGTCTCAGCGAACCTTGTTGCGAAGATGAAGTTCAAGAGCGAATTCTTTGACGTTGAACAAACAAGGCAATGGCTTGAGATGGCTCGGAGGGAGGGGCCATCGCCGTTGATATCGACCTACGATTACAGCGTTTCTTTGTTGAATCGCGCCACTCAAGAGCAATCTGATAGCTTGCCGAGTCGCTCTAGGAAATCGATGTCTTCGGAATAGATGAGCTTCTAACCTCGACCCACCGAAGCGCGATACTGCTTTAGGTGATCGGTTTGGGCTTATAGCCGATGGGCGCCGCTTCTTCGATATGGCCGCCACGGGCCAGGTACTTGGCGACCTGGGCCGCCAGTGCATCCGAGGCCGGGCGAAGGGCCTCTAGATGCGGGGGAAGGGGACGGTCTTCATTCTGGCTTTGGATTTGGCTTTTTAGCCTTGTGGCTTGCTGTATTTCACATACGAATCATTGAGCCGATTCATGGTCTTACTTAGGGTGAGCGCTCTCCGAATCAAATTCTCGGGCAGTGACAACCATTGTATTGGCTGTGACCCTTGCTTTAAGGATGACAAATGAAGCGTGCAGTAATGATTTTCTTGGCGGTATCAAGCTTTATTCTGCTTGGCGGCTGCGGGCATCACCATGACGACGGAGAAAGGTACGATCGAGGCCATAATCAGGATCGTGGATACGACCGCGGGAATGATGATCGCGGGAATGACCGTGGATACGATCGTCGTGACAATGATCAGCGGGATGATCGCAATCGCAATCGCGGTAGGGACCGTGACGATAGAGACAACTGACCCTTCTGGTTTGCCCTTCAGGGCGGGTTAATGCCTGCTCTGATCTCGCCTTCAGCTTCTGCGCAAACTACAGGCGCGGCAGAACGGCCCACGAGTGCCAGGCGACGCGCTCCATGCCTCACCACTCAGTCAGGCAATTCAACCTTGGTCCTTGTTATACGTCCGACCTTGACCTCATCCGCAAACGTCGCAAGCCGATCTGCATCCTCGTAGAGTTTCGCAATCAGCTTCAGGGCGGCTATCACCTCATCCCCCTGGCAACCCTTGGTGAGGTTGAGCACTTCGCTTGCAGATCGCTCAAGGCTAAACCCTATCTCTTTGAGTTCGCGGCGCAGGTCTTGGTTTTTTTTGGTGAGGGGCATAGGGGACTCCTACAGTTTTCGAGTGTTCCAGACCAGCAATACTCGAGCGTGGATATGCACCCGCTCAAGCAAGTCGCCTTCGATCAAGGTCGCTGGATATACGGGGTTGTCTGAGATCATTCGCAATGAGCCGCCGGTCATGCGCTCATGCTGTCGCCATCACCTACAATGATCGCGAGGTTCTCAATTTTTAAGTACGACAGCCCCTGCATTTTCAGCCAATCAAGGTGGACCGTTATGCCTCTGATCACCTCGACATAGTCGGCTGGCGGCGTCGAATCGTATTCCCATAGGTAATACAGCTACAAGTGCCAATGGCATTTACTTTTAAAAATGCCATAGGTGATATTTCTGTATGAAGAACCACACAGATCGCTCCTATGAATATGCCAGCCGCAGTGCTTCACCCGCAGTGATGCAGGGTGTTCAAGCTCTGCGGCAGCAGTGATTAACCGTCGTTCAATCCAGATCGCTGGCTTGATGTCGTTCCGCTACCTGGCTCGCTTCCTCGCCCCAGGTCCGGTTGACTCGCTGTCCACGGATGACGGCCGGTCGATTGGCGATCTCCTCGGCCCAACGTTGCACATGGGTGTATTGATCCACGCAAAGAAATTCGCCGGCCCCATACAGACCACCCCGTACCAGCAGGCCGTACCAAGGCCAGATTGCTATGTCGGCGATGGTGTAGCTGTCGCCGGCAATGTATGGACTCTCGCTGAGACGCCGGTCGAGAACATCCAACTGGCGTTTCGTCTCCATGGTGAACCGATTGATCGGATATTCGAGCTTCTCCGGTGCGTAGGCATAGAAATGCCCGAACCCGCCGCCCAGGTAGGGCGCTGCGCCCATTTGCCAGAAAAGCCAGTTCAGCGTTTGCGTGCGCCCGACTGGATCAGCGGGCAGGAATTGGCCGAATTTTTCCGCCAGGTAAAGCAGGATTGAGCCGGATTCAAATACCCGAATCGCAGGTTCCACGCTACGGTCCAGCAGCGCCGGGATTTTCGAGTTGGGGTTGATCTCGACGAAGCCACTGGAGAACTGGTCCCCTTCGTTGATGCGTATGAGCCACGCGTCGTACTCGGCGTCGACATGCCCCAGTAACAGCAACTCCTCAAGCAATATCGTTACCTTCGCGCCATTGGGGGTGCCCAAGGAATAGAGCTGCAACGGGTGCTTGCCGATGGGCAGTGCTTTTTCGTGGGTTGCTCCCGCCGTTGGCCGATTGATGTTGGCAAACTGGCCTCCCGACGGCACGTCGTGCTGCCAGACCTTGGGGGGCACGTAAGGTGTTTTGCTCATAGGGTGAAATCTCCTGGTTCAGGCGCTGTGATCACAACGCTCTGCGCGCGCCGATGATGGCGTGATTGTATTCGCCAGTGATGGCAGCTCAGGCCGGGGCGAGGCAGCAAGCCATGAGCACCATCGGGATCGCGGCGATGTCGGTACTGAAAGGTATCTCTGCCCGGACCTCAAAGCCCCGGCGCTCATAGAAACGCTGGGCGCTGATATTGGTCTTGAGCACTTCAAGCCACAGCAGTCGCTCCTGACGGTTTTGCGCAAGCTGCCAAATGAACTGCAGAAGGTGCTTGCCGTAGCCCTTGCCGGCTTGGGATTGAACAAAATAGATTTTTTGCAGTTCGGCGCCGGTCTCGTCGCTGCCAGGCATCGCCTTGGCCCAGTTCACTTTGGCAAAACCTACGACGCTGTCGTGTTCGTCGAAGGCCAGAAACCAGCCATGCCGGTCAGGTGACCCAAGGGTTTGTCGCAGGCCCTGAATGGCGAAGTCTTTGTCCAGAAACGTCTGCATGCCCGCCGGACTCCAAATCGTCGAGAAGTGCTCTGTATAGGTCTGGATGCCGATATCACGCAGTAGGGGAATATCGTTGATAGTCGCTTCTTTAATCCTGATCATCTTGCTATCTCCATGAGTGAGCTGCGCGACGTTAAGAAAAGTTAACCGGTGCGACGTTCGGTAGGCTGCATACACCTCCCCCAGGTGTATGGTCGTTCAGGCAACGCCTGGATTATCTCTGGATTGAGGGAGGTGACTATGAGCGCTCCAATGTTGAACAAGATGCATCTTAACGGCTATGAAATCGTCCGGGTCAATAGTGGCCCCTGGCGGGTGTGTACCAGGGATGACCGTTTGGCGTCCTTTGGCTCCCGTGAGCAGGCGCTGGCTTATGCGGCGGCGCTGCCGGGGTACAAGGCGCGTCCAAGGCCTGCGTCAGGCAACGATTGAACCACCGTAAAACCCATCATCAGCCTCGGCACTCCCGGGGCTTTTTTGTGCGAGTTGATCCGGGACTAGGCGACGAGAAGATTTTTGGCGGATCATTCGCGCACTGTTAGCTCCTTTTTGATAGGAAAACCCGATGTCCCTGGCTACGTTGTTTGTCTTCGTCATGATGAGCGCGGCAATTATCGCGATTCCTGGCCCGACGGTGTTGTTGGCGCTGCAGAACGGGTCGCGCCATGGTTTGAGGGCGGCAATCTGGGGCATGGCGGGCGCGGTGCTTGCAGATGCGCTGCTGGTCACGGCGGTGGCGTGTGGGCTGGGGCTGCTGCTGGCGGCCAGCGAAGGGTTGTTTCAAGCGCTGAAATGGATGGGGTCGGCGTATCTGATCTGGCTGGGCTGGCAGATGCTGCGCGCCCCGCAATCGGCGTTGCCGGTGGTGGGCGAGGGCGATGAGCCGGGCGCTCGCTCGGCAATCATTTTCACCCGCAGTTTCCTGGTGGCGATTTCCAATCCCAAGGCCCTGTTGTTCATGTCGGCCTTCCTGCCGCAGTTTGTCGACAGCGCTCAGCCCCAATTGCCGCAGTACGCCTGCCTATTGCTGGTGCTGTGTGTGCTGAACGTTAGCACCATGACATTTTATGCCGTGTGCGGGGCGCGCCTGTTGAGTCGCTTGCGGCCCGCGCACTTGCAGCGTTTCAATCGGGGCGCCGGTGGCTTGTTGATGACGATGGGCGTGTTGCTGGCAGCCTATCGTCGTGCCCCTGCGCCATGATCTACACGAATGGCTGCCCGCGGAAACCCCGCGGCAGGCGTTGTAGCCCTGGCAGATCCGTCAAGCGTTGTGTCCATGCGCTGCGCCAGTCATTTGCGGCCGGGTTGGCCCTGGATTTGCGCGCGACACGGCGAGCGGCGTTGCGTTGGATGCGGCGGGCTTCCTTGTAGGCTTCGGTGTTGCGGCAGGTGCGGCATTTAACCCGGTTCAGCTCGATGCTGGACGTGAGGTTGTTACCGTGATGGCCGCAAGCCAAATGCCCGGCGACCTTGAAGTGAGTGACCATGAAAGCGTCTCCTTCTTTGAGGGTACGCGGCATCTGCAATCTGTTGATGCACGCGGTCAGGGCGCGGCATTGATAAACACTGCACTCTTGTTTTTTCGACCGCTGGCGCGGCGTGACGTTCGCTGCTGACCCAAAATGTGCCTGGCGCGGACTTCCGGCGACCTGTTCAAGGCCCCGACGTAGACGCTATCCTGCGCGCAACCCGAATCATAAAAAGGAATGCGTGATGAGCGTCGATACGATCTCTTGGGAAGGCGGCTGTCGCTGCGGGCAGGTACGCTTTACCGTCAGCTTGAAGCCGATTATTACCATGGCTTGCCATTGCACCGGCTGCCAGAAAATGTCCTCCAGCGCGTTCTCCCTGAGCGCCCTCGTTCCTGCTGACGGTTTTGTGCTCACCCAGGGCGAGCCCGTGATCGGTGGACTCCATGGCGAAGCCCGCCACTATTTCTGCCCGCACTGCATGAGCTGGTTATTCACCCGTCCCCAGGGGATAGATGACTTGATCAACCTGCGAGCGACCATGCTGGATGACGCCAGCGGCTATGTGCCTTTCATGGAAACCTGGACCAGCGAGAAGTTGCCGTGGGCGTCCACCCCTGCGGTCCGAAGCTTTGCGCAGCTTCCCGAGCCTGATGAGTTTCCTCGCCTGCTACAGGCCTACGCAGAGCATTGTGCAGCCTGATCCTAATCGACGAGGCCTACCAGGTCGGTATCGCCGATGTCCTGGCCGGCTTGTGAGAGCAGGGTGCTTACCTGGCCTCGGTGATGGGTTTGGTGGTTGAAGAAGTGGCTGATCAGGCTGTAGAAATTCTTTTCGGCCGTAATGCCCGCCATGTTGCGGTAGTGCAGGTGCTGGTCCAGATCTGGTTCGCTGATGGCGTTCGCCCAATCGATAATGATCCCGTCGAGCCAGGCGCGATGGGCCGACAGTTCGCGGATATTGGCAAAGGTCACCTGATCCAGTCGTTGCGGGACATCCAGTGTGTTCAGCGGCGCCAGGGCGGTGTAGTCGGCCGGGTGCAGGGCAAAGCGCTTGAGCCAGACGGTATCCCCCAGCGCCAAGTGGTTCAGCGTGCCGAAGATGGAGCCGAAGAAGGCACCTCGGTCAGCCAGAATATCGTCGTCGCTCAGGCGGCTGGCCGCCTCGTAGACCTTGCGGTTCATCCACTGGTTATAGGTCGCCATCAGGGCAACATGTTGGGTGCGATTCATGCAGGTTTTCCTGGGTGGCGTGCGCTGAATGTGGCGAGGCCATGATAAGGCGGCCGAGGTGATGGGCGATACAGAACAGGGCCTGCCGGGCGGTCATGGCATTATGTCCAAGGCGGGCTATTGTTGCTTGTCTGGAATATAGCCCGAAGGAGGGCATCACCATGAACACCGGCAATCTACTGGAACAGCTGTTGCGAGCAGGCCAAGCCTCGATGGCCCAGCAGGGCAGTTCGGCGGCACCCCAGGGCGGTGTTGGCGGCCTCGGCGGGTTGGGTGGTTTGCTCGGCGGTTTGCTGCGTGGAAGCGGTTCCGGTTCTGGCGGTGCCGCGTCGGGCGGCGGCCTGGGGGATTTGCTTGGCGGCCTGGGTGGAATGCTCGGTGGCGCACGGGCTGGCGGTGCGACTCAGGGGCGCTCCGGCGGCACCAACTATACGGCCCTGGCCTCGCTGGGGATGATGGCTTTTCAGGCGTATCAGGCCTGGCAACGGCAGCAGGCGTCTGCGCCGCAGCAGGCGTTGCAGACCGTTGATCAACTGTCAGAGTCCCAGGTCGAGGAGCACAGTCACGCGGTCCTGCGGGCCCTGATCGCGGCGGCCAAGGCCGACGGCCGGATCGATGATCAGGAGAAACAGAGGATTTTAGCCGAAGTCGGTCGCCATACCGATGACCCGCAATTGCAGCAATGGCTGGATGCTGAGGTCGCCCGGCCATTGGATGCGGCAGATTTTGCCGAGTTTGCCCAGAACCCTGCCGTGGCTGCCGAGGTTTACCTGGCCAGTGTCTTGCTGGTGGACGATCAGCAGGACGAGGAGCGCAGCTACCTGGACGAACTGGCGAGCCAACTGCAGATTGACCCCGCTTTGCAGGTGCACCTGGAGCAGCAGGCCAAGGGACAGGTTTAACGATGTGTGGGGCGGCGAGGGCGTACGGTTTCAAAACCGCACCGTAGCCCCCGTCGTCAGCCACTGGTCCCGATCCCCAGTCAGGCTGCGCCCAACCACCAGGTCCACATCGACATCCCTCCCGATATGCACTCGGGGCCCGGCTTGCCAGGCCTGTTCGCCGCGCTGCTGGCCATAACGTTCGCCGATCAGGGTCAGCGAGTCTGCCAGGCTGTATTCAAACCCTGTGCCCCAGGTCAGGCGATGATTCTGCTCACCGTCATCATAGGCGTGGGCCCAGCCGGCATTGACGTTCAGTCGCAAGGCGTCCAGCGGTTGCCAGGTAAGCGGGAGGCTCAAGTCAGCACCGTCGAAGGAATGTCGGCGGTCCACGGCAAAATGCGCCGCAGCGGACAACGCGACCTCAATGCCCAGCTCTTGCCGTGACCACAGCTGCGCCTTGAGCTGCGGGCTGACCTGGGTTTGCGTATTGCTATCGTCGACGGCCGCGCCCCATTGCAGCCACGGCACCGCACCGGACGTGCAGGCAGCGGACAGGGTTGCGTTGTGAGTCGATGAATCATGGCGCTGGCGGGTAAACCAGCCGTCAACGTTGCATTCGCCGGGGGCATTGATCGCGCCATCGTCGACCTTATAGGCACCGCTGGCGGCGAAGGCCTTGGCGAACAGGCTCAGCACCAGAAGGCTGCCCAGGGTCGTGCCGACAAAAATCAGGTTGCGCCGCAAGGCCCGTTGTCGGGAGGGCGGCAGGTGCTGGAAGGTGGCGTTGGCTTGTTGGCGTTGCCGGGTTCGGTATTTGGCAAAGCCATCAGGGCGCAGCGGCGTATTTTTGTGCATGGGTTCATGCTCCAGATAGGTAACTCAGTTTTCAACGGTCAGCACATGAATGCCGCAGTCCTTGGCTCGACTGACCAGCTCAGACGTGTCTTCGCCACCGGGCAGGGCGATGACGACATCGGGCCGGCTGTCCGCCAGCATGAACTGGTTGCGATGGCGTTCTGCCTGCTTGCCGTGCCGTTGCCAGTTAGGCGGATAACGCACCACATCGACGCTCGTTTCCCGAGCCCAGTCTTCCACTTCGCTGCCCAGATACTGGCTGCCTCCGTGGATCAACACGTGCACAGGGTGCAGGCGGTGATAGGCGTCCAGCACTTGTCGGGACATTTTTGTATCGGCGTAATGACGACCTGCACAGATCAAGACGCGCATGGTGATGTTCCTTGTGTAGAGCCTGCGCAGGCGGTGGTCATCCAGGGATAACCACCGCGTCCAGGGCAGGTTTTGATCAGTACCACTGCTTGAAGCGGCGGATGTAGATCGTCTTCATCAGTTGCGCCACGCAGCAGTAGCTGAGCAAGGTGCCCACCAGCCATGGGAAGTACGACAGCGGCAACGGCTCCAAGCCCACCAGGGTGCCCAGGGGTGAGAACGGCACATAGATCCCTAGCGCGATGACGATGCAGGTCATCATGATCACCGGCCAGGCGGCGGTGCTTTGGAAGAACGGGATTTTGCGGGTGCGCAACATGTGCACCACGAGGGTTTGCGACAGCAGCCCTTCGATAAACCAGCCGGACTGGAACAGCGTCTGCATTTCCACGCTGTTGGCCGAGAACACGTACCACATCAGGGCAAAGGTGGTGATGTCGAAGATCGACGAGGTCGGCCCGATCCAGATCATGAAGCGCCCGATGTTTTTCGCATCCCACTTGCGTGGTTTGGCCAGGTATTCCTTGTCCATCTTGTCCCAGGGCAGGGCCAACTGGGAGATGTCGTACATCAGGTTTTGCAGCAGCAAGTGGATCGCCAGCATCGGCATGAACGGAATGAACGCACTGGCCACCAGCACCGAGAACACGTTGCCGAAGTTGGAGCTGGCCGTCATGTTCAGGTACTTCATGATATTGCCGAAGGTCTCACGGCCCGTGAGCACGCCTTCTTCCAGCACCATCAGACTCTTTTCCAGAAGGATGATGTCGGCTGATTCCTTGGCAATGTCGGTGCCGCTGTCCACCGAGATACCGACGTCGGCATCGCGCAGCGCTGGTGCATCGTTGATGCCGTCGCCGAGAAAGCCCACAGTGTGGCCGTTGGACTGCAAGGCCTTGAGCACCCGGGATTTCTGCAGCGGGGTCAGTTTGGCGAAAATCGTATGCTCCTCGACCCGCAGCTTGAGAGTGGCGTCATCCATGGCCTCGATTTCCACGCCCAGCAGCGGTTCGCCCGGTTCCAGCCCGACCTGGCGGCAGATGGTGCGAGTGACTACGGGGTTGTCGCCGGTAAGCACTTTCACCGCCACGCCGATTTCCCGTAGCGCGGCGATGGCCGGGCCGGCGGTTTCTTTCGGTGGATCGAGGAACGTCAGGAAGCCACGCATCACCAGGTTGCGTTCATCGGTGGTGGTGTATTGGTTGCGCGCCAGGGCCTTGGGGATGTTGCGGGTCGCGACTACAAGTACCCGGAAACCATCCTCGTTGTAGTCGTTGGCGATGGCCAGCAACTCTTTGCGGCGGCGGTCATCCAGGACGACAGCAACGTCACCTTCCATCACATGGGTAGAAATGCTCAGCATCTCCTCGACAGCGCCCTTGCACACCAACAGGTGATCGTCGTGGCTGTCCTTGACCACGATGGACAGGCGTCGGCGGACGAAGTCGAAGGGCAGTTCGTCGACCTTGCTGTAGGCAAGCGGTACCTGGAATTTGGGATTGTGCTCCGAGAATTGCAGCACCGCCTGGTCCATCAGATTCTTCATGCCGCTTTGGTGATGGCTGTTGAGCCAGGCCAGGGACAGCACCGAATCATCACGCTGGCCGCTGGCGTTGACGTGGTGCTCGAGGATGATTTTGTCCTGGGTCAGGGTGCCGGTCTTGTCGGTGCACAGCACGTCCATCGAACCGAAGTTCTGGATCGCATTCAGGCGCTTGACCACCACTTTACGCTTGGCCATGGCATTGGCGCCCTTGGCCAGGTTGGCGCTGACGATCATCGGCAGCATTTCCGGGGTCAGGCCCACCGCAACGGCCAGGGCAAACATGAAGGCATCGCCCCAGTCGCCCTTGGAGAAGCCGTTGAGGAAGAACACGATGGGCACCATCACCAGCATGAAGCGAATCAACAGCCAGCTGACGCTGTTCACTCCCCGGTCAAACGCGGTCTGCGCCCTGGAGCCGACAATCGCCTTGGCCAACGAGCCGAAATAGGTGCGTGGCCCGGTCGCTACCACCACCGCACGCGCTCGGCCGCTGACCACGTTGGTGCCCATGAAGCAGATGTTCGGCAAGTCCAGCAGGTTGCTCTGGTCTGCCACCTTGGAGGTGGCGGATTTTTGCGTGACATCTCCCAGGGTGTCGTATTTTTCCACCGGCAAGGCTTCGCCGGTCAGCACTGCCTGGCTGATAAACAGGTCACGGGATTCAATCAGGCGGATGTCCGCCGGGATCATGTCGCCGGCCGACAGTTGCACGATATCGCCGGCCACCAGGTCGCGCATCGGCACCTCTCGCAGGGTCGGTTGGGCGCCGATTTGCTCACGCCGCAGCACGGTGGCAGTGGTGCGGACCATGGCCTTCAAGGCCTCGGCGGATTTTGCCGAGCGGTGTTCCTGCCAGAAGCGCAGCAGGCTGCTGAGCATGACCATCGTCATGATAATGATGACCTTGGTCAGGTCGACTTCTTCACCCGCCTGCAGCGGTAGCCAGTAATCGGTGACGAAGCTGATGCCGGCCAAGATCAACAGGACATAGATGAACGGGTTGTTCAGTGCCTGGAGAAACTGCACGAAGGCGTGAGGTGGCTTGTCATGGGCGACCTCGTTGTAGCCTTCCCGTTGCAGGCGAGCGCTGGCGTCCAATTCGGTCAGGCCGTCCTTGCTCGCCTTGACGTTGGCGAGGGTGGTCGAGAGGCCGTTTTGGGCTTCACGGGCAGCACGCATCGACAGTTTAGCTTCGGTGCCTGTGTTGTTTTTGTTCGGCAATTGTGTGGTTTTTACTGCGCTCATTGGATGTACTCCTGTCGCCAATTTTTCGACAAAACATACCCGGTACTTACCTGGTGACAGGCGAGCGAAAGCATGCCGAGTCGCTGACTTCGCGATCGGTTTAAATAAAGTGTTGGGTGACTTTCTAGAGGCCCGCTATAAGGTCGTTAGTTAACTAACGCGCAGCGGGCTACTACTGGCTTCGTCCATATAGAACTCCAGCGAATCAATTAGCGAATAATCAGAAAGCAGCCTGTATCGCGACTGTTGACGTTTCCAGCCGGCTTACGCCGCGCGAGCGCCCACGTAGAGGCTCAGCATCAGGCTCGCTTGGACGAGCAGGCTGGAAAAATATCGACTCTGAGGGTCTTGAGGGTCGGCGTGATCCCATTGCTGGACCCGTTGGCCAGTCGTTGGGCAGATACGCCAGTGGGCCTGGGGATGGGCCGGGCTTACACGAGAGGAAGGGGTGACATAGGCCTTGCAGGTAGGGGAAAAGCCTACCGGCTCACGGCACAGCTTGGCACGCAGGGCCGAAGCCAGCGTGCGTAGATCAGGCAAAACAAGGAGTTGGAAGTTCATAACATGCCTCGGGACCGGACTGGCGCCGGATGAGGCAGTTACGTTGGAGCGTCAAGCTCTAGCGCAGCTTACCCGACCTGAAAGGCGAGTCCCGTCATTAACTGGGTTTGGCGCCCGATTCGCCGAATTCACGGTGATCGGACAGTGACTAGAGTTTGTGTCCATTGGCTTCTTTTGTGAGGTTTAAAAAATGGCCCGGATTGCAGGCACGGGCAATCTACTTAGGCAGTTACCGCTTGTCAACATTAAAAGAATTAATTTGTTGCTGGTTCAGGATTCATTCAGATAAGAGCCGCGCAGAAGTTGCAGTACATATAAGCCACTCATATGCCGCATAACACCACTAGTGTCAGATCGACCGTTGATTGACCCGTTGCGACAGTTCGTCGGCGCTTTCCTTGCGTTCCGAATAGCGGTCCACCAAGTCTGGTCGATCACGCAGTAGCAAAGTGAACTTTACCAACTCCTCCATCACGTCCACCACCCGGTCATACAGCGCCGAGGGCTTCATGCGGTCCTGGTCGTCGAACTCCATAAACGCCTTGGGCACCGACGACTGGTTGGGGATGGTGAACATGCGCATCCAGCGTCCGAGCACCCGCAGTTGGTTGACCGTATTGAAAGATTGTGAGCCTCCTGACACCTGCATCACCGCCAGTGTCTTGCCCTGGGTCGGGCGTACCGCGCCGAGGGCCAGGGGCACCCAGTCGATTTGTGCCTTGAACACCGCCGACATTGAGCCGTGGCGCTCTGGCGAGCACCAGACCTGGCCTTCGGACCATTGCATCAGTTCCAGCAGCTCCTGGACCTTAGGGTGGTCGCTGGGGGCATCGTCCGGCAGGGGCAGGCCCGAAGGGTTGAAGATGCGTGTGTCGGCGCCCAGGTGTTGCAGCAACCTGGCGGCTTCTTCCACCAGCAGTCGGCTGAAGGAGCGTGGACGGGTGGAGCCGTACAGCAACAGGATGCGCGGGCGGTTGTCGAGATCGCTGTTCAGGTGGCCAGACAACGTGGTGTTGAGATTGGGCAGGGTGTTCATGATGGACTCCAGTTACAACACGGCGATATGGTCGAGTTCGGCCTTAAGCTCAGGGGGGCTGAGGCTGGAGAAAGGCAACGCGAAAAAGGCCCGGCAGCGGGTTTCGATGGTTTCCAGGGTGGCGTGGAAGGCCGCATTGATGTGCGCTTCATCGCTGTTGAGGTCTGAAGGATCTTCCAGGCCCCAATGGGCCTTGATCGCCGGGCCGAAATACACCGGGCAGGTTTCACCAGCGGCCTTGTCACAGACAGTGATCACGATATCCGGCGGGCTGCCTTCGAAGGCTTCGTTGCCCTTGCTGTACAGGCCTTCGGTGCTGATCCCTGCGGCCTCTAAGGTACTGAGGCTGCGGGGCAGCACCTGCCCCTTGGGGAAACTGCCGGAACTGATGGCGTGAAAACCTTCCGGAGCCAGGTGGTTGAACAGCGCTTCAGACAGGATGCTGCGGCAGCTATTGGCGGTGCACATGAACAGCACTTTCATGACGGTTCTCCGTTAGATACTGAGGCGTAGAGCCAGGGCGGCGAGGGTGATCAACAGCACCGGCAGGGTCAGGACGATGCCGACCTTGAAGTAATAACCCCACGTGATATTGATGCCTTTGCGTGCAAGGATATGCAGCCAGAGCAGGGTGGCGAGGCTGCCGATAGGGGTGATTTTCGGGCCCAGGTCGCTGCCGATCACATTGGCGTAAATCATCGCCTCCTTGACCACGCCGACGGCGTGACTGGCCTCGATGGACAGCGCACCGATCAGCACCGTCGGCAGGTTGTTCATTGCCGATGACAGCAGTGCCGTCAGCAGCCCGGTGCCCAGTGCTGCGCCCCAGATGCCGTAGTGGGCGAAGGTGTTGAGCCAGGTCGCCAGGTAGTCGGTCAGCCCGGCGTTGCGCAAGCCGTAGACCACCAGATACATGCCCAGGGAGAAGATCACGATTTGCCACGGGGCTTCTTTCAACACCTTGCGGGTGGAGATCTTGTGGCCCTTGGCGGCGATCACCAGCAGCAGTACGGCGCAGACGGCGGAGATCGCGCTGATGGGAATGCCCAGGGGCTCCAGGGCGAAGCAGCCCACCAACAGAATGCCCAACACCCACCAGCCGGCGAGGAAGGTGGCGCGGTCATGGATCGCGGTTGCCGGGTCGGCAAGGTCGGCGGGGTCGTAAGCCTGGGGGATGTCTCGGCGGAAGAACCACAACAGCACCGCCAGGGTCGCGGCGACGCTGACAAGGTTTACCGGCACCATCACCGCGGCATATTGGTTGAAGCCGATCTTGAAGTAGTCCGCCGAGACGATGTTCACCAGGTTCGACACCACCAACGGCAGGCTGGCGGTGTCGGCGATAAAGCCCGCGCCCATGACGAACGCCAGGGTTGCCGCTGGCGAGAAGCGCAGCGCCAGGAGCATCGACATGACGATGGGCGTGAGGATCAGCGCCGCGCCATCATTGGCGAACAGCGCCGATACCAGGGCGCCCAGCAGCACCATATAGGCAAACAGCCGACGACCACGACCACGGCCCCAGCGGGCCACATGCAGCGCCGCCCAGGCAAAAAAGCCGGCTTCATCCAGCAATAGGCTGATGATGATCAGCGCGACGAACGTGCCGGTGGCGTTCCAGATTATGTGCCACACCACCGGGATATCCGTCAGGCTGATAGCGCCACAGGCGAGGGCCAGGATCGCGCCCATTGTGGCGCTCCAGCCGACGCCCAGGCCTTTGGGCTGCCAGATGACCAGGACGATAGTGAAGATAAAAATGGCAATTGCGACAAGCATGAAACGCTCTCCGAGAAGTCAGCAGCAGGCGCTGGCCCGTTGTGGTCTGTCGCCCATTGCGCCGAGACGCTGTGCATCCATGTGCAGCCAGGCTTCATTGGCTTGTAGCGTGGCTTCCAGCACCGTTGTCACCCATTGGGGTAACGCTGGATTGAGGCGGTAATAGATCCATTGGCCCTGGCGGCGGTCCAGCAACAGCCCGCAACTGCGCAGTTGCGCCAGATGGCGGGAGATTTTGGGCTGGCTGTCGTCCAGAGCATGGATCAGCTCACAGACGCAAAGTTCGCCTTCGCGCAGGATCAGAAGCGCAACACGTGCGCGGGTGGCATCGGCCAGGCATTTGAAGACACTGGGTGGGGAAAAGAGATCTGACATGGACAGGGCCTTTTCATATTCGATAATTCGAATATACGGATATCCATATGTGCAAGTCAAAAGATGTTTCTATTGACCCACGTCAACGGTGCTGGAGTCGATGACAAGTGCTTGAAATTAAAATGAAACACAAATGTCCTAAAGTGCCTGCCCATCGGTTATTAAGGAAGAAACAGTGTGACCCGTGCCACTCGAAACCTGCGCAAAACTCTTGATTCTGTTGCGGACAACAATGAAACCGCGGCCTTTGACCTGATGCGCGCGGTGGAAAAACTCGGTGATGAAGTGTTGCGCCAGCGCCTGCTGAACACCATCCACCGCCTCAATCAGGATGCTCACGAACTGCGCGAAGCGCGTGATGCGGTGGAGCGGGTGTCGGTCAAGCTTGCCTGAAGCCCACGCATCAGACCGGCTGTTGAGCAAGATCATTCAAGACAACCCGTCCCGCCGCTGCCATGCTTGTCGACTGTCTGTCGATGAGCCTGTTGTCCATGCCTACTGCCTTGCCTCACTACGCCTTTGCCCGTGGCGCGATCGCGATCATGCCCTTATCCCTGGCCTGTGCCCCTTGGGGGCTGCTGGCCGGTTCCACGGCGATTGATGCCCAGTTCACCCCATGGGAAGCCCAGGGCCTGTCCACCATTGTGTTTGCCGGTGCCGCGCAGTTGGTGGCCATCGGTATGGTCAAGAGCGGTGCCAGCCTGATTTCCATTTTGCTGACCACCTTGCTGCTGACCTCCCAGCATCTGCTCTACGGCATGCACCTGCGTCCAACCTTGTCGCCGCTCAAGGCCCGGTGGCGCATGAGCCTGGGCTTTCTCTTGACCGACGAGTTTTTCGCCCTGGTCAGCCAATATGACCGCCAGACCTTCAATCGCTGGTACGCCCTGGGCGTAGGGCTGACGTTCTACCTGATCTGGAACCTGTTTACCTTCGCCGGCATTGTGCTGGGCAAAAGCATTCCTGGCCTTGATCAACTGGGCCTGGAGTTTTCCATCGCTGCCACCTTTATTGCCTTGATCACTCCCGTGGTGCGTGATGTGCCGACGGTGGTTTGCTTGGCGGTGTCATTGCTGTGTTCGGTGCTGCTGAGCTACTGGCAGTGGGAGTCAGCAGTGGTGGTGGCTGGTCTGTTGGGGATGAGCGTGGGTTATGCCTGTAAACGCCTGGGAGTAGGGCAACAATGATCTTTGTGATGATTTTTGGCATGGGCCTGATCGTGTTCCTCAACCGCTACCTGTTCCTCGAGCCGCGTCTGCCGGTGCGCCTGAACCGTGGCGCGCGGGAGTTTCTCGGCTTTGCGGTGCCAGGCATGCTGACCGCCATTTGCGGCCCGATCATTTTCCTGGCCGACCACAAGCTTAATCTGAGCCTGGGCAATCCCTACCTGCTGGCCGGAGTGTGCGCGGTGGCGCTGATGTTCTGGACCCGCAGCGTGTTGATCACGGTGTTGCTGAGCATGGCGCTGTTTTACCTGTTTCGCTGGTTGCTCTGAGCGCCCATCGCAGGCAAAAAAAGCCCGCGGGAGGGCGGGCAGAAGGGAGGCTTCTAAAAATGAGCCTGCCCAATATAGAGGGCGAAGTCTCCCATTACAGTGAAACAAACTTCATCTGCAAGACAGGTTGACGATAGCTTTCATTCGCCCATGCAGGCGAAAAGCTGATGGTCGTCGATGAGTCAGAGTCAGGAATGCCGCCCGAGCGAGCGGCAGAGTTGTATCAGTTTTTCGCGTTGAGTTTGCGCAGTTCGTCGTAAGTCGCCGACTGGACGAACCAGAAGCCGGAGATGATGCACCAAATCAGGGTGCCGCCTATCAAGGCGCCCAAACCTGCCAGAAAGCTCTGGCTGAACATCACCACCAGGCCTGTGATCCACAGGAACGCCAGTGCGATGTAGAGAACGGTATTGTTAACGCCGATGACGAAATCTTTCATGAGGCTTCCTTTCTAGGTAGTGTCCCGCTGGCCTCATCAGTGAGGTCCAGCGTCGGCATCATAATGCCATACCTTACGTGCATGCCACCTTGACCGCAGGTGATGCACCCATTGTTCAACAGGAGAACCCCATGATTGTTACCACCACCCACACCATCGCCGGGCGTGAGATCGTCGAGTACCTCGACATTGTCAGCGCCGAATCGGTACAAGGCATTAATGTGGTACGAGATCTGTTTGCCGGAATGCGGGATTTTTTCGGGGGGCGCTCGCAAACGCTTGAGCGGGCGTTGAAGGAAGCGCGCATCCAGGCCACCGACGAAATCAAGCAGCGGGCGCATAGCCTGCAAGCGGATGCGGTGGTAGGTCTGGATTTTGAGATCAGCATGCCCGGCGGCGGACGCGGGGCGATGCTGGTGGTGTTTGTTACCGGGACGGCAGTGAAGCTGAAATAACCCCGGTTACTTCTTGTTGGCCTGGGCCTCGGCCGCCAGGCATTCCAAAGCGAACTGCTCGGTGTAGCTCATCTGGATCGGGGTGGTTTCGCCCTTGACCGTGCGCTCGCCGTCGAGGATGTAGCGGATGCGCTTGTCGGTGACGCCGATGCGCTTGGCAATCCACGAAGGTGTTTGGCCGATGCGGCTGATCAGCTTGTCGGCATAGTCGGTGGATGGGTTGTAGAGTTCGGCGTTGGGTGTCATTGGTTTTCCGGATAAAAGCGGGTTCACAAGTAGGCGACAGGGTGACGCAATAATCACTCGGTGTCGCCTGCTATGTCCGCACCAATGGTAGAGTCGCGTTTTTTCCAAGGAAGTAATGGCATGCGGATGGTGGTAATAGGCGCTTTGGTACTGGCATCACTGGCCGGTTGCGCGGGCTCAAAGATGAAAGACGCGCGCTCTGCCGCGCCTTACAAAACCCTGGCTTCGGACAAGGCCGCCCTGGTGGTTGCCCAATGCATCCAGTTTGGCTGGCAGGATGAGTCCGTATTTGGCGTCGATGCCGGTGGGTTCATGGAACCTGCCGAAGGCGGCGGCCACACGGTCTACACCACCGGTGGCGATTACTTTGTCGACGTGCGCGGCGCGGGCAACGCCACTACCGTCAACTATTACGCAGCCGAGGACAACTGGGCCGCCAAGCGTCGCCTTGCGGCCCTGGCGACTTGTCTGTAAGACATTGCCTTAGAATTCTTCAGAAATGCCCGGCGGACACACCTCGGGCATTGCCTTAATATGCCCGCGCTCGCCCGGCGCCCTGGCTCTTTACCAGTACAAGGAAGTCGAGGCCAACGTCGGGTGGGCATCTGTTTCTTAAAGCCGCACTTAGCGCGGCATGTATCCCAGGTGCCAGCGTCGGGGAATCTTCAGCGACACCAGTCCCAGCAGAGCTGACAGCAAACCGCTGACCAACAGCGCACGAATGCCCATCTGCTGCTGCAGCAAGGCACCGATTACCGCACCCACAAACATGCCTGCCCAGGGAACCAGTTGCACTCGCCAGCCGTTCCTGCGCTCACCCAGCATCCAGCGCCCCAGCCCCCGGCCGAAACGCGACAACGCGCCGGTCACATAAGTCAGACCCACCGGCAAGCCGTTGACCTCTTCCACAGCGGCATTGAGCATGCCCATGGCGATGATCGCCGCCAGCAAGGCCGGCAGTTGATCGGCAAACGGCCACGCCGCCGCCCCACACAGCAGCGTGGCGATGCACAGCAACAGCGGCAAGGCGTGACGCTTGCTGACCCGGCTGAGGATCACACCCAAGGCATTGCCCGCGACAAACGTCGCCACCAGCAGCGTCAGGCGTGCGGTCAGGCCAAGGTCGCCTTCACTGATTGCCACCGCCAGGCGCGTGGTGTTGCCGCTCATGAACGAGACAAAGTCGCCGCTGGCCATGAATCCGATGGCGTCGGTCATGCCCGCCAGCACCGACAGGCTGGCCACCAGCATCATCCCGACACGGCCGCGCCATTTGTGCCGCTGCAGAAGGGCCGCATTGGCGTAAGGTTTGAGGGCGGAGGGCAGCACAGGCTTAGGTTCCTTGATGAGATTATCCGGCCACTACCGTAGGACGCTTTGATCCAGACTGCAATGACCTAGCTCACTTCAAAGTGCCAGCCATCAGCGTGCCAACTCAAACGATGGGTCGGGTTGAGTGCAGCGAGAAACACTTCGTCGTGGGAGACCGCAACCATCGCCCCGGTAAAATCCTGCAATGCTTGTTCGAAAGCGATCACTGATTCCAGGTCCAGGTGGTTAGTGGGCTCGTCCAATAGCAGCAGTTGCGCCGGCTTCTCTCGCCACAAGGCGACCGCCATCGCGGCCTTGAGTCGCTCCCCACCGCTGAGGTTGCCCACCGGTTGCGTCACCCGCAAGGCGTCCAGTTGCAGCAGTGCCAGGCGCGTGCGCAACTCGCCTTCTGTCAGCGGCGTATCGAGCCGTTGCAGATGCTCGACAATCGAGAGCGTATCGTCCAGTAGCGCCAGCCGCTGATCGATATAGGCACTGGGCACATGAACCCTGTATTCGCCGCTCAGCGGTTGCAATTGACCTGCCAGCAGCTTGAGCAAGGTGGATTTGCCGCAGCCATTGGGGCCGCTCACCGCCACGCGCATCGGGCCGATCAGGTTGAAACTCAGGTAAGTGGTCGGTGCGTGGGCATCGAGCCAGGGCAACCGTGCCTGGTCCAGGGATAACACTTGGCGCCCGTTTGGCAGCGTGGTCCCCGGCAGGGATAGTAACGTTGGTGTCTCGTCTACCACCCGCGCGTGAGCCTGGCGCACGCGCTCATTGAGCTCATTCTTGTGCTGTACTTGGGCACTACGCGCAGTGCTGACGATTTCATTGGCGGCACCTTTCCAGCGTGACCGGGTGAGCGGGTCGACATTGGCGGTTTCTGCGTGCTTGCGGGCGCTGGCGGCGTGGCGCTGGACGCTGTCATGGTCTTTTTTCAGGCGTTTGCGTTCGCGGCTGCGGTCCAGGCGAGCATGTTCGAGGGCGGCCTGGGCGGCGTGCCGTTCGGTCTCGCGCTGCGCGCAAAAATCATCGTAGTTGCCGCTGTAGACCTGCGTGCCCAGGGGTGACAGTTCGATGATCCGCTCCAGAGTATTGAGCAACTGCCGATCATGGCTGACCACGATCAGGCCTGCGCGCCAGTCGCTCAAGGTCTTGAGTAGCCAGTCGCGGCCAGCGCTGTCCAGATGGTTGGTGGGTTCGTCGAGAATCAGCAACTGCGGTTGGGACAAGAGCGCGCCGATCACCGCGACCCTGGCCAGTTGGCCGCCGCTGAGTTGCTCGGCCGGGTCTTCAACGTCGACCTCGGATAAATCCGCCCCATCCAATGCCTTGCGCAGGCGCTCGGCCAGGTCCCAGCGGTCGTCGACCAAGTCCAGGTCCTCGGCCGTCGCTTCACCCTTGGCCAGGCGCTGAAGGGCCGTGAGGACGTCGGCGCAGCGAGTCAGTTGGGCAACGGTTTGGCCGGGAAAGAGGGAAACCGTTTGTGGGACATAGGCCAGCCTGGCCGAAGACTTAAGCAGGCCGGAAGAGGGCATGAGCAAACCCGCAATCAATCGCGCGAGGACGCTTTTGCCCATGCCATTACGGCCGACAATCCCGGTGGGTGTGTGATCGAAAGTTAAGGTCAGGTCTTGCAGCAAGGTTTCGCCATTGGCGAACTGGAAACCCACGCGATGCAAAGAAACAAGTACAGGCAGCCGGTTGACGTCAGTCATCAGCACCTCCAAAAAATGTGGGGCAAGCCAACAAGCGCGCCAGGCGGCTCGTTGCGATTACATTTTGGAAGGCTTAGTTGTTCACGTCGGCGGTCGTCCTGCGATCAGAAAGGACCAACAGGGTAACGCACTTGGGTTTTTTCCTACAAGTGCATAGGTATCTACACAACGTTTGATGGTTAGCGGATTCCCTGTGGCGAGCGGGCTTGCCCGCTCTGGGCTGCGTAGCAGCCCCAGTAAGATCACTGCGGTCTTTCTGATAGATCATAGAGACCGGCCAGGGAGTGCTCCGCACTCCAACGCGGCGATCCGAAAACCCCGCTCGCCACAGGTTATGAGTTGTCCGTTTTACGCCAGCACCGCCACCGCCTTGATTTGCGCCCACAACGCCTGGCCTGGATGCAGTTGCAACTGGTCCCGCGAGAAGCGGGTGATGCGCGCCAGCAACGGCGTACCTGCCGCGTCGAGCCGCACCAATACATGGGCACTGTTATCGGCAGGGATTTCTTGGGTCACGGTCACCGGCAGTCGATTGAGGATACTGCTGTGTTCCTCAGGCTGCAGGCTGAGGCTGACATCCCGGGCCTGGACTTTAAAGCGCAGGTGCTTGCCCAGGTCCAGCGGCGTATGGGCGACGCGTACCTGCAACTGGCTGTCGGGCAGTTGCAGGGTGAGCAACTGGTAGTGGCCGTCATAGGCGCTGACTGTGCCGTTGATCACCACCCCAGCATCGTCGCCAAGGGCCAGCGGCAGGTCGAGGCGGGCCAAGGTTTCGCCGATGGGGCCGCTGGCCAGGGCCTTGCCGTCGCTGAGCAGGACAATGTGATCGGCCAGCCTCGCCACTTCATCCTGGGCGTGGCTGACGTACAACACCGGAATCTCCAACTGGTCATGCAAGCGTTCCAGGTAGGGCAGGATCTCGCTCTTGCGTTTGCTGTCCAGGGCCGCCAAGGGCTCGTCCATCAACAGCAGGCGCGGGCTGGTGAGCAGGGCGCGGGCGATGCCGACCCGTTGGCGTTCGCCGCCAGACAAATGTTGGGGATGACGGTCGAGCAGGTGGCCGATGCCCAACAGTTCTGTGGCCTGGGCCATGTCCACTCGTCGTTGTGACCGGGGGATGCGTTTGAGGCCGAACTCCAGGTTGGCCAGCACCGACAAATGCGGGAACAGGCTGGCTTCCTGGAATACATAGCCGAGGGCGCGTTTATGGGGCGGGACAAATAACCCTTTGCGGCTGTCCTGCCACACCTCATCGTTGATCTGGATAAATCCATCTTCGGCCCGTTCCAGCCCGGCAATACAACGCAAACAGGTAGTTTTACCGGAGCCGGAATGCCCGTAAAGCGCGGTCACCCCACGGCCAGGCAACTGCAGATCAAGATCCAGGGAAAAATCGGAATAGCTCAGTTGCAGGCGTACTTCAATCATCGACATCAACTCCAGCCTGCTTTGGTTTTACGGCTGGAGTAGAGCGCCAGCAACACCAGGAAAGAAAACACCACCATCGCCCCGGCGAGCCAATGGGCCTGCATGTACTCCATGGCTTCGACATGATCGTAGATCTGTACTGAGACCACCCGGGTCTTGTCGGGGATATTGCCGCCGATCATCAGCACCACGCCGAACTCGCCGACGGTATGGGCAAAACCGAGAATCGAGGCGGTGATAAAGCCCGGACGGGCCAGGGGCAGGATTACGCTGAAAAAAGTGTCCCAGGGATTGGCCCGCAAGGTCGCGGCCACTTCCAGCGGACGGGTGCCGATGGCGCAGAAGGCGTTCTGCAACGGCTGCACCACGAAAGGCATCGAGTAGATTACCGAGCCAATCACCAGGCCAGCAAAGCTGAAGGTCAAGGTGCCCAGGCCCAGCCATTGGGTGAACTGGCCGACATAGCCATTGGGGCCCATGGTCAGCAGCAGGTAGAAGCCAATCACCGTCGGCGGCAATACCAGCGGCAGGGCGACCACTGCACCAATGGGGCCGCGCCACCAGGAGCGGGTGCGCGACAGCCACAAGGCAATCGGCGTGCCGATGATCAACAGAATGGCAGTGGTCAGCGACGCCAGTTTCAGGGTCAGCCAGATTGCGGAAAAGTCGGCACTCGATAGGGGCATTTACAGGTGGTAACCGTAGGATTTAATAACGGCAGCGGCTTTCGGCCCTTTGAGGTAGTCAACCAGTGCCTTGGCAGCCGGGTTGTCCTTGCCTTTGTTGAGGATCACCGCGTCTTGTTTGATCGGGTCGTGCATGCTTTCTGGAACGATCCAGGCCGAGCCACTGCTGACTTTGCCGTCTTTATAGATCTGCGACAAGGCAACAAAGCCCACTTCGGCATTGCCGGTGGACACAAACTGATAGGCCTGGGTGATGTTCTGACCTTCGACGAGCTTGTCCTTGACCTTGTCGGTCAGGCCCAGCTTGGCCAGCACCCGGGTAGCGGCGAGACCGTAAGGCGCGGCTTTGGGGTTGGCGATGGACAGGTGCTTGTAGTCATTTTTCTTCAGTACGTCACCCTTGGCATCGACATAACCTTCCTTGGCCGACCACAGCGCCAAGGTACCGACGGCGTAAGTGAAGCGCGAACCCTTAACGGTATCGCCTTCGCTTTCGAGTTTTTGCGGGGTGGTGTCGTCGGCGCTGAGGAGCACCTCAAACGGCGCGCCGTTCTTGATTTGGGCATAGAACTGGCCGGTGGCACCGTAGGCGGCGACCAGTTTGTGGCCAGTGTCTTTTTCGAAGTCGGCGGCAATTGCCTGGATTGGCGCGGTGAAGTTGGCGGCCACGGCCACCTGGACTTCATCGGCCTGGGCCGAGCCGAAGGCAAAGAGGGCGATAAACGTTGCGAGGGTGGACGGGGCCAGGCGTGAAGCGCGAATCATCATGAAGCAGCTCCTGTGGCGGCTTGTTATAGGCAGAGGGCTAATCGCTATGTAGCGGAATATATAGCGGTTAGCCATCGGCGGTACAGTGCCACGTTGCCCCAGGACAGTGTGTTGATGACCTCCCTGCGAGGGTGATTTCAGGTTCTGCCGAGCTTCTCCAAGGTTTGGTGGGCCAGTTCCAGGGTTAGGTTGTAGGTGGAGATGTCTTTACCCAGGCGCAACGCCTGGCCCGCCCACAGGTTACTGAAGCCCGCTTCATCCCTGGCCCGTAGCGGCATCAGTGCGCCGCCGGACAGTGGGAAGGCCGGCGCCGTCGGGTTGATCGCCCCCAGTTCGCGCATCACTCGGTTGATGATGCCGCGCGCCGGGCGCCCGGTGAACAGGTTGGTCAGCGCCGTTTCGCTGGCCTGGGCGGTACGCAAGACATGGTGGTGCGATGGCGTGACATTGGCCTCGGGTGTGAACAGGTACGCTGTACCCATCTGCACCGCCGACGCACCAAGGGCGAAAGCGGCAACAATGCCCCGGGCATCACCGATCCCGCCGGCGGCAATCACCGGCACGCTGACGGCATCGACGATCTGCGGCACCAGGGCCATGGTGCCGATCTGGCTGCTGAGGTCTGCGCTAAGGAACATCCCGCGATGACCGCCTGCTTCAAAGCCCATGGCGATGATCGCATCGCAGCCGTGCTGCTCAAGCCAGATGGCTTCTTCCACCGTGGTGGCTGATGACAGCACTTTCGCGCCGGTGGCCTTGACTCGATCCATCAGGGCTTTTTCCGGCAGGCCAAAGTGAAAACTGACGACTTCTGGACGGAATTCTTCCACCACTTGGCAGGCGGCATCGTCGAAGGGCGCGCGGTTGGACACGGGTGTCGGCGCCTCAAAGTCAGCGCCCAGCTCGCGGTAGTAAGGTTCCAGCAGGTTTTTCCACTCAGCGTCGCGCTCGGCATCGGGTGCGGGCGGCTTGTGGCAAAAGAAGTTGACGTTCAGCGGCGTTGAGCTGTGTTGCCGAATGGCGGTCAGCGCTTCACGCAGTTGTTCGATGCTCAGCGCTGCGGCTGGCATCGAGCCCAGCGCGCCGGCCTTGTTGGCTGCAATGACCATGGCCGGGCCAGTGGCGCCAGCCATGGGCGCCTGGATGATCGGCAGTTCGATGCCAAGCAGGTCGAGAATTCGGGTGTCTGGCCAGGTGCTCATGGGTTACTTCTCCAGCGTTGAAACACTTAGGAATGGCTACGGGTTGCTTTTAGCAGGGGTAGATAGCGTAAGGCCAGTCTGTATTACTTACTGGACGAGCCCGGCCTTTCGTGCGGGGTTGTATGGGGTGGGATCAGTCGTTGACCTGCCCAAGTGCCTCAAGGGCGAGTGATCAGCTTTCTGCCGTGCTTTCCCGCTCCAGCAACTGCCGCTTGCGCTCAACCCCCCAACGATACCCTGACAGGTTGCCATCGCTGCGCACCACGCGATGGCAGGGAATTGCCACCGCCAGGCTGTTGGCGCCACAGGCCTGGGCCACGGCGCGAAAGGAGGTCGGTGCGCCGATACGCTTGGCAATCTCTGCGTAACTGGCGGTGCTGCCCACAGGGATCTCTCGCAAGGCTTGCCAGACCCGTTCCTGGAAGGCAGTGCCGCGTAAATCCAGGGGCAAGTCCAGGCCCAGCGCCGGCGCTTCGATAAAGCCCACCACTTGGGCAATCAGTTGTTCGAAGTCACGGTCCGCGCCAATGAGATACGCGCGGGGAAATTGATCCTGCAGGTCGCGCAACAGCTTGTCCGGATCATCCCCGAGCAGAATTGCGCAAACCCCTCGATTGCTCTGCGCCACCACAATTGCCCCCAGCGAGCATTGGCCAACGGCGAAGCGGATATCGCTGTTAGTGCCGCCGGCCTTGTAGTCGCTGGGTTTCATGCCGAGCAACCGGTCGGCTGATTCGTAGAAGCGACTGTTGGAGTTGAAGCCCGCGTCGTACAACGCATCGGTCACCGACTGACGATCCTTGAGGCCTTCTCGCACTTTGCGTGAGCGATGGGCGCTGGCGTATCCCTTGGGGGTCAGGCCGGTGACGGTCTTGAACACGCGGTGAAAGTGGAAGGGGCTCAAGCCGGCGAGGCTGGCCAGGGTTTCCAGGCTTGGGAGGTTCTCGGCCTGCTCGATATGTCGGCAGGCGGTTGCCACCAGTTGGGCGTGGCGCTGGGCAATTTGGGTTTGATCCCCTGAGGCGCGTTTGCTTGGGCGATAACCGGCGGCTTCGGCTTGTTGTGGCGTGTCGAAGAACTCGACGTTTTCCGGGCGCGGCAGGCGCGAGGCACTGCTGGGGCGGCAATATACACCGGTGGTTTTTACGCCGTAGACAAACGCCAGGTCAGCCTTGGGGTCGCGGGCGACAATCGCGGCCCAGCGCGGGTCTTGTTCAATGGTCATGGGCGACGGCTCGGCAGGAAACAGAGGGCAGGATAGTCGTTGTGATCAACCGTGGCACTCCGATGCTTGCGGTCAAATTCGAAGCCCTCAACCCGCTGTGCGAAACGTCAGGTTGATGCGTTGGGGGCCCATGACTGCATGCAGGCCTTCGTTGATTGGCATTACCCCGTGAAAGCGCAGGCGATCCACGCCGCCCCAGACCACCACGTCGCCATGGAACAGCGAAACCTTTTGCGTCTTGTCACTGCGCTCATGGCCGCCAAACAGAAACACTGCAGGCAACCCCAGAGAAACTGAGACCACGGGTGCCGTGTAGCAGCGTTCGTTCTTGTCCTGGTGCAGGGACATCTTGGCCCCCGGCACATAGCGGTTGATCAGGCAGGCGTCCGGCATAAAGCCGTCGAATCCTGCGTCTGCCGCTGCCATCACCGCCAGTTCGCGTAGCGTTGCTGGCAACTGCGGCCAGGGTTGCTGGCGAGTAGGGTCGATGGTTGTGTAGCGGTAGCCTGTAGGGTCAGTGGTCCAGCCCAGGTCGCCACAACTGCTGAGAGCGGCCGACATGGTAAAGCCGCCTGGAGTGACCATTTGCCGAAACGGTGACTGGGCCAACACGGCCCGGAGTTCGGGCAGCAGGCGCTCGACCCAGGGCAGGGCATAACCCCTGAGGACGTAGGATTGTTCACCGATTTGTTCGCGGCCTGCGGGTTGTTGCAACGCTTCGTCGGCAAACAGGTCTGCGGTAGGGCCGGGAATCGGCTTACTGCGCATCGTGAAAAATCACTCCCAAGGTATGACGCTTGCCACTGTGCGGCAGCGGGTAATGGCCGCTGAGCTCGTTGCATTCGCTTGCATCCAGCCGTCCTGGAGTCAGGGCATTGCCCTGTAGATCTAGACGGCGTTCGATTGCGTGCCAGTCAAGCTTGGCCAAGCGGTCTTGCAATGGGGGCGGGTGGATGAGGACGGCATCGGCGAATTCCTGTGGCAGCGGTTGAGTGCTGCCAGTCTAGGAAGTCGCCAAGTGTGTGGCACTCCGATGCTTGCGCTCGAATTACAGGGCCTTGCTGACTTTTATATCGCTGATTACATCGTCGGCAGCGTGAATCTTGGCCAAGGCTTGCTTGGCCTCTTCGACACTGCCGGATGCCAATTGGGCGAATTCAAAGCGCGGTTGGCCGTCGAGCTTGTACTTGATGACGTATTTGATGGTTTGATTCACGGTCTTTCCTGTCGGCAAGAGTTGCGCAATCAGCTCAGTTTGGAGTTGGTGCGGCGAACAATGCGAATTTTGTGGGACAAGGTTGGCACGCGGGTGACGCTGATGGCCCTGCGGTTGACGGTGTCCAGGGTGATGTTCCAGAAACCGGTGCTTGGTGCGGTGATCTTGGCCGGAAACTTGTCGAATGCGCCGCCATGGTAAGTATGGCGGCCACCGTTCTTGAAACTGCGAAAATTCGCATCGCTCATCAGACGGATATTACAAATCTGCGAGCATTCGATGACGACAATGTCCCCTTCGTTAAGGTGCTCGCGCTGGTGGATGAATTTCATGAGGTGTCTCCAGAAGGGCTTTTTCTGAAAAATCAGAATGATACGTAGGTTAAGATGGAGTTTATCAGCCCCAGCACGTTTAATATCGGGTCGTCGTCGGCGTCTTCGACAATTTAAAACAGTTATTTACCGAGTTATCAGGGATAAATCCTCCGTGGGCGGGAGAAAAATACCATCCCCGCTGTCGTAGGGTCTTTATCGGAGGTTTTGTATGAAGTGGAGTGTATTGGTTCTGGCCTTGGCGATAGGTGGGTGTGCTTCGGTTTCAGACATCAAGCAAACACCGCCAACCTTGGCGGTCATCTCCGGCAAGAAACCGCAGGAATATGCGGCGTGTGTTGTACAGAAACTGTCATCGACCCGCAGACCGTCACAGATCGAACCCCACAAGGAAGGTGTTCGGGTGATCGTGCCGCAGAAGTTTTCTGCTGATCCG
This sequence comes from Pseudomonas sp. c313, assembly GCF_055407145.1. NCBI lineage: Bacteria > Pseudomonadati > Pseudomonadota > Gammaproteobacteria > Pseudomonadales > Pseudomonadaceae > Pseudomonas > Pseudomonas sp. c313. The sequence continues at coordinate 483,773 of NZ_JBUZRD010000002.1, read as the reverse complement.
TCTGCCATTTTTGAAATCGAAGACCGCTCCAGCGGCAGCAGTATCAAGCTCTACGAGAGTATGTCGAATGTCCCGATTCGTCCGGGTGATGTGAAGAAAGCTGCGGAAGAATGCATTTCCGGTTGAGCCTGCAAGGCCGCCTATACGCTATCGAATCCGATTTGAAGAGCCTGACCTGCTGATGCAGTGTCAGGTTTTTTTTGTCTGTTGTTTGTAGGTCGTTTCTACTGATTATCGATTTACGATTACTTTTCCTGCCGCTTGAGGTGTTGTGGCGGTTAGCTCATTGACCTACCATTTGTAGGCTTATGCCTTATGGGACTAAGCATATAACTATAAAAATGGAGTCGTGATGATATCTCTGGATAGAGTTCTGATGGGTAGCGCGTTGCTGTTGATGCTGGGCAGCGCCCACGCGCTGGAAGGTAAGAAGGTCTTTGCCGAGGGCGGCGCGCAGCCTGGCGCGGCGGCTTGCATGGCCTGTCATGGTGCCGATGGGTTGGGCTTGGCGGCGGCGGGCTTCCCACGCTTGGCGGGTTTGCCGGCGGCGTATTTGCGCAAGCAACTGGATGATTTCAGAAGTGGCGCGCGTAGCAGCCCGGTGATGCAGTCGCTGGCCAAGGCACTTACTGAAGAAGAAATTGCTGCGGTGACCCAAACGCTGGCGGCGATGCCGGCGCCCGCCGTTGCCACTGCCCATCGAAGTGCTACACCTGGCAGCCCCGCAGAAAAACTCGCGCTGCAAGGCGCCTGGGATCGGCAAATTCCCGCCTGTGTCAGCTGCCATGGGCCGTCAGGTGTTGGTGTCGGGGAGGCTTTTCCACCGTTGGCAGGCCAGTCTGCGGCTTACCTGGCGGGACAGTTGAATGCCTGGCAGAGCGGGGCGCGGCACAACGACCCCAATGACCTGATGGGGCACATCGCCAAATCCCTTACAGCTGAAGAAGTGCAAGGCGTGGCCACTTACTTCGCTTCGCTGAGCGGTCAGGAGGTCAAGCCATGAAGATCTTTTCGTTTGTATCCCTGCTGGGTTCTTTGGTCAGCTTGCCCGTGCTGGCTGCCACCGTCGTCATGGAAGATCAATCGCAACTGCAGGTGCCGGCGGCGTCGCATCCGGCCATCAGCCAGTTCCAGCCGCCCCAGGAAAGCGAGTTGCCAGACAATGCCTACGGCAAGCTGGTGATGCAGGGGTATGCGCTGTTTGTCGACACCAAGCGTCTGGCGCCGCAGTTTGTCGGTAATGGCCTCAATTGCAGCAACTGCCACCTGGACCAGGGCCGTCTGGCCAATTCGGCGCCGTTATGGGGCGCTTACCCGCTGTACCCGGCCTATCGAAAAAAGAACGACAAGGTGAATACCTTTGCCGAGCGCCTGCAGGGTTGCTTCCAGTTCAGCATGAACGGCGGCAAGCCGCCTGCTGCGGACAGCCCGGAGATTACTGCGCTGTCGGTCTATTCCTATTGGTTGGCGAGTAAGGCGCCATTGGGCGTCGAGTTGCCGGGGCGAGGTTATCCTGATGTGCCGCAACCGGCCAAGGGCTATGACCTGGCCGGGGGTGCCGAGGTATACAAGGGCCAGTGTGCGGTGTGTCATGGTACTGAGGGGCAGGGTCAGAAAGTCGGTGACAGTTATGTGATGCCGCCGTTGTGGGGTAAAGACTCCTACAACTGGGGCGCCGGTATGCACCGGATCAACACCGCGGCTTCCTTCATCAAACACAATATGCCCCTGGGCAAGGGTGGCAGCTTGACCGATCAGCAGGCGTGGGATGTGGCAGCGTACGTCAACCGCCATGAACGGCCCCAGGACCCGCGCCTGGTGGAGGGTTCCGTGGAGAAGGCCCGGGTCAAGTTTCACGCCAATGATGGCGTCAACCTGTATGGGCAAACGGTCGATGGCGTGTTGATTGGCCAAGGCATCCGTTAAACTGTCGGTAACCCACAAAAAATGCCGCTGAGGCCTGAGGCTTTAGCGGCATTGTTTTTTCGGAAATCAGATATGAAACGCGAGCAAGTCAGAGAGCAGCATGCAGAGAATCACATATCGGCGACCCATGTGATTCAAAATCCGGCCGATCCAGGGGAATGGATTGTATTTTTCAAGAAAAGCGCCGGGCGTAGCTTTTTCCTGGTGGATGATCAGGACGAGGTCGAATCTTTTGCGGGTCTGGACGACCTGATCGACACCATTCGGGGCCTGGGCATCAAGTTCGCCGAAATTCACATGTAATCGGCACGCTTACTTGCAGACCACCACCACGCTGCGGCCTTTGAAGTTGCCGACATCCGCGCCCAAGGTCTTGTCGCTTTCCTTCAGGGACGGCGTGCCCTCGGTGCCGACGATACGGTAGCCGGTGCCCGCGCAAGAAGCTTCGGCTTTTTCGTAGCAACTGGCCCAGGAATTGGCTTCGCCGGAGCAGTCGATGGTGAGCCCTCGTTCGCCGTTGTTCAGGTAAGTGTCGGAGGCGGTGGTGCAGCCGGTGAGCGCCAGTACCGCAATCAGTGCCAGAATCTTGTTCATGTGAGGGTCGTCGTCAAAAGGTGTTGAGGGGGGCGCTGACACTGTCGTGGGGCGTTTCGAGGGAGATTATAGCGAACGGCCATCAAGGTACAGGCAAACACAAAAAAGCCCCGTTCACCGGGGCTTGATGCGCAGGGCGGCAGGCTTACTTGCCCTTCGGTCTTTTGCTCGAAGCGTGGCCAGCTTCATCCACAAACACTTCGGCTACCGCAATGGCTTCGCGTTCGGTCGCGAATGTTCCGGCGACGCTGTCACCGTGGAAGTTGATCAAGTGCCAGCCATCCGCTCGCTGTGTGATCAGGTAGCCGTTCACGCCTTTTGGTTCTGACATCTATCAATCTCGTTGTCTGGTTCAAGGGTGCAATGATAGCGCCAAACGCGATGGGGTCGCGCAAGTTGTTGCAGGTCAGTGCCGATATCCCCCAAAGCATGCTAAAAAGGTTGCAGACCTTTGAAATAACGAGGTGCAGCCGATTTTGATGATGCCATTGGTGAGGCTTGTTGGAAGATGGGCGGAACTAACGCCGACATTTTTTCTCTATGTTGACATCGCAACGCCAGCAGCACCCATTGTAAGGTGACTGCGGCCTGATTAGACTGCGCCGAATTTCGTACGCACAGCCCTTTTAAGGACTCATATGATCAAGAAATGCTTGTTCCCAGCAGCCGGTTACGGTACTCGCTTCCTGCCAGCGACTAAAGCCATGCCCAAAGAGATGCTGCCGGTGGTAAACAAGCCACTGATCCAGTACGGCGTCGAAGAGGCATTGGATGCCGGTCTGAACGAAATCTCCATCGTGACCGGTCGTGGCAAGCGTGCCCTGGAAGACCACTTCGACATCAGTTACGAGCTGGAAAACCAGATCAAGGGCACCGATAAGGAAAAGTACCTGGTCGGCATCCGTAAACTGCTCGACGAGTGCTCGTTCTCCTACACTCGCCAGACCCAAATGAAGGGCCTCGGCCACGCGATTCTGACCGGTCGCCCGCTGATCGGTGATGAACCTTTCGCCGTGGTGCTGGCGGATGACTTGTGCGTTAACCTGGACGGCGACGGTGTGTTGACTCAGATGGTCAACCTGTACAAGAAATACCGTTGCACCATTATTGCCGTTCAAGAAGTCGATCCTCAGGAAACCAACAAGTACGGTGTGATCGCTGGCGATGACATCGGTGATGGCCTGATCCGCGTGCGTGACATGGTCGAGAAGCCGGCTCCGGAAGATGCGCCATCGAACCTGGCGATCATCGGTCGCTACATCCTGACCCCGGACATCTTCAAGCTGATTGAAGAGACCGAGCCAGGCAAGGGCGGCGAAATCCAGATCACCGACGCGCTGATGAAGCAAGCCAGAGACGGCTGCGTGATTGCCTACAAGTTCAAAGGTCGACGTTTTGACTGCGGCGGCGCCGAAGGCTACATCGAAGCGACCAACTTCTGCTTCGAACACTTCTACAAAACTGGCAAGGCTTACTGATTCACGGTTGCCTGCTTGATCTCAAGAAAGCCACCTTCGGGTGGCTTTCTTGTTTTCCGAGTCCGTATTTCGGGCCATGTATTGCCTAGTGAATGGCAGCAGGTATGCTGATGACCTGCCGAGGAGAGTGAAATGGCCTACGATTTTGATCTTTATGTAATTGGCGCCGGTTCCGGCGGTGTGCGGGCTGCGCGGTTTGCTGCAGGGTTTGGAGCCAAGGTGGCCGTGGCGGAAAGCCGCTACTTGGGCGGCACCTGTGTCAACGTTGGTTGCGTGCCAAAAAAGCTGCTGGTGTATGGCGCGCACTTCGCCGAAGACTTCGAGCAAGCCAGTGGCTTCGGCTGGTCCCTTGGGGAGGCGAATTTTGATTGGACGACCTTGATTGCCAATAAGGATCGCGAGATCAATCGCCTCAATGGCATTTATCGCAACCTGCTGGTCAACAGTGGCGTGATCTTGCATGAGGGGCATGCGCGGCTGGTGGACCCGCATCAGGTGGAAATTAACGGTGAACGCTTCACCGCCAAACATATTCTGATTGCCACCGGTGGCTGGCCGCAGATCCCGGAAATCCCGGGGAGCGAGCACGCCATTGGCTCCAATGAGGCGTTCTTCCTTAAAGAGCTGCCCAAGCGCGTGCTGGTGGTGGGCGGTGGTTACATCGCGGTGGAGTTCGCCGGGATTTTCCATGGCCTGGGTGCCCAGACTACCTTGCTGTATCGCGGCGACCTGTTTCTGCGCGGTTTTGATGGCGCGGTACGCAAGCATTTGCAGGAAGAGCTGACCAAGCGCGGTCTGGACCTGCAATTTAATGCTGATATCGAGCGCATCGACAAGCAGGCAGATGGCAGTCTCAAGGCCACCTTGAAAGATGGTCGCGTGCTGGAGGCTGATTGCGTGTTCTACGCCACCGGCCGGCGGCCGATGCTCGACAACCTGGGGTTGGAAAACACCAAGGTCACGCTGGACAAGCGCGGTTTCGTTGAAGTCGATGATCTGTACCAGACTGCCGAATCGTCGATCCTGGCCATTGGCGATGTCATCGGGCGTGTGCAGCTGACGCCTGTAGCATTGGCTGAAGGCATGGCTGTGGCTCGCCGCCTGTTCAAGCCTGAGCAGTATCGCCCGGTGGATTACGCGATGATTCCGACGGCGGTGTTCAGCTTGCCGAATATCGGTACTGTCGGCTTGAGCGAAGAGCAGGCAAAGGCTGACGGTCACAAGGTGCAGATCTTCGAAAGCCGTTTCCGGCCGATGAAGTTGACCCTGACCGACTGCCAGGAACGTACGTTGATGAAGCTGGTGGTGGACGCCGAGACCGACAAGGTCCTGGGTTGCCACATGGTCGGGCCGGATGCCGGCGAGATTGTCCAGGGTTTGGCGATCGCCCTCAAGGCGGGTGCGACCAAGCAGCATTTCGATGAAACCATCGGCGTGCACCCGACGGCAGCGGAAGAGTTTGTCACCATGCGCACGCCTGTGGCTGGTTAATCAGTCCTTGGCAGTTGCCTCTGGCGCCGTTGCAACGACGGCCGCCAGGCGCAACGTTTCGATACTGGCCTGGGCTTTGGCCAGATTCAGTTCCAGGGTCTTGTTGATCTGCTGGTGTTCGGCCAGCGCCTCCTGGCGTGACTGAGTTTCCAGCAGGGCGACCCGCAGGCGTTCCTGCAGAAGCGTGCGTGCGCTGTCGATCAGACTGACCTGTTCGCTCAGTTGGCGCTGTTGCTCGCGGTCTTTGCGGGACTGCTCTTGCAGTGCGACCAGCTCCTTGACGGTAACTCGATGCTCAATCAGCAGTCGCTCGTTATCGCGGTGCAATTGGGTAATCTCGTCCTGGCGCACCATTGCGCTCTGCTGCGCCTGGCGCAGTTCTGCCTGCACCTGCTGCAACTGACCCTCATGGCGCCGCTGCTCCTGCTCGCGCTGATCCTTGATCGCGTTGCGGTAATGCTCCAGGGCATCCCGCGCATGCAGGTGCTTTTCTTCCAGTGAGCGAACCTGCTCGTCCTTGTCGTTGATCCGTAGTTCGTAATCACTGCAGGCCTGGCTCAGGCCGGCATTACGGGTTTGTTCGGTCTGCAGGCTGGAGCAGGTGCTCTGCAGTTTGGCGCTTTCATCGGCCAGTGCTGCGGCTTGTATATCGAACTGCTGCTTGAGTTGCTCGTGAGTCAGTCCCAGTTCTTCAAGCTGGGCGAGCAGGGCGCTCTTCTGCTGCTCAAATTGCGCCAGGGCGTTATCAATGGGTTCCTGGGCTTTGTCCTTGAGGCGCTGGGCCAGCTTCGCCACCAGCTCTGCCAGCTCATCATCGATAGGCGCCTGGGTAATGGTTTGCCGTGAGTCGCTTTCGTCCAGTTCTTTCAAATAGCGGTGAATCGTGGTTTTCGAACCGGTATTGCCCATTTCGATGCGTACCGCGTCGATGCTGGGGTTTTCGCCGCGGGCGATGATCGCCAGGCGGGCCGTTTGAACGACTGCTTTGTTAATACCGCCACGAGCCATGGAGTCTCCGTCGATTTCGTACTGTGTTACATGGTATGTATATACATACTATATCACGATAAAATATTCATTTAAATTGGTGATTTAACAGCTGGGATATTGGCGTATTATCCCGTGTCATAAGCATTTTTGAAGGGTTCTCGCCCAATGGCCGTACACATAAGGTCTTCGCCGTGAGCGAACTGGATCGCTATCTAAACGCGGCCACCCGCGACAACACCCGTCGCAGCTACCGCGCGGCCATCGAACACTTTGAAGTGAGCTGGGGTGGCTTCCTGCCGGCCACCAGCGACAGCGTGGCGCGTTATCTGGTGGCGTACGCTGGCGTGTTGTCGGTCAATACCCTGAAGCTGCGTCTTTCTGCCTTGGCGCAATGGCACGCCAGCCAGGGGTTTCCCGATCCGACCAAGGCCCCGGTAGTGCGCAAGGTGTTGAAGGGCATTCGCGCCTTGCACCCAGCCCAGGAAAAACAGGCGCAACCCCTGCAGCTCCAGCATCTGGAACAGGTCATTGGGTGGCTTGAACGCGAAGGCAATGAGGCAAGAAGCGTTGATGATCAGCCTGGATGGCTGCGCGCCAAGCGCGATGCGGCCCTGATCCTGCTGGGTTTCTGGCGTGGCTTTCGTAGTGATGAACTGTGCCGAGTCACTATCGAGCACGTGCAGGCGGTGCCCGGCTCGGGGATCAGCCTGTATTTGCCCCGCAGCAAAAGCGACCGGGAAAACCTCGGCAGGACCTACCAGACCCCAGCCTTGCTGCGCTTGTGCCCAGTCCAGGCCTACAGCGAATGGCTCAGCGCGTCGGCCCTGGTACGTGGCCCGGTGTTTCGCGGCATCGATCGCTGGGGCAACTTGAGCGAGGAGGGCTTGCACCCCAACAGCGTGATCCCGTTGTTGCGCCAGGCTCTGGAGCGCGCAGGGATTGCCGCCGAGCAGTACACCAGCCACTCGCTGCGACGCGGCTTTGCCACATGGGCCCATCGCAGTGGCTGGGATTTGAAGTCGTTGATGAGTTACGTCGGCTGGAAGGACATGAAATCTGCCATGCGCTATGTTGAAGCAACGCCTTTTCTCGGTATGACCGTGACCAATGACAAGCTGATTTGAGATTTCTTCTATTAATACAGTCCGTTGATAGCGAAAACCAATCGTCAACATCAGGTTTGCCAATGAGCCATCGGCCGCGAGACTGGGTAGGATTCACCTCATCAACTTTTAACCCCTGACGGAGAGTCAACGATGCCTATCATCAACAGCCAAGTAAAACCGTTTAAAGCCACTGCTTACAAAAACGGCAACTTCGTAGACGTGTCGGACGCTGACCTGAAAGGCAAGTGGTCTGTCGTATTTTTCTACCCAGCCGACTTCACCTTCGTTTGCCCAACCGAACTGGAAGATCTGGCTGACAACTACGCCGAATTCCAGAAACTGGGCGTCGAAATCTACAGCGTGTCCACCGACACCCATTTTGCCCACGCTGCCTGGCACAACACTTCGCCAGCCATCGGCAAAATCCAGTACACCATGATCGGTGACCCAACCCAGATCATCTCCCGCAACTTCGACGTACTGATTGAAGAAGCTGGCCTGGCGGATCGCGGCACTTTTGTGATCAACCCGGAAGGTCAGATCAAAATCGTTGAACTGAACGACGGCGGCGTTGGCCGTGACGCTTCCGAGCTGCTGCGCAAAATCAAGGCCGCTCAGTACGTTGCTGCTCACCCAGGCGAAGTCTGCCCAGCCAAGTGGAAAGAAGGCGAGGCCACTTTGGCTCCGTCCCTGGACCTGGTTGGCAAGATCTAAGCCTGTGACACGCTACAGGGCGGGGTTTACCGCACCTAAGTAAGCTGCACCGCCCTCAAAAACGCCCGGGCGAGATTCGCTCGGGCGTTTTTTTTCGACCGTATTAAATGAATTAACAGGAAATCGCCCGTATGTTGGACGCCAATCTTAAAGCTCAGTTGAAGTCATACCTGGAACGGGTCACCCAGCCGATCGAGATCATCGCCTCCCTCGACGACGGTGCGAAATCCCAGGAAATGCTTGCCTTGTTGCAGGATGTCAGCAGCCTCTCGACGCTGATTACCCTGCACAGCGATGGTACCGACGCGCGTAAGCCATCGTTCTCCATCAACCGCCCGGGAGCCAATATCAGCCTGCGTTTTGCCGGCATCCCCATGGGCCATGAATTCACTTCGTTGGTGTTGGCACTGCTGCAAGTCGGCGGCCACCCTTCGAAAGCCAGTGTCGAAGTGATTGAACAGATCCGCGCCCTGAAAGGCGAGTTCAGCTTCGAGACTTACTTCTCGCTGTCGTGTCAGAACTGCCCGGACGTGGTCCAGGCACTGAACCTGATGGCCGTGCTTAACCCGAACATCCGTCACGTTGCTATCGACGGCGCGCTGTTCCAGGCCGAAGTCGATGATCGTCAGGTCATGGCTGTGCCGAGCGTCTACTTGAATGGTGTGAACTTCGGCCAGGGCCGCATGGGCCTGGAAGAAATCCTCGCCAAGCTCGACACCAGTGGCATCGAAAAACAGGCCGAAAAAATCAGCGCCAAGGCCGCCTTTGACGTACTGGTGGTCGGCGGTGGTCCAGCCGGTGCGGCGGCGGCGATCTACGCCGCTCGTAAGGGTATTCGTACCGGTGTTGCCGCCGAGCGTTTCGGCGGTCAGGTGCTGGACACCATGGCCATCGAGAACTTCATCTCGGTCCAGGAAACCGAAGGGCCGAAGCTGGCCAGTGCCCTGGAAGAACACGTCAAGCAGTACGACGTCGACATAATGAACCTGCAACGTGCCAGCGCGCTGATTCCGGCGAAGAATGCCGGTGAGTTGCACGAAATTCGTTTCGAGAACGGTGCCAGCCTCAAATCCAAGACCGTGATCCTGGCGACCGGCGCAAGGTGGCGTGAAATGGGCGTGCCGGGCGAGCAACAATACAAGGCCAAAGGTGTGTGCTTTTGCCCGCACTGTGATGGCCCGCTGTTCAAAGGCAAACGTGTTGCCGTGATTGGCGGCGGTAACTCCGGCGTTGAGGCGGCGATTGACCTGGCGGGTATCGTCAGCCACGTCACCCTGCTGGAATTCGACAGCAAGCTGCGCGCTGATGCAGTATTGCAGCGCAAGCTGTACAGCCTGCCCAACGTTGACGTGATCACCAGCGCGCTGACCAGTGAAGTCAAAGGTGATGGCCAGAAAGTCACCGGCCTGGTGTACAAGGACCGCAACTCCGGCGACTTCAAGACCGTCGACCTGGAAGGTATCTTTGTACAGATCGGCTTGCTGCCCAATACCGACTGGCTCAAGGGAACCGTCGAACTATCGCCCCGTGGCGAGATCATTGTCGATGCCCGTGGCGAGACTTCACTGCCTGGCATATTTGCTGCCGGCGACGTCACCACCGTGCCGTACAAGCAGATTGTGATTGCGGTAGGCGAGGGCGCCAAAGCGTCCCTGAGCGCTTTCGATTACCTGATTCGCAGCTCTGCTCCGGAATAACGGCTGGCCTGAAAATAAAAAACCCCATGAGCAATCATGGGGTTTTTTATGGCCGGCAGTATTTACATCGGCGCGGGCTGGATGATTTCGACCCAGTACGCATCAGGGTCCTTGATGAACGCCAGGCTTTTCATACGGCCGTCAGTCAGGCGCTTCTGGAAGTCGCAGCCCAGCGCTTCGAAGCGCTCGCATGCAGCTGCGATGTCCGGCACCGAGATGCAGATATGGCCAAAGCCGCGCGGGTCGGTGTTGCCGTTGTGATAGGCGAAGTCGGCATCGTTTTCAGTGCCGTGGTTGTGGGTCAGTTCGAGAATGCCCGGAATCGACTTCATCCACTGGGTGCGTTCGGCGGCGTCGGCGGGGATCTGGGATTTTTCCACCAGGGCCAGGAAGTACAGGCTGAATTCAGCCTCCGGGAAATCGCGTTTTTCCACCAGGGAGAAGCCGAGGACGCGGGTGTAGAAGTCCAGCGACTTGGTGATGTCCTTGACCCGTAGCATGGTGTGGTTGAACACGAAGTTCGAGGTGGCGGTGTCCGGTTGGGCGGTTACGCCCGGGAAGGTGTTCAGTTCGTGCAGGCTCATGGGCCCTCCAGAAAAAATGGGGCAAACGCGACTCAAGACATGAGCGGTCCCTTAGCGTGCGGTTGCCAGGCGTCCGTGTAGCGGGTCCATGATACGCAGGCCCCGTCTGCCGCGCCAAATGAAAAAGGTCGCGCGGGCCTTGCGGCTAGCGTGCGCAGGGGCTCAAACTTTGTCTCTTGGCCCGCGAGTGTTTTTCACAATGACCCGATTCCGCAAATCGCTGTTGAGTATCCTGTGCCTGTTGCTCGGCAGCACTGCCGTGTCGGCTGCCGACCCGCAAATTCACTGGCCCGCTGGCTGGCAGGTGGAAGAGGTCGTACCCGATGATGAAGCACCTACCCAGCCCTCGACGGTTTCCCGTCAGCGTGCGATAAAAAACGATGAAAACGGTACGACGCTAATGGTCATGGAATTGACGGGCACCCCCATTGCGGCCGGGCATAAAGTCAATTTACAGGGTGTGCTGCTGGAGATGCGCAAGACCATCCAGAAGGATTTCGCTCGCACGGGTTATCAAAGCGTCTGCAGCAAGATTCATCCGACAACATTAAGCCGTTTTGAGGCTCTGGAAACTACCTGCGTCATCACCGAAAACGGCCGGCATGTGTTGTCGCAAACATTGGTGGGGGCTGTTGATACCGATAAGGCTTATGTTCTTTCATACGCAGGGCAGGCCGAGGCTTATGCCGCGAGCAAGGATGAAGTCAATTCTGTGCGTGACAGCCTGAAACTTTGATCCCTCAGACTAGAGCGTCAGATTTTTCCGATGATGGCCTGTGGGTGCAACTTAGTGGCTATATCGTGGCGTTGCGGGTGAGTGGTGTTATTGGTATTTTTACAAAATGAAATGTTTTTTAAAGTTGATTATCGAAAGCGCCAGGCAACGGTACTTCTTCGAAAGCGGGTACCCCAAAACAAAAAAGGCCCTGCAGGTGCAGGGCTTTCGTTAGTACCTTTGTATTAGCCGCGAAGCCAGGCATCTACAGTGGCTGCGCCGTACTGTTCTTTCCAGGCCTTCAGGCCGCGGTGGTTGCCGCCTTTGGTCTCAATCAACTCGCCGGTGTGCGGATTGTGATAGACCTTGACCACGCGTGCGCGGCGCTGTTTTGGTGCGGTCGCCACTTTAATACCAGACTTGCCCGGGTTTGGATCAAGGATGGCGATGATGTCACGCAGGCTCTTGCCGTAGGTTTTCATCAGGCCTTGAAGCTTTTCTTCGAATTCGATTTCTTTCTTCAGGCCGGCGTCGTTCTTCAGGGATTCCAGCTGGGCGAGCTGCTCTTGAAGGGCTTTTTCTGCTGCGCGAAATTCGGCGAGTCTGGACAAAATCTATACTCCAATAGTGTATTTGGCTGATACCAACTGCATACAAGGCTATAAGCCAAGAGCCTTAAGGCGACTCAACGAAAGTGACCTTCCTGCCAGTTTTGCACAGGCAGGAAAAATTGTAGTAGTTAATTCGTTAAGAGTAAATCATGACGTTTGTATAAATAACGATATTTCATTCAGAGGGTAGATGGCTATCAATGGCTGTGCAGGCTTTGAATAAACTCAGCACACGGCATGGGTCGCCCAAACAGATAACCCTGCAAAAAATCCACACCCTGCGCTGCAAGATACTGGCATTGTTCGTCTGTTTCGACCCCTTCGGCGACGATGCCCAGCTCAAGCTTGGCGGACAGTTCAATGATGCTGTCGAGTATATGCCGCGATAGTGCATCGACCCCGATCATCGCCACAAAGCTTTGGTCAATCTTCAAGTAGTCGACGTTGAAATTGCGCAAATAGCCCAGGCTGGAATGGCCGGTACCGAAGTCGTCAATGGCGATCATGACCCCCAGGTTGTGCAGGGCTTCAAACAGTTGGTGAGTGATGTCGGTGGGCTCGATCAGCTCCCGCTCGGTCAACTCCAGTACTAGCGTGACCTGGCCCGGAGGGAAGGCAGCGAGAAATCCCCGGCAGTCCTCTACCAACTCCAGGTCGTGGCAATGGCTGGCGGTGATGTTGATGCCCACATGGAAGCCAGCAATCAATGAATCGGCGTGGGGCGCCAACTGCGCGGCGGTCTGGCGCATCAATGCACGGGTCATCGGGACGATTAGCCCCGAATGTTCGGCCAAGGGGATAAACAGGTCAGGACGCACCAGGCCTTCCTTGGGGTGCTTCCAGCGCATCAGTACTTCACAGCCTGCCCATTGGCGTGTATCGCCGCGAACGACCGGCTGGAAGTAAGGCACAAACTCGTTGGCTCCCAACGCTCGTTGCAGCTCGCGGGTAGGGGGGGATGAACGCTTTTGCAACCAGTGCGCGAGGATGCCCGCCAGTACGCCGAAGAACACCACCAGGCTGAACAGCGCCGGATATCGGGCCTCCATGTAGCGCCACACCTCACCTTCGGGCATGCCGGCTTCGATGCTGTAGGCGTACCGTTTGGAGTCAAGTTGATGATGGGCCACGGCAAACACCGGGGGCGCCGTGTCATGGACTTTTCCGTCGGACGCCAGCCAGTTGGGCCCGACCTGCAGCACCAGTTCCGTGTAGCGGCTGATCAGGCGCAAAGCGTTCGTCAGGTGGTAGCCGTCGATGGAGGCAAAGGCGCCCTGATCGCCTTGCGTGAGCCGGTATACCAGCAACGCCGTGTCGGGTGTCACCGGATTGCCATTCATCAGCCACAGGCGGCCGTTGACGTAGTCGTCCGGATTGACCGGTGACACGTAATTGCCGCCGAACAATGAGCTGCAATAAATGCTCTTTTGCCACGACAAGGTGGTAGCGCGCACGAAGGGGCGGCGGGTGACCTGTTCGCGCAGGGCCAACTGCGTCTGGTTGTCACATTCATGGCCGGCCAGCGGCAGTAGTTCCTGGGCGGCGAGGGCGGTGTTGTCGAGCATCAGGTCAAACTGGCGCACCGCTTCCCCTGCTGTTTCGGCGGTGCTTTGTTCCAGCGTGCGCTCGGCCTGCAAATACAGGATCACTACGCCGAACACAATTGGCAACACACCACTGAGCAGGCTGATCAGGTGGCGGGTGGTGCTTTTTCGTGAGCCTTTGACGGTCAGTGGCATTGGCGCGGACCTGTAGCGGGTAGCGGCGATAGGGCTCTCAAAGGCGGGCGGGACAACAGTAACCGTGCAAAAAAGAGTGTGGGTAATGGCCATGATAGATGGCGCTGGGCATCTGCGTCTGCTCAGTCAGCATTGATACGTGTGGCCAGTCGGATAAACGCCAGCGTCGCCGGTGACGACTGCCGTTGATCCAGCACCGCCAGCCCGATCTGTCGCTTGACTGCCGGTTTGAGGGGCTTTTTCAGGTAGCCCGGCTTCGGGGTGTCTGGCAGCGACAGCTCGGCGACCAGGGTCACGCCGTCGCCCCGGCGCACGGTGTCCAGGGTGCTGAGCAACTGCGAGCAGCGGTAGCGGATATCCGGCTTGAGTCCGGCGCCGACGAACAAGCGAGATACCAGTTGCGAAGAACCAGCTTCGGTCAGGATAAACGGGTCGTCGCACAAGGCCCGAAGGCTGATGCTGGAGTGCCCTCCAAGCGGATGGTCGACAGGCAGCAGCGCCACCAGTTGATCCTCGATCAGCGGGAACGTGTCGAAGCGCTCTTCAGGTAATACCACAAACCCCACATCAATCCGCCGCTCCTCAAGCCACTGCATGACGTGTCGATCCGGTCCTTCGTCGACATGCACTTCGATTCCCGGATGCAACCGTCGATATTCGCCCAGGATCTTCGGCAGTAAGCGAATGGACGAAGTGGGTCCGAAGGAACCAATGCGCAACGTCCCGCTTTTCATGCCGCGGGCATCGGCGGCCTCCTGTTGCAGGGTGTTGGCCAGTCCGAGCATGGCGCGGGCACGCAACAGCAGTTGTTGGCCAATGTCGCTGAGTTCGACCTGGGACTGATGTCGGCGGATTAACTCCACCCCCAGCTCCTGCTCCAGTGACTTGATGGCATGGGACACCGCCGATTGGCTGATGCCCAGGCGATTGGCAGCGCTGGTGAAACCTTGCAGCTCGGCCACCAGGGAGAAGATTTCCAACTGGGTGAGGGTCATGAGTGTTTACTCATTTTACGATGATCAGACATTAGGCAAAGAATACGTCAAACACCCCGTTTAATCCTCAGGAACCTTATGACCAGCCAAACCCTTGCCTTGACGTCCGACCGTGGCACTTACCTGAAACTGGCCGTCGTCACCATGATCTGGGGCGGCACGTTTGTCGCCGGGCGCTTTCTCGCCGCCGACCTGGACCCTTTGTTGGCGGCCAGTCTGCGCTTTGTGCTGGCGAGCCTGGCCTTGCTGCTGTTCATGGCTTTTGCCCGAATCGCGCTGGCGTGTCCGACTCCCCGGCAAATGGTGCAACTGACAGCCCTGGGTTTTTTCGGGATCTTCTTTTACAACCTGTGTTTCTTCTATGGGTTGCAATTTATCAACGCCTCCCGCGCCTCACTGATCGTCGCCCTGAACCCGGCGGTGATCGGCCTGGCTTCCTGGCTGCTGTTCAAGGAGCGCCTGGGCCGGCTCAAGTGGCTGGGCATCGCGTTGTGCCTGGGCGGGGCGGGTGTGGTGATCGTCAGTCGCAACCCGCAATTGTTGCAGGGCACGGCCAATGCCTGGATCGGTGACTTGCTGATTTTCGGCTGTGTGCTGGGCTGGGGCGTTTACTCGCTGTTTTCCCGCGGGCTTAACCAGAGCCTGGGCCCGTTGCAGACCGTGACCTGGTCGATCCTGTTGGGAACGCTGATGCTTGCAACCACCACCCTTGTGACGGGCAGGCTGACGGTTGAAGCGCTGGGCGCCATTCATCTGCCACAACTGCTGAGCCTGCTGTACCTCGGCGTGTTGGGATCGGCCCTGGCCTACATTGGTTACTACGATGGCATCCGGCGCATCGGCGCCACCCGCTCTGGGGTGTTTATTGCCCTTAATCCGCTGACGGCAGTGATTTGTGGTGCGCTGTTGCTGGGGGAACAACTGACTGCGCCAATGTATCTAGGAGGCGCAGTGATCCTGGTGGGGATTTATCTGTGCAATAAACCCCTTGCACCTGCCAGGGCATAGGGTTTTGATAGGGAATACGGACAAACTTGGTTACGCTGTGTAGAATCGGTTTACGCATACAAGAATAAGCGCTTGCATTCACGCAAGCCTCGTCCGTCAGAGACGCCCGTAAGAGAATGATCCAACCATGAAGCTACTCGGGTCCCCACTCATCTATGGTGACTTCCTCGCCCGCAGCGTGCGGGGCATCTCCTGTGCACCACCTGCCGCCCTCATCCTTGCTGGCAACTAACGATATCCGTTAATTCTAAGAAGATGATGAGGCGCCAAACCATGGCAGATTTATACGAAAACCCAATGGGCCTGATGGGCTTTGAATTCATCGAATTCGCATCGCCGACCCCTGGCACCCTTGAGCCGATCTTCGAGATCATGGGCTTTTCCAAAGTCGCGACCCACCGTTCGAAAAACGTGCACCTGTACCGTCAGGGCGAGATCAATTTGATCCTCAACAACGAACCCAACAGCGTCGCCTCCTACTTTGCCACCGAGCATGGCCCGTCGGTGTGCGGCATGGCGTTCCGGGTCAAGAACGCCCAACAGGCCTACGCCCGTGCCCTGGAACTTGGCGCCCAGCCGATCCATATAGAAACCGGCCCGATGGAATTGAACCTGCCGGCCATCAAAGGTATTGGTGGTGCACCGCTGTACCTGATCGACCGTTTCGGCGAGGGCAGTTCGATCTATGACATCGACTTCGTCTACCTGGAAGGCGTTGATCGCAACCCACCGGGCGCCGGCCTGAAAGTCATCGATCACCTGACCCACAACGTCTATCGCGGGCGCATGGCCTACTGGGCCAACTTCTACGAGAAGCTGTTCAACTTCCGTGAAGCTCGCTACTTCGATATCAAGGGTGAGTACACCGGCCTGACCTCCAAGGCCATGAGCGCTCCGGATGGCATGATCCGCATCCCGCTCAACGAAGAATCGTCCAAGGGTGCCGGGCAGATCGAAGAGTTCCTGATGCAGTTCAACGGCGAAGGCATCCAGCACGTGGCCTTCCTCACTGACGACCTGGTTAAGACCTGGGATCAGTTGAAGAAGATCGGTATGCGCTTCATGACCGCGCCGCCGCAGACCTACTACGAAATGCTCGAAGGTCGCCTGCCGAACCACGGCGAACCCGTGGATCAACTGCAAGCGCGGGGCATCCTGCTGGACGGTTCGTCGGTTGCAGGCGACAGGCGCCTGCTGCTGCAAATCTTCTCGGAAACCCTGATGGGGCCGGTGTTCTTCGAATTTATCCAGCGCAAGGGGGATGACGGGTTCGGTGAAGGCAACTTCAAGGCACTGTTCGAATCCATCGAGCGTGATCAGGTGCGTCGTGGTGTATTGACCGCTGACTGATCGATGACAAGGCTGTAAAAAAGCCCGGTCGAGGACTTCCTCGGCCGGGCTTTGTTTTGCCTGTTATCAGGCTTTGCGTTGTCGCACCAAATGCTTGAACCCTTCAAACACCAGCACCACCACCGCCAGCCAGATCGGGATATACGTCAACCATTCCTCCGGCCCGATGCTTTCCCCCAGTAACAGGGCCACCCCCAGCAACAGCACCGGTTCCACATAACTGAGCAATCCGAACAGGCTGAACGCCAACAAGCGGCTGGCAATGATATAGCTCACCAGCGCTGCTGCACTGATCAGCCCCAGCATGGGAATCAACGCGTATAGCCCCTTGTGGGTATCCAGCACCGCAAAGCCCTGTTCGCCGCTTTGCACAAACCACAGCGCCACCGGCAGCATCAGCGCCATATCGAGCCACAGCCCGCCCAAATGGTCGGTAGCCAGCCGTTTACGTAGAACAAAGTAGGTTGGGTAACCAATGATCACCAACAGTGTCGCCCAGGAAAAACCACCCACCTGGTACAGTTCGTTGAGTACGCCTGCGGCGGCAAAAAATACCGCAATCTGTTGCAGGCGTGACAGCCGTTCGCCATACACCAGGCGACCGGTCAGGACCATGGTCAACGGCAGCAGGAAGTAACCGAGGGACACATCCAGGCTGCGGCCGTTGAGCGGCGCCCACATGAACAGCCACAGCTGCACCCCAAGCAACACCGAAGACAACAAAATCCCTCCGATCAGCCGAGGTTTGCCCGCCAGCAGTCGGACCAACTCCAGCACCCGTCGCCACTCGCCGCTGACCGCCATGAACACGGTCATGCACGGCACCGTCAGCAGCATCCGCCAACCAAAAATCTCCAGGCCACTCAAGGGTGTGAGCAAGGATGTGAAGTAATACATCACGGCAAACAACACCGAGGCCAATACCGATAGAGCAACACCTTTAGACACGCTGTCCTCGCGAAGACGACTCATACAAGAGAGTGGGAAATCAAGGTGGGAATATATTGCTTTTGCTGTGAGACGTTTGCTCTGTTTTGCGGCATCTTATGAGAAATTTTCTCACCTCAAGGTCTGCCCTGATGCCCGTCAACCCACAACCGCCCCTCGATGCCTTCGACCTGGCGATCCTCAAGCACCTGCAACATGACAACACCACGGCGCTGCGGGTGATTGGCGAGCAGGTCAGCCTGTCTACCGCTGCGGTGCAACGGCGGATCAAACGCATGGAGCAGAGCGGGGCGATCACTGCCAATACGGCAGTGGTGAATCAGGAGGCGGCGGGCAAGCCCATCACCATTCTGGTGGAGGTGCATGCCGAACGAACCCACATCGAAGACCTCGACGTGCTCAAGGCGCAGATGTCGATCCCTCAAGTGCAGCAGTGCTATTACGTCACTGGCGACGCCGACTTCATGCTGGTGGTTGTGGTGGAGACCATGAAGGCCTACGAAACCCTGGCGCGACAGTTGTTCTATGAGAACCGCAACATCAAATGGTTTCGCAGCATCGTGGTGATGGACCGGGTGAAGGTGAGCCTGGACGTGCCGCTCGATTAACTGACAATACAAATCAAAATGTGGGAGCTATCGCAGCCTCGCCAAGGCTCGACAGCTCCCACGGGGTTTAGGGGGCTCATCAAGGATGAGCAATCCGCCCCGACACAAAATGCCCCACATCATTGAACCCTGGCGTCGAGGCATGCCCTGGCGTCACCAGCGAATCAATGAACGCCTCATCCTCGGCACTGATCTTCACCGCCAGCGCCTGGGTATAGGCATCCCACTGCGCCTCGGTGCGCGGCCCAACAATGGCCGAGCTGACCGCCGTGTTGTTCAGTACCCAGGCAATCGCAAACTCGACAATCCCGACACCCCGCCCCTGGGTGTACTGCTGGATCTGCTGAGCAATGCGCAGGGACTCGACCCGCCATTCGGTTTCCAGGATGCGCTTGTCCTGGCGCCCGGCACGGCTGCCGACGTCGGGTGTGACATCCGGCGCGTACTTGCCGCTCAGCACGCCACGAGCCAATGGGCTGTAGGGAACAACGCCAAGGCCGTAGGCTTGCGCAGCAGTAATCTGTTCCACCTCGGCCTGGCGATTGACGATGTTGTACAGCGGCTGGCTGATGACAGGCTTGTCCACCCCCAGGCGCTCGGCCACGCGGATCACCTCGGCGATACGCCAGCCCCGATAGTTGGACAGGCCCCAATAGCGGATCTTGCCCTCGCGGATCAAGTCGCCAATGGCTGACACCGTTACCTCCAGTGGGGTGTTGTGGTCTTCGCGGTGCAGGTAGTAGATGTCCAGGTAATCAGTGTCGAGGCGGTTGAGGCTGGCCTCCAGGGCATTGAACATTCGCTTGCGGCTCAAGCCGCTGCGGTTGGGCGGGCCGTCAGCCGGGCCGAAGCCAACCTTGGACGCCACCACCCAATCCTGGCGATGACGGGCAATGGCTTCACCGACGATTTCTTCGGAACGCCCACCGGTATAGACGTCGGCGGTGTCGATGAAATTGATACCCTGATCCCAGGCCTTGTCGATGATGCGCAAGGAGTCCTCGGCGCTGGTCTGCTCGCCAAACATCATACTGCCCAGGGTCAGCGCGCTGACCTTGAGCCCGGACTGGCCCAGTGTGCGGTAAATCATGGTGAACTCCTCATAAGGGATGACGTGGGCTATGCAATACCAGAGAGCGAGGCTCTGGAACAAGCCCAGCGCCTGTGTCCACGTAAACCTTCATTTGCGAGCAAGTCCGCACCGAGCGCGTTACACCTTCAGCGTGCGCGTCATCCGCAACGCCAACACACTACCTGCCACGATCACCGCCGCCAGCAGATACAGCGCCATATCGGTAGACCCGGTGGCGTCCTTCACAAACCCGACCAAATACGGGCTGAGGAAGCCCGCCATCTGCCCCATGGAGTTGATCAACGCCAAACCACCGGCTGCGGCGCCAGCACTGAGCATGGCCGTCGGTACCGGCCAGAACATCGGCAAGCCGGTGAGGGCGCCCATGGTGGCGATGGTCAGGCCGAGGATGGCGATGGCCGGCGTGGTGGCGAAGTTCACCGCGATTATCAGGCCGATGGCACCCATCAGCATCGGTACTACAAGATGCCAGCGCCGCTCTTTGCGCAGGTCGGCGGAACGGCCTACCAGCAACATGAAGACGGCGGCCAGCAGGTAAGGGATCGCACTGAGCCAGCCAATCACCAGGTTATCCGAGAACCCCATGTTCTTGATGATCGACGGCAGCCAGAAGTTGATGGCGTATACGCCGCTCTGGATGCAGAAGTAAATCAGGCCAAACGCCCAGATCGCTGGGTTCTTGAATACTTCCAGTAGGGAGTCGCTGGTGGTTTTCGGTTTGTTGGCCAAGTCCGTAGCGTGGTCGGCTTCCAGCACCGAGCGCTCATGTGGGGTGAGCCACTTGGCGTTGGCAAAGCTGTCGCTGAGTAGGAAATAGGCCAGGGCGCCGAGGATGATCGTTGGAATACCTTGCAGCAGGAACATCCACTGCCAGCCGGCAAGCCCGCCTTGGCCGACGGCGAAGTGGTTGAGGATCCAGCCGGAAAACGGGCCGCCCAGCAGGCCGGAGACGGGGATCGCCGACATGAACAGCGCCATGATCCGCCCACGGCGGAAGGTCGGGAACCACTGCGAGAGGTACAGCACCACGCCTGGGAAGAACCCGGCTTCGGCGGCACCAGTAAACAGGCGCAGGGTGTAGAAGTGAGTGGGTGTCGTGACGAACAGCAGGCACGTCGACAGGGTACCCCAGACGATCATCATCAGCGCAATCCAGCGCCGTGGACCAAACTTGGTCAACGCCAGGTTGCTCGGCACGCCGCACAGCACGTAGCCGATAAAGAAGATCCCGGCGCCGAGGCCGTATACCGTCTCGCTGAACTTCAAGGCGTCGAGCATCTGCAGCTTGGCAAAGCCGACGTTGACTCGGTCCAGGTAATTGAACAGGTAGCAGATGAAAATGAAGGGGATCAGGCGCAGGGTGATGCGCTTGTAGACGGCGTTTTTGTCGTCATCGTTGGCCAGGGTAACGGTGGCGCTCTGTGACATGGCGTTCTCTCTTTATTATGATTTTTTGCAATGCGGGGGTAACGTTGATCGCCCCCAGAGTGTCGGCCACCCCACCGTGGGTGTCTTTGTGCCCGCGCACAGCAATTAATCGTTTGCGCTGTGCCTTTGAACAACCGCTCAAAGAAACCGCTTTCCAAGGAATTTAGCCCCATGTTCGAACTGGATCATGACCTGGCGCAAGATATTGTCGATCGGACGATGGCCATTTTGCCCTATAACGTCAACGTCATGGACAACCAGGGCCTGATCCTCGGCAGCGGCGAACCGGAGCGCATCAATACCCGCCATGAAGGCGCACAACTGGTGCTGGCCAACGGTCGGGTGGTGGAGATCGACGGGCAGACCGCCAAGCACCTCAAGGGCGTGCAGCCGGGGATCAACCTGCCGCTGCTGCACGATCAGCGCTTGATCGGCGTGCTGGGCATCACCGGCGAACCGGAGCTGTTGCGCACCTACGCCGAACTGGTGCGCATGACCGCTGAAATGCTGGTCAGCCAGCGCCACCAGCAGGCCGAGCAGCAATGGCGGCGCCAGCGTTGTGATGATTTGCTCGCCCTGTTGCTGGCCGAGCGCGGCGACTCGCCGCGCCTGGTGGACGAAGCGCAGCAACTGGGTCTCAAGCCGCAACTGGCCCGCACGCCGTATTTGTTTGAGCTGGGCCCTGGGCAGACGGCCGATGCCTTGAGCGCCTGGCTGGCGTCGCGCTACCCGGACAGCTGGTGCGTCAGCTCAGCGCAGTTCTCTTTGCTGTGGTGCCGGCCGGCGTCAGTGCTGGTGGACAACCCGCGCCTGCTGGAAAAACTTGAAGGTCTGGGCTGGAACATCCTGCGGGTTGCTGTGGGCGGACAGGCTGATGGGCTGTCTGGATTGCGCCGCTGTTATAGACGGGTGGGCGATCTACTCGCCTACGGGCGTGATGTGCTGCCTCAGTCGAGGCTGCTGACCCTCACGCGCTACCGATTGCCAGTAATGCTCTGGCGCCATCGCAACGATGATGCCCTCGACGAACTGCTCAACCCCCTGCGCAAGGTGCTGGCCAAGGACAACAACGGCCAATTACTGGCGACGCTGCGCAGTTGGTGCGAACACGATGGCCAGAGCCAGGCCTGCGCCGATGCCCTGGGCATTCACCGCAACAGCCTGCGCTACCGCATGGAGCGCATCGCCGAGCTGAGTGGCGTCGATCCGTTGACTCTGGATGGAATGCTGGCGTTGTACCTGGGCGTACAGCTGCTCCCCCAGCCTGTGTAGGCGCGGTTTTGTAGAAATGAACAACAAACCTCACCGGAACTTGTGCAAAGGACCGGCGTTATTGCCGGTGTCAACTGGCAGCATGGGCGTCATACACACCGGAGAAAGCCCATGAAGATCATCATCGCCCCCGACTCATTCAAGGACAGCTTGAGTGCCGAAGGCGTTGCCGAGGCCATTGCCCAAGGTCTGGCACAGGTCTGGCCTGACGCGCAGTTGATCAAATGCCCGATGGCGGATGGCGGTGAAGGCACAGTGGAGTCGGTGCTTGCGGCCTGCGAGGGTGAGTTGCGTAGCAATCGGGTGCAAGGTCCGTTGGGTGGCACGGTAGAGGCACGTTGGGGCTGGTTGGCCGCAAGCCACACCGCAATTATCGAAATGGCCGAGGCCAGCGGCTTGCAACTGGTAGCCCCGGGCAAGCGCGATGCCTGTTCCAGCAGCACCTTTGGCACCGGCGAATTGATCCGTGCCGCCCTGGATGCCGGAGCCCAACGCATCATTCTGGCGATTGGCGGCAGCGCCACCAATGATGGTGGCGCCGGGGCGATGCAGGCGCTCGGTGTGCAACTGCGTGATGCCAGCGGCGAGCTTCTGGCCCGTGGCGGCCTGGCGCTGGCGAAGTTGGCGCATATCGACCTGGAGCAACTGGACCCGCGCCTGGCCCAGGTACGCTTCGAAATCGCCGCCGACGTCAACAATCCCCTGTGCGGTCCTCACGGCGCTTCGGCAATTTTCGGCCCGCAAAAAGGCGCCAATCCCCAGCAAGTCGAACAGTTGGACAAAGCCCTCGGCCACTTTGCCGATCACTGCGCCCAGGTCCTGCCCAAGGATGTACGCGACGAACCCGGCAGCGGCGCAGCAGGCGGCCTGGGTTTCGCTGCCAAGGCCTTCCTCGGCGCGCAGTTTCGTGCAGGCGTTGAAGTGGTCGCCGAACTGGTAGGCCTGGAAGCTGCCGTGCGCGGCGCCGACCTGGTGATCACCGGCGAAGGTCGTTTCGACGCACAGACCCTGCGCGGTAAAACGCCGTTTGGTGTGGCCCGCATCGCCCAGCAGCACAACGTCCCTGTGATCGTCATCGCAGGCACCCTGGGCGATGGTTACGAGCAGATGTACGCCCACGGTGTGGATGCGGCGTTTGCCTTGCCGTCCGCGCCGATGACCCTGGAACAAGCCTGCAGCGACGCGCCGCGACTGTTGCGTGAGCGCGCGGCGGATATTGCGCGGGTGTGGCGCCTGGCGGCCCAGCGTTCCAACTGACGGCAGCGTTGGGCTCGCCTTCCTGTGTGCATGCCCTCTACACTGGCCCACCACTTGTTTTTCAAAGGATGAAACACAATGCACGCACCTGAACCCCAGATCGTCATTCAGCGCTTTACCGAAGCCCATCTTGAAGGCGTCGCCGCGCTCTACAACGACCCGGCCGTATGCCGTCAGGTGCTGCAAATGCCTTACCAGTCCGTCGAGGCCTGGCGCAAACGCCTGGTGATGGATAACGAGCGGCGACTACAGTTGGTGGCGCTGCATGCCGGTGAGGTGATCGGCCAACTTGGGATGGAACAGTACTTGCGCGTTCGCCAAAGCCATGTTGGCTCACTCGGCATGGGCGTTGCGCTGGCCTGGCAAGGCAAGGGCGTAGGCTCCAAGCTACTGGGCGCAGCGCTGGAGGTGGCCGACAACTGGATGAACCTGCACCGGGTGGAACTGACGGTGTACGCCGACAACGAAGCCGCCCAGCGCCTGTATCACAAGTTCGGCTTCGAGACCGAAGGCCGGTTGCGCGATTACGCCCTGCGTGACGGCGTTTTTGTCGATGCCCTGACCATGGCGCGGCTGCGCAAGTCAGCCTAGTCCTCCAAGGCAAACGCCACCGCAGCCTGCGCATGCAGCTCGGTGGTGTCCAGTAGCGGCAGGCCGCAATGCTCGGGCTTGATCAGCAGGCCGATTTCCGTGCAACCGAGAATGATGGCCTGGGCGCCGCGAGCCGCCAGGGATTTGATCACCTGTTGATAGACCTGGCGTGACGCCTCGCTGATCACCCCGACACACAACTCCTCATAGATGATCCGGTGCACTGCCTGTCGGTCTTGCGCGTCTGGCACTAGCACGGTCAAGCCTTGGGCAGTCAGGCGTGCCTTGAGAAAGTCTTGCTCCATGGTAAACGCGGTGCCCAGCAGGCCGACGGTCAGGGTGTTTGCTTGCACCGCCGCGGCACCGGCGGCGTCGGCAATATGCAGAAACGGTATCGATACCGCCGCCTCAATTCGCGGCGCCACCCTATGCATGGTGTTGGTACACAGCACGATGCACTCGGCGCCACCGGCCTGTAGACGGCGGGCCGCATCTTCCAGGATCAGTGCGGCGTCATCCCAGCGCCCGGCGTGCTGGGCCTGCTCCACGGGGCCGAAATCGACGCTGTACATCAACAGTTGCGCCGAGCGCAGCGGGCCGAGTTGATCACGCACGCGCTGGTTGATGATCCGGTAATACTCGGCGCTGGACTCCCAGCTCATGCCGCCGATTAGGCCAATGGTACGCATGCAAAGCTCCTGAAACAGGTGGGCGAGTTACCCACCTTACCCAATGGCTACGCTTTAGTCATACGCCCTCTGCCGGCATCTGCCATGATTCAGGCTCGCAACATGGGTCACCCAAGGAACACCGCAATGGACGATGTACAGCAACTGGGCGAAATGCTCCGTCATTACGCCGATAGCGAAGCGCACAAGCAGCAGCAATTTGAGGTGCAATCGGCCCATTGGACGCAAAAGATCGGCGAATTGTTCGACCAGATCCAGCAGTGGCTGGAGCCAGTGAAAACCGTCGGTTTGCTGGAAGTGCAGCGTGAAGCGTATGTGGCGTTCAGCCCGGCCGTTCTCGCCGAAGTCTCGACCTTCAAGACCGAGAAGCTGACCATCCACATCGCCGGCAAACCGGTGGAGTTCGTGCCGGATGTGATGGGCGCTGGCGGCCTGATTTCCCTATCAGTGATGGGCTTGACCGCCGCTCGATACGGCAGCATTTCCCTGGTGCTGCTGCCGGGTAAAAACGACTGGCTGTGGAAGAAAACCAACGGCCTGAAAGACCCGGACACCTTCGCCTTCGATGCCAACTTCCTGGCCTTGCAGTTGCAGAGCCTGATCCCCCGCGAGCGCGGTTGATCGTGCAGGAGCGAGCAAGCACCAGGCGTCACCTCGCTCCTACAAAAATCTAAAGCTCGACATTGCCCCAGCCTGGTTTCGCTTCTTGCGGTACCACCGCCTTGACCTGCTTGCCGGTCGCCAGCTGGGCCTTGGGCTCCTGACCGTTTTCCAGGTAGTACTGGATCAACGACAACCGGGCATTGCGGTTTATTGATGCAACGGTGCTATGCCGAAGGTGCAGGCCACCTTGAAGTCGGCCAGCACCGTCTTGGACGTGGCCTCCTGCATCGCCAATTGATGGCGCGAACCTTGTCAGTCCTTGACCTGGGCGGTATGCAGCCCTGACGCAGGCCATCGGTCTGTCAAATCAGCGCTGTGGAGTATCCCGTAGTCGTGAATGGAAAACGGGTTATTTCGCCAGAGTTGGCTATACCTACAGCTCAGTGTTCAGACGATGACTGTCAAGGAGTTGTGCCATGAAGCTAGGGCTAATGATCAGTACACTATGCATCGCCTCGATCGGGGTGGTGGGTTGTGCCAGCAAGGTCACGCAACCGGACGAGTACTCCGGATTTCTCAAGGACTACGGCAAGCTGCAAGAAGCCAAGTCACCGTCGGGTGTGGAGGTGATGCGCTGGGTCGATCCCAAGTTGAATCTGCGCCGCTACACCGCCGTGTATATCGAACCCACCCAGTTTTACCCGCAACCCCAGGCTACCACCAAGATTCCCCAGGCAACCCTGAACGGCATCAATGCTTACTATAACGAGGCCCTCAGGCGTGAACTGAGTAAATCATTGCCGCTGGCCAACGGCCCCGGCCCTGCAATCATTGTAGTGCGCGCGGCGATCACCGCCGTCAGCAGCAAGGCCGAAGGCCTCAAGCCCTACGAACTGATCCCTATCGCGTTGGTGGCAGCGGCGGTGAACACGGCATCAGGCGGGCGCGACGAGGAAACCACCCTGGGCACCGAAGCGGTGTTCCTTGATGGCGATACCAACCAGGTGGTGGCGCAAGTGGTGCGCAAAGGCACCGGTAAGGAATTGGAAAATGATGCCCAAGTGATGAAGCCCGAAGATGTGAAGAATGTGATTGATGGCTGGGCGTCGGATATGCACCAGTCGTATCTCAAACTCAAGGGCAAGTGATCGCTAGCTACACATCTCTTGAGGTTGCTGATAGCTGAGGGGGCAGGTTCGGTTCTGAGTACATATCCGTTGTTGCGGTAAGGGTGTAACCCTATGCAGCCCTGACCAAAATAGCGGATATGTACCCAGCCCAGCCTATGCCTGCAGCCCCAGAGGGGGGCAAGCCCGCTCGCCACAGTAGGCCAGGCAGAAGTTGGTCAATCGCCGGTAAAACCATGGCTCTACTCCTTGCTTCGGCCTGACGTCAGGGATGTGCGGGTGTTACTTCATCGGGGTCAGCAGTGGCAGCTTCCACTGGCCGCTACCCACCTCAGGCTTGGGCAGGTAAATGCGCAGCACGGTGTAAAATGGACCGGGTGGTGCGGGCAACCAGTTGCTTTGTTCGGCTTTCGGCGGCTCGTGATGTTGCACCATCAGCGTCAGGCCGCCGTCGGCATCAAGCTTGAGGCCGGGCAACATCCGCGAATTGATCAGGTAGCGCTTCTTGTGGTTGGGCACCAGCAGTTTGCTCTTGCCGTCGTACATCGTCAGCGACCAGAAGGCATCGGTCGGCGGCAATTGGTCCTTGGCAAAGTGCAGGGTGTAGCTGCGCTTGGCACCGTTGGCGGGTTTGCCTTCGCTGTCGACGAAGTAGCCCATGTATGCCGCTTCATCGGTGGAGTTACCGAAAATCCCCATGTCGGCACCGGCGTAGCGGTACAGGTAATTGTTTTTCAGGTGGTCGCGGCTGCCGAACAGATCACCGCTGGACACTTGGTGGCTGTCGACCTTGTCTTTCTTGAAGGTGGCGAACTCAGCCTTGCCGTCGGCGATCCCGTCTTCCAGGGCCTTGCGCTGTTCGGCGCTCAGTTGGGCGACCTTGAACGGTGCCCCAGGGGCGATGCCGATTTTGGCGAAGCGCACCAGGGTGTCTTTTTCACTGTCCTGGGGCGCGGCGAAGGCCAGCATGAAGTTGAGGTAGCGAAACAGCTGCGGGCTGTCGCTCATGTTGGGGGTGGGTTTGGGCCATTGGATTTTCGCCGTATTGGCCGGGGCCGGTTGTTTCACGTAGCTGCTCAGGGACTGGACCTTGTAACCGGCCTGGATCTGCTTGACCTTGCCCAGGTCCTTGTCGTCGAACAGCTGAGTGCGGTACAGCGCGTAGGCGATGTTGCTTTCGCTATACACCACCCGGTCGATGTTCACCGGCTGCTGACCTTTCCAGCTCGGGCCGGCAATCATGTAGTGCCCGCCGTTGTTGCCGGTACTGCGGGTGCCCAGGTAGGCGAAGTTTTGCGTGTAGAGGTCGATCAACTGCACCGAGTAATAGCGGCTTTCATCGATTTTCGGCAGGGTCAGCACCACGGGCTCACGGCGCAAATCCAGCCAGACGAAGGAGTAGGGCGTGTCCGAATTGGGGGTGACGAACGCGGTGTCCTTGGGCGTGAAAACCTGGGCAGTGTTGCCGATGTGGTTGAACGACGCCTTGAAGTTGGCACCACTCTTGTCCACCGCTTGGGTGTAGAGGGTTTTGTACATTTCTACCACCGGGAAGCCGTACAGATACGCTTCCTTGGCGATGGCCCGGGCTTCGCTGGGTGTGGCCGTGAAATCGGCCCAGGCGCTGGTGCTCATGAGTATCGAGAGGCTCGCCAGCAGCAGGCGGGTCGGTTTTCCAATCATGTTGTTGCGTCCTTACTAGGCTCTTTATTAGAGAGCCGGGGTGATGTCGTCGGGTTTCCAGCTGTTATCGAGGTAGACCTGGGTGGGCGCAGACAGTCGTAAATAGCTGAACCAGGGCTTGCCCGGCAGAGTTTGCACCCAGTTGTTCTGGAAGTCTTTTGCGATGCGGGTGTCGAGCCCCTGGGCCTGTACACCCACACCACAACTGGCCGACAGGGCCAACAGGCTGAATCCGGCATTGCGAATCAAGGCATGCATATCACGTCCTTATTTTCCGAAGGTCACGTTGATCCCGGCAAACAGGGTGAACTGTGGCAAGCCATCGCCTTTGCGGGCAACGGTCCACTGGGGTTTGACGAAAGCGTTGAAAATATTGCCGCCGGTGAGGGGAAAGGGGTTCAAGCCAGGATGGACTTTACCTTGTCCCGCAACTGGTCGATGGAAAATGGCTTGCCAATCACCTGCATGCCTGCTGGCACATCAATGCTTTCGGCATAGCCGCTGGCAAACAATATGGGCAGGGTGGGACGCAATTCACGGGCCTTGCCGGCCAGTTCCTGGCCATTCATATCCGGCAAGCCGACGTCGGTCATCATCAGGTCGATCACCTGTTCGGACTT
This sequence comes from Pseudomonas sp. c313, assembly GCF_055407145.1. Lineage (NCBI taxonomy): Bacteria > Pseudomonadati > Pseudomonadota > Gammaproteobacteria > Pseudomonadales > Pseudomonadaceae > Pseudomonas > Pseudomonas sp. c313. Next base: position 454,856 of record NZ_JBUZRD010000002.1, on the reverse strand, counting down.
TTTGATGATCATCAGGGCAGCTGCGGCATCTGCGGCTTCAAGCACCAGGTACCCCAGCTCTTCGAGGACATCGACGATCAACATGCGCACGATGGCGTCGTCTTCGACTACAAGGATGGTGGAGGCAGCGGCGGACATAGTGAAGGTTCCCAAGAAGTGGAGGTACAGGTCTTGATGGGTTGAAAGACCATCTTCCAATGAATCATGCCAGGACCGGTAAGCTCCCGAAACAGTGACGGCATTGTGAGGGCATTGCAAAGGATTTTCTCGCTCGGGCGTGTCGCCCAACGGGGTGGCCGCAGAATACCTGGCAGCCATCCAGAGGATGCCTGCCAGGCCCGCTGTATTTATATAGCGTTGGCAAAAAAACTAGTGAGGCTATCGAGTTTCCCAGTGGTGTTCATCAGCTCCAATTCGTTGGACTCCGCAAATTTGTATTCCGGATTGGCACGGTTTGCGCCATACGGCTGAAGGATTGTCCGGCTGTTGCGATGAGCCTGGCGCAATGACCAGTGGCGGATTGTTCAATTGGACGGGTATTTGATCTGCGGAGGGGGAAGGCGTTATCGACTGGGAATATTGTTGAGCCGGGACAGTGACTGGATGTGAGCGTCGCCATCTCTCGTTGATTTCTCAATGAGTTACGTAATCACGGTGGCCATGGTTGGCAGAAAAATAGCGTTCAAGCGCGACTTTGGGGCAAACTCCTTGTTTTTCCGTACTTTGGCCAAGGCATGCCCATGATTCCTGCGTCGTCAGTCGATGAGAAAAGTTTCCGCAAGCTTCTGAGCCGTAACGTGGCCCTGCCACTGAGCGTTGGCGTGCTTAGTGCGGTATTTTTCGTTTGCTTGATCTCTTACTTGTTGTCGGTGATTCAATGGGTCGGGCACACGGACCGGGTGATCAACAATCTCAATGAGACGTCGAAGCAGACCATCGACCTGGAAACCGGAATGCGCGGCTTCCTGATCACCGGCGACGAGCATTTCCTCGACCCTTATGAGGTCGCCAAGCCGCGGATCATTTCTGACCTGCGCGGGTTGCAGGAATTGGTGGCCGACAATCCGCAACAGGTTGACCGTCTCAAGCGCCTGGAGTCCTTGCAGATGGAATGGAACGGCTACGCCCAGGCAATGATCAGCCTGCGTCGCGAGAGCGGTGATTACCGGGCGGCGGTCCAGGCCGGCCGGGGCAAGCGCCTGACTGACGAAATGCGCAAGGAATACGACCAAGCGGTGGCCATGGAGCAACAGCTGCGGATCAACCGTAATGAAGATGTCACCCGCACCACGGTGATGAGCGTCACCCTTTATCTGCTGCTCGTGATCGGGCTCAGTGGTTTCCTGGCGTACATTGGTAGAAAAAATCTCTTAGCACTTTCAGAGAGTTACAGCACAAGTCTCGCGTCACAACAGAAGATAGCCAAACGCCTGGAACAGCAAGCCTGGCTACGCAGCGGCCAGACCGAACTGGCAGAACAGGTGCTGGGGCAACTGACCCTGGACCTGCTGGGCCGCAACATCCTGCAGTTCTTTGCCCAATACATGGGCACGGTGGTCGCTGCACTGTATGTACGTGAAGAGCACGGCGGTCTGAAGCGAGTGGCCACCTATGGCTTCTCCCGTGAACAGGAACAGCAGGAACAGTCGATCTACAGTAATGAGGGCATCGTCGGCCAATCTGCCCAACAGGGCCGGTTGATTCGTCTGGATGACGTGCCGGTGGACTACTTCAAGGTCAGTTCGGGCCTGGGGGAGGGCGTGACGCGTAGTGTGCTGGTGGTGCCTACCAGCGACGATGATCGTGTTAACGGTGTGATCGAGCTGGGCTTTCTGCGTCCCCTCGACGAGCGCGATGTCGAGTTGCTGGAGCTGATTGCCGGCAACATCGGCACCTCCATCGAAGCCGCGCGTTATCGCCAGCGCTTGCAGGAAGTGCTGGCCGAGACCCAGCAGCTCAACGAAGAGCTGCAAGTGCAACAGGAAGAACTCAAGACGGCGAACGAAGAGCTGGAAGAGCAGTCGCGCATCCTCAAGGAGTCCCAGACTCACCTGGAAACCCAGCAGGCCGAGCTTGAACAGACCAATGAACAACTGGCCGAGCAGACCGAGACCCTGGCCGACCAGCGCGATGCCATGGACCGCAAAAACGGTGAACTCAAACTGGCCCAGACTGAATTGCAAGATCGCGCCGACGAGTTGCAGCGCTCCAGCAAGTACAAGTCCGAATTCCTCGCCAACATGTCCCACGAGTTGCGCACACCGCTCAACAGTTCGTTGATCCTGGCCAAATTGCTGGCCGAGAACCCCCAGGAAAACCTCAGCGCCGAGCAGGTCAAGTTTGCCGAGTCGATTTATTCGGCCGGTAATGACTTGCTCAACCTGATCAACGACATCCTCGATATCTCCAAGGTGGAGGCCGGCAAGCTGGAAATGCGCCCGGAAAACACCAGTGTGGCGCGCCTGGTGGACGGCTTGCGCGGGATGTTCGAACCGCTGGCGGCCGACCGCAAGCTGGCCTTCCAGGTGGAGGTGCAGGAAGGCGCACCGCTGATGCTGTTCACCGATTGCCAGCGACTGGAGCAAATTCTCAAGAACCTGCTGTCCAATGCGGTCAAGTTCACCGAGCACGGTCAGGTCAGCTTGACGGCGTCGCGTGCGCCAGGGGAGGGCATAGCCTTCACCGTGCGCGACTCGGGGATCGGCATCGCCCCGGATCAGCAGGAAAGCATCTTCGAAGCCTTCCGCCAGGCCGACGGCACCACCAATCGCCGCTACGGCGGCACTGGGCTGGGGCTGTCGATTTCCCGGGACCTGGCGACCTTGCTGGGCGGGTATATCAGCGTCACCAGCGAGCTGGGCCAGGGCAGTATCTTTACTCTGGTGCTGCCGGAACAGTATGTTGAGCGCGACGAAGACTCTCCGGTCGTCGAGCAGCCTCGGGCTGTTGCCGCCCCCGCGCCGGCAAGCATCAAGGTCTCGCCGCTGCCGATAGCCCAAGAGGTGTTGATTCCACGCTTTGCCGATGACCGCGACAAGGCCCCCTTTGCTACCCGCTGCATCCTGGTGGTGGAAGATGAGCCGAACTTTGCGGGCATCCTCTTCGACCTGGCCCATGAGTTGGGTTACCAGTGCCTGGTAGCCCACGGCGCGGACGAAGGTTACAACCTGGCCGAACAATTCATTCCCGACGCGATCCTGCTGGACATGCGCCTGCCGGACCATTCCGGGCTAACTGTGCTGCAACGTCTCAAGGAGCACGCAGGGACCCGGCACATTCCGGTGCACGTGATTTCCGTGGAAGACCGGGTGGAAGCCGCGATGCACATGGGCGCCATCGGTTATGCGGTCAAACCGACCACCCGCGAAGAACTCAAGGATGTGTTCGCCCGCCTGGAAGCCAAGCTGACCCAGAAGGTCAAACGTATCCTGCTGGTGGAAGACGACGACCTGCAGCGCGACAGTATTGCCCGCCTGATCGGCGACGATGACATCGAGATCACTGCCGTAGGCTTCGCCCAGGAAGCCCTGGACCTGCTGCGCACTAACATCTACGACTGCATGATCATCGATTTGAAGCTACCGGATATGCTCGGCAACGAGCTGCTCAAACGCATGTCTACCGAGGATATCTGTTCGTTCCCGCCGGTGATTGTTTACACCGGGCGCAACCTGACCCGTGATGAAGAGGCGGAACTGCGCAAGTATTCACGCTCGATCATCATCAAAGGCGCTCGCTCACCTGAACGTTTGCTGGACGAGGTGACACTTTTTCTGCACAAAGTCGAATCCCAGTTGTCCCATGAACGCCAGAAGATGCTCAAGACCGCCCGCAGCCGCGACAAGGTTTTCGAGGGACGCAAGGTGCTGTTGGTGGACGACGATGTACGCAATATCTTCGCCCTCACCAGCGCCCTGGAACATAAGGGCGCGATTGTGGTCATTGGCCGTAACGGCCGTGAGGCGATCGAAAAACTCAATGAAATCGATGACATTGACCTGGTTCTGATGGACGTGATGATGCCGGAGATGGACGGCTACGAAGCCACCGCGCTGATCCGCCAGGACCCGCGCTGGCGCAAGCTGCCGATCATCGCGGTGACGGCCAAGGCCATGAAGGATGATCAGGAGCGCTGCCTGGCGGCAGGCTCCAACGATTACCTGGCCAAGCCCATCGACCTTGATCGACTGTTTTCGTTGATCCGTGTGTGGCTACCAAAGATGGAACGTATTTAATTGGAACGAAACACTGACATCGAACTGCGTCTGTTGATTGAGGCGATTTACCTCAAGTACAGCTATGACTTTCGCGACTACTCCGGCGCGTCGGTCAAGCGCCGCGTCGCCCATGCCTTGCGCCAGTTCGACTGCAAGACCATTTCGGCCCTGCAGGAACGGGTGTTGCACGACCCTACGGCGTTCATGCAGTTGCTGCAATTTCTGACCATTCCCGTCAGCGAGATGTTTCGCGACCCCTCGCACTTTCTGGCGATACGCCAGGAAGTGGTGCCGCTGCTCAAGACCTACCCGTCGATCAAGATCTGGATCGCCGGTTGCAGCACCGGCGAAGAGGTGTACTCCATGGCCATTCTTCTGCGGGAAGAGGGTTTGCTGGAACGCACGATTATCTACGCCACCGATATCAACCCCAGCTCCCTGGAAAAAGCCAAGCAAGGAATTTTCTCCCTGGAAAATATCCGTGCCTACACCCATAACTATCAGCAGGCCGGTGGAAAGCGTTCGTTTGCCGACTATTACACGGCGGCTTACGATTACGCGATCTTCGACAAAAGCCTGCGAGAGAACGTTACCTTCGCCGATCACAGCCTGGCGACCGATAGCGTATTTTCTGAAACGCAGTTAATTTCATGTCGTAACGTGCTGATTTATTTCAATAAAAAGTTGCAGGATAGGGCGTTTGGATTGTTTCATGAGTCGCTGTGCCATCGTGGCTTCCTGGTGCTGGGCAGCAAGGAAACCCTGGATTTTTCCAGCTACAGCAAACAGTTCGAACCCCTGGTCAAGCAAGAGCGGATCTACCGAAAATCATGAATGAAGCCGCTACAGGCCAGTTGTACGCGCCTGGTATCGAAGCCATTGTCATAGGGGCATCCGCAGGTGGTGTCGAGGCGTTGCTGAACATTTTCGGCGCCTTGCCCAAGGGCTTCGGCCTGCCAATCATTACCGTCCTGCATTTGCCCGATGAGCGTTGCAGCCTACTGGCTGAAGTCTTTGCCCGCCGCCTGCCGATACCGGTCAGGGAAGCGCGCGACAAGGAGCTGATCGAGGCCGGCACTTTGTATTTTGCCGGTCCCGGTTATCATTTGTCGGTGGAACATGACCGCAGTCTGTCATTGAGCCAGGAGGACCGTGTGCACTACTCGCGCCCAGCCATTGATTACTTGTTTGAGTCGGCCGCCGATACCTATGGCACAGGCCTGTTGGCGATACTGCTCACCGGCGCCAACCAGGACGGCGCCCAAGGCCTGGCCCACGTCAAGCAATACGGCGGCACCACTGTGGTCCAGGACCCGGCGGAGGCGCAGGCGACGGTCATGCCCCGAGCGGCCCTGGCGTTGCATATTCCCGACCATGTTCTTACCTTGAGCCGTATCGGCGCCTTGTTGGCTTCCCTGGAATCATCCCCATGCTAAGTACTATCCAGGCCAAACTGCTGATCGTCGATGATCTGCCGGAAAACCTGCTGGCCCTTGAAGCGCTGATCAAGCGTGAGGATCGTCAGGTCTACAAGGCGCTGAGCGCCGACGAGGCCTTGTCGCTGTTGCTCGAACACGAGTTCGCCATGGCCATTCTCGACGTGCAGATGCCCGGCATGAACGGCTTCGAACTGGCCGAACTGATGCGCGGCACGGAAAAGACCAAGAACATCCCTATCGTATTTGTCAGTGCCGCAGGTCGCGAGTTGAACTATGCCTTCAAGGGCTATGAGAGCGGTGCGGTGGACTTCCTGCACAAGCCGCTGGATATCCATGCGGTCAAGAGCAAGGTCAATGTCTTCGTCGACCTGTATCGCCAGAGTAAGGCCATGAAGCAGCAGGTCGAAGCCCTGGAGCAGAGCCGCCGCGAGCAGGAAGCCTTGCTTATGCGCTTGCAGGCCACCCAGGCGCAGCTTGAGCAGGCGGTGCGCATGCGCGATGACTTTATGTCGATCGTCGCCCACGAAGTACGCACGCCCCTCAATGGGCTGATTCTGGAAACCCAGTTGCGCAAGATGCACCTGGCCCGGGACAACGCTGCGGCCTTTACGCTGGACAAGATGCACGCCATGGTCGATCGCGATGAGCGACAGATTCAGAGCCTTATCCGCTTGATCGAAGACATGCTTGATGTGTCGCGTATTCGTACCGGCAAGCTGTCGATTCGCCCCGGGCGCTTTGACCTCGCGCAACTGGTGCGCAACCTGCTGGAGAACTTTGCCCCGCAAGTGACGGCAGCCGAGTCCTCGGTGCAATTGGATGCGCCGCTGCCGGTGGAAGGCAACTGGGATGAGTTTCGCATCGAGCAGGTAGTGTCTAACCTGTTGACCAACGCGCTGCGTTACGGCGCCAAGAGTCCGGTGGACGTAAGGGTGTACACCGCGCATGGCGAAGCCCGGGTCGAAGTTCGTGATCGCGGGATAGGCATCAGCGAAGACAATCAGAAGCGAATTTTTCAGCAGTTCGAGCGGGTCTCCGTTAATCATGCGGCGGCAGGACTGGGTCTGGGGCTGTTTATTTCCGAGCAGATCGTCGCGGCTCATGGTGGGACGATTGAAGTCGAGAGCCGGATAGGTGAGGGTGCATTGTTTCGCGTGTGCCTGCCCCTTGAGGCCAGTACGTGAAATCAATCGCATATCCAACGCAACCTCCGCGTGACCCTATGGTCGTATCAGCAGCAATTGACCGGACAAAGGCTTCCCATGAGTGAAGATGCACAAGACGTTGTACTGATCGTCGAAGATGACGAGTCAATAATGTTCGTATTGGGCGAGTACCTGTCGGGGCAGGGGTATCGGGTTTTAAAGGCGGTCGATGGCGAGCAGGCCTTCGAAATCCTCGCCAGCAAGCCGCACCTGGACTTGATGGTCACCGACTATCGCCTTCCTGGCGGCATTTCCGGGGTGCAAATCGCTGAACCTGCCATGAAGTTGCGGCCGGAATTGAAAGTCATCTTTATCAGTGGTTATCCGCAGGAAATCCTGGATTGCAACAGTCCGATCACCCGCAATGCGCCGATCCTGGCCAAACCGTTTGATCTGGATACGTTGCAGGAACATATCCAGCGGTTACTGGCTTAAAGTTGGCTAATCCTGCCTGGAGGCGAGGAGGGTTTTGTCACCCATGGGCAGCGAAGCCCCGATCAAAATCATGCCCGAATCATCTCCCGCACCTTTGCTGTCAACAAATCAAACGTAAACGGCTTGGTGATCAACTGCATCCCCGGGCCCAGGAACCCACCACGCACCGCCGCATGTTCGGCATATCCCGTGATAAATAACACCTTCAAGTCCGGTCTGATCTGCCGCCCGATTTCCGCCAGTTGCCGGCCGTTCATGCCCGGCAGGCCAACGTCGCTGATCAGTAGGTCAATCCGTTGGCTGGATTCGATAATCGGCATGGCACTGTCGGCATCGCCAGCTTCTACAAAGGCATAGCCCAGTTCACTCAGCACGGCGCTGACCAGCACCCGCACGGCCGGGTCGTCTTCGACGATCAGCACCGTCTCGCCGGCGTTGGCGAAAGGCAGCAAGGCGGGATTAATCGGTTTTTCAACGGTCGTTTCGCCGACAAAACGCGGCAGGAACAGGCTGACCGTGGTGCCTTCGCCCACGGTGCTGTGGATCATCACATGGCCGTGGGACTGCCGCGCAAAGCCATAGATCATCGATAGCCCCAACCCGGTGCCCTGGCCGATGGGCTTGGTGGTGAAGAAAGGATCAAACGCCCGGCTGATCACGCTTTCGGGCATGCCGCAGCCGGTGTCGCTGACGCTCAGCTCCACATAATCACCAGGCGTGAGCGTGCCATAAGCGGCAGTAAAGACGTTGTCGAGGTGCCGATTGCTGGTTTCCACTACCAACTGTCCACCGTCGGGCATGGCATCCCGGGCGTTGATGACCAGGTTGAGCAGGGCGCTTTCCAATTGATTGGGGTCGGCTTCGGCGATCCATGGCTGCTCGCTCAAGCGCATGTCGAGGGCGATGCTTTCGTTGAGACTACGTTGCAGCAACTCGCCCATGGACGTCACCAGGTGGTTGATCGCCACCGGTTTGGAATCCAGCGACTGGCGACGGGAAAACGCCAGCAGGCGGTGGGTCAGGCCTGCGGCACGGTTGGCGGAGGTAACACCCAGGTCGATCAGGCTGTTGAGATCTTCAGTGCGGCCCCGAGCCAGCCGCCTTCGCAGTAGCTCCAGGCTGCCGATGATCCCGGTGAGCAGGTTGTTGAAGTCGTGGGCGATGCCGCCGGTCAATTGGCCGACGGCTTCCATTTTTTGTGATTGGCGAAGGGCTTCTTCGTTGTTGCGCAACTGCGCCGTGCGGTCCTCGACCTGTTGTTCGAGGGTCTCCAGGGTGCGCTGCAGGCGTAGCTCACTCTGGCCCAGGTCGATCAGGCGGTCGCGGGCTTCATACTGGCGGCGCCGACTGCGCAGGGCGGTGGTCACCAGGCTGATCAACGTGACCGTATGAAAGGGCCGCTCCAGCAGGGTGATGTTGCCCAGCCGGGTACTCAGGTGTGACGAAGCGTTTTGCTCGGTGCCCCGGTGACGGGTCAACAACACAATGGGCAGGTCGGACCAGGCTGGCTGTTGGTGCAAGTAGTTGAGCAATGGCTCCAGGTCAACGCCTCGCAAGGCTTCGGCGGCGATGACCAACAATCCGGCACCCTGCTCCAGTTCGTCGCAAAGCACCTGTAAATGGGCGACGATGACGCCGCTGAACCCCGCTTCGTTGAGCATCTTCAGCGCCAGCGAGCTATCGCGTCCCAACGCCGCGAGGATGATCGCGCGCTCGGAGATGGCTGGCAGATAACTCACGAGCGCTCATTCTTGAGCAAGGGGTTGCCGGTGCCCGGCTCACCTTCGAGCAGGAACAGGTGGCTGCGCGATAGCCCGCCGGCAAGGATGTCATCAAGGCCTTCAATGCCAGTTGCCGCTTTTACTGTGAACAGCTCTTTGGATGTAGACAAGGCGTGCCCTCGGGCCACGTACAAGTGGAGTACACGCCCGTTTGGGTGCGCCATAATCACTTGACCGTGGCGCCGTGTGGCAGTTCAACGTTTTGTGCCAATTGCAACTTGTTGGCGTGAGGCCTACAGGCCTTGCGCCAATGCAGGGTCGTCCGGATTCTGTTGTTCAAGCTGTGCCAGCAACACCTGGACGTTCTGCAACTGGCCACTTTCCTTCCAGTATTTGACCAGCAGCACCCGCGCCTTGCGGTTGGCGGGATGGCGTTGGACGATCTCTTCCAATTGGCGCTGGGCGGCTTCCAGTTCCTGCTGGGCATGCAGGGTGGTGGCCAGGTCATAGCGATAATCCTGATGGTCTGGTTCCAGCTCCACCGCTTTGGACAGGCCGAGCAGGGCGTACTCGCGCTCGCCGTGGCGCAATAACCACATGCCCAAGGCGTGTTGCAGATAGGGCGATTCGGGGTGGGCCTGCAGTTGTTTGGCCAACAGTTGGCGGGAGTCGTCGACCTTGCCCTGCTTATCCAACAGCTCGATTTGTGCGACCACTGCCGGCAGGTTGTCCGGTTCCAGGCGCAGGGCCTGTTCCAGCGCATTTTGCGCGTCGGGCAGCAGGGCGCTGTGAATGTACAGGAGCGCCAGCTGAATCCAGCCTTCAGGCGTTTCGGGTTGGCTCTTTAGTGCTTTTACATATTCATCCAGCACCTGCTGCAAGGGTCCGAAGTAAAGGCCCAAGGCGTCCGGTGAAAGGCCCAGCAAGGCGTTGGCGGCGGCAAAGCGCACGCTCTGCTCCTGATCATCAAGCAGCGGGCCGAGCAGCAGCGTGCGTTGGCCGCTGGGCACCAGGCCGACAATGCTGCTGATCGCCGCTTGGCGCACCAGTGGCGACTCGTTGGCCAGGTCTTTGTCCGCCAGTTTCAGGGCCTGGGGGCTGGGGTAGTTGGCGAGTTCGGCATGCAGGGCGGCGCGGCGCACATCGGTCAAGTCCGCCCGGCCCAACTGTTGATACAACACCCGCGCAGCCCCCGGCTCGCCGTTATGGGCTTGCTTGAGGGCCTTGGAATAACCATGGGCGATGGCCGCGGGGACGGCTACGGTGGTGCTGCGGGAGAAATACCAGGTGATCAGCACAATAAACAACAGGGCGCACAGACCGATGATCGAGTAACGGCGTGACTTTGACATGCAGGCGTCCAAGAGCTGGGCAGCTATTACAAAGCTATCAGCTTCGGCCAGACACCGACGGGTGTCAAACCGGCGTCACGTCAGCACGTAGTCCACCGGCTCCATGGCTGGGGGCAGTGACGTTTCGCCAAGGGCTGCGAGGATCTCCCGTTCCAGGGTGCGTACGATCGCATTGCAGGGCAGGTCGTTTTCGTCGAAGCCGAACGGGTCTTCCAGATCGTCGCCGATTTCGTCCAGGCCAAAGAAGGTGTAGCTGACGATGGCGGTGAAAATCGGCGTCAGCCAGCCCAGGGGTTCGGCCATGGCAAACGGCAGCAGAATGCAGAACAGGTAGATGGTGCGATGCAGCAATAGGGTGTAGGGAAACGGCAGCGGTGTACTTTTGATCCGCTCGCACGCGGCCTGGACTTGGCTGAGGCCCACTAGGCGGGTTTCCAACTGGGTGTAGCGCCAATCGCTGATACAGCCCTGTTCAGCCAAGCTTGAGCAGCGGGCACCGAGGGCTTGCAGAACGCTGTCGGGCAGATTGGGGTGGTTTGAGTCAATGGCGATCCACGGTTTGATAGCGCATGCCTCGTCTTCCAGGCGCAAGCGGGCAACCAGTCCGTGGGCAAAGCCGCACAGACCGCGAAGTATCCCTTCGTGTTCGGCGCAGTTATTGAAGACCTGGGTTTCCCGGATCAGCGAACGCACCTCGATGATCATTTGCCCCAATTGCTTGCGGCCTTCCCACCAGCGGTCGTAACAGGCGTTATTGCGAAAACTCATGAAAATCGACAGGGACAGCCCCAGCAGGGTGAATGGCGTGGCGTTGACCTTGGAGAAATACGCCGGGTGCAGCGTCTCCACCAGTACGATCACTGACGCCAGCAGCGTCACCAGCAGGCTGCGCAAGGCGATGCGCTTGGCAACCGAGCCCTTGAGGGAAAACAGAATGCCGAGCAGGTTGGGTTTGAGGCGAACGATCATCGAGGGGCTCTGGGTGGCGCAGGCCCTCAGACTAAAAGCTGATGGGCAGGGCGTCCAATCGCTTATGCCGACCGGGTGATCAGCGCGCTCTATGAACGACGCCATTGGCCAAACCAGTCAGCCATGTTGAAAGCTTTGACCATTGTCCATTGAGTGCTCTGGAGCGACTATTTCCCCGGTCTAACCCCTCAAAAGCACGCCCCCTCAAAAAAACAAAAGACACAGGGATTTGCCACGATGCGCGATTATTTGGCTGCTACCACCGAGTTCAACTACCAGCAAACCGTCGAGGCCGCGCTGGCCGGTCACCTGCAAGGGCTTAATGCCTGTATCGAATGTTGCGATCGGCACGCGCTGCCGGGCCGTATTGCGTTGTTTTGGGAGGGCAAGGACGGCCGCAGCGCCACGTCGACCTTTACCGAACTGCAGGACCAGGCGGCACGTTTCGCCAACTTCCTGCTGGCCCAGGGCGTCAAGCGCGGTGACAAGGTCGCCGGGCTCTTGCCACGCACCGCTGAATTGCTGGTGACGGTGCTCGCCACCTGGCGCATTGGCGCGGTCTATCAGCCGCTGTTCACCGCTTTCGGCCCCAAGGCCATCGAGCACCGCCTAAGCAGTTCCGGCGCGGCGCTGGTAGTCACCGACGCAGTCAACCGTCCCAAACTCAACGAGGTAGAGAATTGCCCGATCATCGTCACTGTGACGGGTGCCAAGGGTGAGGGCATTGTTCGTGGTGATTTCAGCTTCTGGGCAGAGCTGCCCAACTACTCCAATGTCTGCGAGCCGGTACTGTTGGGCGCCGATGATCCGTTTCTGCTGATGTTCACCTCTGGCACCACCGGCCCGTCGAAAGCGTTGGCAGTGCCGCTCAAGGCGATTGTCGCGTTCCAGAGCTACACCCGCGACGCGGTGGACTTGCGCCCCGAAGATGCGTTCTGGAACGTCGCCGATCCGGGCTGGGCCTACGGCATCTATTTTGGCGTTACCGGGCCGTTGTCCATGGGCCATCCGATCACTTTCTACGACGGCCCGTTCACCCTGGAAAGCACCTGCCGGGTCATCAACAAATATGGCATTACCAACCTCACCGGGTCGCCCACGGCCTATCGTCTGCTGATTGCTGGCGGCGAGCAGTTCGCCCGTTCGATCAAGGGCAAGCTGCGTATTGTCAGCAGTGCCGGCGAGCCGCTAAACCCGGAAGTGATCCGCTGGTTTGCCGACAATCTGGGCGTCACCATTCATGACCACTACGGCCAGACCGAGTTGGGCATGGTGCTGTGCAACCACCACGGACTGGATCACCCGGTGCACGTCGGCTCCGCCGGTTTTGCCTCGCCGGGCCACCGTATCGTGGTGCTCGATGACAACCATCAGGAGCTGGCGGCCGGCCAGCCGGGGATTCTGGCCATCGACCGCGATCAGTCGCCGATGTGCTGGTTTGCCGGCTATGAAGGGGGCAAGACCAAGGCGTTTGTTGGCCAGTACTACCTCAGCGGCGACACCGTGGAATTGAACCCCGATGGCAGCATCAGCTTTGTCGGGCGCAGCGATGACGTGATCACCACCTCCGGCTACCGGGTCGGCCCGTTTGACGTGGAAAGCGCGCTGATCGAACACCCGGCAGTGATCGAAGCCGCAGTGGTCGGCAAGCCGGATGCGCAACGCACCGAACTGGTCAAGGCCTTCGTGGTGATCAGTGCCCAGTACCGCCCCGACCCCGAGTTGGCCGAAGAGCTGCGCCAACATGTGCGCAAGCGCCTGGCGGCGCACTCGTACCCACGGGAAATCGAATTTGTCAGCGAACTGCCGAAGACGCCAAGCGGCAAGCTGCAGCGCTTTATTTTGCGTAACCAGGAAATCGCCAAGGTCCAGGCGTCACAAGCGACCGTGACCACGGCGTAATCCCATTTTCAAGGAAACAATGATGCAGATTGAGAACAAGGTTTTTCTGGTCAGCGGCGGGGCTTCGGGCCTCGGCGCGGCCACCGCTGAAATGTTGGTGGCGGCGGGTGCCAAGGTGATGCTGGTAGATTTGAACGCAGAGGCCGTGGCGGCTCAGGCCAGCAAACTGGGCGATCAGGCCCGCAGCGTGGTGGCCGATATCAGCCAGGAAGCGGCTGCCGACGCGGCGGTGCAGGCCACTGTTGCGGCATTTGGCGGCTTGCACGGGCTGGTCAACTGCGCGGGCGTGGTGCGCGGTGAGAAAATCCTTGGCAAGAACGGGCCGCATGCCTTGGCCAGTTTTGCCCAGGTGATCAACGTTAACCTGATCGGCAGCTTCAACCTGTTGCGCCTCGCGGCAGCGGCCATTGCTGAAACCGAGGCCAATGCTGACGGCGAACGCGGGGTGATCATCAACACCGCTTCGGTGGCGGCCTTTGACGGCCAGGTCGGCCAAGCGGCCTATGCTGCGTCCAAGGGGGCGATTGCCAGCCTGACCCTACCTGCCGCACGGGAGTTGGCGCGCTTTGGCATTCGGGTAATGACGATTGCACCGGGCATCTTCGAAACCCCGATGATGGCTGGCATGACGCCTGAAGTGCGCGACTCGTTGGCGGCCGGCGTACCGTTCCCGCCACGCCTGGGCAAGCCCTGCGAGTACGCCGCGTTGGTGCGGCATATTATTGAAAACAGCATGCTCAACGGCGAGGTGATCCGTCTTGACGGGGCCTTGCGCATGGCGGCCAAGTAAGGAGGATTTGTCATGACTCAGAATCACGATCCAATCGTTATAGTCAGTGCCGTGCGCACCCCAATGGGCGGCTTCCAGGGTGACCTCAAGGGCTTGACCGCGCCACAACTGGGCGCTGCCGCGATTCGCGCCGCTGTCGAGCGCGCCGGTATCGCCAGCGATGGCGTAGATGAAGTGCTGTTCGGTTGCGTGCTCCCTGCGGGTTTGGGCCAGGCCCCGGCACGCCAGGCGGCCCTGGGCGCGGGCCTGGATAAATCGACCCGCTGCACCACCCTCAACAAGATGTGCGGCTCGGGCATGGAAGCGACCATCCTCGCCCATGATTCGCTGCTGGCAGGCAGCGTCGATGTGATTATCGCCGGCGGCATGGAAAGCATGTCCAACGCCCCGTACCTGCTGGACCGCGCCCGTAGCGGTTACCGCATGGGCCACGGCCGTGTGCTCGACCACATGTTCCTCGACGGCCTGGAAGACGCCTACGACAAGGGCCGCCTGATGGGCACCTTTGCCGAAGACTGCGCCGAGCACCACGGCTTTACCCGTGAAGCCCAGGACGCCTTTGCCATTGCCTCCCTGACCCGTGCCCAGCAGGCGATCAGCACCGGTAGCTTTGCCGCCGAAATCGTCCCGGTGCAGGTCACCGTCGGCAAGGAACAGAAAACTATCACTGACGACGAACAGCCGCCCAAGGCCAGGCCGGACAAGATCGCCACCCTGAAGCCGGCGTTCCGCGAAGGCGGTACGGTGACGGCAGCCAACTCCAGTTCGATTTCCGACGGTGCCGCTGCACTGCTGCTGATGCGTCAATCCGAAGCGCAAAAGCGCGGGCTTAAGCCCTTGGCCGTGATCCACGGTCACGCGGCGTTCGCCGATGAGCCCGGTCTGTTTCCGGTGGCGCCAGTGGGCGCGATTCGCAAACTGATGAGCAAGACCGGCTGGAACCTGGGTGACGTGGATTTGTTTGAAATCAACGAAGCCTTTGCCGTGGTCAGCCTGGTGACCATGAGCAAACTGGAAATCCCCCACGACAAGGTCAATATCCACGGCGGCGCCTGCGCACTGGGGCATCCGATTGGTGCGTCCGGCGCGAGGATTCTGGTGACGTTGCTCTCGGCGTTGCGCCAGAAGGGCCTCAAGCGCGGCGTTGCCGCGATCTGCATCGGCGGTGGTGAAGCCACGGCCATGGCCGTTGAATGCCTGTATTAAGCTTTTTATTTTAGAGGCTGTTTATGCTCCCCAATGACGAACAACTGCAAATCAGCGAAGCCGCCCGGCAATTTGCCCAGGAACGGCTGAAACCGTTCGCCGCCGAGTGGGACCGCGAGCATCGCTTTCCCAGGGAGGCTATCGCTGAAATGGCCGAACTGGGCTTTTTCGGCATGCTGGTCCCGGAACAGTGGGGCGGTTGCGACACCGGCTACCTGGCCTACGCCATGGCCCTGGAAGAAGTCGCCGCCGGCGATGGTGCCTGCTCGACCATCATGAGCGTGCATAACTCTGTGGGCTGCGTGCCGATCCTCAAGTTCGGCAACGATCAGCAGAAAGAGCAATTCCTCACGCCCCTGGCCAGCGGCGCCATGCTCGGCGCCTTTGCCCTGACCGAGCCCCAGGCCGGCTCCGACGCCAGCAGCCTGAAAACCCGTGCCCGCCTTGAGGGTGATCACTACGTACTCAACGGTTGCAAACAGTTCATCACGTCGGGGCAAAACGCCGGGATCGTGATTGTATTTGCGGTCACCGATCCCACGGCCGGCAAGCGCGGCATCAGCGCCTTTATCGTGCCCACCGATTCGCCCGGCTATAAAGTGGCGCGGGTCGAAGACAAGCTTGGCCAGCATGCATCCGACACCTGCCAGATCCTCTTTGAGGACGTCAAAGTGCCGGTGGCCAACCGTCTGGGTGAGGAGGGCGAAGGCTACAAGATTGCCCTGGCCAACCTGGAAGGTGGCCGTGTCGGTATTGCCTCGCAATCGGTGGGCATGGCCCGTGCTGCGTTTGAGGCAGCCCGTGACTACGCTCGTGAACGCGAGAGTTTTGGCAAAACCTTGATCGAGCATCAGGCGGTGGCCTTCCGCCTGGCGGACATGGCCACCCAGATCGCCGTCGCACGGCAGATGGTGCATTACGCCGCGGCCCTGCGCGACAGCGGCCGGCCTGCACTGGTGGAGGCATCCATGGCCAAGCTGTTTGCTTCGGAAATGGCTGAGAAGGTCTGTTCGGCGGCCTTGCAAACCCTGGGCGGTTACGGTTATCTGAGCGACTTCCCCCTGGAGCGGATCTACCGCGATGTGCGGGTCTGCCAGATTTATGAAGGCACCAGCGATATTCAACGCATGGTCATTTCACGCAACCTTTGAAGAGGAACTGACGGATGAGCTACGAAACCATTTTGCTGGAGGTTCAGGGCCGCGTTGGGCTGATTACCCTTAATCGCCCGCAAGCGCTGAACGCCTTGAACGCACAACTGGTCAGTGAGGTGAACCAGGCGCTGGACAGTCTGGAAGCCAACCCCGAGATCGGTTGCATCGTGCTGACCGGCTCGAAAAAAGCCTTTGCCGCCGGCGCCGATATCAAGGAAATGGCTGAGCTGACCTACCCGCAGATCTACCTGGACGACCTGTTCAGCGACAGCGACCGAGTGGCCAATCGTCGCAAGCCGATCATTGCCGCAGTCAACGGTTTTGCCTTGGGTGGCGGCTGCGAACTGGCGCTGATGTGCGACTTCATCCTGGCCGGTGACAACGCCAGGTTCGGCCAGCCGGAAGTCAACCTCGGCGTGCTGCCGGGTATGGGCGGCACCCAGCGCCTGACCCGTGCGGTGGGCAAGGCCAAGGCCATGGAAATGTGCCTGACCGGGCGTTTCATCGATGCGGTGGAAGCGGAGCGTTGCGGCATCGTTGCGCGGATCGTACCGGCGGATGAGTTGCTGGAGGAGGCGCTCAAAGTCGCCGCGCTGATCGCCAGTAAATCGCTGCCCATCAGCATGATGGTCAAGGAAAGCGTCAACCGCGCGTTTGAGGTCAGTTTGTCGGAAGGCGTGCGTTTTGAGCGGCGGGTATTCCATGCCGCGTTTGCCACTCAGGATCAGAAGGAAGGGATGGCGGCGTTTGTGGCCAAGCGCGCGCCTGAGTTCAAGGATAAGTAACGGTCGCTTATTGATTGTTCCCACGGGTGTGGGAACAATCAAAAAAACATCGCGAGCAAGTGCCTACTTATTCAGCATCTGCATCACCTCTTGCGGATAGCGCAACCCAGCCATGGCATTGGCTGGAAATATCGCTTCCAGCGCCGCCAACTCGGCGGGGCTGAGTTTGACTTCCAGCGCGGCGACATTTTCTTCCAGGTATTTACGCTGCTTGGTCCCTGGAATCGGAATCAGATAATCCCCCTGCGCCAACACCCAAGCCAACGCCAGCTGTCCGGCAGTGACGCCTTTGTCCTGCGCCAGTGCCTGTACCTGTTCCACCAACAGCAGGTTTTTCGCAAAGTTCTCACCCTGGAATCGTGGGCTGAACCGACGGTAATCATCCGTCGCAAAATCATTCGCGCTCTTCAGTGCTCCGGTGAGAAAGCCACGCCCCAGTGGGCTATAGGGTACAAATGCAACTCCCAATCGCTGGCAAGCCGCCAGGCACCCGTTGTGTTCCTGATCCCGGCTCCACAGCGAATATTCGCTTTGCAGGGCGCTGATGGGATGGACCTTGTGGGCCCGCTCCAGCGTGGCGGCAGACGCTTCACTCAAGCCCAGGTAACGCACCTTGCCCTGATGCACCAGTTCAGCCATGGCGCCGACGGTTTCTTCGATAGCGACATCGGGGTCGATGCGATGTTGGTAATACAAATCCAACGTCTCGACGCCCAGGCGTTTCAAGGTGCCTTCGATCGAGTCGCGAATGTACTGCGGTCGGCCATTGACCCCACGCAACGTCGGGTTCGCCGGGTCGCGGACGATGCCGAATTTGCTGGCCAAAAAGACCTGGTCGCGCTTGCCGGCGATGGCCTTGCCAATCAGCGCTTCATTGGTATGTGGGCCATACATATCGGCGGTGTCCAGCAGGTTGATGCCCAGTTCCAGGGCGCGATGCAGTGTGGCGGTGGCCTCCCGGCTATCGATACCGGTGGTGTAGAAATCCGTCATGCCCATGCAGCCGAGGCCAATAGCGCTGACGTGTGGGCCGTTTTTGCCGAGTTGACGCGTAAGCATGGGTAAGGCTCCTTTAATGGCTAAGACGCCTATTGTTGTCCTCGACAAAAACAAGATAAACCGGCTAAAAGCATTATCACTATTGGTAAATTCTAAATAATCCGTGAAGGGAGTCAGGATTTGGACCGTTTTAATGCCATGCGGGTGTTCACGCGGATCGTTGAATTAGGTGGGTTCGCCAAGGCGGCCGACAGCCTGCACCTGTCTCGCGCTTCGGTGACGATCTTGATCAAGCAGTTGGAAGCCCATTTGGGCGTGCAATTGCTGCAACGCACCACGCGTCAGGTTCATCCGACCCTGGATGGCGCGGCCTATTACCAGCGTTGCGTGCGTTTGTTGGCGGATCTTGAAGAGGCTGAGGCGGTGTTTTCCACCCGCCGGAAAAATCCGCGAGGCACGCTGCGTATCGACATGCCCGCAGCGGTGGGACGCTCTATCGTGATTCCGGCCTTGCCGGAGTTCACCGCACGCTACCCGCTGATCGACCTGGAGATCGGTTTGAACGATCGCCCCGTGGACTTGATTCGCGAAGGTGTGGATTGCGTGCTGCGCGGTGGCCGGTCTTTGGACGATTCACTGGTGGCAAGGCCGCTGACGATGATGGACCAGTTGACCTGCGCCAGCGCTGGCTACCTGCAGAGGATGGGAGTACCGCAAGACCTCAATGATTTGGCCAACCACCAAATGATTGAATATTTCTCCAGCACCACCGGTAAACGTTATGGTCTGGAGTTCCAGTGCGGGGACGATATTCGCCTGGTGGACTTGCCCAAGAAACTGGCGGTCAACAGCGCCGATGGCTACCTGGCCGCCTGCGAGGCCGGTTATGGCCTGGTTCAGGCGCCGTACTATCACGTCGCCCGGCAGTTGGAGCAGGGCACGCTCGTAGAGGTACTGGCCGATGTGTTGCCACCCAGGCTCCCGCTGACGGCGCTCTATCCACCACATCGCCAGTTATCCCCGCGGGTGCGGGTGTTTGTCGACTGGCTGGTAGAGCTTTGCGCCCGTCCGGGCAGCGGGTTACAGCGTTACCCTTGAGTCGTGGTGCATGAGGGTAAAAAGGAGTCAGGCCAAGACCCGGGAATGAGCCTGGCTCTCACAGGTTCAATCAGGCGCAAGGCAAGCCAAAGTTTTTCATCGCCTGTAACATGAGACCCCGCCAGCCTGGGTCCATCCTCGCAACCGGGTATGTACTTGGCATGGCTGGCGATACAAAGTGGATACATATTTTCAGGTTTAGGAACCCGTCATGACCCAAAAGCAACGCTTGAAATACTCGATTCTGATTTCCCTGGTCGTCCTCGGGACGATGTTTGGCCTGTCCTATTTGCAGAACAACGGGACCATCAGCGAAAAAACGTTCCAGTACATCGCCATTGCCGTGGCAGTGATCGTGGTGGTGGTCAATGGAGTGATGCGCCGCAAGGTCAAGCCCAACGCCTGATTCAGGCGTTATTGGCAGCCAGCACTTTGGCAGCCTGTTCATGCAGGCTGTAGCTCTTGTCGGCGTTGAGGGCGATCACGCCCTCGCTGCATAGACGCTTGAGCACTTCGCGCACACTGAGAAAGGACAACGGGATGCCCAGTTCCAGCAAGTGGCTGTGGACACCTCGTACACCCAGCGAGCGGCCGTTATCGGCGGCCGTGAGCAGGGCGTCGATGACCTTCAGGCGAATCAGACTCGTGCGCAGGCCAAAACACTTGAGCAAATGTCGGATGCGTTGGTTGCCTTGATGTTCGGGTGACTTGCCGAATACTTGGGTATCCGAGCCGAAAGCCGCGTCGTGTGCCATTGAATGTCCGTCCGTGGGCAGTTGCGAGTTGTACATGCAAAAACTCCTTATCAGAGCCTGATCAGGAAAATGATGGCGCTCTTAGTAATAAGACGTATGAGATGCGCAAATCATGAAGCGGGCGATGTGTAAATTTCGTCGGTATCAGTTCTGTCACATTTCCACGCCAACGAATTAACGCCTGCGCTCGTTAAATTATTCCCCGCTATTACGTCTTTATGGGTGGGCCGGTATTGGCGAGATTGTCCTGCCCGGGACGGTTAATTTGGGTTGAATATGGAGTCTGCGTGATTATTTCCAACGGGTTGTCCAAGGTGTGCGTGGCGGGTGTGTTTCTTGGCTTGAGCCTTTCGGTATCAGCCCGGCAGGTGGGCGAGGTGCAGGCAGGCGAGGCAACGGCCGATATCCGCCGTACCAGTTCTGGTATCCCCCATATCCGCGCCAGCGATGAGCGCGGGTTGGGATACGGTATTGGTTACGCGTACGCCCAGGACAACCTGTGCCTGTTGGCCAACGAAGTGGTAACGGTGAACGGTGAACGCGCCAAATATTTCGGCGCCGAAAAGTCCACCCTGGAAGAGCGCAACAACCTTACCAGCGACGTGTTTTTCACCTGGCTCAATACACCCCAGGCGGTCGCAGCATTCTGGAAAGTGCAGCCCCCGCAGATGCAGCAGCGCATCGAAGGCTATGTGGCGGGATACAACCGTTACCTGCAAGAACGTCGCACCGAGGGTTTGCCGGCGCAGTGCCAGGGCGCTTGGGTACGGTCGATTACCCCGCAGGATCTGGTCAAGCTGACCCGTCGCCTGTTGGTAGAAGGCGGCGTTGGGCAATTCGCCGAAGCCCTGGTGGGTGCCGCACCGCCCCAGAGCCACGCCGGTGTGCAGAACGACACTCGTGCGTTTGAGATCGCTGCGGCGAACCAGCAGCGCTTTACGCTGGATCGCGGCAGCAACGCCGTGGCGGTCGGCGGGGAGCGTTCATTCAATGGTCGCGGCATGTTGCTGGCCAATCCGCATTTCCCGTGGATCGGTGGTATGCGCTTCTATCAAATGCACCTGACCATTCCCGGTCAGTTGGACGTGATGGGCGCCGCCTTGCCGGGGTTACCGGTGATCAATATCGGCTTCAACCAGCATGTGGCCTGGACTCACACCGTCGACACATCCAAGCATTTCACCCTCTACCGCTTGACCCTGGACCCGAAGGATTCGACCCGCTACCTGCTGGACGGCAAGTCGGTGCCGATGGAGAAAACCAGGGTGACGGTGCAGGTCAAGGAAGCGGATGGCAGCACCAAGGCGCAATCCCACACGGTCTACAGCTCGCAATTCGGTCCGGTGGTGCAATGGCCGGGGAAACTGGACTGGGACGGGCAATACGCCTTCAGCCTGAGGGATGCCAACCTGGGCAACGACCGCGTGCTGGCGCAGTGGTACGCGATGAACCGCGCCGGTAGCCTCAAGGAACTGCAAGCCTCAGTGCACACCTTGCAAGGCATCCCGTGGGTCAACACCCTGGCGGCGGATGATCAGGGACAGAGCCTGTACATGAACCTGTCGGTGGTGCCCAACGTGAGTGCGCAAAAGCTGGCGCAATGCAGCGATCCCCGCGCCGGTTTGCAGTTGATCGTGCTTGATGGCGCCCACAGTGCTTGTGCCTGGGACATCGATCCGCGTGCCGCCCAGGCCGGTATTTTTCCGGCGGATCAGTTGCCGCAGCTGGAGCGTAGAGACTATGTGCAGCACTCCAATGATTCGGCGTGGATGGCCAACCCCAAGGCCCCGCTGACCGGTTTTTCGCCGGTGATCAGCCAGGAGCAGATTGCCCTGGGGCCGCGCTCGCGCTTTGCCTTGCAGCGTTTGCAGGCGTTGGACACACACCCGATTAGCGCAGCTTCCCTGGAAAACATGGTGATGGACAATCAGGTCTACCTAGCCAGCCAAGTGATGCCCGACCTGCTGAAATTCTGTGGCGAAAGCCTGGGCGTAGATGCGCCAGCCCTGAAACCGGTCTGCGCAAGCCTGAAAAACTGGGACCAGCGCGCCAATCTTGAAAGTGGGCTGGGGCTGGTACATTTCATCAATGTGATGGACCAGATGCAGCAAGTGCCTGAACGGTGGCGCGTCGATTTTGACCCGCAGCAACCGCAAGCTACGCCGCGCGGCCTGGCCATTGAGCGGGCGCCGGTGGCCAAGGCGTTGCGTGAAGCGATGCTGGCATCGGTCGCTGAAGTTGCCAGGCAGGGGCTGAGCGAGAGCAGTCGCTGGGGCGATATCCAGGTGTCTGGCACCACGCCGATCCACGGTGGGCCGCAAGAATTGGGGGTATATAACGCGATGCAGAGCGTACCCAGGGACGACGGCAAGCGTGAGGTGGTCAGCGGCAGCAGTTACTTGCAGGTCGTCACCTTCGACGACAAGGGGCCGCAGGCCCAGGGCGTGCTGGCGTTCTCGTTGTCCAGCGACCCGGCCTCAACGTATTCGAAGGACCAGACCCAGGCGTTTTCCGAGAAGAAACTCAGCCCGTTGCCCTTTACCGAGCAGCAGATTGCAGCGGACCCGCAGTATCAGGTGCGGGTGATCAGCGAGAAGGATGGGGCCGGGCGATAGATAGAGCGTACCGCGGAGTGATCATACAAGGGGTATTCACTCTTGAAGCAGTTGCGCCACTGCCGCGAAAGCCTTGTTGCGACGTTCATCCCAATCGCCGCGAATCACCGCAAATGGCTGTTGATGCAGTTCCAGCCACCGCTGGCTGGCCTGGAAGAAAGCCTGGCGATCTGCCAGTTTCGGTTGGCAGCGCTGCCCGTCATCGGCCCAGCCGACATCTTCCGGGGACAGCAGCAAATGCAAGTCATAGTGGCGAGCCAGCAGCTCGCGGTCGAGCCATTCAGGGTAGTCGCCGAACAGCGTCTGGCTCCACAGTTTGTTGGTCAACAGGTGGGTGTCGAGGATCAATAACGCTGGCTGTTCAGCGCGGGCCGTATCTTCCCAGGCCAACTGGCCGCGGGCGATTTCAGGGATATCCGCCAAGGTGGTATCGCGCTGAAAGTGATCGATGAAATACCGAACAAATTCTCCCACCAATACTCCGCCGAAATGCGTCTGCAACTGCTCGGCCAGCCAGCTTTTACCGCTGGATTCGGGACCTGCCATGACCACCACTTTCATGCGCGCAACGCCGGATCAGCCCGCCATTCCCGCCAACCCTGCACGGCGATCACGGTGAACAAGGCGTAAAGGGCCGCCGTGAGGTACAGGCCCTTATAGAGAAACAACCCGACAAAAATCACATCGACGGCAATCCACAACGGCCAGCATTGCACGCGCTTCTGCGCCATCCACATTTGCGCCACCAGGCTGAAACCGGTCAAGGCTGCGTCCAGCCAGGGTTGTGCGGCATCGGTCCAATGCACCATGGCGGCGCCCAGCAACAGGCTGCCTACCGCGCCAATCGTCAGGTGCAGGAGGATCGGTTGGGCACCAAGGCTGGTCACCTGACGACCCTGTTTAACCTCGCCGGCTCGTGTCCATTGCCACCAGCCGTAGAGTTGCAGCCCGGCGTAGATCACCTGCAGCAACATGTCCGAATACAGCTTTACCTCGAAAAAAACCCAGGTGTAGAGCAATACCATCACCAGGCCGATGGGCCAGCACCAGGGGTTCTGCTTGACTGTCAACCAGACGGCGATCACCCCCAGGGCGGCGGCAAACAGTTCAAGCCCGGACATGAAGATTCCTTGGGATATTCGAAGAGGGGGGCGATTGTAACCACAGGAGGGCTTGGCGCAAAGGTATGTAGAGAGGTGCTCGTTGCGGCAAAGCGTGCTTGTTGTGGCGAGCGGGCAACCCCGCTCGCCACAGGGGGCTGGCGCTAGACCTTGAACTGGCGCAGCAACCCGTTTAACTCCTCGCTCAAGCCCTTCAAGTGCGTACTGGCAACACTCGATTGCTGCGCCGCCAGTGCCGTACTGTGAGAAAGCCCAGCGGCCTGGGTGACGTTCTGGTTGATGTCTTCCACCACATGGGCCTGTTGCAGGGTGGCGCTGGCAATCGAGGCGTTCAGGCCATTGAGGTTGCGCAGGGCCTGGCCGATGGCAGTCAGGCTGGCGCCGGCCTGGCCGGCTTGTTCGATGGTCAGTTGTGATGCCTGGTGGCTGTCGCTGATCACCTGGACCGCCGCTTCGGAATGGCCTTGCAGGCGCTCGATCATGCTCTGGATTTCTGCTGTGGATTTTTGTGTGCGCTGGGCCAGCAGGCGCACTTCGTCGGCGACCACGGCAAAACCACGGCCTTGTTCACCCGCGCGGGCCGCTTCGATGGCGGCGTTGAGGGCCAGCAGGTTGGTCTGGTCGGCGATGGAGCGGATCACCTCCAGTACGCCGCCAATCTGGGTGCTTTCCGAGGACAGGGTACGGATCACCTCGACCGCCTGGCTGATGGTGTTGGACAGTGCATCAATCTGCTGCAGGCTGCCGTCGATATTGACTTGGCCTTGCTCGGCCTGGACCTGGGCGTCGCGCATTTCGCTGGCGGCATGCTCGGCATTCTTGGCCACGTCCTGCACGCCATAGGTCACTTCATTGATGGCAGTGGCCACCAGTTCCATTTGCTGGGACTGTTGCTGGCTGCGGTCATGGGCGGCGCTGGCATTGCTGCCCAGCTCTGAGGACGACTGGCCCAGGGCGTTGGCGCAGGTCTGCAATTGGCTGACCACCTGGCGTAGCTTGGTGGTGAAGCTATTGAAGTGCCGGGACAGTTGGGTGACTTCGTCCTGGCCGTGGGTGTCCAGGCTGCGGGTCAGGTCGCTTTCGCCGCTGGCGATATTGGCCATGGCGTTCACTGCTTCCTGGAGCGGCCTTACGATGCTGCGGGCGATCAGCGACACCAGCAGGGCCATGATCATGGCAATGCCCAGGCCGATGATCGAGGTCTTCCACACCTGGCCCTGAAACTGGGCTTGCACGTCATCCACGTAGACGCCTGAACCGATGATCCAGCCCCACGGCTGGAACAACTGGATATAGGAGGTTTTTGCCACTGGGTCAGCCGCGCCGGGTTTTGGCCAGCGGTAGTTGACCATGCCGGCGCCCTTGGCCTTGGCCAGGCTGACAAACTCGTTGAACACGGCAAAGCCGTCCGGATCACGAATAGCCGATAGGTTCTGGCCATCCAGCTTCGGGTTGGCTGGGTGCATCACCATCATTGGCGACAGGTCGTTGATCCAGAAATAGTCGTCATGGTCGTAACGCAGGCCACGTACCACGCTCAAGGCTTGTTTTTGCGCCGCGTCTCGGGTCAAGACGCCGGCGGTTTCGAGGGTGTGGTAATACGTCAGTATCCCGTTGGCGGTTTCCACCACATGCTGGGTCTGTTGGCTCTTGGCCTGATACAGATCGTCATGGATCTGCTTGAGCATCAGCAAGCCCAGGGTCAGCAGCATTAACACGGCGACTATCAGGATCAGCCAGAGGCGCCGGCTGATCGACATATTGCGCAAGCTGTTCATAGTCATCTCACTCCGTGCTCTTATAATTGTTGGCGCAGTAATCGACTGCCCAAGCGATAACGCGAAGCGAAATTCGGGCTTGTCTGATAGGCTTTCGGCCCGGAATCAAAAAACCTGAGTCCTGCTGATTTTTCACAGAATTTTTGCAGTTCGGCCTTGATCCTGCGCGCTGCGATTTTAGCGTGCTCATCGTTAGTGAACGTCTAGAAAATATCAACGAGGCATGCGGTCGCATGACCTTATGGGGGAATAATGGATCTTTGGACTGCCGTACAGGCATTGATACTTGGAGTTGTCGAAGGGCTGACGGAGTTTTTGCCTATCTCCAGTACTGGTCACCAGATCATCGTCGCCGACTTGCTCAACTTCGGTGGCGAACGGGCCATGGCGTTCAACATCATCATCCAGCTCGGCGCCATACTCGCGGTGGTCTGGGAGTTCCGACGCAAGATCCTCGATGTGGTCATCGGTTTGCCGACCCAGCGCAATGCCCAGCGTTTTACCATCAACCTGTTGATCGCCTTTATGCCGGCAGTGGTATTGGGGGTGATTTTTGCCGATATGATCCACGAGTATCTGTTCAATCCGATCACCGTGGCCACCGCGCTGGTGGTGGGCGGCATCATCATGTTATGGGCTGAACGCCGGCAGCATGAAATCCACGCCGAAAGTGTCGACGACATCACCTGGAAAGATGCTTTGAAAGTCGGTCTTGCCCAGTGCCTGGCGATGATTCCGGGAACTTCACGTTCCGGCTCGACCATCATTGGCGGCCTGCTGTTTGGCCTGTCACGCAAGACCGCCACCGAGTTCTCGTTCTTCCTGGCAATGCCGACCATGGTTGGCGCGGCGGTGTACTCGGGCTACAAGTACCGTGACCTGTTCCAGCCGGATGACCTGCCGGTGTTCGCTATTGGTTTTGTCACCTCGTTCATCTTCGCGATGATCGCGGTCAAGGGTTTGCTCAAGTTCATCGCCAGCCACAGCTACGCGGCGTTTGCCTGGTATCGCATTGCCTTCGGCCTGTTGATCCTGGCGACCTGGCAGTTCGGCTGGATTGATTGGGCTGCAGCCAAGGCGTGAATAGCATGAACATCCAGCATCCACGCTTCAAGGCCCTGGTGTTTGTGCTGTTGTGTGCCGTGCCGCTGTTTGGCTCGGCATCGCTTGGGTATCGCGGTGTTTCGCTGATCCCGCTGGTGGCCTATGGCGCGGTCAGCGTGGTCACGTTTTTCCTGTACTGGAGCGACAAACGCCAGGCCCGCAGCGACAGCTGGCGTACCCCGGAAAAAATCCTCCATACCCTGGAACTGGCTGGCGGTTGGCCGGGTGCGCTGATTGCCCAGCAGGTGTTTCGCCACAAGACGCGCAAGGTGTCTTATCAGGTGGTGTTCTGGCTGATCGTCTTGCTGCACCAAGTGTTCTGGATCGATCAACTGTTCCTGGGTGGCATGCTGCGGTCAGTGTTCTAGTAAAAGCCCGACCTGCGTGCGCTTGGGCAGCTTGCTGACCACCAGTTGGTGGGAGCGTTGCAACAAGCCACGCAGCTCCTCGCCGCCCAACGGGTAGGGCGCTTCCATGATGATCCATTGCGCCCGAGCCAGGTAAGGCGCCGGGTGAATCCCTGGGCGGTCCACATGGCCGAGAAATAGCTCCTTGTCGACCTTGAACGCGAGGGACTCGCCCCGCAGGTTCTGCAACGCAAACATCTTGTTTCCGGCAATCGAAAACACCCGCACGCCGCCCCACTTGTAATCCTCTCGCGCACCGGGCAAACCCAGGCAAAAGCGTGCGACATCTTCTTCAGTCATTTTCTTCGCGCTCATAGCTGTCGCTCTCCACAACCTTTGAAGGCATGATCCAAGTAGTCGATCCAGGCGCGTACCGCCGGTGACACACCGCGCCGATGCGGGTAAACAGCTTGCAGCCAGCCGCCGGGAAGTGACCATTGCGGCAACAGTTGCACAAGCTGGCCGCTTTCCAGTTCCTGCTCGCAATACATCATGGGTAGCACGGTAAAACCCAGGCCGGCGAGGGTGCTGGCCTTGCGTACGACAAAGTCATCGATGCCTAGCCGCGCTTCCATCACCAAATCGCAACTGTTGCCGTCGGGATCGAGCATGCGCAGGTGGACCATGCGGTCGGCTTCCAGTGCGCCGAGCACCGGCAGTTGCTTGAGGTCTTCCAGGGTATTGATTTGGCGGTTGCGCACAAAGTCGGGGCTGGCGACCATCGCGGTCTGTGCCTGGCGCAGACGGCGGGTTACCAGCAACGGGTCTTCATCCCCCAACTCCCGTACTCGCAGGGCGACGTCGATACCTTCGGCCACCAGGTCGACGCGGCGATTGATCAGCATCATTTCCAGCTGCACCAGCGGATACGTCGCGAGGAATTCGGCCACGACCGTGGGCAGGATTTCGTGGGCCAGGCCTACCGGGCAACTCACCCGCAGGCGGCCCCGAGGCTCAATGGACATGCTGGCGACGGCTTCGTCGGCCATTTCCGCTTCCTGCAGCATCGCCTGGCAGTGCACCAGGTAGCGTTCGCCGACGGCGGTCAGGGTCAACTGGCGGGTGGTGCGTTGCAATAAGCGTGCGCCAAGGCGTTCTTCCAGCTCGGCAATGCGCCGGGACAGCCGTGATTTCGGGATGCCCAGCAAGCGCCCTGCGGCCGCGAAGCCACCGGCTTCCACCACCTTGGCGAAATAGTAGAGGTCATTGAGATCTTGCATGGCGCACCTATTGTCCTGTCAGTAGGACGAACTATCGCATTTTAACCCGCTAATCGGCTATTGGATTCATCTGTAGGATTGTCAGCACTTGATCGCCCCGTGCGATCCTCACTTGGAGATCCCACATGAAACTCTTGCATATCGATTCCAGCATCCTGGGCGACAACTCGGTGTCCCGTCAGTTGAGCGCTGGCGTGGTCAAGGCCTGGCAAGCCGCCGAGCCAGCTATTGAAGTGACCTACCGTGACCTGGCCAGCGATGCCATCAGCCATTTCTCCGGCGTCACCCTAGGCGCACTGGGCACCGCCGCTGAATTGCGTGATGCCGTGCAAAAACACGAAGCCGACCTGAGCGCATCGACCTTGGCTGAATTTCTCGCCGCCGACGCCGTGGTATTGGCTGCACCGATGTACAACTTCACCATCCCGACTCAGTTGAAAGCCTGGATCGACCGTATCGCCGTTGCCGGCCAGACCTTCCGCTACACCGAAGCCGGCCCTGAAGGCCTGTGCGGTAACAAGAAGGTGATCATCGTTTCCACCGCAGGCGGCCTGCACGCCGGCCAGCCTACTGGCGTGGCTCACGAAGACTACCTGAAAGTGCTGCTGGGCTTCCTCGGTATCACCGACGTCGAGTTCGTCCGTGCCCACGGCCTGGCTTACGGTGACGAAGTGCGTGGCAAGGCGCTGAACGATGCCAATATGCTGATCAGCGAGCAATTGTTCGTCGCTGCGTAAGACTTGTGTAAATTTCACCGAGGCTCGATATCAATCTGAATCGAGCCGTCTAAACTCTGTATTCTGGTGGCCTGAAAGCGGCCGGAGTACGGAGTTTTTTGTTTTATTCGGGCGGATTTGGCTCAGGTTATGCAATCCAAGGTCATATCACCCGAGCCTGAGTGCCATGATCATGGTTTTTTTCAATCGACACGCAGGCGTCACGCAACAAAGGTGGACATCCCCATGATGCGTCTTTGTGCAGTCTTGCTTCTTTCTTTGTTCGCCAGCCTCGTTTCAGTGCAGGCCGCTCCAGCGCCGCACCCCCACTGGAGTGTGGGCTATCACCGCATGAGCTTTCTCGATCCGCTGGATTTACAGCCGATGAGCGCTATAGCCTTTTACCCGTCCACCGGCCAGGAACAGACCAGCCAAGTGGGCGCCTATCGCATCGCCGCCACGCAAGACTCCAGGATTGCCATTGGCCGTTTCCCGATGCTGATGCTTTCCCATGGCAACACCGGCACACCGCTGGCCCTGCATGATTTGGCCACGTCCCTGGCGCGCCAGGGCTTTGTGGTGGTGGCGGTGTTGCACCCCGGTGACAACTACAAGGATCACAGCCGCCTGGGCACCTTGAGCAATCTGTATGGACGGCCGATCCAGATTTCCGAAGCGATCACCGCAACCCTGGGCGATTCGATGCTGTCGCCCTTCGTCAACGTCGACCAAGTGGGAGTAATCGGCTATTCGGCAGGTGGTGAGACAGCGCTGATCCTGGCGGGTGCCAAACCTGATTTAGACCGGCTGCGGCGCTATTGCCAGCAACGTCCCGAAGACCGTGACGCCTGCACCACCAAGGGCGAGCTGATTGTTGATCGCGATGACTTGCAGCCCCAGGCCGACTCACGGATCCACGCTTTGATGCTGATGGCGCCGCTGAGCTTGATGTTCGGCCGTCATACCCTGGCCGATGTACATGTCCCGGTGCTGCTCTACAGCGGCGACGGCGATAAGCTGGTGGCGGTGGACAAGAATGCAGCCGCCCTGGCGCGCAAGCTGCCGGCACCGCCGGACTTCAAGTTGCTGGCCGGGGCAGGGCACTTCATCTTCATGGCGCCCTGTGATGACGATCAACTGGCGGCCATGCCAACCGTGTGCACCGATGCCGATGGTGTCGACCGTGAAGGCATTCACCGCAACCTGATCTCCGAGGCCGGACGCTTTTTCAGCCACGCTCTCGGGCAATCCAGCCGTGCCGGCATGCAGACGGCGGATCAGTAGGCTCGGCGCTTGAGCAGCAAGGTCAGGCCCAGGCCGGTGACCGAAAGCAGGGCGGCAAAGAAGAAAATCCACGAATACCCCAGGTTCAACGCCACCGCGCCCATCAGCGGCCCGGCAATAGCCAGCGCCAGATCGAAGAACACTGCATAGGCACTCAAGCCTGCGCCGCGACTGCTGCTGGGCACCTGCTTGATCGCCTCGACACCCAGCGCCGGATACACCAGTGACAGGCCAAAACCGGTCAGCCCCGCGCCAATCAGCGCGACGCCGGTGGACGGTGCCAGCCAGAGCAACACCAGGCCCACGGTTTCGAGGGTCATGCACGCAATCGCTGCGGTAAACCCGCCGAAGCGGTTGATGCTGGAGATGAACAGCAGCCGGGAAACGATGAAGCAAATGCCAAATACCGTCAGGCACCACGCGGCGCCGGTCCAGCCACGGTTCAGGTAGTACAGGGTGATAAACGTGGTCAGGGTGCCGTAGCCAATCGATGCCAGGCATAGGCTGGCGCCGAAAGGGGCAATGCGCCCAAACACTGCCCAGAACGGCAAGCGCTCCCCGCGGACCACCGGTACCGACGGTTTGCTGCGGATCAGCAGCAGGCCCAATGCCGCCAATACGAACAGGGCCGGTCCCAGGCTGGTGTAGCCGTATTGGGCAACCATCACCACCCCCAGCGGTGCGCCAATGGCAATGGCGCCGTAGGAAGCGATCCCGTTCCAAGAAATCGAGCGTGCAGTGTGTTCGGCGCCGACCTGGCCCATGCACCAACTGATGGTACCAACACCGATCAAGCCTTGGGCCACACCCAACAACAGTCGACCGACGATCAGGATGCTCAGGCTCAACAGGGGTGTGCCGTCCAGTAGCGTGGCGATCCACGTCAGCACACCGCTGATCAGAATGCCGCTCAAGCCCAGCACAATCGCCCGTTTGGTTCCGACAGTGTCTGACATGCGCCCGGCCATGGGCCGACTGAGCAGCGTCGCCAAGTATTGCGAACCGATGGTCACTCCGGCGATCACGGCGCTGAAGCCCAGTTGCTCGTGAACATAACCGGGGATCACTGCAATAGGCAGGCCGATGCAGATGAAGGCGATGAAGGTGTAGAACACAATGGAGACGATCTGCAGGGTGATCGACAGTGAACTGGGGGAGGCGGGCATGGGAGCTCGTTCGCGTGCAGGCGGTGAGCGCATCATGGCGTGGGTGTAGGAGAAAAGGAAGCTGGCTAACTAATTTGTGCTGTACCTGAGGGCCTCGACGCAGCCCGGACAGAAATGCAAAAGCCCCGTCACAATGGACAGGGCTTTTTGCTTGCAGCTTGCAGCTAAGAGCTAATGGCTGCCCTTAAAACACTACACCCTGGCTGCGCAGGTAATCGTCATAGGTGCCGCTGAAGTCGATCACGCCACTTGGGCTCAGCTCGATGATGCGGGTGGCCAGGGACGAAACGAACTCACGGTCGTGGCTGACGAAGATCAGCGTGCCCGGATAGTTTTCCAGCGCCAGGTTCAGCGCTTCAATGGATTCCATGTCCAAGTGGTTGGTCGGTTCGTCCATGATCAGCACGTTAGGCTTTTGCAGGATCAGCTTGCCGAACAGCATGCGACCTTGTTCACCACCGGAGATGACCTTGACCGACTTGAGGATATCGTCGTTGGAGAACAGCATGCGGCCCAGGGTGCCGCGAACTACTTGTTCGCCTTCCTTGGTCCAGCGGCCCATCCAGTCGAACAGGTTGGATTCATCTTCGAAGTCCGAAGCGTGGTCCTGGGCGTAGTAGCCGATTTCTGCCGCATCGGTCCACTTCACGCTACCGGCATCCGGGCTCAGCTCATTGACCAGGGTACGCAGCAGAGTGGTCTTGCCGATACCGTTCGGGCCAATGATCGCCACGCGCTCGCCGGCTTCAACGTTGAAGCTGAAGTCTTTGAACAGTGGCTTGCCATCAAAGCCCTTGGCCATGCGTTCGACGATGACCGCCTGGCGATGGAGCTTTTTGGTCTGCTCGAAGCGGATGAATGGACTGACCCGGCTCGACGGCTTGACTTCGGCCAGGTGGATCTTGTCGATCTGCTTGGCACGGGAGCTGGCTTGCTTGGATTTCGAGGCGTTGGCCGAGAAGCGGCTAACAAATGATTGCAGCTCGTTGATCTGAGCTTTCTTCTTGGCGTTGTCCGACAGCAGTTGCTCGCGGGACTGGGTCGCCACGGTCATGTACTCGTCGTAGTTGCCCGGGAACAGGCGCAGCTCACCGTAGTCCAGGTCGGCCATGTGGGTGCAGACACTGTTCAGGAAGTGACGGTCGTGAGAGATGATGATCATCAGGCTCGAACGTTGGGTCAGGATATTTTCCAGCCAGCGGATGGTGTTGATGTCCAGGTGGTTGGTGGGCTCGTCGAGCAGCAGTACTTCCGGATCGGAAAACAGTGCCTGGGCCAACAGAACGCGCAATTTCCAGCCTGGAGAGACTTCGCTCATCGGGCCGTTGTGCTGCTCGATGCCGATACCCAGGCCCAGCAGCAGTTCACCAGCGCGGGATTCGGCGGTGTAGCCGTCCATCTCGGCGAACTCGGTTTCCAGCTCGGCGACGGCCATGCCGTCTGCCTCGGTCATTTCCGGCAGCGAATAGATTCGGTCGCGCTCAGCCTTGACCTTCCACAGCTCCTCGTGCCCCATGATCACGGTGTCGAGCACGGTGAATTCTTCATAGGCGAACTGGTCCTGGCGCAGTTTACCCAGGCGCACGTTCGGCTCCAGCATGACCTGGCCACCCGACGGCTCCAGATCGTCACCGAGAATTTTCATGAAGGTCGACTTGCCGCAACCGTTGGCCCCGATCAGACCATAACGGTTGCCAGCGGCGAACTTGACCGAAACGTTCTCGAAGAGCGGCTTGGCGCCGAACTGCATGGTGATGTTAGCTGTGGAGATCAATTACTTTACCTATCAATGGGTTGCGACAGCGCTGATGGCGCCTGGACCATTCCTGGGGCATTCCGGGACTGGACCAGTCTGAGCATGAGCTTGGGCCAGCGGGCATACGTCGACAGCGACATCAAGGCGTGAAGCCCAGTCGCTGAGCAGAATATATGGGTGCATGTTGGAATTTGGCGCGCATTGTCGCATATGTGGGGCGCGAGTTGTATGGCGGGGTGGAGTGGATGTTGAGGGCAGTTCTCTTACTAGGCGTTTTGCCCTGTCAGGCGAATGCAGCGAAGGTCAATCCTGTGTGGTCTGGTCCTTGAAGGCAAAACAGCGGAGCTTGCGGATAGATATCTCACCAAGTTCGACGAAGACTCCTACAAAATCAGCGTAACTGCATCAAGAGATGTCGGATGGTCAGATTTTTTTCAGTTTCGTATTGATGACAGTTGAACATCTCAAGGGCCTCGCTTATTTTGCGCTTGTTCGCCCTACAGTGATGGCTCTTTACCGGTTCAGGGATGGCGAGGCTTTCGGTGTAGGGCGAACCTCTTCATGTCGCAATGACAGAAAACACCCTATAAGCGTCAGGTGCAGGTGCAATGGAAATGCTTTCAGCTCAACAGGCAATCTCCAGCAACAAGGACGCCTGGAACGAATCCGCCAAACACCACAGGGGCACCGACAACTGGCAGGCTCTGCGCGCTTCTGTTGGTAAACCCGATTTTTCGTGCCTGGACCCAACGCTTACTGCACTAATGCTTCAGGTCGGCGTCAAGGGTAAGGACGTGGTGCAATTGGGCTGCAATAACGGGCGTGAAAGCCTGTCACTGTTTGGCCTTGGGGCTCGTGCCGTGACAGGTGTGGATCAATCCGAGGCCTTTCTTCAGCAGGCTCGGGAGCTGGCGAGTGCATCGCCTCATGCCCCTGAATTTATCGAGTCCGATATCCATCATCTGCCAGAACAGTTGCAGGAGCGCTTTGATGTCGCCCTGATCACCATTGGTGTGCTGGGCTGGATGCCGAACGTTGCACTGTTCATGTCCCATGTCGCCAGCACACTGAAGACGGGCGGCACCCTGGTGATTTACGAGACTCACCCCTTTCTGGAAATGTTTGACCCCAAGGCTGATAACCCGATGCTGCCGGTCAGCTCGTACTTTCGCCGTGAGCCTTTTGTGTCCCAGGAAGCCATCGTCTATGAAGGGAACGCCGAAAGTGCCCAAGCGACTTCCTACTGGTTTGTGCATTCGATGGGTGACATCGCCAGCGGCGCTATCAAGGCGGGCTTGCAGATCAGCGATATGAGGGAGTACCCGCACTCCAATCGCGAAGAACTCTACGACCAATATGAGCATCAGCCTGCGCAGTTGCCAATGTGCTTCACCCTGACGGCCATCAAACGCCCGGTTTGAGGTGCAATCGAAACACAAAAAAAGCCCGCTGGGGGGCGGGCCAAGGGATTCACTTGAGGAGTAGGTTTCACCCTATAGCGGCAAAGGTGAAGAGTTTGTGAAAACGATGTCGCAAGAACGGATGCCCGATCCCCTCACTATTTACGTACGAAGGTGCGCATGGTTTGCCCCCGCTCGGTGCTGAAATACGTCGGCCTTGGCATGCCCTCATCGGCGGCAATAAACACAAAGTGATCCCCCTCCAATCGATAACTCGCCAGCAATTGCTTGCCCGCATCGGCGCCCATTGAGTCCACCCAGATGATGGTCTTGGGCGTCGTACTGGCGTCGAGGGTAAAGCTGCCTGCCAGTAACACCTCGCCGCCAAGGGTAACGACCCGAAATTGATCGCCACTGATGGTAGTCAGGGCGCCGGGAGCGCTGTGTTCATCTACCGGGTTGATCACGCCGCTGTCTTCCAGTGCGGTCTGTTCCCATTCTCCCTGGAGAGCCAATTGGTCATGGTGGCTGGCGCCGTGGGAAGGCTGGTTTGAGGGGGATGACATGCAAAATTCCTTTTTTATGAGCCGTTAGTTGCGGGGGAATTCAACAGCGATGAAGCAGCTTTTTGAGAAAGCGCTCAAAAATGAGTGTTGGATGGGATTTTTTCCTTTATTGGCGGACATTTGACACGATTTTGACATACGTTAAGCAAAATGCTCCGTTGCTTGTCGTCTACGCTCATGAATCTCGGGTATGACATTTGTATGTCTAAAAGGAAAAAACCTTCACGGGCCTGGAATTTTTTCTATGAAGGGAGGGTCGGATGACCCGTCGGCGCGACTGCGTATGTCCGGTGTTCAGGGCGTTGTCCCTGTGTTTTCAGTCGGTTATAAAGATCTAGCGTGTTTTGGGCGTTGCGTGTCCACTTTTTAGGGTGTAATGATTTTGAATAAAACTCCCCAGCTCCAAACTCATGCTGCATCGGACGAAATTGATTTGTTTGAATTGTTTCACTCTATCTGGCGGCAAAAGAAACTGGTTATTGGCTGTACGCTTTTCGCGGGGTTTGTGGGAGTTGGCTACGCATTCTTGGCGCCACGGGAATATCAGGTCAGCAGCGTTCTGCGCCCGGCGGCGATCAACGAACTGGACGCGCTAAACCGTTCTGAAGTCTATAAGTTGCCGCCTGCGGATGCGCTGGCCAAAGTAGGTACGCAACTGGATTCCTACGAGGCTCGCTTGAGCTTTTTCAAGGCTAACCAAGCCTTGTTCAAGGAATTTCAGCGGCCGGGGCAGAGCCTTGAGCAGAGTTTCGAGGCGTTTAATCGCGACTCTATCAAGCTGATTTTGCCCGATCCGAAAAAATCCGACTCCCTGAGCAGCTATATCCGCCTGGAGTTGCAGTACCCCACTGATATTGACGGGGTAGCGATTCTCAACGGGTTTGTCGACTACGCAGTTGCCGCTCAGCGTGAGCAAGTTGGCGCCGATCTTAAAGTGATCGTCAACAATCGCCTCACTGAACTCAAAGGCAAGATTGACGCCGCTCGCTCCAATTACGAAACCGACAAGGCGTCGAAAATCGCCAAGCTGCTGGAGGGCGACAAGCTCAAGCGGGCGCAGTTGGAAGACGAACTCGGCGCATTGCGTCTGCAGATGAAAATGGAACGCTCCAATCGCCTGGCGGAGCTGGCCGAGGCGATCTCGATTGCCAAGTCCATGAGCATCAAAAGCCCAACGACGCCGTCGTCCATGGCTGATGCGGGGCGCAGTGGCTCAAGTCAGGTCATGCGTACCGAGGTCAACAATCAGCGGATTCTGCTGTACTTCATGGGTACCGATGCCCTTGAGGCCGAACGCACCGCGTTGCAACAACGCACCAGCGACGACTTCACCAACAGCCGCGTTGCCGAAATTGGCAAGGAGTTGCAATTGCTGGAGGTCAACCGCCAGGTTGAGGTGCTGAAGAAACGTGGGAATGAAGATATCTTCCTGCAGGATGTTGAGCCCTTGCGTGCCGAAGTGGCGCGCTTGCGAAGCCTGAACATCGATATGAGCAGCTTGAAACTGGTGACGATCGACCGTCGCGCCCAAGAGCCGCTAAGCCCGATCAAACCGAAGAAAATCCTGGTGGTGGCCCTGAGCCTGATGGCCGGTTTGGTGCTGGGGATCATGGTTGCACTGATTCGTCATTTCATCCTGATGCGCCGGGAAGCGGTACCGTACTCGCCGTTGGATGATCATCGTTTTTCCCGCCGTGAGCGCAAGGATGATGAGCCTCTGAGCTGATCAACTCTCGCCGCCCACTGAGTCGGCGTGAAGATCCCGGGCTGCCTCGCAGCCCGGCGCGATACCGGCTAGCTCACCTTCGAGCTACCTTCGATCACAGTTGCTGGGCACCTTTTCACAATTCTTAGTTAACCTTTGGTTACAGTCTATGGCTAAAATAACAGCCAATGGCCATGGTCAGGATTGTCACCGAGCCTGCCGTATTGCCTGTTTACCGAATTGTGATTTCAGGAGCTGCTTATTTAATCCTCGGCCGTCGTGGGCACGCAGGAGCAGCCGGTTCTCTTCTGACTTGTGACGAATTCCCTTGAAACTCATCATTGTTGCTCTCTACGTTGTCTCCATTGCGTATGTACACCTGCGTGGCCGGGTGCGACATACGCTGGGCCGCCAATTAAGCGATCACTCGACCTTCCTGGCTCCGATTAATTGCTTTCTCTACCTGTTCTCCAAATTGCCCAGCCGACCCTATCTGTCGCCCAGTGATTTTCCTGACCTGAGCCCGCTTCAGGAGCATTGGGAAGAAATTCGCCAGGAAGGCCAGAACCTGATGCGGGCAGGGGAGATCAAGCGCTCGGACCAATACGACGACGTGGGTTTCAACTCGTTCTTCAAGTCGGGCTGGAAACGTTTCTACCTGAAGTGGTACGGCGACAGTCATCCGTCGGCCATGAAGTTGTGCCCGCGCACTACCGAGTTGGTGCAAGGCATCAGTTCGATCAAGGCCGCGATGTTTGCCGAGTTACCACCGGGCTCCAAGCTGGTGCGCCATCGAGACCCGTATGCGGGTTCCTATCGCTACCATTTAGGCCTCGATACGCCCAACGACCCGGGCTGCTACATCGACGTTGACGGTGAAAGCTACTACTGGCGTGACGGTGAGCCGGTGATGTTCGACGAGACCTACATCCACTATGCGCAAAACACCACGCAACAGAACCGCATCATTTTGTTCTGCGATATCGAACGGCCGATGAAATACCGCTGGGCCGCGGCGTTCAACCGTTGGTTCAGTAGCAATGTCATGGCGGCGGCCGGTTCGCCCAATGAAGCCGGTGACAAGACCGGTGGTTTGAACCGTGCCTTTACTCGACTGTACAAGATCCGCTTGCGGGGCAAAGAGCTGAAAAAGCGTAATCGCACTCGCTATTACCTGGAAAAGTGGGCGATCTTTGTCGGTCTGGCAGCGATTTTTCTTCTGGTCTGAGATCGAGTGTCGGAAAAGTCGTGTTACACCTGAAGAGAAACTATTTAGTTACCAAAGCCGAACCCTGGGCGTAGCGTGTTATCGAAAGCAGGTATTCCTTGCCACAGAGAGGCTTTGTCATGAACACCCATGTGCGCAACCTTGCAGTACTGGCGTTGGGCCTCGCGCTGACCTCGCTGGTACAGGCGCAAAATCTGCCTGGCAACAACAATCCCTACAACAGCCCCAT
The DNA here is from genome assembly GCF_055407145.1 of Pseudomonas sp. c313. NCBI lineage: Bacteria > Pseudomonadati > Pseudomonadota > Gammaproteobacteria > Pseudomonadales > Pseudomonadaceae > Pseudomonas > Pseudomonas sp. c313. The sequence continues at coordinate 416,534 of NZ_JBUZRD010000002.1, read as the reverse complement.
TCATCGGGCCAATCCCAACAGCATGCAGGGCACCCAGCCCAATTCCCCCGCCATTCGTGGAACCAACGTCACTCCGGTGCCTCGGCCCCCGACCCTGGAAAATGGCGGGATCGGTAACCGTTACCCGCAGCGCGATGCCGCGCCCACTCGTCCTGCAACCCAACCGCAGGCGCCGACCCGTGACGCCAATGGCAATCGCCAGCCTTGAGTGTGTGAACCGAACAAGGAAACCCACGGTATGTTTCTACGCAAAACCCTTTTAGCGACGTTCTGCGCCAGTGCCTTGCTGCCTCTGATGTTTCCTGTTTTCGCTGCCGATACCCAGCAGTTTCCCAGCGAGCAGGGCAGTGTCACGGCCACCCCTATTGTCAAAGGCCTGGACCATCCGTGGGCGGTGGCGTTCCTGCCAGATAAGCAGGGCTTCCTGGTCACCGAACGGCCCGGTCACCTGCGTTTTATCAGCCCAGACGGCAAGTTGTCGGCGCCCTTGAGTGGTGTACCGCAAGTATGGGCCAAAGGGCAGGGCGGCTTGCTGGATGTGGTGCTGTCGCCGGACTTCAAGCAGGATCGGATGGTCTACCTGTCCTATGCCGAAGGCGGCGGCAAGGGTGGCACCGCTGGCACTGCTGTAGGGCGCGGGCGTCTGGCCGACGACCTGAGTGGGTTGAAGGACTTCCAGGTCATCCTTCGCCAGGAACCCAAGCTGTCCACCGGCAATCACTTCGGTTCGCGGCTAGTGTTTGATCGCGATGGCTATCTGTTCGTAACCCTTGGGGAAAACAACGACCGTCCTACGGCCCAGGACCTGGACAAGTTGCAGGGCAAGGTCGTACGAATCTTCCCCGACGGGCGTGTGCCGGACGATAACCCGTTTGTTGGCCAGGAAGGTGCCAGGCCCGAAATCTGGTCCTATGGGCAGCGTAATCCTCAAGGTGCCGCCCTTAATCCGTGGAGCGGCACGCTGTGGGAAAACGAGCACGGCCCTCGCGGTGGTGATGAAATCAACATTATCGAGCGGGGCAAGAACTACGGTTGGCCGTTGGCGACCCATGGCATCAACTATTCCTTGCTGCCCATTCCCGAAGCCAAGGGCAAGACAGCCGAGGGCACCGTCGCGCCTCATCATGTGTGGGAGAAATCACCGGCCATCAGCGGCATGGCGTTCTATGACGCCGACCGCTTCAAGGCTTGGCAGCACAATCTGTTTATCGGCACATTGGCCAGCCAGGAGTTGATTCGCTTGCAGTTCGATGGCGACAAGGTGGTGCATGAAGAACGCTTGCTGGGGGATTTGAAAGCGCGCATACGGGACGTGCGGCAGGGGCCGGATGGTTTTTTGTATGTCCTTACGGATGAGGATGACGGTGTGCTGTATCGGGTTGGACTGAACCAGGATTGAGCCGCAAGCTGCAAGCTTGTCGCTCCGCAATCCAGCGTTCATCGCGGCGCTGGCCCACTCATCCTTGTTGGCAAAGTAGCGATAGATACTTTTCCTGGATACGCCGGCGGTTTTCACCAGAAGTTCCATGCCCGTGGATGGGCAGACCTGAGCCCCCCCATGGTGTAAGCTCGTGGGCTATTCGGATTCGACCCATTGCGAGCCCTATGCCGTCGTTCTTCAAACGCTCCCTGTTGCCCAAGCTGCGCGGTTTCCCCCTCACTACCGACGCCATCGAGGTGCTGTCCGGTGCCGCCGAGTTTCGTCGGTGCCTGCTGGGAAAAATCGCCCAGGCCACCCAGCGCATCTACATCGTCGCGTTGTACCTGCAACAGGATGAGGCCGGCCAGGAAGTATTCGACGCCCTGCATGCCGCCAAGGCTGCCCGGCCCGAGCTGGATATCGTGTTGGTGGTCGACTGGTTACGGGCGCAGCGCGGCCTGATCGGTGCTGGCAAGCAGCCGGGCAACAGCGCCTGGTACCAGGCCGTGACCCAGTCCCACGAAAGTCAGGTGCCGGTATACGGCGTACCGGTGCAAACCCGTGAACTGTTTGGCGTGTTGCACCTCAAGGGTTTTGTGATCGATGACAGCGTGCTGTACAGCGGTGCTAGCCTCAACAATGTGTACCTGCACAAGTTCGACAAGTACCGCTTCGATCGCTATCACCTGATTCACAACAAGGCCCTGGCCGATTCGATGCAGCACCTGGTAGAGCACGGGCTGATTGCGTCAAAAGCTGTGCACCGCCTGGACCTGCCGGACTTGCCCAGCACCCGCAGCTTGCGCAATGACATTGGCGACTTGCGCAGCCGCTTGAAACACGCGACCTATGACACCACTACCGGCGCAGTGCCAAACGGCAACCTGTCAGTCAGCCCTCTGCTTGGCGTTGGCAAGAACAACCCCCTGAGCCGGGTGATCTGCGAGCTGATTGCCAGTGCCCAGCATCAACTGACCATTTGCACCCCGTATTTCAACCTGCCCCTGGCGGTAACTCGGGAAATCAACCGCGCCCTGGCCCGTGGGGTAAAAATCGACATCATCGTTGGCGACAAAACCGCCAACGACTTCTACATCCCGCCGAGCGAGCCGTTTAAGGTGATTGCCGCGCTGCCGTACCTCTATGAAATCAGCCTGCGGCGTTTTGCCAAGCGCCATCAGCGGATGATCGATACTGGCCAGCTGAATCTGCACCTGTGGCATGACGGTGATAACACCTATCACCTCAAGGGCATGTGGATCGACCAGCGCTACACCTTGCTCACTGGCAATAACCTCAATCCGCGGGCATTCCGTCTGGATCTGGAAAATGCCTTGCTGATCGATGATCCACTGGGCGAATGGCTGGTGCCACGTCGTACTGAGTTGACGGAAATTTTCCGGCACACCTCGCGAATCGAGCGCTACCAGCAACTGCAAACCCTGGTGGAGTACCCGGAGGCTGTCAGCAAGTTTCTGCGTCGGGTCAGCCGGATACGGATTGAGCGATTGTTGTATCGGATACTGTAGGGCTCAGGCCGATTGCCGTGCAGCCGGCCAGCAAGCAGTGAGTTGAAGTCAGTTCAAGCCCAGCTTGCCCCGCAAGGTCGACAGGTCTTCCGCCAGGGTATTGACCGGTCCCACCAGCGCCTTGCGGTCGTTTTCCTTGACCTTGTCGTAGGTCTCAAAGCCGCCATCGGCGGTTTTGTATTTGGCCAGGATCTTGTCGACGGTGGCGAAGTTCTTGTCGACCTTGGCCATGAAGGCCTTGTCCTGTTTCTCGATCTGCCCACGGAATAGGTCAACGATTTTTTTCGCGCCGTCGATGTTGCCCTGGAAGTCATACAGGTCGGTGTGGCTGTAGCGGTCCTCTTCACCGGAGATCTTGGTGGCGGCGACTTCTTCGAGCAGTGCGGCGGCGCCGCCGACGACTTTTTCCGGAGGGAAGGTCAGGCCGGCGACGCGGGTCTGCAGGTCTTTGACGTCCTTGTTCAAGCCGTCAGTCAGCGCATCCAGGCCTTGGGTGGTGTTCTCGGAGAACAGTGTGTATTCGATGCGATGGAAACCGGTGAAGTCATCGGCCTTTACGCCTTTTTCGTGGTCGTCGACCCGCGAATCGATGGCAGCGTCGAGGTCGCTGAACAGTTCTGCGATCGGCTCGATGGACTCATAGTGAACACGGGTTGGTGCATAGAGCTTCTTGGCCGTGGCCAGGTCGCCTTTCTTGACGGCGTCGGTGAACGCCTGGGTCTGGGTGACCAGCTCATCGATCTTGTCAGTGACGTAGATTTTGTAGTCCGAGACCGGGCCCACCAGGTCCAGCGGTGCCGTAGCGGCAAAGGCCGCCGGCACAGAGAGGGTCAACAACAACGACAATGCCAGGGACGACTTTTTCATGGGAAGATTTTCCGCTGTGGGGTTGGTTTCAAGTGTTGGCAGTGGTTTGAGGATGCGTGGCAGCCAGCAGCGTGCGACCGATGAAATCCTGCGGCCCGGTGGCCCCCGGCAAGGTGAAGAAATAACCGCCACCTACCGGTTTCAGGTATTCCTCCAGAGGCTCGCCGTTAAGCCTTGTTTGCACGCTGATAAAGCCTTTCTCCAGGTCAGCCTGGTAGCAGATAAACAACAGACCCATGTCCAACTGACCATTTTTGTTGACGCCGTTGGAGTAGTTGAACGGCCGACGCAGGATCAGGTTGGCCTGAGTCTTGTGGGTGCGCGGGTTGGCCAGGCGGATATGGGCATCGAGCTTGGTCAACTTGCCTTCGGGGTCCTTGGTGTAATTGGGCACCTGGGTTTCGGTGTGGCCGTCCATGGGCGCGCCGCTGGGCTTGATCCGGCCGATGATGCTTTCTTGCTCCTGCAGGGGCGTGCGGTCCCAGCGCTCGACGAAGTTGCGAATGATCCGCACCGCCTGGTAGCTGCCATTGGCGGCCCAGGCTGGTTCGTCACTGCCCGGTTGGACCCAGACAATCTGGTCCATGGTCGTGTTGTCGTTGGAGTCGGGGTTGGCCGAACCATCACGAAAGCCGAGGAAGTTGCGCGCACTTTGCGCCGGCTCGCCTGGGTGGGCAGGGGCCTGGGGCGGCACGCTGCCTTCCTGCTTCCAGCGCACTAGCAGCAGGTCCGGCAGGTTTTTCACGATGTCACGCAGGGCGTGAATATTGGTGTCGGGGGTGTTGGAGCTGAACTGTAGGCTCAGGTCACCGTGGCACTGGGCGGGTTCCAGGGCGTCGTTGGGGAACCCGACCATGCGGCTCAGGCGCTTGGGCTTGGCGCTGGCCAGTGCGAAGCGCTCATCAAACAGCGACTCGCCGACGGACACGGTGATGGTCAGGTTGTCCGGCGTTACCACGGGGCCGAGAATTCCGGAATCGGTGGGCGGCAGTTTCGGGTCGACTTGCGGCACGGTGCCGCCGGTCATCAGGAAGCTGATGCGCTCGTTCAGCGTGCGCAGCAGCCGTTCCAGATCTTCACGATCGCTGGCCAGTACATCAAAGGACACCAGCATGCCGCAGGCCGGGCGCGGGGTGACGATGCCTGTTTGATGCTGGCCATGAAAATCGTGACGGTCCTGGGTCTTTTCACTGCTCGGCGCGGTGGTGACTTGTGCCGCGCTGGCGGCCATCGCCGTGCAACTGAGGCTGCTGCCGGCAATTGCCGCGCCTGTGGCAGCCATGCCTAGCAAGACACGACGACGCTGGGCTGAAAATTGTTCTGAATCACTCATGCTTTCAGTCATCTCACTGCAGGCCAGAAAGGCCAAGGGCGGGGTCGATTCCATCGAGTGCAACGGCCAGAGCCTTGGCCTTATCGGCGATCTGCTTGCGCTGATCGACGGTGACGCTGTCGTATGTGCTGTAGCTATTACCGACTTTCAAACTACTGAGCTGGGCGTCGAGGGCGTTGATGGCGCTGTCGATGCCCGGCAGCAGGTTGGCAGCCGACTTGGTCAGCAGTGGACGCATCAGGTCCACTACCTTGCGCGTGACCTCCAGGTTGGCGGCAAAACCATTGAGGTCGATATGGCTGTAGCGCTCTTCCTCACCGCTGGCTGCACGCACATCCGCCAGACTATTGAGGTTGCGCACCAGGATGCTCACCAGTTGTTCCGGTGGCAGCGATTGGGCGAGCAACTGTTGCTTGAGGCGGGTGACATCGGTCAGCAGGCGCTGGGCAATCGGTGTCAGGCCGTCGAGGTTGCGCTGCTGGAACAGGCCGTACTCAAGGCGGTGGAAGCCGCTAAAGGCCGGGTCCTGCTCACGTTTTTCAAAGTAATCGGCGCGGGCGTTGATGACGTTATCCAGCTCCGCCAGGCGTTGCGAGGCCGGGGCGAGACGCTGATAAGCCTCACGTGCCGGCACGTAAAGCGCCCGGGCCTGGCTCAGGTCGCCGGCTGCGATGGCCTGCTCAAGTGCGGTGACCGCCTTGATCAGCGCGCCGCCCTGGCTGCTCAGGTACACGCGAAATTCCGACAGTGGGCCAATAAACGCCACCATTGATGGCTTGGCCTTGGCTTGTGCGTCCGACTCGGCGGTCGGCGTCACATGCAGGGTGCCGCGTGGGTTGCTCAGCAGACCGCAGGTGATGACGTAGTCGCCGGGCGCCAGGTTAGCGTTGATCACCTGGCTCAGGCCGGGAGCGATATTTTCGCGTTCTTCGACCACCAGCACGCCGTCGAGAATTTCCCATTCCACCGCCCGGTCCGAGCGGTTGATGATGCGAAAACTGGCGTGGCCCGCCGGTACGGTCAGGGCATTGGGCTCGCAACTGTGGGCGTGAATGGTCACGGCGATTTCATCGTGGTTGGTCTGGCGCTTGGCGGCGGCCATTTTCGAGGCGTAGTAGAACAGGCCGCCGGCGGCGATCATCACGATCACCGAGCCGGCCACCGCCCAGCGCAGGACACGGGGAGGCGAAGCCGGTTGAGGGGATTGGCTGGACAAGAGGCGGTCCTTATTGGCTGGAAACGGAAGAGGTATTGCGGGCGATCGGTTTGCTGGGAGCCGCCGGCAGGAAGAACATCACCAAGGCCACCACCAGGTAAATCAGGTAGGCGCCGAAGGTGCTGATGGTGGGGGCATCCTGATAGCCAAACATCCCCGCCAGTACCGAACCCAGCGGGCCATCCATCGGCAGCGTGGCGCTGAAATCGAACAGCACGGTTTGCAGGCGGTTCCAGGCGCCAGCTTCGTGCAGGGCTTGTACCGAGTTGGCCAGGATGCCGGCGGCCACCACCAGGATGAATAGGCCGGTCCAGCGAAAGAACGCGCCGAGATTCAGGCGCATGCTGCCCGAATAGATCAGGAATCCGACGATGATCGCCAGGATCAGGCCGAGCAGGGCACCCATGGGCGCCGCCGGGCCTTCGCTTTGTTGGAACACCGCCAGCAGGAAGAACACAGTTTCCAGGCCTTCACGGGCCACGGCGAAAAACACCATGGCGATCAGCGCCGTGACCTGGTGTTTGGAACCGGCCAGGGCGTGATCCAGGGATTGGTGCAGGGAGTGCTTGATGGAGCGCGCTACCTTGCGCATCCAGAACACCATGGAACTGAGAATGCCAACGGCCACCAGGCCGACAATGCCTTCGAACAGCTCTTGCTGTTTTTGCGGGAATTCCGCGCTGACCAGTTCCAGGCCACCGCCTACCAGCAGCGCCAAGGCTGCGGCGAGAAATACACCGATCCACACCGCAGGCATCCATTGGCCGCGGCCGGTCTGTTTCAGGTAACTGGCGATGATGCCAACGATCAATGCCGCTTCAATCCCTTCGCGCAGCATGATTAGAAATGGAACGAGCATTTAGCACCGAAGCGTAATTAGATAGGATGCTAAGTTGTAACATAATGATACTCATTGCTAAACAGGAAAAATTGCCATTTGCTGAACGGCAGCTGAACGGTGGTGACGAAGCGCAACCCCCACTATGATGCGCGACATCTTCTGCACAACCGGTCATCACACTTCCCATGTCGGAAAAAGACACCATCTCCATCCATCTGGTCCGCGAAGCGTTGTTGCAGAGCTGCGCGCCGGGTGCCGCTACCCATGAAGTGCTGAACAAGGTCGGGATTGCCCCGGCGCTGCTGGCACAACCGGGTGCCCGCGTTCCGGCGACGGCTTATGCGCGGCTGTGGCGTTTGCTGGCGCGGCGACGGGATGACGAGTTTTTCGGTATGGACCCGCGCAAGCTCAGGTCCGGCAGCCTGGCGTTTTTCTGTCGTGCCTCCATGGCACAACCGACCCTGGCCGCCGGCCTGGAAACCGGCCTGGGCTTTCTCTCATTGATGCTTGAGCACATGCCTGCGCAATTGGTGCGCCAGCAAAGCCTGGCAGAAATAGTCCTGCTGGAGCCCGAACCTGAGCCCAAGCGGGCGTTTACCTATTTCGCCTACTGGATGATCGTCCACGGCGTCGCCTGCTGGCTTGCCGGTCGGCGTATTCCGATTCTTGCCATTGAGCTGCGCTGCTCGCAACCGGCCTTTTGTGGCGACTATCAGGTGATGTTTTCCGACAACCTGCGCTTTGACCGGCCACGCACCCGGATGATTTTTTCCGCCGATTGCCTCGACCTGCCGATCAAACGCAGCCTGGAAGAACTCAAGCGGTTCCTGGCGCAGGCGCCAGCCAACATCCTGGTCAAGTACCGAGACCCCGACAGCCTCGCTACCCGGATCAAGAATGACCTGCGCCAGATGCCGCCCCAGGACTGGCCGGAGACCGAGAGCCTGGCCAACACCTTGTGCATGTCGGCCTCGACACTGCGCCGTCGCCTGGCGGAAGAAGGCCTGACCTACCAAGGGCTCAAGGACAGTGTGCGCAAGGAGCTGGCCGTTATCTGGTTGGCCGAGCCTCATATCAGCTTCGCCGAGATTGCCAGCCGCCTGGGCTTTGCCGATACCAGTTCGTTCTACAAGGCCTTTCGCAAGTGGTCGGGCTCCAATCCTGGGCATTACCGCAGCCTGATCCTCAACGAGGTCAGTTGAAGAGTTTTCGTACATACGCTGATCGTCAAGCGGGGGCTTGCTTGAGATTTTCCCTCTATAGGGGCCAACGGCGCCATCCTTAAGCTGGCTGCACTTTTTCCATATTGAAGAGTGCCGCAATGCCACTGGATCCTTTACAAGACAACACTTCATCTTCATATGAGGATACGCGGGGCACCCCACAGAAACTCAAGGGTTTTCTTGTGCAGGTGATCAGTGCCAGCTTCGGGCATAAGCCGGGGCATGCTCCCAATGCTTCACTGCAAAAGGCCTGGGCCGCTGAAGAAAAGCTGGCCTGCATGGAACGTCGCTATTTGCCACTGGACCTGGCGGACACTTATCGGACAACCGTGAATGCAACGGGCGCTATCTTCAATGCGGCCGATGCCGTGCAAGGTCTTGTTAATGAGTAATCGGTACGGTGCCCGGACTTTCTCGAAGATCAGAGGGGGATGTATGAAGATGACGTTAGAAGGACCCAAAACGTCGATGCCTTGCTGCCACGGCTTTCGTGCACGCTGATCCTCGCCGATGAAACGCCGGTGCAGGTGCTTACTTTGGGCGCAAAAAAAGCCCCGTGACCGAATGGGGCACGGGGCTAAAAATTGGCTGGATGCGACCAACCAAAGGAGCTCTTTACTCAGCGAATGCTGGCGACCGTGGTGTCCGGCTGCCAACCACCGCCCAGCGCTTTGTAGATCGCGACGATGCCGCGATACAGGTCGACTTCGGCTTGGGCCTGGGAGTCTTCGGCGGCCAGGCGTTCACGCTGGGCGTCCAGCAGCACCAGGAAGTCCACGGTGCCTTCGCGGTAGCGAATTTCGGCAAGATCCGCGGCGGCGCGGCTGGACTCACTCTGACGAATCAACGAAACCAGGCGCTGCTGGCGCTTGCCGTAATCGCTGAAGGCGTTTTCCGACTCTTCCAGGGCCAGCAGCACTTGCTGCTCGTAGGTCGCCAGGGCGCCATCGGCTTCAGCACCCGCCCCGCGCAAACGGGCGCGCACGCTGCCCAGGTCAAAGGCCGCCCAGGTAATGCTCGGGCCCAGCGCCCAGGCATTGGCCGCTGACGAGCCGATCTGCGATCCACGGCCGGCGGTAAAGCCCAGGAAGCCGCTGAGGCTGACCCGAGGGAATAAGTCGGCCTTGGCCACGCCGATCCGCGCGGTGGCGGCGGCCAGTTTACGTTCAGCGCTGAGAATGTCCGGGCGCCGCTGCAGCAGTTGCCCCGGATCGCCAATCGGCAAGGCCTTGGCAATCGCCGGCAGGCTGGCCGGACTCAGGTCTACGCTCAGTTTGTCTGGACGCTGGCCGAGGAGGGTGGCGATGCGGTTCCGCTCGCGCACTTGTTCGGCCTGCAGTTGCGGCACGCTGGCTTCAACGGCGGCCAAGCGCGCATCGGCACGCACCACGTCGAGCTGATCGCCGACACCGGCGTCCCGCAGGCTTTCGGTGATGGTGCGCGAATCCTGCTGGTTCTTCAGGTTGGCCAGGGCGATTTTCTCGCGCAGTTGCGCGCCCCGCAGTTGACCGTAGGCGTCCACTAGTTCGACAATCATGGTGACTTGCAGTTGATAGAGGTCGGCTTCGGCGGCCTGCTGGTCGGCATCGCTGGCTTGCAGGTTGCGCTGGATGCGGCCGAACAGGTCCAGTTCCCAGGCCATGTCCAGGCCCAGGTCGTAGCGTTCACTGTTGACGCGCTGGGTGGTTTGGCCAGGAATCTGCCCCTTGGCCAAATCGCTGCTGACGCGGCTGGTGATCGTCGGCATGGCGTCGTTGCTGGCGTCATCACGAATCGCACGGGCTGCCCGCAGACGGGCAAACGCTACGCGCAGATCACGGTTGCCGCTCAGGGACTGGGTCACCAGTAGGTTGAGGGTCGGGTCCTCGAACTGCTGCCACCAGATCCCTTCGAAACGTGCGTGGTCGTATTGTTTAGCGTCGGTGGCGGCCGTGATATTGGCCGCCTCCAGGCTCTGGGTTTTATAGTCCGGGCCCACGGCACAGGCGCTCAGCGCCAGTACCAGCAAGCTCGGCAGGAAGACTTTCACGCTCATTGCTGTGTCTCCAGCTTCAAGGCCTTGGCCGCTTTGCGGGCTTCGCCGCGCTCGACAAAGCGCCGGATCAATACGTAGAACACGGGCGTCAGCAACAGGCCGAAGAAGGTCACGCCGATCATCCCGGAGAACACCGCCACACCCATGGCATGACGCATCTCGGCACCGGCACCGCTGGAGAACACCAGGGGCACCACGCCCATGATGAAGGCGAACGAGGTCATCAGGATCGGCCGCAGACGCAGGCGGCAAGCTTCCAGCACCGCAGCGAGCGGATCGAGGCCTTCCTCCTGTTTATCCTTGGCAAATTCGACGATCAGAATCGCGTTTTTACAGGCAAGCCCCACCAGTACGATCAAGCCGATCTGGGTAAAGATGTTGTTGTCGCCGCCAGAGAGAATCACCCCGGTGATGGCCGACAGCAGGGTCATCGGTACGATCAGAATCACCGCCAGTGGCAGGCTCCAGCTTTCGTATTGAGCGGCCAGTACCAGGAACGCCAGCAGTACGCAGAGCGGGAACACGAACAGCGCGGTATTGCCCGAGAGAATTTGCTGATACGTCAGGTCCGTCCACTCGTAGGTCATGCCGTTGGGCAGTTCCTCGTTCAACAGTTTCTCAATCGCGATCTGGGCCTGGCCAGAGCTGTAGCCGGGTGCGGCGTTGCCGTTGATTTCAGCCGTGATGAAGCCGTTGTAGTGCATCACGCGGTCCGGGCCCGAGGTGTCGCTGACCTTGATAAAGGTCGCCAGGGGAATCATCTCGCCGTTGTTATTGCGCACTTTCAGTTGGCCGATCTGCTCTTCGTTGAGGCGGAACTGCTGCTCAGCCTGTACGTTGACCTGATAGGTCCGGCCAAAGCGGTTGAAGTCGTTGGCATACAGCGAACCCAAGTAGATCTGCAGGGTGTCGAAGATGTCGCTGATTGCCACGCCGTGGGTCTTGGCCTTCTCCCGGTCGATAGCGGCATCGACTTGCGGCACGTTGACGGTGTAGCTGGTGAACAGCCCGGCCAGTTCCGGTGTGGTCTGGCTCTTGGTGATGATGTTCTGCACTTCTTTGTACAGTTCTTCATAGCCCAGGTTGCCACGGTCTTCGACTTGCAGGCGGAACCCACCGATGGTGCCCAGGCCCTGTACCGGCGGCGGTGGGAAGATCGCCATGTAGGCTTCCTGGATGTCGCTGTACTTGCCGTTCAACGCGCCAGCAATTGCACCGGCTGACATGCTCGCATCCTTGCGCTCATCGAACGGCTTCAAGGTCACGAAGACGATGCCGCTGTTGGAGCTGTTGGTGAAGCCATTGATCGACAGGCCAGGGAACGCCACGGCGCTTTCCACGCCAGGCTGTTTCAGGGCGATGTCAGACATGCGCTTGATCACGTCTTCGGTGCGGTCCAGGCTGGAGGCGTCCGGCAACTGAGCGAAGGCCACCAAGTATTGCTTGTCCTGAGCCGGGACGAAGCCAGTCGGGGTGTGGGCAAAACCGAACCAGGTCAGCACCATGAGACCGGCATACAGGAACAACGCAATACCGCTGCCACGGATAACCCGGCCCACGGTGCGGACGTAGCCACCGCTTGCGCGGTCGAAGAAGCGGTTGAAAGGACGGAATAGCCAGCTACCGAAGATCCCGTCGAGGATTTTCGAGAAGCGATCTTTCGGTGCGTCATGGCTGCGCAGCAACACGGCGGCCAGGGCAGGGGACAAGGTCAGCGAGTTGAAGGCCGAGATCACTGTCGAGATGGCAATGGTCAAGGCGAACTGCTTATAGAACTGCCCGGTCAAACCGCTGATAAAGGCCGCCGGGATAAACACCGCACACAGCACCAGTGCCGTGGCGATAATCGGGCCGGTCACTTCACGCATGGCGCGCTTGGTGGCCTCCACTGGGCTAAGCCCCAGGCCGATGTTTCGCTCGACGTTCTCCACCACCACGATGGCGTCGTCCACCACGATACCGATGGCCAATACCAACCCGAACAGCGACAGCGCGTTGAGGGAGAAGCCAAACAGGTGCATGACCGCAAAGGTACCGATCAAGGATACCGGCACCGCGACCAGCGGGATGATCGAGGCGCGCCAGGTCTGCAGAAACAGGATCACCACCAGCACCACAAGGATCAGCGCTTCGAACAGGGTGTGTACCACAGCCTCGATGGAGCCACGCACGAAGATGGTTGGGTCATAAACGATGCTGAAGTCCATGCCTTCGGGGAAGCTTTGTTTAAGCTGCGCCATCTTGTCGCGCACTTCGTTGGAGATCTCGATAGCGTTGGAGCCCGGTCGCTGGAAGATCGGGATCGCCACCGCCGGTTGGTTATTGAGCAACGAACGCAGAGCGTATTGGCTGGAACCCAGCTCCACACGTGCGATGTCTTTCAAACGGGTGATTTCACCGTTATCGCCTGCGCGAATGATGATGTTCTCGAACTCTTCCTCAGTAACCAGGCGGCCCTGAGTGTTGACCGACAACTGGAAGCTGGTGGCATTCGGCGCAGGCGGCGTGCCGAGGGCACCGGCGGCCACTTGACGGTTCTGCTCGCGGATCGCGGTGACCACATCGGTGGCCGTCAAATTACGCGAAGCGGTCTTGTTCGGATCGAGCCATACCCGCAGGGAGTAGTCGCCCATGCCGAACAATTGCACGTCACCGACACCGCCCAGGCGCGCCAACTCATCCTTGATATTGAGCAAGGCGTAGTTGGACAGGTAGAGCATGTCGTAGCGCTTGTCCGGCGAGGTCAAGTGCACAACCATGGTCAGGTCGGGGGAAGCCTTGTCCACGGTGATACCGATCCGGGTCACTTCTTCGGGCAGCTTGGGCTGGGTCCGGGTGACGCGGTTCTGGACCTGGACCTGGGCATTATCCAGGTCGGTGCCGAGGGCGAAGGTGATGGTCAGGGTAATCTTGCCGTCGGCCGTCGACTGCGAGGACATGTACAGCATGTTCTCGACGCCGGTAATGGCTTGTTCCAGCGGCGCGGCAACGGTTTCACCGATGACTTTCGGGTTGGCGCCCGGGAAGTTGGCGCGTACCACTACGGTCGGCGGCACCACTTCCGGGTATTCACTGATCGGCAATTGGAACAATGAAATCGACCCGGCGATCAGGATCAACAGCGAGAGCACCGCTGCGAAGATCGGCCGCGAAATGAAGAACTGGGAAAAATTCATCTTGAGTGTTATCCCTTAACCGCGTGGAGTCGCGACGCTTGCGAGCTTGGGCGCGGATTTATCCGGCGTCACTTGCTCCAGGTTGCTGGCTTCAAGCGCTTGTCGTTGTTGTGCCAATGCGGCGAGGGTTTCCTTGCTGGCCATCGGGATGGTTTCCGGGGCGACCGGCGATCCCGGGCGAACCCGCTGCAGGCCCTTGACGATAATGGTGTCGTCCTTGTTCAGGCCGCTGCGCACGATGCGCAAGCCTTCGATCTTCGGACCCAATTCCACGGCGCGGTACGACGACTTGTTGTCGGCATCCATCACCAGCACGAACTTCTTGCCAAGGTCGGTACCGACTGCTTCGTCGTTGATCAGTACGGCAGAGTAGGTGCCGCTGCCTACCAGTTTCAGGCGTGCGTACAGGCCTGGGGTGAAGCGCCCGTCGGTGTTATCAAAGACTGCTCGACCCCGAATGGTGCCGGTCGCCGGGTTGACCTGGTTGTCGACAAAATTCATCTGGCCCAGATGCGGGTTGCCGTCTTCATTGGACAGGCCCAGGTATACCGGGGTGGTGGCGCCACGGCGGCCCTGGCGGGCCAGCTCGGTGTACTTGAGGTACACGCGTTCATCGGCGTCGAAGTAGGCGTAGACCTTATCGGTAGACACCACGCTGGTAAGCGAAGTGACATCAGCGGTCACCAGGTTGCCGGCAGTGATGTCGGCACGGCTGACACGGCCGCTGATGGGCGAGGTGACGCGGGTGAAGCTCAGGTTCAGCTTGGCCAGGTCCAGTTGCGCCTGAATGCCAGCGACAGCAGCGCGGGCTTCCTGGGCAGCGGAGGTACGGGAGTCGGCAAGTTCGGCGGAAATCGCGTTGCTCTGACGCAGGCGCTCGCCGCGCTGGGCTTCGTTATCGCTGCGGCTTGCTGCTGCGCGGGTTTGTTGCAACTGGGCTTCAAGGCGGCGGACTTCGGCCTGGAACGGACGCGGGTCGATTTGGAACAGCAACTCGCCTTTCTTGACCAAGGCTCCTTCGGTGAAGGCAACCTGATCGATCTGGCCGGAAACCCGAGGACGAATCTGCACGGTTTCCGGCGCTTCCAGGCGACCGGTGAACTCGTCCCATTCGTTGACGGGCTGTTCAAGGACCTTGGCAACGCTGACTTTACTGGCTGGCATGGCGGCCGCTTGGTCAGGGGTCTTGCCGCATGCGCTTATCACCATCACGGCCAAAATGGCCAGGGGATAGCGCAAATGTTTGAGTGACTGTTCCATGAGGTGCATCCGCCAATGTATTTGAGATGGGCGGATCATGCTCGGCGATGTGCTCTCTCACGAATCGAATGAAACAAAGGTAACTATCATTCGGAATGATATAAGCGCGAACCAAGCCCTCTAGAATGGGGCTTTCGTTAGGTAGCTATCAATAGTATTGATGACAAAGGACTGTTGCGAGGAATGCAAAGACGCGGCAAGCGAAGAGGGCGCGCCATCAAGAAAATTGGCGAACAAGGAGATGAGTAGCGCAGCGCATCACCTGCAGGGTATGTCGACGGGTTCTCATCAATGCAATACGTTTGACCATATCCCCCCTGGGGGATATGGTGCCGGCGTAATTCATTGAGGCCTGAGGCCTAAACCATGAGCGAGCACGAGCACAATCACCGCCACATCCACCAGAGCCACGAGGCGATCATCAAGCGCCTCAAAAGGGCGGACGGTCACCTGCGCAGCATCATCACCATGATTGAAGACGGTCGTGAGTGCGTCGACATTGCTCAGCAGCTGCATGCTGTGGAGAAAGCGGTGTGCCAGGCCAAGCGAACGCTCATCCAGGATCACATTGATCACTGTCTGGAGGATACCGTCTCGGCCCTGAATAATGGCGAGCGTGGCCCGTTAGAAGCCTTCAAGAAAATCACCAAGTACCTCTAGGTCTGACATGCCTAACTTCGCTGAAGTCTTGCAGCAGGGTGGCTCGCACGCCTGGCTGTACTTTCCGAGCGCAATTCTGCTCGGTGCTCTGCATGGGCTGGAACCAGGTCATTCAAAAACCATGATGGCGGCCTTCATCGTGGCCATCCGCGGCTCGGTAAAGCAGGCCGTTTTATTGGGCCTGGCCGCTACGCTGTCGCACACTGCCGTGGTTTGGTTGGTTGCCATCGGCGGTATGTACCTGGGCAAAGGCCTGGATGCTCAAACTACCGAGCCTTACTTCCAGCTCGCGTCTTCTGCACTGATCATCGCGATTGCGCTTTGGATGCTGTGGCGTTCTTGGCGCGGTGAGCAGATGTTCAAGTTCGAGCAAGGTGATGATCATCATCACGGCGAGCATGCCGGTCACTCCCATGATGACGACCTGGAATGCCAGGAACATCATCACGGGCACGTCCATGGCGAACGGGAAGGCTTGGAACTGTCGATTGATGGTTATCAGGATGCGCATGAGCGTGCCCATGCCACCGATATCCGCAAGCGTTTCGCCAACCGTGAAGTCACGACGGGACAGATCATCATGTTTGGCTTGACGGGTGGGCTCATTCCTTGCCCAGCGGCCATTACCGTTCTACTGCTCTGCCTTCAGATCAAGGAAGTCACCTTGGGTGGCGTGCTCGTCCTGTGCTTCAGCATTGGCCTGGCGCTTACCCTGGTAACCGTCGGCGCTGCGGCAGCTATTGGCGCCAAGCAGGCCTCTAACCGCTGGCCCTGGATGGGCGCCGTTGCTCGTCGCGCACCTTATCTGTCCAGTGCGCTGATTATCGGCGTCGGTCTCTATGTGGGCATCCATGGCTGGATTGGCCTGAACGCGTAGGGTGAGTCTTAGTGCTTCTGACCGTCACTCATGGCGGTCGGCAACCTTTTCAAAGGCTATCAGGGTCGCCAAAAAACATTTTGACTGGGCTCTAGCACAATGATTCAAGTTCGAAATAAATGACTTTTTCCCCCATTTTTTCCCCCATTCGCACCGGATGTACGAGTGATCGAGAATGGCGATTTCGGACAGAGACCAAGCTGGATTCGGATGGCTTTCAGTGTACCTCCATACTGGAATTGGGTGAGTTCAGAAGTATGATCAGTCGCTTTAGGGCTTAGGAGAACAATCACTTAAGTTAGACACGTACTCCAAAGAGATTGTCGTCGTTATCGAATGGTACATTGTTCAGTGGTAGCCAAGCTTCGTTCCTACGTTATTGACTAGCGTGGGAAGAGCAATAATGCATGCTCCATGCTGGCAAGCTTGATTTGGGTTTCCTCATACTCATCGGCAGGCCAAGAGCCATTAACAATCCCGCACCCCGCGAACAAATGACAGTTTTTTGCGATGATCAGCGCCGAACGCAAAGCTACCAGGAAATCTCCATTGCCCTTTGAGTCCAGCCAGCCCACAGGGGCCGCATACCAGCCCCGGTCGAAACCTTCGTGGCGACGGATGAAATTCATAGCTGTCGCACTTGGCAATCCACCCACCGCCGGCGTTGGGTGCAGCGCCTGTATACCGTCCAGCAAACGCTTGTCTGGGTTGAGTTGCGCCGTTATCGGCGTGCTCAGGTGCTGCACGGTGGCCAGCTTCAGCAGGTGGGGGCATGACGCGGCCTGGAGGTCATTGACCTTGCCGTCCAAGGCTTGGGTGATGGTCTGCACCACCAGTCGGTGTTCATGTTGTTCCTTGGGATCGGCCAGTAACCGTACACCGATAGCGTGATCCTCGTCGGCGGTAATGCCACGTCGCGCGCTGCCTGCCAGGGCATGGGTGGTCAGGTGACCCTCCTGACAACTGAGCAGTCTTTCGGGGGTGGCACCCATGAAACAATGCTCGCCACGGTGCAGCGCGAACAGGTGGGACGCGTTGCGTCGTGCGTGCAGTCGCTGCATCACTGCACCACTGTCGAGTGGCGCGTCCAACTGGTACTCGATATGCCGCGCCAACACCACTTTTTTCAAGTCGCCGCCTGAAATGGCCTGCAACGCCGTACCGACCTTACCCTGCCATTGGTGGGAAGGCAGCGCGTTGCGTTCGATGACGTTGGGCGCAGTGGTCGTCGAGGCGGGCGGGTTGAGCAGTTGCGCATAGGCCGCCAGGCTGTCGTGGGTCAATGCCGCCGGGTCGCTGTCTGGTTTGACCACCCGCTGGCAGCGCAGCCAGCGGCCGTCGGCGTCTTCGCTGAGCAGCCAATGGGCCAGATGAAAACTGGCGTCAGCGAAGGCGGCCCAATGTGGCGCGCACGGCCGCTGTTCATCGAAGCGCATGCCACCCAGCAGCAACGGTGCCTTGGGCCCGTCGATCACCGCGTCGGCGCACAGTGCGAACCATTGGCGGTCCACTTCGAGCATGCGCTGGGGGCCGCTGGCCTCGATCTGCCAGGCGCAGCCCAGGCCGAACAGCGTCAGGTCCGGCGAGTGCGCGCACCAAAAGAACCCCTGCCGATGGGCTTCGTAAAGGGCCTGGGCCTCCAGCGTCGGCGCGGCGTGCGCGGCGACTGCGATGACCGGCCGTTGATACGCCACCGCGCGCTGATGCGCGGTCTGGAACACCTTGAGCAACTCGGCCGCGTTCATACGACCTTGCTCTTTTTCTGCAGCCAGAAGGCGGTCTGCTCGGCGATATACCAGTGGATGATCTGGTTGAACAGCCCTTCGATAAACTCACCGTCCAGCCCGACGGCCTGCGCCCATTGCCGGCGTTGCGGCAACATCGCCGCGACGCGCTCCGGTGCGGCGATGCTGGCCTGGTCGGGCTTGAACGCGGAGGCGGCCTTGACGTAGTGCATGCGCAGGCCTAGGGCGTCAATGATCTGCTGGTCGAGGCTGTCGATGGCATGACGAATGTCCGAAAGGCCAGTGCAGTGTTCCGGGGTTTTCATACCGAGTCTCCCTGAAGGTAGGTGGTGCGTTGCAATAGGTGATGGATCACCGGTCGCGGCTGATGCTTGAGGTAAAAGTGGTCGCCGTCGAACAGGCGGATATCCGGGGTGTGGTCACTGAGGTCGGCCCAGGCGCGGGCCTGTTCGAGACTGACTTCTGCGTCATCGCGCGCCAGCAGCACGTCGAGTGGCGCCGCGAGGGGGGCGAGGTGCGTCGGGCGCCAGGTTTCGATGGCCTGGTAGTCGCTGCGCAGGGTCGGCAGGAACAGCGCGCGCAGTTGCGGGTTGGCCCACAGACCAGCAGCGTCGGCGTCCTGGCGTAGGATGTCGGCGACCAGCGCGGCGTCGTCCTGGCGGTGCAGGTCACTGGGCGGTTGCCGGTGTGGAGGCGCGTGGCCCGAGATGAACACATGGGCGGCTCCAGAACCTGCCGCTTGCAGGCGCACCCCCACGGCGTAGGCGAGCGCCGCGCCCATGCTGTGGCCGAACAGCAGCAAGGGCCGGGCGGGCAGGGCGTGCAGCGCTCCGGCAATGTGTCCGGCCATGCTGTCCAGGCACGGGATATGCGCCTCATTGAAACGCTCTTCACGCCCCGGATACTGCACCGCCAGCAGGTCGATATCCCCCGGCAGGTGCGCCAGCCACGGGCGGAAAAAACTCGCGCTGCCTCCGGCATGGGCCAGGCACACCAGGCGGGCCCTGGCCTGTTCGCTTTCTCGCAGCACGCGCAGCCAGGGCGATGCAGTGCCGCTCATAGCGCCAGCACCTGCTCCGCCAGGGCCTTGCGGTTGACCTTGCCCAGGCGCGTCAACGGGAACTCGCGCAGCACCTGCAAGCGATCCGGCAACTTGTAGGCGGCCAGCCCGCGTTCGCGCAGCCAGGCGTTGATCGACGCCAGGTCGACCCGCTCGCCCTGGGCCAGCACACAGGCGCAGCTGCGCTCCCCCAGCAACTCGTCGGCCAGGGCCACCAGCGCAACATCGCGAATCAGCGGATGGCCGAGTAGCAGGTTCTCGATCTCTTCCACGGGGATTTTCTCGCCACCACGATTGATCACATCCTTGCTGCGTCCCTCGACGATCAAATGCCCCTCGGGCAGGCGCCGCACCAGGTCGCCGCTGCGGTAAAAACCGTCGGCGGTAAACGCGCGCTGGTTCTGCTCGACGGCGTTGTAATAGCCGCGAATGGTGTAGGGGCCGCGCACCAGCAATTCACCGACGGTGCCGGGCGGTACCGGCAGGTCGTCGGGGTCGACGATGCGGATCTCGTCGTCGGCGGTCAGCGGCAGCCCCTGGGTGTCGAACACCAGCGCCTGCGGATCATCCAGTGGCGTAAAGCACAGCAAACCCTCGGCCATGCCGTACACCTGTTGCAGCCCGCAGCCCAGGGCCGGGCGGATGCGCGCGGCGATCTCGGCCTTGAGCCGTGCGCCGCCGACTTGCAGCCATTGCAGGCTGCTCAGGTCGTTATCGGCCCATTGCGCGACTTCCAGCCACAACAACACCAGCGGCGGGATCAAGGCGGTGTGGGTGATGCGTTCGTGTTCGATTAGTTCGAAGGCGGTGTCCGGGCTCGGTTCCGGCGCCAGCACCAGGGTGGCGCCGACACTGAACACGCCCAGCGCACCGGGGGAGGCGAGGGGGAAGTTGTGCGCCACCGGCAGCGCGGCCAGGTAACGGGTATCAGCATCGAAACCACACGCCTGGGCCGCCAGACGCGCATTGCACGCGTAGTCGTCATGGGTCCGCGGGATCAGCTTGGGCAGGCCGGTAGTGCCGCCGGACAACAGCAGCACTGCGACTTCCCGCGAGTCGGGGGCAGGCAGTTCGCGCGGGCTGGCGACGCACTGCGCCAGCGGCACGAATTCCTCGGCTGCGCCGACCACCCATACCTGTTGCAGGCTCGGCACTTGCTCACGCAGCGTGCGCGCCAACGGGCGATAGTCGAAGCCCAGATGCTGATCGACAATCACATAGGCCACCGCCTGGCTGAGGTGCGCCAGGTGCGCCAGTTCATGTTCGCGATGGGCCGGCAGCGCAAACACCGGGATGACGCCCAGGCGCAGCAGGGCGAAGGTCAGGCTGAAGAATTCGGCGATATTCGGCAGCTGCACCAGCACCCGCTGGCCGGCGACCAGCCCGCGGTCGGCGAGGCCTGCGGCCAGGCGGTCGGCCTGATGGTCGAGCTCGGCGTAGCTCCAGCTCCGGGTGCCGTCCACCAGGGCTTCCTTGTGCGGCGTGCGCCGGGCCTGCTCGCGCAGCAGTTCGCCCAAGGGCGCGCCGCGCCAGTAGCCTTGCTCGCGGTAGCGGCGGATAAAGTCGTCGGGCCAGTCAGTGCATCCATCAAGCATGGCAATCTCCTTGGGCAGTCGGGCAGCCCAGCAACTGGGCGCCGTGCAAATTCAGCGGGTGCGTAAGGCCGGTGATTTGCACCGCCTGTACGCCGGTGTGCGTGGCTGGTTGCAGACGCAGCAGCGGGTCGTCGCCGGCCAGCAGGTTGAGGGCGGTGTGGTCGTCGGGGTGCACGCCCAGGTGAATCGCGGCCAGCCCGGTGGCGCCGTTGGGGTGAACCCTGCACGCGGGGTGCTGGGACGGCGTATAGGGCGTGACTAGGAACGGCAGTCGGTCATGGCGCGGGTACACGAACCGAAAGCGCGTTTGGCTGCCATCGGCACAGGTGCGCCGCCAGTTCACCGTGCGCCCCATGCTCACGCCGCAGGCCGCCAGGCCCTTGAGGCGCGGTGCCAGTGCCGGGTCGTCACACAGCAGGGCTAGGTCGCAGAAGCCTTCGCCCTGGGCGGCCCAGCGCAGCATGCGCCGCCCGGCACCACGGCCGGCGAGGCAGTCGATGGGCCACTTGAACAGCCAGGCATGACGTGGCGTGGTCAGCAGTTCGATGATCGGCCCCTGGCTGAACCAGATATGCGCGTGTTGCGCGCTGGCTTCGGCGGTGGCGTAAGTGACCTCGAAGCCTGCGGCGCGGAAATTCGCCACAGCCTGTTGCAAGTCGCGCACCCACAGCAACACATGGCTGCAAGTGGACTGGGATTGGGCAGTGTTCAAAACGGCAAGGCTCCCAGCAGTTGGGCGGTGTTGTCACCGCAAGGGGGTTGCACGGCGTCGGCACGGGCGTGGAGGTCGGCCAGTGGCAGCGCACGCGGCACCGGAGGCTCGATCAGTTCAGGCATACCGATCAGGCTGTTCATTTCGCGCCAGGCCATCGACACCTCGGTGGCCCACACGCCGCTGCGCAGGCGACGCGCGGGTTCGTCGATGTCGCGACACAACTCGCCAAGAGCGACGGTGACTGCGTCGGGCCAGACCTGGTTGAACACTTGGTGGTAGCTCGTCGGGATTTGCGGGTCGAGTAACGCCATGGTCGGCCCAGCGAGGTGTTTGCTGCCGAGGCCGGCCATGATCAGGCGGTCGGTGCTGTCCCGTGGAGCGTGCAGGCGTGGGTTCCACAGCACTGGGCCGTGGGTGTCGCACAGGCTCAGTACGCCGGCTTCGCAGCCCACTTCGAGGCGGTGCAGCAGGAAGGAGTGGTTGTCCGGGTCCTGCGGATGGACCTGGTTCTGGATGCGCAGGCTGATCGGCACACCGTTGAAACTGGCATTGAGTCGCGTGAAGGGTTGCGCCCCGACTCCGGCAGCCGGCGCCGCGAACACCCAGGGCCGCAGGCCACCGGCCAGGCGCCCGAGAATGTCCAGCAGCGGGTAGGCCACCTGGCTGTTGCAGGCCGCGTCGATATAGGCCAGCCCCTGCTGTTCACGCAGGTAGTCGGCCACGGCGAGAAAACGCCGTATCGCCAGGATATTCGGGTACAGCGTGTTCACCGCATAGGCCGCCTGGCCCTGGCGTGCGGCCTGCATGCACGCGGCGATTTCGCGGTGGTGCACCGGGTGTTCCTGCAGCACGTGGATGCCGCGCCGTAACAGTTGCTGGGCCAGATCGCTGCCGGCGCCACCGGTAGCGCCGGAGCGCACCACCACGCATGCGATGTCGACGTCATCCGGCACCTGCTCGACGGCCTCGTACAGCTGCACGCCATAGTGATTGGCGCAGGCTCGTGAGTAGGCATTGCCCCGTGACAGGATGCCCACCAGTTCATAGTCGGCATGGGCGCGCGCCAGGGCTTGCAGGTAGATGCGGCCAAACGCGGTGCCGGCGACGATCACGCGTTTGCGTGCAGGCGCGCGGCTCATGACCAGGTTACCGGCAGGCAGTGAACGCCGCGAAAGAACGTCGCGGTCTTCCATTGCTCCTCGCCGCAGCGTTGCAGGCCGGGCAGGCGCACCACCAGGGCGTGCAGCGCCTCCTGCAATTCCACCCGCGCCAGGGCCGAACCGATGCAGTGATGCAGGCCGTGGCCGAAGCCGAAATGGCCGCTGGCATCACGTTGCAGGTCCAGCGCCTGCGGGTCTTCAAAGCGTGCCGGGTCATGGTTGGCGGCGCCGATGGAGGCGAACACTGCCTCGCCCCGGCGTACCAGGGTTTCACCGACCTGAATGTCTTCCAGCGCGTAGTGCACAAACATCGCCGCCGAGGCCAGAGGGATGTAGCGCAGCAGCTCTTCGACTGCCTGCGGTATCTGCTCGGGATCGGCCTTGAGCTGTTGCCACTGCGCAGGGTTATCCAGCAGCACCTGCATGAAATTGGGGATCTGCGAGGCGCTGCCCTCGTAACCGGCGACCAGGATCGCGATGCACAACAGCAGCAATTGCTCCTCGTTGAGGGACTCGCCTTTTTCGTCGGCCTGGGTCAGGGCGGTCATGAAATCATCGCGCGATTCGCGTCGGCGCTCGGCCACCAGGCCTTTGATATACGCGGCCAGTTCGCCCAGGTGACGTTGGGTCTGAGCCGCGTCTTCGGCGCGGGTCGACAGCAGTGAATCGTTCCACACCTTGAAGCGATCACGGTCCTGCATCGGCACACCGAGCAGCTCGCAGATCAGTGCCAGGGGCAGCGGCAAGGCGTAGTCGTTGACTAGGTCGGCGGGCGGGCCGGCGGCGAGCATGCTGTCGATCAACTGGTGGGCGTAGTCGCGGGCATGGGGGCGCAGGGCTTCGACGCGGCGCCGGGTGAAGGCCTGGGCGGCGCGCGAGCGGATTCGCGTGAGCTGCGGCGGGTCCATCATCACGATGCCGCCGGCGATGCGCGGGAAGGCACGCGGGCTATCGTCGCGGCGAAACGCTTCGCTGCGGCTGAAACGCCGGTCGCCCAGGACCAGGCGCACGTCGTCATAGCGGGTGGCGAGCCAGGCCGGGGCGCCGATGGGCATCTGGATGCGCAACAGCCCCGGAGCCTGCTGGGCATGGCGGTAGGGCTCGGCCAGTTCCAGGTCGGTGAAGCGGTTGAAGGGGTAGGCCAGCGGGGTCATGGCAAGTCCTTGGCAGTGTTGAGGTCGGGCAAATGGTCGAGCAGCTCAAGCTGCAGTTCGGGGTCTTCGAGGTGGGCCGCCAGTGCTGCGCGGCTCAGACGTTGGGCCGGCACCTGGGCCACGAACACGCGATGGCCCAGGCTCGCC
This sequence comes from Pseudomonas sp. c313, assembly GCF_055407145.1. Classification (NCBI taxonomy): domain Bacteria; kingdom Pseudomonadati; phylum Pseudomonadota; class Gammaproteobacteria; order Pseudomonadales; family Pseudomonadaceae; genus Pseudomonas; species Pseudomonas sp. c313. Next base: position 392,521 of record NZ_JBUZRD010000002.1, on the reverse strand, counting down.
AGCGGGTGTGTGGCGGCGGGTAGGCTGCGGTTGCCGTGGAACCCAACCCGGGCCAGTGCGCTTTGCCACTGGGTCAGGTCGAGGAAGGTGGCACTGCTGAGTTGGCGCTCGTCGCTGGCCTGGTTGAGCATGAAGGCCTGGGAGGCCATCACCCAGAATCCCTCCTGCGTCGGTTCGCTGAATACCAGCCAGCCGCCCGGCTTGAGCAAGGCGAGCAGGATGGCCAGGGAGCGTTCGGTGTCGCGGGCGGCATTCAGCACGCCACCGGCGACGATCAGGTCCCAGGTCTGGCTTGGATAGCCCTGGCCCAGGGCCGGGCGGTCGATATCGAACACGCCGTGGCGCACCCATGGCCAGTCCTGGAGACGCTCAGCGGCTTGTTCGCTGAAGTAGCGCGACACGTCGGTGCACAGGTAGTCCACCGCTATGCCGGCCAAAGTGGGCAACACCGCCTGAGTGGTGGAACCGGTGCCGGCGCCGACTTCCAGCACGCGCAATGGCACACCGGCCGGTTGGCGTGCTGCCCAGGCGCCGATCCAGTGGGCTACTGCACGGTGCTGGTACTGCGCCGCCAGGCTTTCGCGGTACAACTCCACCGCGCGTTCGGTGCGGCCCTCGGGAAACAGCAGGTGTACCGCCGCACATTCACCGCGCATCAGCGACGGCAACTGGCGCGCATTGTCCCGTGCGTAGTCGAGGGTGCCGCTGCCGCCGGTGTTGCGCGCCCAGTCCTGCGTCAGCTGTGCCCAACTGAGTTCCAGCGCCGCATCGCTCCAGGTGCTGGCGTCGAGGGTGGGTTGCAACCGATCCGCTTCACGCTGCAACAGGCCTTGTGATTGCAGCACATCCAGCCAGCGCGCAATCAAGGGGCGGTGACCCGGTGCAATGCCGGCATGGGCCAGGGCTTGGGCGACGTCATTGAGCGGTGCCGGCAGCAGCCCACAATGTTCCAGCCCGTTGAGCATCGACAGCAGCGCGGTGTGGCCCAGTCGATCATTGAGTCGCACTGCCTCGACCAGTTGCGCGGCGTCAAATTGCTGGTCGAGGGCGGCCTCGGTCGCGGCCAGGTGATCGTCTATCGGTGTGATGGCGCAGGGATGCGGCAACGCGAACAGCGTCTGGCCGTGCAGGGCAACGGCACTTACCTGGGGATGGCCGAGGGCGCGCTCGCGCCAGCGTTGATGCGCAAGCTTGACTCTGGCCAGGTTGTGCCATTGCTCTGTGAAACCCTGGACGCTGCAATCGAGTTGCGCCGCCGCACGCTCCGCGAGCTGCCAGTCACCCGACCGAGTGCTGACGAACAGCAGCTGTTGCAGGTGGCTGAGATCACTCATGGCCAGTGCGGGGAAATCCAGTAGGCGTTCCAGCTGTTCGGCGCTCATTATCACTACGGCGGGGCGCTGGCGTTCGAGCACGGCCAGCAACCGCGCGGGAGCCAACTGATGAACGCCCAGGTCGGTAAACGCAGGCAGTTGCCAGGGCGCGGCGGGCAGGTCGATCAGCAGGGTGTCGACGTTCATCAGCAAACTCCTGTGGCATGGAACAGATGTTGCCCGGCGGCGGCCAGCGGGTCGGTCGCGGCGGGCCATACGTCTAGTAGCTCGAAGCCCGAGGCGTGCAAGGCCTGGCGCCAGGCGTCGGGTGCCATGAACACCTCATCCGTGACCCGCAGCGGGGCGCCGGCAGGCGGTGATAACAACAGGTGCATGAAGGTCAGCATCGGCGGGTTGTCGGCGATGGATTCGCTGAACAGCAAGGTGCCGCCGTCGCGCAGGCAGGCCCGGATTCGCGCCAGGCTGCGCGGCAGGTCGCGGGCGTTGTGCAGCACGTTGCCGGCGATCACCAGGTCCTGGCTATGGGGCTCGATGCCTTGTTCGCTGAAGTCGCGGTCCAGGTCGAGCAGGCTGAATTGCAGGCCCGGCTCCAGGCGGAACTGGCGCTGGGTCGCGCCGGTGAACAGTGAGCTGAGGTCGGTGAAACGATAGGCCTTTTCGCGGTCTTCTAGGGCTGCCAACACGGCGCGGGTGGTGCAACCGGCGCCGCCGCCGAGTTCCAGCACCTGCAGCACCTCGCCGGCCACACCGGCTTCCCGCGCACGGGCCGCCAGCGCCTGGTTGATCGCGGCGGTGAAGTGGTTGTGCTGGTACGCACCGAGTACCTTCACGGGGTCTCCGGCGAGCACCAGCAAAGGCGCCAGGGCAATGTGGTCGCGCAGCAACTCGGGCAGGCACTCGATGACCTGGGCATGCACTTGCGCCATGCTCTGCGGGAAGCCCAGTTCGGCATACAACCTTGGCAAATCGCTGACGGCTGCCTGCGGTGGCGTGCCGTACCAGGCAAACCGTTCGCTGTCCTCACGTACGGCTCCGACACGCGACAACGCCGCCAGCCAGCGCCGTACAATCCAGGCATGGCGCGGTGCCGTGCCGAGCGCTTGGTTGAGGTGTTCGGCTGTTCGCCAGACCTGCACCGGCAAGGCCTGGGTGTGCAGCAGCACGTCGGCCATGACGCCCAGGCTCAACTGTTCCAGCTCTTTCAGGGCGGTGTTCATAGGCAGCCTTCTTCGGCGTGGTGCAGGTGTTCGAGGGGGTGGTCAAGCAGGTTAAGCGTGCGGATCGCCGAGGTGCGTTGCAGGCGCTCAAGGCTGGCGGCGGGCGGCAATGCTTGCGCGGCGTAATGGCAGCCGGTGAATATTTCGCCTTCCAGCACACTCACCACCGTGGCTGCCGCCATTGCCCCGGTCAGCGCCGCATTGCCCGCGCCGCTAAGTACCAGGCTGCGGGTGCGCGTCTGCCCGTCGCAGAAGCCATCGAGTTGCAGCAACAACGTGACGAAGGGTGCCTGGCCGCTGAGGTCCAGCTGGCTGGCCGTGCATAAGCGTTGCACCGCTTCGACGCGCGGCAGGTTGTGTGCCTGGTCGAGGGCCTTGAGCACATGGCCGTCGGTGATCACGCTGAACCACTGGCCTGTCTCCAGGTGCAGGTCCCTGGCCAGGCGTTCACCTTCAAGGTTCAAGTACGGCAGCACGTGCACCGGGCCGGAGAAACATGGCAGCCGCACATTCCTTTGCCGTCTCAGTACGTGACTGCAACGGCCGTTGTGCCAGGCCGCCAGAGGCTCGCTGGAGCCGTCCACCGCACCTTGCAGGAAGTCGTCGGCGGCGACCGCCGTGAACTGGTCACGCAGGCCGAAATAGCTGGTCAGGCTCTGCACTCGGGTGAACGCCTGCGCGGCCAGCCAGCGCGGCAGCAGGCCGGTGAGTCCCGGTTGCAGGCCCGCGCCAAGCACCGCGCTACGTCCGCGCCATTGAGCCGAGTCGAGCTGTATATCGCCGGCTGCGTCGACGTAATGCGCATCGGCTTTCAACGCTGCCTGCGCGGCACGGTCCGCCACGCGCCAGGACGGGCCGGCGCAGTTGAGCAGTACGTCGCAGCCGCGGGCGAACGCGGCCAGGGCTGGCCCGTCGTTGAAGTCCACGGCGGTCCAGTCCAGCCGTGCATCGGGCCATTGCTGCTGGAGCCGCGCCAGGCAGCGTGCGCCCTTATGCGGGTCACGCCCGCCCAGGCGCAGGTGGTGCAGGCCCAGGCTCAACAAGGCTTGCGCGCTGGCCAGGCCGACGTCGCCACTGGCGCCCAGCACCCCGATCAGCATGGCTGGGCCTGCGCATTCAGCCGCCAGCCGCTGGCGCGCTGGCGGTCGTGCCAGAACCCGGCATAGCGGCCATTGAGGCCCAGCAGGTGCGCGTGGGTGCCGGACTCCACCAGACGACCTGCGTCCAGCACCAGGATCTGGTCGGCAGCCATGATGGTCGGCAAGCGATGGGCGATCACCAGCACCGTCGAGCTTTGCATCAGTCTGCGAATCGCGGCTTGTACAAAGGCTTCGTTGTGCGGATCGAGCGCGGCGGTGGCTTCGTCCAGCAGCACGATGGGCGCACGCTTGAGCAACGCCCTGGCCAGGGACACGCGCTGGCGTTCACCCCCGGACAACGATGCGCCGCCTTCGCCCACCGGCGTGTTCCAGCCCTGGGGCAGGCGCGCGACAATTTCATCGACGCCGGCCAGCCGTGCCGCTTCGGCGACTTCGCGTGCACTGGCGTCCGGGCTGCCCACGCGGATATTCGCTTCGAGGCTGTCGTCGAACAGGTACACGTCCTGCATCACCAACGACAGTTGCGCCATCAGCGCCTCGCTGGACAGCTCGCGCACGTCCACGCCGCCGACCTTGACGCTGCCCTCCGTGGTATCGAAAAAGCGCATTAGCAGGCGGGTGACGGTAGTCTTGCCCGAGCCCGAAGCGCCGACAATCGCGGTCATCGAATGGGCCGGTGCGTTGAATGTCAGGTCGCGCAACACCGTCGGGCCACTGGGGTAGGCGAAGCTCACGTGGTCGAAGGCCAGGCTGCCGGGTGCCGACAAGGGCTGGCTGACGGCGGGTTCGGGCAGCGGCGGCTCACGCAGAATGCCCACCAGATGATCCAGATCGTTGCCGGCCATGCGCAACAGGCCGCTGCGTGCCGCGGCTTCGGCCAGTGGCCCGACAAACCGCGCCGCCAGGGCGAGCAGGGCGACCAGCTGGATTGCATCGATTTCACCGTGGGCCGCCAGAGCAATGCCCACGCCCACCAGCAACGCGAAGGCCAGTTGCACGGTCAAGCCGCCGGCCAGCAGTTTGGGAAAGGTTTGCGACAGCATCGAACCGCCCGCCAGCTTTTGCGCCCGGTTAGCCGCCTGCAACGGCGCGTAGCCGTCCTGGGTGCGGCCAAACGCCCGCAGCACTTGCTGGTAGCGGGCGAACTCCACCACTCGGTTGCCGGCCAGGGTCGCAGCGGCTTCCACCCGCGCATCGTTGCTGCCGATGGCGGCGGCCGACCAGTGATGGGTGAAGTAGATCAGCGGCGCGCACAGCACGGCCGTCAGGCCCAGGCGCCAGTCGAACACGAACAGGGTCAGCGCCACCGTGGCCGGCACCACTACCCCGGACACCACCGGCCCCAGGTAATGGGCAAACAACCCGGTAACCATCAATGTGCCGCTGGTGGCGCTGCGCGACAGGCGCCCGACCTTTTCCGAGTTGAACCAGCCCAACGGCAGGCTGACCAAGTGCTGGCCGAGGCGATCATGCAAGGTCGTCAGCACCAGCAGGGCCAGGGCAAAGCCCTTCATAGCCTGCTGGTAATGGGCGATGCAGGTCAGCACCACCATCGCCGCTAGGCCCGCCAGCCAGGCCATGGTCGTGGGCAGGTCGCCGGCGAACAGCGCGTGCAGGATCGGCACCAGCAGCGCCACGGCCAGACCTTGCAGCACGGCACTGGTCACCAGCCACGCAAGGTAACGGTAGAGGCGCCGGGCATGGACCGGGCCCAGTAAAGTCACAAGGCTGCGGATCACAAGGACATCTCCAAAACAGGGGTTTCGGTACCCGCTCGCCACAGTCGGGCATAGGCGCCGTTAGCTTTCAGCAGTTGCTCATGGCGACCGCTTTCCAGCACGCGGCCCTGGTCGAGGACGACAATCTGGTCGACCCCGCTGATGCTCGCCAGGCGATGGGCAATCACCAGCACCGTGCGGCCATGGGCCAGGGCCGACAGGGCGTCCTGGATCAGCGCTTCGGATTCGGGGTCGGCGTGGGAGGTGGCTTCATCGAGGATAAGCACCGGCGTATCGGCCAGCAAGGTGCGGGCGATGGACACGCGCTGCGCCTCGCCACCGGAGAAGATCGCGTCTTCGCCGATCACCGACTGATAGCCCCGGGGCAGGGCCTGGATACGCGCATGGATCTGTGCCGAGCGCGCCGCCGCCTCGACCTCTGCGTCGCTGGCGTCGGGACGGCCCAGGCGCAGGTTGTCGGCGACCGTGCCGTGCACCAGTTGCGCGTCCTGTAAAACGAAGCCCAGGTGTTGATACAACTGGCGCGGGTCGATCTCGCTCACATCGGCGCCGCCGACGCAGATGCGGCCGGCGTTGACGTCATGAAAGCGCGGCACCAGCTTGGCCAGGGTCGATTTGCCTGCACCGGACGCGCCGACCAGCGCGGTCACGCTGCCGGCCGGGCAGTGCAGGTCGACGCCCTTGAGGATTAGGTGCTCGGGGTCGTAGCCAAACTGCACCTGTTCAAAGGTGATGTCGCTGCCTTGCGGCTGTACGCAGACCGTGGGCGTGGGCAGTTCCTCGACGTCCAGCAGCGCTTCGATCCGGTCGGCCGCCGCGAGGGCAGTGCGCTGGGCGGTGAGGCTCTGGTTGATCACCAGTAGCGATTGCGGAATGACCACCGCCACCAGGGTTTCGGCGAACAGTTCCAGCGGGGTAATCCAGCCGTGCGCCAGCAACAGGCTGCCGACCCCCAGGCTCACGAGCAGGATCACCGGCACACTCAAGGCCATCGAGGAAAAGGCTTCCAGGCGCAGCAGCGGCTTGACCCAGCCGGCGTACTGCTCGCTGAACTGGTTGACCGCCTGCTGATAGCTGCGATGCGCCTGGCCGACCTGGCCGAACGCCTTGACCACGGCAATGCCGTGCACGAACTCGACAATCGCCGCGCTGACCCGGGTCATGCTCTTGTCCAGCAACTGCATCTTGGCGCCGAAGCCGCGCATCATCAGGGTGTAGGCCACCGCGTAGATGGGCAGCGTCAGCACCGCCAGCACCGCCAGCCGCCAGTTCAGCGTGGCCAGCCACAGCAAGCCCGCCAGCGGTGTGACGATGGCTGCGGTGAGTTCCACCGCATGGTGGGCGATCAGGTGGTGCAGGTCTTCGAGGTCGTCCTGCACCACCTTACGCACGGCGCCGGAGGTGGTGTCGGTGTACCAGCCCAACGGCACGCGCCCGAGTTTGCGCACCATGGCTTCGCGCAAGCTCGATTGCAGGCGGTGGTCGGCCACATGGGTCAGCCACAGCGCCGCGCCGCTGGCTATCCACCCCAGGCTCAGGGCGATCACCACCAGCGCGGCCCACAGCCAGAGGGTGTGGCGGTCGGCGTTGCCGGCCAACAGCAAACGGCCCAGCTCGGTGAGGCCGATAAAGGGCACCAGGTTGACCAATGCGCCGAGGGCGGCGAACACCACACCGAGGTGGATCAGGCGGTTGACCGGGCGTTTCAGGGTATCCAAGGCTGTGGTCATGAGTTTTTCCGAAGGGCCTCAAGCAGGTGCGCAGTGACGGTGTGGACGTGGGGCGGCTCGATCACACTGAAGTGGTTGCCGGGCACGTCGATAAGCTCGAAGCTGCCCAGGCACGCGTCTTCCCAGAACGGCGCCGCCAGATGACCGACGCCGCCGGTGATGCCGAACGATTGCTGCTCCAGGCAGCGCAGGTAGGTCATGTTGCCGAGGAACGGCGGCGGGTCGAACCGCGCCGCACGCATGCTGTGGCGGCACACGCGGAACAGGGTCGGCACCAGTTCGGGGCCGATCGGCACCCCGGCCTGGCCCGAGGCCAGGCGCGCGTATTCGGCCAGGCGTTCTTCCTGGCTACGTGCCGATTGCTGCTGTACCGCCAGCGCCAAGGCCTCCAGCCCCGGATCGCCGCTCAAGGTAGCCATGGCCCCGGCGGGTACGCGGCGGTTGTCGCGGGCCATCAGCAGGTCGATGGCGCGGTACACGTCGTAGTCTTCGATGTGCGCGCCGAACACGGTTTTCACCGGGTCCAGGTTCAGGTTGGGCACGAAGATCGCCTCGTAGGCCAGCTCTTCGTCGGTGTCAATGAACATCGGGATGCTGTCGATCAGGCTCAGGTCGACCACCTCCATGCCGCGTTCGAGCAGGCGCCGGGCAACCTCGGTGGCCAGCAGCCCGCCGAGGCAGTAACCGATCAGCTGGAAGCGTTGATGGCCGTCGGCGATCAAGCGCTCGGCGTAGTCCTGGGCCACGCTTTCGATCAGGCGCTTGGGCTCCAACGCCAGGTACTGCGCGGTATCGGCCACGGCAAAGCCGATCACCGGGCCGGCCTGCTGGTCGGCCAGGGAGCGGCCCAGGTGCTGGAAATAATCCAGGGTGCCAAGGGCGGCATGGAACATCACCCGCACCGGGCCGACCTTGCCACCGCCAAACGGCACCACCAGCGCGTTGCTGATGGACGAGCGTTGCGCTTCACCGCTGGCGGCAATCGCGCCGGGTGTGGTTTCGCCATGATTGAGCAGGCGCGCGAGGGCGGCGACATTCGGCTCATTGAGCATCTGCCGCAGCAGGGTGTCGTAGCTCAGGCTTTGGGCCTGGGGCAGTTGCTCGCGCAGTTGGCCGGCGACGCGGGCGAGGATCAGCGAGTCGGCGCCTTTCTCGTAGAAGCTGTCATCGACGCCGATCTGCGCCAGCCCCAGGGCTTCGGCCCACAGGCGGGACAACTCAGCGGTGAGCGGATCGCTCGGCGCTTCCTGGCTGCTCGACGCCTGGGCATCGGCGGCGGGGCGCCAGCCGGCCAGGGTCTTGCGGTCGACCTTGCCGTTGGCGGTCAGCGGCAAGCGGTCGAGCACTTGCAGGTGAGCTGGCAGCATGTAGTCCGGCAGGAGCTGGGCCAGGGCACGGCGCAGGCTGTTGACACTCAAGCGCTGCACGCCGGCCTTGAAGCGGGCGGCGAATACCTGCATACCGAGGGGGGCCAGTGGGTGGTCGGACTGGGGCAGGGCGGGCAGGCATTCGCCACCGAAGGTCTTGACCCGCGCCTGCCAGATCTCGGCGCCGCGCAGGCCGCTGCGGCCCTGGTCGTGGTCGCCATGGAGCGGCGTCATCATGAAGCCCTGGGTCAGCAGGATCGGCGGCCATTCGCCGGTGGGTTCGCTGAACACCAGCCAGCCGCCGGGGCTGAGCAATTCGGTGATCTGGCCGAGGGCGTTGTCGATGTCCTTGACGCTGTTGAGCATGCCCGCGCACAGCACGATATCCACGCTGTTGCTGGCCAAGCCTTGGGGCCGGATGTCCTGGTCGATATCCAGCACGCCGTAGCGCACCCAGGCGTGTTCGGCAAAGCGCTGCTTGGCCGCCGGCAGGAAAAACGCGGTCATGTCGGTAAACAGGTAATCGACTTCCAGGCCGTCGAGCAGGCCGATGACCTGCGCGCTGGTGGCGCCGGTGCCGGCGCCGATTTCGAGGATGCGTAGCGGGCCGTCGCCTTCATGGTGGGTGGCCAGGCGGTTGATCAGCGCAGCGATGCTGTGGTTGTTGTAGCGCGACACTGCATCTGCGCCGTACAACTGCAATGCCAGGTCCAACTGGCCTTGGGGGAACAGCAGGTCGAACGGGTTGACCTCGCCCTTAAGCAGTTGCGGCAATTGCCACACATGGTTGAGCTGGTAGTCGAGTAGCGCCTGGCTGCACAGGCCCGAGGCGACTGCCTGTTCCACCCGGCCCCAGGCCAGCGCCGGGTTGGGCGCGGTCTGCGCCAGGCGATAGCGCGCGTGTTCGTGGTGCAGCAGACCGGCCTCGCACAGCGCGCCCAACCAGCGGCGCACCAGCCAGTGGTGGCGCGGTTCGGCCTGCAAGGCGTGCAGGATTGTGGCCGCATCCTGTTCGGCCAGTTCGCCGCTGAACAGCCCGGCCTTGAGCAGCACCTCCAGCATCGAACTCAATGCGGCTGCACTCAGGTCAGCCTGATACTCGCGCACCTGTTGCGCATCGAAGCTGCCGACCTGGCTGTCGGCATAGCGCTTGACTGCCGTGAGCAACGGCGCGCCTGGCAGTGGCTCGGGTTCGGTGCGTGCGGCGGTGACGAACGCCAGCAAGTCGCCGCTGACCAAGCTGACTGCGCTGTCCACGCCTGGGATAGCGAGCAGTGCGGCGTCGACCTCACCCAGTTCCACCCGATGCCCGCGAATCTTCACCTGGCCATCTTCACGGCCAAGGAATTCCAGTTCGCCCCCCGGTAGGTAGCGGCCACGGTCACCCGTGCGGTACAGGCGCTGGCCGTCGAGCGGGTGGGGGAAGAAGCGCGCGTCGCTCAATGCCGGGTCGCCCAGGTAGCCCTGGGCCAGGCCGACACCGGTGATATACAGGTCACCCGGCACCCAGGTCGGCGTATCGCGCCATTGGCTGTCGAGTACGCGAAAGCCCTGGTTGGCCAGGGGTAGGCCGTAGGGAATGCTGCGCCACGCCGGGTCGATGGCGCCGATAGGGTGCAGGTTCGACCAGATCGAGGCTTCGGTAGCGCCGCCCAGGCCCACCAGCTTCAGTTCGGGCAGCAGTCCCTGGAGTTGCGGCGGCAGGTTCAGCGGGATCCAGTCACCGGACAACAAGGCCAGGCGCAGGCTGTCCAGCGGGCGGGGTTCGGCGTGCAGGTAGTCGGCGAGCATGTGCAACTGTGCCGGCACCGAGTTCCACAGCGTGACCTGATGGCGCTGCACCAACTCGGCCCAGTGCGACGGGTCGGCACCGCGTGCCGGGTCGGGCAGCACCAGGGTTCCACCCACGGCGAGGGGGCCGAACAGGTCATACACCGACAGGTCGAAACTCAACTGCGCCAGGCCCAGTACGCGGTCATCGGCGTTGACCTCGAAGCGCCGGTTGATGTCTTGCACGGTATTGATCGCGGCGCGATGGCTGATCATCACGCCCTTGGGTTCTCCGGTGGAACCGGAGGTGTAGATCACGTAGGCAAGGTCATCGGGGCTGCCCTCGACCAGCTCGAAATCTGCGTCTGCCGAGGGCAGCCGGTCCACTGCATGCCACTGCAGCGTTTCGGGCAGTGGCGTGTGTGGCTGCGCCAGGGAGTGGCCCAGCACATGCCGCACCTTGGCGCTGCGCAGCACACGGTCGCGGCGTGCGGCCGGGGCGTTGCTGTCGAGGGGCAGGTAGGCGGCGCCGGCGAGCAACACGCCGTAGGCCGCCACCACCTGGTCGAGGCCCTTGGGCATCAGGATCGCCACCGGTTCCTGCGCGTTGCACCCCGCCTTACGCAGGGCTGCGGCCACTGCCAGCGCACGTTCGGCGAGGGCGGCGTAGGTCAGGCTGCCACTGGCATCGATCACCGCCAGGGCGTGGGGATGTTCCCAGGCCATGGTCAGCAGGCCTTCGTGCAGGCGGCCGGTGGGCAAGGGGGCGGCGGTGGCATTCGCCGCCAGGCGCTCGCGTTGTTGCCAGGCCGGCAGCGGCACTTGCACCGGATGTTCCCAGGCCTCCGGGTCCAGGGCCAGCAACTGCAATTCGGCGACGAAGGTCTGCTGCATATCGTCCACCAGGCCTTCGGGGAACACGCCCTGGCGCACGTCCCAGTGGATGTGCAGGCCGTTGGCGTCATCCATCACCTGGCAGTCGAGGGTGACTTGCGGAGTCTGAGTGATGCCGTGGCCGGCCCGGCGTTGACTGGCGGTCGGCGCCTCAATCCCCAGGCCGATGGCGCTGGTGAATACCACCGGCATGGCCGCTGCTTCACGCCCGCGGCGGCGACCGATTTCGCGCATCACCTGGATGCCGGAGAACAACCGGTGTTCCAGGTCGGCAAACAATTGGCCGCCCAACTGGAGTGCCTGGGCGGTGAAGCCCTGGCCCTCGGGATCGTTGACCTGCAACAGGCTGACCGAGGTGAAATCGCCCACCAGGCGATCCACCTGCGGGTGCAGCGGCAGGCGGTTGAGCAACGTCAGGTTGAGGCTGAAGGCGGGCTGCTGGCTCCAGCGTTGCAAGGTGGCGACATAGGCCGCCAGCACCACAATCGAAGGGGTGAGGCCGCGTTCGCTGGCGGCGGTTTTCAGGGCAGCCCATTGCTGTGGGTCGAGCTGCGCCGAGTGCCGTTGGAAACGTGGCACGCGGGTGTCTTCGCCGCTCAGGGGCGCCGGCAGTTGCGGGGCGGCGGGCAATGCGTCGATGCGTGCCAGCCAGTAGTCACGGTCGCGTTGATGGCGGCTGCCTTCGAGCAAACTGCGTTCGGCCAGCAGGTAATCGCGGAAGGTGATGCCTAGGGCCGGCAAGACTGCCTGGGGATCCTGCAGCAACTGCTCCAGCTCATTGAACAGCAACTGCGCGCTCGCCCAGTCGGCGATCAGTGAGTCCATGGAAAAGTGCAGCGTGTCGCCGTTGTCGCTGCGACTCAGGCGCAGCTCGAACAGCGGCCAGACCTCTGTGGGGTAGAGCTTCTGCTCCATGGCCTGGCGGATCTGTTGCACCGCGTGCTGGTGCTGCTCGCGGGTGGCGCCACGCAGGTCGGCGACGGCTAGCGGGTAGTGGGCGACGTCGGCGAGCACACGCTGCGAGCCTTCACTGGCGATCACTGCGCGCAGCATGTCGTGGCGGGCGATCAGGCGGTTCCAGGCCTGTTCCACCTGCAGCGGGGCAAGCGTCGGCCAGCTTAGTTCCAGGTAGCCATGGCAGGCGACATTGCCGTAGCCGAAGGATGATTGGCGGCCCAGCAGGTAGGCGTTCTGCACATCGGTGAGGGGGAAGGGCGCGTGATGCTGCGCCGGGTCGGCCTGCACTAGCGGGCGTTCCTGTGTCTCAAGCAGGTGCAGGATCTGTTGCTTGTGTTCACGCAGTTGCGCCAGGCGTTCGGTGTCGAGCAGGCCCTGGGGCGCGCGGAATTTCAGTTGTCCATCCTGGGGCCAGAGTTCGACGCCCAGGGACTTGAGTTCGCTTAGCAGTTTGGCGGCGGGCATGGGTACAGCTCCTGGAAAAAAGGGAGGTTGCGCGGGCATTAGATAACGCCTTCTTCAACGGTGTGCGGGGTGGGCAGGCGTTCGAGGGTCTGCGCCACCTCCAGCAGGCTGGCGGCACCGAACAGCTGGCCCATGGGCAGTTCCACGCCGAGGCGGCTACGCAGCATTTCGAGAAAGCGCGTGGCCAGCAGGCTGTCGCCGCCCAGGCGGAAAAAGTTGTCGTGGCGCGATACGCTCGGCACCTTGAGCAAGTGTTGCCAGAGCTCGGCGATCACCTGCTCGCCGGCGCTCAGTGGTTGTTCATCCACCGCAGCACGTGGCTGGGCAGCGGCGGTCAAGGGGGCGAGCAGTGCGCGGCGATCGACCTTGCCGTTGCTGCTCAATGGCAGGCGTTCGAACACCAGGATCTGTTCCGGGCGCATGTACGCCGGCAGGCACTGCTCCAGGTGTTGCGCCAGGACGTCAGCGCAGGTGCTGGCAGTGACGGCGGCCATCAACCGGTTGTCGGCGACCAGCGCCACGGCGCTGTTCACGCAGGGGTGACGGGCCAGGGCGGCTTCGATTTCGCCCAGCTCGATGCGATGGCCACGGACCTTCACCTGGCTGTCGGCGCGCCCGAGAAACTCCAGCAGGCCATCGGGGTGGTAGCGGCCGAGGTCACCGGTGCGGTACCAGCCGTCGACAAAGCGCTCGGCATTCAACTGCGGCGCGTGGCGATAGCCACGAGCGACGCCTTCGCCGCCGATCCACAATTCCCCCGTGACCCAGTCCGGGCAGTCACGACCCTGGGCATCGACCACCCGGTAGGCCTGGTTGGCCAACGGCACGCCGTAAGGGATCGAACGCCAGCCTGGCAGTGGCTGTTGCACCTCGAAGTGGTTCGACCAGATCGCCGCTTCCGTCGCCCCGCCGAGGGCGATAAAGCGGCAACCGGGGGCCTGGTCTTGCAGGCGTTGTGGCAGGTCGAGGCCGATCCAGTCGCCGGACAGCAGCGTAACCTTCAGGTCCAGCGGCTGGCGGTCATGGGCATTGGCTTCCAGCAGCATGTCGAACAGCGCCGGTACGCTGTTCCACAGGGTCACGTGGTGCTGTTGCAGCGCCTTGAGCCAGGCGCGTGCATCGCGGCGCTGGTCTTCGTCGATCAGCACCAGGGCGCCGCCCACCGAGAGCAGGCCGAACAGGTCGTACACCGACAGGTCGAAGTCCAGCGCTGACAGGGCCAGGCCACGGTCGGTGGTTTGGATGCCATAACAGCGGTTGATCTCGGTCACGGTATTCATCGCCGCGCGGTGGGTGATTTCCACGCCCTTGGGCTGGCCGGTGGAGCCGGAGGTGTAGATCACATAAGCCAGTTCACCCGCCGCTAGGGGCCGTGGTGCCGCCAGCGGTTCGGCCTTCAGCGCGGTGGACGGCTTGAGGTGTTTGACGCCGGGCAGTTGCGGGTCGTGTTCGGCGAGCATCAGGGTCACTCCGGCCTGTTCCAGGATGCGCTGGCAGCGTTGCAACGGCTGGTCGACACCCACCGGCAGGTACGCGGCGCCGGCTGCCAGAATGCCCAGCACGCTGGCGACCTGCTGCGGGCCCTTGGCCAGGGACACTGCTACCAGGTCGCCAGGAGCGACGCCTGCGTCCATCAGGCTGCGGGCGATACGCAGCGCACGGTTGGCCAGTTCGCCATACCTCAGCGTGCCGTGTTCACCCCATAGCAGCGCCGTGCGTTGCGGATTATGACGCGCCTGTTCGAAGAAACCCTGGTGCAGCGTCGTGTCGCCCGGCACGCGGTCGACCGGGGCGTTGAGCTGGGCACGCCGTTGCACCTGAGCCTTGGGCAGCAGGTCGGGTGGAACACTGTCCCAGGCGTGCTCGGCCAGCCAGTTGAGGCTATGCAGGTAAGCGTCGAACATCGCTTCGACCAAGCCTTCGGGAAACAGGCCGACCACACGATCCCAGTTCAGGGCGATGCCGCCGTTGGCTTCGACGACCTGGTGGTCGAGCCACACTTGCGGGGTTTGTGTCAGGCCGAACACTTGGTGGGCAAACGGGCCGTCCACCGGCGCCGCCGTGCCATCCGGCACGCCCAGGGCACTGGTGAATACCACGGGCATGCTCACCTGTTGTTCGCCATTGCCTCGGGCCAGCTGGCGCAGCAGGCTCACCGAACCCAGGCAGCGGTGCTCCAGCGCCTCGCCCAGGGATTGCTGGGTACGCCGCGCGCGATCTACCCAACGCTCACCCGCCACCGGCACATAACCAAGCAGGGTCAGCGAAGTGAAGTCGCCCATCACCTGGTCGATCTGTGGGTGCAGGGGGCGGCGATCGAACAGCGTGAGGTTGAGGCTCAGGTCTGGGCGCGCGCTCCAGCGGCCGAGGGTCTCGGCAAAGGCACAGAGCAGCACCGCCGAGGCTGTCAGCCCATGTTGCTGGGCCTTGGCCAGAATCGCCTGCCAGGCGCTGGCTTCGATCTGCCCTTGCAGACGTTCAAAGCGTGGCCGGCCCAGGCTGGCGGGGTCGGTCGCCAGCGGTAATTGCGGATGGGGCGGCAATTCGGGCAGGCGTTCCTGCCAGAAGCGCTGCGCGGCTTGCAGCTCGGCAGGCGCTGCGGCGGACTGTAATTGGTAGTCGCGGAACGACAGTGTCAGCGGTGCCAGCGCCAAGTTGGGCTCGCGGTACAGGGCATCGAGTTCGGCGTAGAAACGCAGGATGCTCAGGGCATCGAGGATCAGGTTGTCCAGGCTGACCGCCAGGCGTGTATGCCGGCCGTGGGTCACGGCCTGTATGTCGAACAGCGGCCACTGATTTGGGGCGAACACGCGATGGGCACAGTGCTCGCGCAGGGCGTCAAGGCTGGCGTGGCCATGGCCGATCACGAAGGCGGGCACCTGTTGCAGGATGTGCGCCTGGCCGGTGTGATCGAACACGGCGCGAAGCATTTCGTGGCGCTCGATCAAGCGCTGCAAGGCGCGTTGCAGGCGCGGCAGGTCGAGGTCTTCGACATCGTATTCACGGTAGAAGTGGCAGCTCACGCCCCCCAGCACCAGACTGGGGTCGCGGCCCAGCCAGTAGGCCTGTTGCACCTCGGTCATGGGGAAGGGCGCGTGGCGTTGCGCCATGTCTGCAACAATGGTGCGTGAGGGTTCGGCCTGGGGCTGTTGATGCAAATCGGCACAAAACTGCGCCAGCACCGGCTTGGCAAACACCTGGGCGATGCGTGCGCCGCCCAGCCCGTGTTCGGCAAGCAGGCGCACCAGGCGGGTGGCGCTCAGGGAGTCGCCACCCAGGGCAAAGAAGTTGTGCTCGCGGCAGACCTCGCCACAGCCGAGCAACTGCTGCCAAGCGCGAGCCACCTGCTGTTCGATGACTCCGCAGGGCACCGTCAGGCTGGCTTGGGGCGCCGGTCTGTGCTGGGCGAGCCAGGCGTGCAGGGCCTTGCGGTCGACCTTGCCATTGCCGGTCAAAGGCAACTGCGCGCAGCCGAGGATGAACGAGGGAATCATATACGCCGGCAGGCGCTCGGCCAGGCCCGGCAGGTCGATTTGTGCGGGCTGCGCGGGGCCCTGCGCCAGGCGTACCACCGCCGCCAATTGCTGACCGGCCAGCAGCGCCACGGCGTGCTCGACGCCTGGACAGGCCAGCAGCGCCTGTTCGACTTCGCCGGCTTCGATGCGGTAGCCGTGCAGCTTGAGCTGGAAGTCGGTACGCCCGAGGAATTCGACATTGCCCTCGGGGTGGTAGCGCGCACTGTCGCCGGTGCGGTACCAGCGCAGGCCCTGGTAGTCGACAAAACGCTCGGCGCTGCGCACGCGGTCGCCGCGATAGCCCTCGGCAACCCCGACGCCGCCGATCCACAGCTCACCATCCACCCAATCCGGGCAGTCATGCCCCTGGTGGTCGACGATGCGCAGGCTGACGTTGTCCAGCGGTTTGCCGTAGGGCAGACAGTGCCAGGGCAACGGCTGGCCAGGGAGGGCTTCGAACAGCGTCGAGTGGATCGCCGCCTCAGTGGCGCCGCCCAGGGCCATGAAGCGACAGCCCGGTGCCTGGGCCCACAACCTTGGCGCCAGGTCCGGGGCGACTTTGTCACCGCCCAGCAACACCGCGCGCAGGGGCAGACGGGCGTCGACCGGTGCGCAACCGAGCAACATGTCGAGCAGCGCCGGCACGCAGTTGAGCACGCTGGCGCGGTGCTGCAAGGCCAGCTCACGCCAGCGCTGGGCATCCCGCTGCGCCTCGGGCTCGATGCCGATCACCGCTGCGCCGGTGGACAGCGCGGCAAACAGGTCGAACACAGACAGGTCGAACTCCAGCGCAGAGAGCGCGAGGATGCGGTCATCGGGGGTCAACTGGAGGCGCCGTTGCAGGTCTTCCACGGTGTTGGCAGCGGCCAGGTGGCTGATTTCCACGCCCTTGGGTTCGCCGGTGGAGCCGGATGTATAGAGGATATAGGCCAGGTCGCTGATCGCGCCCGGCCGGGGGGCGTCAAGGGGGGGGCCAGCGGGTGGCAGGGCCTTGAGCAGTAACCGCGCGCCCGACCCGTCACAGATTTTCTGGCAGCGTGCTTCAGGCTGGTCGATGCCGATCGGCAGGTAGGTGGCGCTGCAGGCGAGGATGCCCAGCACCGCGATCACCTGTTCGGGGCCCTTGGGCAGTTGCAGCGCCACCACATCGCCGCGCTGAATGCCTTGATCTTCCAAGTACGCCGCCAGTTGCAGGGCACGCTCGGCCAGCTCGCCATAGCCGATGACCTGATGGTTGCCATGCAGCAGCGCGGGCAAGGTGGGTGTCAGGCGCGCCTGGGCAAAGAACGCTTCATGCAGGCGCTTGACGGGCAGGGGGACACGCTGGCCCTGCACGGCTTGGCGCACCGCCAGTTGCTCGGCAGGGATCAGAGCCGGCGGCGCCTGGTGCCAGGCGGAGGGGTCAAAACACAGGCGTCGCAACAGGCCGGTGTAGGCCTCGAACAAGCCATCCAGCACACCGTCGGCGAACAGCCCTTCACGTGCATCGAGGTTGACCAGGATGCCGCCGTCCAGATCGGTGACTTGCGCATCAAGCCACACCTGCGGACCTTGGGAAATGATCCACGCCGGCTGGCCGAAACTGGCCTGCACGCCCTCGGCGAACAGCTCCCCCAGGCCCAGCGCGCTGGTGTACACCACCGGCGCCAGCACTTGCTCACCGCGTTGCCGGGACAGTTCGCGCAACACCTCCAGGCCGGAAAACGCACTGTGCGCTACATCGCTGTGGAAGCGGCGTTGCAGGGCCGTGGCGCGTGCGGTAAACGTGCCGGTGACCCGGCCGTCCCAGGCCAGCAGGATCGACGAGGTGAAATCCCCGACCAGGCGATCGACGTCGGCATGCAGCGGTGTGCGGTTGAACAGCGGTAGGTTGAGCAACAACTCGGGTGTGTCGCACCAGGCGCCGAGGGCTTCACTGAACACCGCCGCCAGCGCCATGGCCGGTGTGAGCCCGTGCTCCCGTGCCTGGCGTTCGAATGCCTTGCGCTCGGACGGCGGCAGCCAATGGTGACGACGGCGGACCTGGCGGTCATCGCCCTGGGGCTTGATCGGCAGGCTCGGAGCACCGGGTAATTGGTCGAGGCGCCGTAACCAGTAGTCGCGCGCCCGTTGGTGGCGATCACGCTGCTCGGCGCTGGCCTGTTCCTGGCGCAGGTCGGCCAGGTAGCGGACAAAGCTGTAGTCCAGCGCGGGCAGGGGTTGTTGGCGGTACAACTGCGCCAGGTCGCCGAGCAGGGTGCGCAGGCTCAGGGCATCGGCGGCGAGCATGTCGAGGTTAAGGTG
Organism: Pseudomonas sp. c313; assembly: GCF_055407145.1. Taxonomy (NCBI): domain Bacteria; kingdom Pseudomonadati; phylum Pseudomonadota; class Gammaproteobacteria; order Pseudomonadales; family Pseudomonadaceae; genus Pseudomonas; species Pseudomonas sp. c313. The sequence continues at coordinate 374,150 of NZ_JBUZRD010000002.1, read as the reverse complement.
CAGGCGGGTGCCGTCGGGCAACAGCGACAGCTGGATATCCAGCACTTGGCCTTGTTCCACGGCCAACTGACGGTGGGACAACTCGGCGCGCAAGGCCGCCAACCGTTGCTGCACCTGTTCGGCGCTGGCCTGGCGCAGGTCATGCACCGTCAGCCCCGGCCACGGGCTGTGCGCGAGGATCTGCTGGCGGCCGTCATCGAGAAACTGCGCACGCAACATCGGGTGCCGCGCGAGCAGGGCACGCACGGCCGCTTCCAACCGTATCGGGTCAACGTCGTGGCCATCGAACTCGTTATAGAAGTGCGCGGCCACGCCACCCAACTGTTGGCCGGGGGCGCGACCGATCCAGTAGGCGTGCTGCATCGGCGCCAGTTCGAACGGCAAGCCGTCATCGGTAAAGGTGCTGACGGGCGCCGGGGCTGCGGGCGCCGTATCAAGCAGGGCCAGCCAGGCACACAGGCGCGGGTCCGCCACCAGGTCGGCGAAACGCGCGGCCAGGCCCTGGCGTCGCCATTGGCCGGCGAGGCGGATCAGGGTGACGGAATCCAGCCCCCATTCGATCAGGTTGGCCTCCAGGGGTACCTGGTCGGCGGGCAGTCCAAGGGCGTCGGACAGGGATTGGCGCAGCAGTGTTGTGGTTGAGGTGCTGGGAGTGGCCATGGCTCAACGTATTCTCATCGCTAGGGCCCGGGCCGGGGGTGGCCAGGCGCTGGGGCAGGCAAATGCATGGGGAAAGATGCTAGTCATTCTCATTTTGGCGACTACCCGGATCGAATCGTTTTTGCCCCGTATCCGTTTGCCCAGTGCGGATTGCACGGGCGCAGCCGCGGGGGATAACGCCGATACGCCGCGCGATGCGGTTGGAAAATGACTTGAATCGGGTAGAGACCGGCCCACGGCCTTGACTACCGTCGCTCGCCGCCCTCTTGCAGGGCCTCTTCATGGAGTTGCGGATGTCAGTCGATTCGGGTTTACAAGTGCGCGGTCTGCGCAAGCGCTACAACAATGGCGTCGAAGCGCTGCGCGGCGTGGACCTGAGTGTCGGCCCCGGCATGTATGGCTTGCTCGGCCCCAATGGCGCCGGCAAAAGCAGCCTGATGCGCACCCTGGCGACCCTGCAGCAGCCGGACGCCGGCAGCATTCACCTGGATGGCGTGGATGTGCTGAGAGACCCCGATCATCTGCGCCGCCGCCTGGGTTACCTGCCGCAGCAACTGGGCGCGTACCCGGGCGTGAGTGCCCGGGATTTGCTCGACCGTTTCGCCTGGCTCAAGGGCCGCACCGACAGCCGCCAGCGCCGCGCAGAAATCGAGGCGCTGCTGGACAAGGTCAACCTGCAGCAGGCCGCCCACCGTGCGCTGGCGACCTATTCGGGCGGCATGTTGCGCCGGTTCGGTATTGCCATGGCGCTGGTGGGCTCGCCGCGCTTGCTGATCGTCGACGAACCCACGGCGGGCCTCGACCCGGCCGAACGCAACCGTTTTCATCGGGTGCTGGCGGATGTCGCCGCCGAGTCCATTGTGCTGCTCTCGACCCATATCGTCGAAGACGTCGAGAACCTGTGCAGCCGCCTGGCGGTGTTGGCCGGTGGGCAGATTATTGTCGAAGGCCGCCCGGCCGACTTGCTCAGTGCCGAGCAGGGCCGCTTGTGGGAAGCGCCGTTCGGCCGTGGCGAGACGTTGCCCGCAGCCTTGCATGTGGCGGCCAGTCCAGAAGGCAACCGCGTGATCGTGCACGGCGAGCGCCCGGCAGACCAGCGCTTCGTGCCCCATGCGCCACGCCTGGAAGATATTTATTACCTGGCGCTGGCCCAGGCTGGCGAGGTGGTGGACGCATGAATACCTTTGCTTTACTGATGCGTGAAGCCTGGGTGGAAGCCCGCGCCGGGCTGCGCAGCGGCATTCCCTTGCTGGTGTTTCTCGGCCTCACCGGCTACCTGCTGATGTCCCTGGCGAATGCCGACTATGTGCAGAAAATGGGTGCCAGCGACATCGCCCGCAATGCGCCGAGCCTGATTTACCTGATGTCGTGCGGCTGCATGTTCTTCCTGTTTTTTGCCTGGGCCTGGGTGTTTGCGCAGCCGGCCCTGCGCGGCCGCAAGGCGCAGTTGGAAGAGGTGCTGCTGGCCTTGCCGCTGTCGCTACCGGCTCTGCTGTGGGGGCGCTTTATCGGCGCGGCGCTGGTGGCCGGGTTGCTCGCCAGTTCGTTGATTGTCGGGTTCCTGATCAGCCCGGTATTGGGCTGGCTCGGTTGGGTGCCGGCGGCCAGTATCGGTGCGCCGGTGTGGTCGGCGCTGGCATTTGCCTGGGTCGCCTTGCTGTTGCCGGTGAGCACCGGGATCGGCGCGTTGTATTACATGCTGGCGTTGCGCAGCCGTGGCCTGGCTGCGCCATTTGGCCTGGCAACGGTATTGATGCTGCTGTGGATGTTTGCGGTGGTGGTGCTCAAGGGCGGGCATATCAACCCACTGTTGGCGGCCAGCCTGGACCCGTCGCTGTTTACCTTTGCTCAGGCCCAGGTCGAAACCTGGAGCGCCGCGCAAAAGTCCCAGTCGCTGCTGGCGCTGACGCCGGGGTTCTGGCTCAACCGGGCGCTGTGGTGTGTGTTGCCGCTGCTGGTGCTGGCCGTTGTCTTGGCGCGCACAACTCGCCAGGGCTTGATGGGCCGGCGCAGCGGCGCGGTGCTGGCGGAACCACCGATGCTGCGCAGCCGCGACGTGCAATTACCGGGCCCGTTGGCGGCCAGTCGTTGGGCGTACGCCTTGTGGCATGAAGCGCGCTGGCAGGTACGCCAGTTGTTTGCGCGGCGTATCTGGTGGGTGGCGCTCGGCTTGCTGCTGGTGATGGGCGTGCTCAGCGGTTTTGTCCACGGCGTGTGGCATGCGCTAGGGCCGATGGTGCCACGGGCGGATCTGACACTGCCGCTGTTGTCGAGCGCGTTGTTCCTGGTGATCGCGTTTATCGTCGCGGCGTTGGTGGGGTTGGTGTGCCGGCGCGATGACGTCGAAGGCCTGGGCGCCATGTTGCAGGCGACCCCCGCGCCGACCTGGCTGCGGTTGTTCGGCCGCACAACCTGTGTGCTGTTGGCGACCCTGACCCTGGCGCTGGTGCCGGGCATTGCCAGCCTGCTGATCAGCGCCATCGCTGCGCCCGACAGCCTGGCGCCGGGCTTTGTGCTGGTCTACCAGGCGCTGGTATTCGCGCCGCCGTTGCTGGAGTTGGCGACGCTGACGGTACTGGTGCACGCGCTGATACGTCGCTCGGGGCTGGCGTACGCCACGTCGATGCTGCTGACGTTTTTCCTGGTGCTCAACCACGAACTGGGGCTGGTCAGCTACCCCGCCTATGCGATGGCGATACCGGCCCATGTGGGGTTGTCCCAGCTCACCGGCTGGGCGCCCTGGTTGCCGTATCTCGGCACCCTGGCGGGCTGGAAACTGGCGGGTTGCATGGTGATGATCGGCGTGGCGGCACTGGTGTTGCCACAGGGGCCGGAGCGACGCCGTTTTGCTGACCTGCGCCAGCCTTTGCCGGTTGCCATGTTGGCCCTGGGCGTCTTTGGTTTGCTGGGCAGTGGCGTGGCTTTGCATCGTCACCTGGTGGAGCAGGGCGATTACCAATCGGTGGCCGAGGAACGTGCCGAGCGCGCCGCCTGGGAACAGCGCTGGCTGGCCGGCGCGGGCGCCTTGCAGGTGGCGGGCGGGCGCGTGCAGTTGCGCGTTGATTCAACCGCGCGTCAGGTCGAGGGCCAGTGGACGCTGGACGCCGTGGTCGCCAGCCAACTGGATGCCGAGTTGCCGCCAGGCTTGCAGGTAACGGCAGTCAACGTGATGGGGCAACCGATCACGTTCGAACAGGCCACCGAGCACCTGCGCGTGCCCCTGGACCAGTGTGCGGCGAACGGTTGCAGTGTGGAACTGAACTGGAGCGTCAGCGCCAACGGCTGGCCGTCGGAAGGCGAAGCGTTCTGGCTGGGGCCGCACGGTGTGTGGCTGGAAGCGCGCCGCGTGATGCCGCGCCTCGGGCTCGACAGCGAGCGGCTGTTGCGTGCACCGGTGCAGCGCAGCGAAGCCGGTCTGGCGCCCGAAGTACCCACCTTGGCGGCGGGTTCCGCAGTCGCCGTGGAGGCCATCGCGCCGGCGGGTGATTGGCAATGGCACGTCGAGATCGATGGGCAGGCCTTTAGCGGTAACAGCTCGGCGCCCTTGGATTTTGCCTACGGCTTGCAGGCACAGGCGGATGCCAGTCGCCCGCAAACTGCCGTTGAAGTGCGCGAAGACCTGGACCTGATGAGCGCTTGTGTGGCGCGACGACTGGGCAGTCGCCCGGTGGTGGATGACGTGAGCCAGTGGCCGACCGGCATGGGCGCCAGTCGCTTGAGCCATGGTCACCTGTTGCTCGGCCAGTCGCCGGATTGGGACGTGGCCGCGGTCGGTGTCGGGCGCTCGGCACGCCGTGCGCATATCGCCGAACTGCTTGCCCGGCGGGTGTTGATTGACGGCAGCGACCTGCGCCAGGCTCCGGGTTACCTGTGGTTGAGCCAGGGCGTGGCGGGGGCGATCGGTTTGCTGTGTGTCGGGGATGTGGACGGCCCTGAGGTTCGCGCGGCACTGGTGAAACTCATGGCCGATGACCTGACCCGCGCGCTGGGCAATGACGGCGAACCCGTCGGCACCTTGGCCGATGCCCGCGAACACGGCTGGGCCACCACCTATGCAGCGCTGGCGAGCCTGGCGTGGACCAACGAACAAAGCCCCGAACAACTGACGGCAATGACCGCCGTCATCCGAAACGGTCAGGGATGGCCGGCCGCGATCCAGCCTCTGCTGGGTGCGCCTGATCTGCAAGCGATCTCCGCCGCGCTCACGCGCTGGGGGCCTGCGCCATGAATTCGAACCATCCCTGCCTTTTGGAGTTTCCCATGTCATCTGCACTGTTTATCCAGCCGCTGCGCCGTCCCCTCGGCTGGCGGGCCAACGTCTTGACCCAGGCCATGGCGCTGGGTTTGTCCAGCCAGATGTGCACGGCCTTTGCCGCTGATTATCAGCCGGAGGCCCCCGCGGAGGCCATCGAACTGGCACCGTTGACGGTCAGCGCGCGGTTGAGCCAGGAGAGTGCCAAGGACATTCCCTTTGGTCTATCGGTGATCGATGGGAAAACCCTGGAGACCCGGCGCCTGCGCACCCTAGAAGACGCGCTGCGCACCACACCGGGGGTGGATGTGAACTCCTGGGGCGGCGCCAATGACGCCAATGTGCGTATCCGTGGCGTCGGGTCGCTGAACCAGATGAGCATGGATGACGGCTCGGTGGTGTTGAACGTGGACGGGGTGCCGATGTCGGTGCGCAATGCGGCGCTGGCCACTCTCGACGTGCAGCAGGTGGAGGTGCTCAAAGGCCCGCAGGGGACGTTGATGGGGCGCAACAGCGAGGCGGGGGCGATCAATGTCACCACCCGCAAGCCGACCCGCGAGCTGGAGGGTTATGTGCGTGGCGAAGTGGGCAACCAGGGCCAGTTCATGACCGAAGGCGCCGTGGGCGGGCCGTTGACCGAGTCGCTGGCGGGGCGTATCGCGGTGCGTCGCAGCGGCTTTGATAACTGGGTCGATGACCAACAGGACGGCGACCCGCTGACCAAACCCCGGAACCTGGCCCTGCGCGGCAGCCTGCTGTGGGACAACGATCAGGGCACCACCGGCCTTTTGACCGCCGAGCGCCAGCGCGCCGAGCACTATGCAGGCATGGAACTGCTGCGCCCATTTGGCAATCGCCCGAGCCTGGACTACACGCCAGGCACATTCGACGGCAACCAGAAGACCAACGAGCGTTACTCCTTCGAACTCAACCACGACCTGGCGCAATCGCGCATCACCTCGATCAGCGCCTACACCAGCACCGATTTCAATGCGGTCAAAGGCTACGATCGCAACATCACCCGAGCGTTGTACGGTGCTCCGTTCGAATATCTGATCGAAGACTCGGCCCATGAGCGGGTGTGGAGCCACGACCTGCGCCTGGGGTCGCTGGCGGATGCCGATGTGTTTTGGGTGACGGGGGTCAACCTGTCGCGTTCCGAGCGCAGTTTCGATTCCAACGACTTCACCAACGGCGCACAGCAGCTGCGCGACTTCAGTACCAACAGTTACGCCGCCTATGGCGAGGTGACGTACCCGATGGCCGAAGACTGGAAACTCACCACCGGCCTGCGCCACACTTGGGACCGCAAGACCTATGGTGCCGATTATTCCAGTGGTGGCGCGTTGGTCAGCGACAGTCGGCGCTTGCAGGACAACTACAGCACCGGGCGCGTGGCGCTGAGCTATGCGCTGACGCCGCAGACCAATGTGTATGCGGTGCTGTCGCGGGGCTATAAGTCGGCGGGGTTCAACGATTACGCCACGTCGATCAAAGACAGCGAACCCTACAAAGCCGCCAAGGTGAATTCCGCCGAGCTGGGCTTCAAGCATGAAAGTGCCGGGGGCGAGCTGAGCCTGGAAGGGGCGTTGTTTATCACTCGCGTGCAGGACGACCATCTGCTTGGCTACGACTTCAACACCCTGGCGGTCAGCGCAGTAAATGCCGACACCCGCAGCAAGGGCGCCGAGCTGTCGAGTACCTGGCATGTCACCGATGAACTGACCTTGGGCAGTGCTGTGAGCTACACCAATGCGGTGGTGACGTCGGATGCGCCAGGTGTGTCCGGCGGTGATGTGGCGGCGGGCAGTCGTGTGCCGGATGTGCCGTTGTGGAGCGGCAATTTCAGCGTTGCCTGGCAGAAGAACCTGGGGGCCTTGCTCGGGTTGCCGGCGCCACGCTTGAACACCTTGCTCAATTACCGCGTACAGAAAAACCGCCCGGCCGACCCGCAGAACCACTACGACCTCAAGGGCTACGCCAAGCTGGACCTGCACTTGGGCCTGGAGAGTGGCGGTTCGGAGGTCTACTTGTGGGGCGACAACCTGCTGGATGCGCGCTACGACCTGTACGGCTCGTACTCCACCGACCAAGTGCTGACCGGCATGCCGGGGCGCGGGCGTTCGGCGGGTGTGGGGTATAGCTACCAGTTCTGAGCCTCACCCCACTGTAGGAGCGAGGGTCAGAACTGGTAGGTGTAGCCCACGCCCAAGGTACGGCGGCGTGCCGGTGCACCGTAGGCCACCGGGTCACTGTAGAAACCGTAGGTGTCGTAGGTCTGGTTCAGCAGGTTGTCGGCGAAGGCATAGACTTCGCCGAACTTGCTTTCCAGGCCCGCGCGCAGGTCGAGTTTTTCGTAGTTGTCCAGGTCGAAGTGGTTTTGCGGGTCGGCCGCGCGCTCGCCCACCAAGTGGTAGTTGAGGCTGGTGTTGAGGGTGGTTTCGCCGAGGCTGGCGACCGTACCCAGTGGGTGTTTCCAGCTGGCGTTGAAGTTGCCGCTCCAGCGCGGGACATCCGGGGTGCGGTTGCCGGCGGCGACGTCACCGGCCTGGATGCCTTGCACGCCGCTGGTGATCTTGGCATCGAGGTAGGTGGCGCTGGCGGCCAGGGTCAGGCCGTAGTCGAAGCGCCAACTGCCTTCCAGTTCGGCGCCACGGGTGCGGGTGTCGGCATTGAAGGCATTGGTGGCGAAGGTTGCCGCATCGTAGCCGAGCAGGTGGTCGTCGTGCACGCGGGTGAAGAACAGCGCACCGTTGAGGGTGCCGCGGCGGTCTTCGGTTTCACTCTTGAGCCCCAGTTCCGCGGCTTTGCTGACGGCGGCCTTGTAGGGTTCGCTGTCGGTGACCTGCGATGCATAGTCATTGAACCCACCGGATTTATAGCCTCGCGCCAGTTGCACGTAGACGTTGGTTTGCGGGGTGAGGGCGTAGCTCAGCGCCACGCGGCCGGTGCCGTAGTCGTCGGTCAGCTTGCGCGAGTCTTCCACCGCACTGTTGCCGGAGAAGTACTGGCCGTCGTAGGTCTTGCGGTCCCAGGAATGGCGGTAGCCGGTGGTGAGTTTCAGGCTCTCGGTGAGGGGGAACGTGACTTCGCCGTAGCCGGCGTAGGTGGTGGTGGTGAAGTCGCGGTACTTGGCGTCGGAGGTGCCGTAGGTGTTGCGTGGTGTGTCGTAGCTGCGCTCGTTGCGGCTGGCGGCGAGGCCCGCCACCCAGAACACCTCGGAGTCGGGCAGCGAACTCAGGTGCAGGTCCTGACTCCAGCTGCGCTCGAAGGATTTGTCCACCACCCAGAACTCGCTGGGGGTGCCGTACAGGGCACCCATTAGTTTGCTGTCGTAGGCAATCAGACCTTCGAAGTCGGCGGTGGAGGTGGCGGTGGTGGATGTCAGGCGGCTGTTGGCAACGTCGTGATCGACCTTGAGCGTATAGCGCTCTGTGGTCTTGTAGTTGTCGTCGAACAGACCGGGGGTCAGATCCAGGCTCGGATCGCTGCCGTAGGGGCGCAACACCAGGGAGTTGGTGGCGCGCTCGGCTTTCTGGCGTTCGGCGCTGACCAGCACATGGGTGTCATCGTTGAGGTCCCAGAGCAGGCTGCCTCGGTAGGCTTCGTTACGCGGCTTGGTGATGGGGTGGTTGGTCTGGTCGTTGTCGATCCAGCTGTCATAGCCGGCACGACGCACGGCCAGGCGACCGCTGAGGCTGTCGCTGATCGGCCCGCCGATGGCGCCTTCGGCGAGGAACTGGCCTTCCTGGCCGACTTCGCCGCGCACATAACCCGAGAGTTCGCGGGTGGGTTGGCGTGTGGTGATATTCACCGTGCCCGCCTGGCCAATCGCGCCGGACAGCGTGCCCTGAGGCCCCTTGAGCACTTCGATGCGATCGACGTCGAGGGTGCCGAAACCGAGGCTGCGCGACGACACCGGCACGCCGTCGATATTGAACGCCACCGAGCTGTCATCCATCGACATCTGGTACAGCGAACCGACGCCGCGGATCAGCACGTTGAAGTCATTCGGCCCCCCGGAGGAGTTGACGCTCACCCCGGAAGTGTTGCGCAGGGCGCTTTCCAATGTGTCGAGGCGCTGGGTTCGCAGTTGCTCGCCGCTGATCATGCTGAGGCTGATGGGCACCTCCTTCGGGTCTTCCTGCTCCATGCGCGCGGTCACAGTCGAGGCCGGCAGTTGCAGGGGCTCGCTGGAGGTGGCGGCGAGCGCCGAATTGGCCAGTGCCAAACTCATAGCTATTGTTATAGTATTACGCTTGTAGCAAAATTGGCGGGTAGCCGTCGTGTTGCATCGTGCAGACATGATAGGACCTTGACTGAGGATTTTGGTCGGCGCTCGTTGCGGGGTGGCAGCGGCGATTTGGCGGAGCCTTTGCAGTACGACAAATGCTAATAATTATCATTTGCGAACTTCCACCCCAATGTGATCTGATTCAAGCCGTATCCGGTCAGCCAGGAGATTTACGATGTCAGCCGTTCAAGGAGGCGCAGGGGAGCCGATGCCGGTCTCGCGAATCATTACGGGAGGATATGGAAGCGACCTGGGGCCAGGGGCTCACTGTCGCGTCACCCGCGTGGCACTGCAGGACGGGCTGGACATCGTGCGTTGGCAAAGCACGTTCGAACAGCCGATCGAGTTACCCTTGCAAGACGACAGCGAGTGCATCCACTTCAGTTTCACCAACCTGCTCAAGGGCAAGGCAGCCTGCAGCTTTCAAGACGGTCGTCGGCAACGGCGCTATGCGATTGACGAGGGCGCCGGCAGCATCAGCTTTGGTCGTTGCCTCCATGGTCTCTATCACCAGCACGGCGAGATCGATAACATCACCGTGATGATTCGTCCTGAAGTGCTTGAGCAGTGGGAGTTGAAACTCGACCCACTGCTGAACAAAGCGCTGGCCTGTGACCATTGCTTTCTCGATGGTCACCGCAGTGGCGAAATGAGTGCGACTGCGCACATGCTCGGCACCGCCATGGACCAAGGCGCCGGCCAGTCGCCGGCCCAGCCGCGCAGCAGCCTATGGCTGTACGGGCAAAGCGTCACGCTGGTGAGTCTGTTCCTGGAAGCACGCCAGGACGCCGAATGCACATGCCGCGTTAGTAACACCGACCGCCAACGGCTGGTGCGTGCCCGTGATCGTCTGCTCGAGGACTTGGGCAAGGCACCGAGCCTGTCGGAGCTGGCGCGTGAGTCCGGGTTGAGCCAACCCAAGCTGACACGCGGGTTTCGCCAACTGTTCTTCAACAGTGTCTACGGCGTATTCCAGCAAGCACGGATGATCCAGGCGCGCAGCCGCTTGATGAGCGGCGATGAATCCGTGATGCGCATTGCCTCGGACCTGGGCTACGCCAATGCTAGTCATTTCGCCACGGCGTTTCGTAAGCAGTTCGGAATCAACCCGTCGACTCTCAAGAACGGCGGGAGAAGCAAATCATTTGGTATTAGTACTTCATAAACGAAGTTGTGCCTAAGAGTTCTGATTCCGTTTGATGCATAGGCGGATGCGCCATAGATCTGAAGTCAAGCATTCGTGGCTGGAGAGCGGTGAAGATTGTGACTGGAATGGATGAGTCTCCACGATCGGTGAAAAGGCAGAAATGATCAGATGAAAAGCCTGCCCGACAACGCCTAAAGACTCTCAGGGTCGCCAAAAAACATCTGAATCCGCGACCGCAACCAACGCTCCCCCGGATCGTTATCCTGCGATCCCCGCCAAGCCATGTGCAGCTCAAACGTGCGCACCGGCAACGGCGGGTCCTCTGCCCGCAAGCCGCCAGCAGCGGTCAGGGCTTCAGCAGCGTAATCGGGCACTGTTGCCAGAATATCGGTACCTGCCAGCAGCGTACCGAGGCCGTTGAATTGCGGCACCGCCAATACGACATGGCGTTTGCGGTCGAGCTTCTCCAGCTCTTCATCGATAAATCCGCTCAGGTCGCCGGCAAAGGACACCAGGGCATGAGGGCGGGCGCAGAAATCATCCAGGCTCAGGGCGCCGGGCATGCTGTCGGCCCGTAGCAGCTTGGGCAGGCTGCGGCGCAGGATCTTGCGCTTGGCGTTGGCCGGCAGGTCGGTGGTGTAGCTGACGCCAATGGAGATTTCCCCGGAAGCCAGCAGGCCTGGCATCAAGATATAGTTGACGCGGCGCACCACCAGCACGATGCCCGGTGACTCGGCTCGCAGGCGTTTGAGCAGCATAGGCAGCAAGGCAAATTCCACATCGTCTGACAGACCTATGCGAAAAACCGCCGTGCTGGTGGCCGGATCAAACTCGGAGGCCCGGCTGACCGCCGTGGAAATGGAGTCCAGTGCCGGTGAGAGCAGGGCGAAAATTTCCACCGCTCGTGCCGATGGCTCCATGCTGCGCCCGGTGCGCACGAACAATGGATCATCGAACAGCCCGCGCAGGCGTGACAGCGCAGCGCTGATGGCCGGCTGGCCGAGGAACAATTTCTCGGCGGCACGGGTCACACTGCGCTCATGCATCAAGGTTTCGAATACGATCAACAGGTTCAGGTCGACACGACGCAGGTCGTTACGGTTCATCTTGTGTCCCAGGCGGCGTCAGTAAACTTGACGAGGGCAGCCACATAAGAACAATGGCCGGCATGAATCTTACGGGGAAAGGCTGGTACTCTGCACAGGATAATTCAGTTTTCCTACGCAGTTTGAGGTGTTTTCCGCAGGTGCGGAATCAATGGCAGACATGTCGACTATTAATGGTGACCGGTGGCCTTGCCCCGAAAGCCCAGATAAAGTCCATGGCATTAGAGGTTACTTTGACGAGGTTTGCGATGTCCCGCACGATCCGCTTTCACAAGTTTGGTCCGGCCGAGGTGCTCAAGTGCGAAGAGCATGTAGCCACGTTGCCTGCACCGGGCGAAGTGCAGGTGCGTGTCGAGGCGATTGGCATCAGTTGGTACGACATACTCTGGCGCCAGAACCTGGCGCCCTCCCACGCTCGCCTGCCATCAGGCCTTGGCCATGAAATGGCCGGGGTGGTTGAGGCCGTAGGCGATGGCGTCGATGACCTGAAGGTGGGTGACAAAGTCGCCAGCTTCCCGGCCGAGAGCCCCAATGATTACCCTGTCTATGGCGAAGTGATCGTCTTGCCCCGTTCGGCCTTGACCCGGTACCCGGATGTCCTGAGCCCGGTGCAAGCCAGCGTGCATTACACACCGCTGTTGATTGCCTACTTTGCCTACATGGACCTGGCACGGGTCAAGCCTGGGCAATTTGCCCTGGTGACTGACGCCAGTCATTGCGCTGGCCCCTCGTTTGTTCAGTTGGGCAAAGCCTTGGGTGTGCGGGTAATCGCCGCGACCAAGACAGCTGAAGAACGTGAAAACCTGCTGTCCCTTGGCGCGGAAAAGGTCATCGTTACTGAAGAACAAGACCTGCTGATGCAGATCAACAAGCTCACCGACAATCGCGGCGTCGACGTGGTATTCGATGGCCTGGGCGGCCCGCAAATGTCGCTGCTTGGCGATGTACTGGCTCCGCGCGGCAGCCTGGTGCTCTATGGCTTGCAAGGTGGCAACCAGACGCCATTCCCGGCCTGTGCCGCGTTCCAGAAGAACATCCAGTTCTTTGTGCACTGCATCGGCAACTTCACCGGCAAGCCGGAACTGGGGATTATCCAGGACCAGGTAGCGTTGCAACGGGCCCTGCGTGATATCAACCAACTCACTGCAGATGGTGTGCTGGTGCCGCTCAAGACCCGAGTGTTCCCGTTCAACGAGTTTGTCGAAGCTCACCGCTACATGGATGAATGCCCATGCCGCGAGCGCGTTGCGTTGCAGGTCGAGGCTGTTTGATCTGTGGGGATGTTCGTAAATGAACACTCCACCTGCGCTTCTGATTGGGCAAATACGCCATTTAGAAGGACTGGGCTTACGTTTGTGCTGAACACGTAAGCTCAGGCTTTACTCCTCCAAATCCCGCTCTTGTCGACGACGCCGCCCTGAATTTCAGTGAGCCAGCGGGTGATTGCCCGTCTCTACCAGAGCGGGCAGCCCTATTTGGCGCACGCCCTCAAGCAGGAACAGATTGGGTAATCCTGAAGATGTGGGGAAACATCGCAATTTGATGTGGGATAGATACCGTCGCGCGGTGGTCGAACTCCCAGTAAACTGCATTTCTTTTCCGAATCCTTCTCTTCAGAGGTTTTTGCATGACTCTCAGTCCTTTTGCGGGCAAACCGGCGCCAGCTCAGTTGCTGGTGGACATCCCGCGACTGGTAACGGCCTATTACACCGGCCAGCCTGATGCAGCGATCTCCACTCAGCGCGTGGCCTTTGGCACTTCCGGGCACCGGGGCAGTTCCTTCGACCTGAGTTTCAACGAATGGCATGTACTCGCCATCAGCCAGGCCATCTGCCTGTACCGCGAAGCCCAGGGCATCAACGGCCCGCTATTTGTCGGTCTGGACACCCATGCGCTGTCCACCCCTGCTGGTGCCAGCGCACTGGAAGTGCTGGCGGCCAATGGCGTCCACGTGATGCTTGCCGAAGGTGATGAGTACACGCCGACTCCGGCGATTTCCCACGCCATCATTTGCTACAACCGCGGCCGCACCACCGGCCTGGCGGACGGTATTGTCATCACCCCGTCCCACAACCCACCCCAAAGTGGCGGCTACAAATACAACCCACCCAACGGCGGTCCGGCCGATACCCACGTCACCAAGTGGATCGAAGCCAAGGCCAATGAACTGCTGGCCAACAAACTCGCCGGGGTCAAGCGCATCACCCACGCCCAAGCGCTGAAGGCTGACACCACCCACCGTCACGACTACCTCAACAGCTATGTCGCGGACCTGATCAACGTCATCGATATGGATGCTATCCGCAGCGCCGACTTGCGCCTGGGTGTCGATCCGCTGGGCGGAGCAGGGGTGCACTACTGGTCAGCGATTGCTGAGCACTACCGTTTGAACCTGGAGGTAGTGAACACTGAGGTCGACGCCACCTTCCGCTTCATGAGTGTCGACTGGGATGGCCAGATTCGCATGGACCCCTCGTCGAGCTACGCCATGCAAGGCTTGATCGGTCTCAAGGATCGTTTCGACGTGGCCTTCGCCTGCGATCCGGATCACGACCGCCACGGCATCGTCACGCCGTCCGGTGGCCTGTTGGCGCCGAACAACTACCTGGCGGTGTCCATCGACTACCTGTTCCAGAACCGTCCCGAGTGGCGCGCCGATGCTGGCGTGGGCAAGACCGTGGTCAGCAGTGGCTTGATTGATCGGGTGGCGGCGCGTATGGGTCGACGCCTGTATGAAGTGCCGGTGGGTTTCAAGTGGTTTGCCGACGGGCTGTTTGACGGTTCCCTGGGCTTTGGCGGCGAAGAAAGTGCCGGCGCCTCGTTCTTGCGCAAGGACGGCAGCGTCTGGAGCACCGACAAGGACGGCCTGATTCCGGCCCTGTTGGCGGCGGAAATGACTTCGCGCAAGGGCCAGGACCCCAGCCAGATCTACCGTGGGCTGACGGATGCACTGGGCAAACCGTTCGCCATTCGTGTTGATGCCAAGGCCACGCCGGCGCAAAAAGCCTTGCTTGGCAAACTGTCACCGGATCAAGTCACGTCCACACAACTGGCCGGGGAAAGCATCCAGCAGATCCTCAGTCATGCGCCCGGTAACAACCAGGCGATTGGCGGGCTGAAAGTCATGACCGAAAACGGCTGGTTCGCCGCGCGGCCATCGGGCACCGAGGATATCTACAAGATCTATGCCGAGAGCTTTATTGGCGAGGATCACCTCAAGCGTCTGGTGCAAGAGGCTCAGGTGTTGGTGGATGGGGCGATTTCGTCCAAGTAACACCGTGGATTAGAGGTGGGGCGGCTTGGGTACATATCCGTTGCTGCGGTAACGGCGGCTTAGGGTTACGCCCTTACGGCGTGTCACTTTGCAAAAGCGGCAAAGTAACCAAAGCGCTCTTGCCCCACCACTTGGTGCCTCGCTGTGGCTCGGCATGCCTTCACTCCGGCATTGCTCCGTGGGCCGCCGCGATGGGCCATCGTGGTTAACGGGGCGCCTAAGATCAAAAGCAAAAGCACGGCGGCCTGGTAGCCGACCTGAGTGGTGAAAAGCAAAAGCGGATCTACTGCCACCTGTAGGAGCGAGCTTGCTCGCGATGGTCGTTAACGATGACGCTGGCTTCCTGGATAAACGCGGTGCCCTCAGGTTCTTCGCGAGCAAGAACTAGGCGTCCCCCTCGCTCCTACAGAAAAGCGGATGGGCACTGGCTTTGCTCTGCTCTTGATCTGCCTGCCCATAAAACCAGAGGCCGAACGCAGGTATTGCGCAGTGGGTAAACCGGCAAGGATGCATGTGCGGTGTAACTGACCTGCCTCGGGATACCTAGCCCCTGGCCGGCCCATTGCCAATCTGCCAGACAAATGGCGGTTCAGTCCCGTTGATCACCCAATCCCCGACAATCCGTGCCTTGTAGATCACCGGGTTGTGGGACGATACCGTGCGCGCATTGCGCCAATGCCTATCCAGGGATTTGCCCTTGCGGATATCCGAAGCCCCCAGGGCATTGAACAGCTCACTGGTGGCGCGCTGGATCAACTCCGACACCACCACCTGAGCCGTGGCCGACTCGATCTCGGCAGCGACATTGGCCTCGCGCTCCAGCGCGTCATCCCCGCCAAAGCGCGCCAGGTAAGCCCGCTGTGCCGGTATCGTCGCTTTCAAGGCGCTGGCCTCGGCGGCGTATACCAGGGCGGCGACTTCACCGACCACCTGCTGAATCTGTGCATCCTGGCTGACATGGGCGGCATTGCCGTGGCTGTAGATGCGTTTACGTGCACGAACCTGATAAGCCACATCCTTGAGCGCCGCGCGGCCGATACCGGCCAAGGTTGCCAGCAGCACCAGCTGGTAAAACGCCGTCTGGTATTTGAAGCGCGTGGCAAAGTCGATCACGTTCTCGGCTTCAACCACCGCATCGGTAAACCGCGATGTGCCGCTGCCCGTGGTGCGCTGGCCAAAACCGTCCCAGTCATCGCTTTGCACAATCCCCGGCTGTCGAGTGCGGGTGGCGGCTATCACGTCGCCTCCAGTGTCGCTGCGCTGAGCGTAGACGTCGATCCAGTCGGAGAAAATGCTCCCGGTACTGTAGAACTTCTCGCCGTTGAGTTTCCACTTGTCGCCGTCGGGGTGGACCTTGGTGATTACATCACCGATGGCCACGCTGCCGATTTCGGTCCAGGCACAGCCGACGATGTCACCGTCGACAAAGCGCTTGAACCACAGATCCCGACCAGCGCCGGGCGGTGCATTCAGACGGTCCTCGGCAAAGGCGAAGTGCCCGCGCAGGGCCTGGGGTACGTTGGAGTCGGCTTCAGCCAACTCAATCAGCAGTTCAAACAGCTGAGGCAGGGACGCGCCGCCACCACCGTATTCCACCGGCACCCGCACCGCGCCGAAGCCAGCTTCTTTCAGCCACTGGATCGGCTCACGGGGCAGGGCGCGGGTTTGCTCACGCTCCACGGCACCTTCGGCGATACGCTCAAAGATCGGCCGGAAGCGCTTGGCCAGGGCCTGGTAATTGACGCCAGTGGACAGTGGGTTGATGACATGTTGCTCGGTCATGGGGATAGCTCCTGGGCAGGCAAAAAAGGCGGTGCGCTGCCAAGGTGTTTGCACGGACCATGCCGAGGTGAAAGCCCCGTATTTACAGGGCAACAACCTACTTCAAGTGTTGCGCCACCAACAGCAATCCAACAAACCCCCGACATCTGCAACATCAGACAGTGCGGGGTGTCCACACCCAATTACCGCTCCAGAGCCCTGGCTTCGGGCATCTGCAATACGCTGGCACGCTTGCTGCTCCATGACCTGCATATCCCCTTGTGTGAGGTACCGTTCAATGAGTCTGCAAGCAGTCAAATTTGCCTATTGGGTGCCCAACGTCAGCGGCGGGCTGGTGGTGAGCAAGATTGAGCAGCGCACCAGTTGGGGCATCGACTACAACCGCAAACTGGCGCAACTGGCCGAAGAAGCTGGGTTCGAATACGCCCTGACCCAAATCCGTTTCACCGCCGGCTATGGCGCCGAGTACCAGCATGAATCCGTAGCCTTCAGCCACGCGTTGCTGGCGGCCACCACCACGTTGAAAGTCATCGCGGCGATCTTGCCCGGCCCGTGGCAACCGGCCCTGGCGGCCAAGCAACTGGCGACCATCGATCAACTGACCAACGGCCGCGTCGCCGTCAACATCGTCAGTGGCTGGTTCAAGGGCGAGTTCCAGGCCATCGGTGAACATTGGCTGGAGCACGACGAGCGCTATCGCCGCTCCGAAGAATTCATCCGCGCCCTCAAAGGCATCTGGACCCAGGACAACTTCACCTTCAAGGGCGATTTCTACCGATTCAACAACTACAGCCTCAAACCCAAGCCTCTGGGCGAACCCCACCCGGAGATTTTTCAGGGTGGCAGCTCCCGCGCAGCACGAGACATGGCCGCACGTGTCTCGGACTGGTACTTCACCAACGGCAACACCCCGCAAGGTATCAAGGCCCAGGTCGATGACATTCGCGCCAAGGCCGCCGCCAACAACCACTCGGTAAAAGTCGGGGTCAACGCCTTCGTCATCGCCCGCGACACCGAAGAGGAAGCCCGCGCGGTGCTCGCTGAAATCATCGACAAGGCCGACCCCGAAGCGGTCAATGCCTTTGGCGACGCGGCAAAACAGGCTGGCAAGGCATCACCGGAAGGCGAGGGCAACTGGGCCAAGTCTAGCTTCGAAGACTTGGTGCAGTACAACGATGGTTTCAAGACCAATCTGATCGGTACCCCGCAGCAGATTGCCGAGCGTATCGTCGCGCTCAAAGCGGTAGGCGTGGACCTGGTACTGGCGGGGTTCCTGCACTTCCAGGAGGAAGTGGAGTACTTCGGCAAACGGGTATTGCCGCTGGTACGCGAGCTGGAGGCCAAGGCCGGGATCAAGCAGGTAGCCTGATCGCTCACCTGGCATATACCACGACCGCCGCGCGCAACTTGTTATTGCCAAACCGGCACATCCGTTCGAACTCCCCGTGGCTGACCGGCAGGTGCTGGCAGTCCAGGGGCTGGCGGTGCTGGCTGTGATCCACGTCCGGGTCATGCAGGTAGACAAAGTCTTCATCGCAATCGGTGACGATCACCCAGTGGGGTGACTTGGAGCGTGTCAGGCGGTAGCTGCTGATCAAGACCAGCGGTTGCCCGCCATCACGCAGTACCTGCGGCAAATCCAGCGGCCCGCCGAGCACCTGCTCGACATCGCTGCTGGCCAGTTCTTCCTCGAAGGCCTCATGCACCAGGCGCATGACGTCTTTTTTATGCTGGTCACGCACCCCGTCCAGAAACAACGGCCCGCTGACATTGACCTGCATGTGTACCCGAAAGCCTCGACGCCAGGCTGACAGCGCCAACCCTTGAGGGCTGCAGCCGCCATGGCCGGCGGTCATGAACACGGTGGTCGCCTCGCGCCAGATTTGCAGTTCTTCGCGCCGCTGGGCTACACGCTCAGGTTGCAGGGCGCCCATGGCCATCAGCAAGCTCGCCGCACCGCAGGTGAAGTCGGTGGTTTGCTGGTAATACGGCACGCTCAGGGCCCTGGCTTCCTGATGCTGGAGAATGCGCTTCTCCAGGCGCAGGGCGTCGGTGTGATCTTCGTAATAATCATTGATCAGGGCAAAGCGCCGGTAGCCATTGCGCTCGTACAGGGCGATGGCGCCGGGATTGTCGGTGCGCACCTCCAGGCGCAGGTAGGCACAGTCATGTTCCACGGCGCAGGCTTCAATACGCGCCAGTAGTTGCTTGCCCAGCCCCATGCCTCGGGCAGGAGCGGCAATGGCGATTGAATACAGGCGTGCCAGCGAAGTACCACGGTGGAACAGCACCAGCGCGTAGCCGAGCAACTGCTCTTCGTTTTCGGCCACCAGCAGGCGTCCGTTGGCACGGCTGATCATCCACTGAAAGCTGCGGGGCGAGAGCCGGTCAGTGGTGAAGCAATGCTCTTCCAGTACCACTAAGGCCGGTAAGTCATCAAGGGTTGCAACGCGAAAGGAAAGAGCCATATGACCGCCGTAAAAGTTGCGTAACGAAACGGGACTTCTCTGAAATATCGTGCTTAATAGAAAAGGTCTAGTTCTCTAAAGCGGATCAATCAATATGTCAGCGGTACAAGGTCATTGGCGTGAAGTATCCGAGCAAACAGTGGCGGCGACAATAACTTCCGCCGGTTATTTTTCCACACCTCCCAAACCGTCAAGTCAAGTCGTGATTATTGTTGAGCGCAAGGAGGACTGGGCCTCCTACTTTCCCAGTGAAGACATTGTTACCGCCCAGGAATACCTTGAGCAAACCCGGGAAAGTGAAACCGGCAAGCGGGTCCAGGTGATCAACCTGTGTCGCAGCTACAAGTACCTGGGGCACGGCTACTACTGCTCGCTGCTGGCCGAGGCGCGGGGCCATAAGGTGATTCCGTCGGTGCGCACCATCAGCGAGCTGACGAAAAAATCCCTCTACGGCCTGGCCCTGGATGACCTGGATAAAACCCTTGATAAAGCCCTGAGCCATCATCTTTATAGCAATACCGAAGGTTTTACCCTGACACTTTATTTTGGCCGAACGAATATCGAGCCACTGCAGGACTTGGCCCGTCAGTTGTTTGAAGCGTTTCCGTGTCCAATATTGCTAGTTGAGTTTCGCAAGAATAACGGCTGGCATATCGAAGGCATAAAGTCTGGCGTGTTGCATAAGTTGCGTGATGATCAGGAAGATCAATTTGCCAATGCCCTGGACAACTTCAGTCGCAAGATCTGGCGACAACCACGCTCCCGCCGCCTGGCCCGTTATGACTTGGCGATCCTTCACGATCCCCAGGAACAGTTGCCGCCGTCCAACGCCAAGGCGCTGGAAAACTTCGTGCGAGTGGGCAAGGGCTTGGGCATCGATGTCGAGTTGATTGAACGCAAGGATTACTCCCGCCTGGCCGAATACGACGCCCTGCTGATCCGCGAGACCACCAGCGTCGACAACCACACCTACCGCTTCGCCAAGAAGGCTGAGAGTGAAGGGCTGGTGGTGATGGATGACCCCGCCTCGATCCTGCGTTGTACCAACAAGGTCTACCTCACCGATATGCTGAAAAGCCATCAACTGGGCATGCCCGCCACCGAGATTCTCTACAAGGAGCGACCGGAAGATTTCGAACGAGTCGGCGAGCGCCTGGGCTTCCCCCTGGTGTTGAAAATACCCGACGGTTGTTTCTCCCGCGGGGTGATCAAGGTGGAAAGCCAGCAAGCGCTGCTGACGGCCACCGCCGAATTGTTCGAACATTCTGTGCTGTTGCTGGCCCAGGAGTTTTTCTACACCGAGTACGACTGGCGCATCGGCGTGCTCAACCGTAAGCCGATCTTTGCCTGCCAGTACTTCATGTCCAAGGGCCATTGGCAGATCTACAACCACAAGGCCATCGGCCAGGACATCAACGGCGAGTGCCGCACCATGGCGGTCCACGAAGCGCCGAAAGCGGTGGTGGACCTGGCGGTGAAGACCGCCAACCTGATCGGCGACGGGCTGTACGGCGTGGACCTCAAGCAGTCCGGCGACAAAGTGGTGGTGATCGAGGTCAACGACAACCCGAACATGGACGCCGGTATCGAAGATGCCTACCTGCAGGACGACTTGTATTCCCTGGTGCTGGAAGAGTTTGTCCGCCGCCTGGAACTCAAACGCCAAGGCCAGGGGTGGTGATGCACGATGATTCAGTGCTTTGAATTGACCGATGGCGCGCTGCGCAGCAGTCAGCGCGAGGCCGCCGACATCATGCTGTTCAACAACCCCGATGCCCACGAGCGGGAACTACTGCGCGATCACTATAAGCTTGACGAACACGCCCTGGCCTCGGCGCTGGACCCGGACGAGGTGTCTCGCATCGAGTTTCACCCTGACAACCTGTTCCTGATTTGGAAACGCCCGGAAAACTACTCCGGTGCCGGCAACCTGGTGTTCGAAGTATCGTCCTGCGGCCTGCTGTTTTCCCAAAACCGCCTGCTGGTGATCGCCACCGGCGACAGCCAGCTTTCAGGCCTGGGCGCCCGCAGACCCCTGTATACGCCGCTGGATGTGCTACTGGACTTACTGCTCAACAACGTCCATCACTACCTCGGCCACCTCAAGGTGATCAAGATGGTTGCCCGTGAATTGCAGCAGCAATTCAACGCCTCCATGCACAATCGCCACCTGATGCAGATGTTCAACCTCAGCGAAAGCCTGATCTATTACATCAACGCCTTGCACAGCAACGGCGCGGTGCTGGCCCGCTTGCGTAACCACGGAGAGAAGGAACATTTCAGCGCCGAGACCCTGGGGTTGATCGACGATCTGATCATCGAGAACAACCAGTGCTACAAACAGGCGGAGATCTATTCCAACGTGTTCTCCGGGTTGATCGAGGCTCGGGGCAACCTGATGAACAACAGCACCAACAACTTGCTGCGCAAGCTGACGTTGATCAACGTGGTGTTCCTGCCATTGAACCTGATTGCCAGTATTGGCGGCATGTCCGAGTTCAGCATGATGACGATGGGCACGCCGTGGTGGGTGTCGTACCCGTTGTTCCTGACTGCGATGGGATTGGCGGCGGGGTTGATGGTGCTGGGGCTAAAGCGCATTGCAGGAGGCGCCCACCCGTAGAGACTCTGTTTGCGGTCAAACTTTAGCGAGGCTGCGTTGGGCTTTATGTTGGCTGCAAGGTCAACACCTCAAACCCGTCCGCCGTCACCACCACGGTATGTTCCCACTGCGCGGACAAGCTGTTGTCACGGGTCACTACCGTCCAGCCATCTTTCAAGCTGCGCACTTTGGCGCTGCCCTGGTTCAGCATTGGCTCAATGGTGAACACCATGCCTTCACGCAACTCCATCCCCGTGCCGGGACGCCCGAAGTGCAGGATCTGCGGCTCTTCATGCATTTCCCGGCCGATGCCATGCCCGCAATACTCACGCACCACGCTGTAGCCATTGGCTTGGGCGTGGTGCTGGATGGCATGGCCAATATCCCCCAGACGAGCACCGGGCTTGACCTGACGAATCCCGGCCCACATCGCCTCAAAGGTCATTTCCACCAGGCGCCTGGCCTTGGGCGTCACCGTGCCGATCATGTACATCTTGCTGGAGTCGGCGATAAAGCCGTCTTTCTCCAGGGTGATATCGATGTTGACGATATCGCCATCCTTGAGCACAGCCTTGGCATCCGGCATGCCATGGCACACCACTTCATTGATCGAGGTATTGATGGAGAAGGGGTAGTCGTATTGCCCAAGGCTTGCCGGCCGGGACTGCAAATCCCGTCGGATAAAGGCTTCGACGGCGCGGTCCAACTCCAGGGTCGACTGACCTGCGCTCACAAAACCGTCGAGCATACTAAAGACCTGAGCCAGCAGGCGGCCCGACTCACGCATCAGTGCGATCTGTTCGGCATTCTTGATCATCAGCCACGCCCCCGGATCAGGTCAGGCTTGTCCAACAGCAGCTTGTTGATCAGGTCGTTGTAGGCCAGGTGCGGATTGAGTTCGGCCAGCAGGCCGATCTTGATCCAGAACTCCGCCTGGGCGTTGATGGAACGGTCCATGGTGGCGCTGGCCAGACGGATTTGTTCATGCAGTTGATCGGTGATCTTGACGATGCCCATGAGCTTCACTGTGCAGATTGATATACGAAGCGTATACGTTTCGTATATCAATAGTAAAGTCAGGTTTACGCGGCGGCTTGCGATGCCTTGGCCGGTTGCCGGTCCTGCAACCCGCGAACCACCAGGTACAGCAGCGGCCCAACGGACACGAAAATTGCCGTGAGCAACAGGTACGGCAGCACCGACAGTGCTGACCGACCACGGCTGCGAGCATCCTTGTACATCCAGATGCCGGCGAGTGTTGCCAGCAGGTACAAATCAATCACCACCTGCGCTGTGTCGGGGCGAGACATCAGGCTGATGCCGAAATCGAGCAAGGACTGCTCAGCTTGCAGCATCACCGAGACGGTGTAGCCGACGAAGGCGATGAGGGCGACCAGGGGCAATACAAGCTTTTTCATGAACGTTCCTTCCTTGGACAGGCAACAAAGAGCGCTCAGATTAGCGGAACGACTCCACAACTCAATGGCCGTTTGCCATTGACTTGTCATAAGGCGCCGGTTAATTTTGATTCATGACATTTCAAGCTTTCCGTTCACAGCCAAACATTATTACCGCCATTCCTCATTTGGCGGGATAGCGCACGGCTGCACCCAAACCCGCCCTAGAGGCGGGTTTTGTTTTTCCGTCTCCAGAGCCTTGAACCAAAAGCCAGGAGACATCGATGAGTACCAGCCAGCCACGTTCCGTGACCCAGACCGTTGAGCGGGGACTGCTTGAGCACTATGTAAAAAAGATCCTCGCCGCGCCGGTTTACGACCTGGCGGTGCGTACGCCGTTGCAAGTCGCGCCAGCGCTCTCGGCTTTGTTGGGCAATCAGATCCTGCTCAAGCGCGAAGACCTGCAACCGACCTTTTCCTTTAAGATTCGCGGCGCCTACAACAAGCTGGTGCAGCTCACCAATGAGCAGAAGGCGGGTGGAGTGGTCACCGCGTCTGCGGGCAACCATGCCCAAGGCGTGGCGCTGGCAGCGCGGGAATTGGGGATTAAGGCCACCATCGTCATGCCGTGCAACACCCCGCAACTGAAAGTGCTTGGCGTGAGCTCCCGAGGCGCCAAGGCGATCCTGCATGGCCCGACCTTTCCTGTCGCCCTGGCCCATGCATTGCAGTTGGCTGAACAGTCAGGCAGTACCTTTATCTCGCCCTTCGACGATCCAGACGTGATAGCAGGGCAGGGTACGGTCGCCATGGAAATCCTGCGCCAGCAGCAAGGGCCTCTGGACGCGATCTTCGTGCCGGTGGGTGGAGGCGGGCTGATCGCGGGCATCGCCGCCTACGTCAAATACTTGCGCCCCGAGGTGCGCATCATCGGTGTTGAGCCTGAAGGCTCCAGTTGCCTGTTGGCGGCCTTGCGCGCCGGGGAACGAGTGGTGTTGCCCAGTGTCGACAGCTTCGCCGATGGCACCGCCGTCGCGCAGATCGGCGCCTTCGGCTTTGAAATCTGCCGCCAATACGTGGATGAAGTCATCACCGTCAGCAACGACGAACTGTGCAGCGCCATCAAGCTTATCTACGACGACACCCGCTCCATCACCGAGCCTTCGGGCGCCTTGGCCGTTGCCGGTATCCGTAACCATGTTACGAAAACCGGCGTCCAGGGGCAGATATGGGTGGCAATAAACTCCGGAGCCAATATCAACTTCGACAGTTTGCGCCATGTTGCCGAGAGGGTGGCCGCCCAAGAGCCGGTATAACCATGGATTAAACGTTTAAGCGAAACTATTCGGCGACGGCTTTATTGACCGTGGCCGACGCTGACCAGACTCGATAGCGAACTTCGACATCTTTTGGCACATATATAACGATGGGCAACTTGCTGTTGTAGCGCAGAACGAATCCATCGCCTACCACCGGTACAAAATCGGTACGGGTCTTGCCATCCGGACACGCCATTAGCGTACTCATCGGGCCGCTGACTTTATCCAGGCGGTAATAGGAATAGCCCCAGCCCTCAAGGTTCTTTTCTTCCAGCACGCCGCCCAGTCGTTGGCGATTGCAATCGACGGGCAAGGCCTTTGCGGCAAGGATTTCTACCTTGAAGTCGTTTTCCTGAGGTTGCGCCGGAAGATGGATGACCTGACGAACGAAACCCGCGTCCGCCTTGGGGTAGGGCGCAATATCTTCAAGTTTTGCGGCATTGGCCTGGGTGCAAAGACCTGCCATGCCAAGGAGGGCAAGTGAAATGCGCAGAGAGGAAATCATGAGGCGTCCTTGAGAAAATATACGGATCGAGCATTCATTTGGATGGATCGCTTTGAAACTGTCACTGGGCAAAACGAACGTGTCCACGATGCCAGCCTGCGCGCGCTGCTGCAAATTGCATGATTGCACACGGGCTTCATTGCAAAGTGCACGAGCCGTCAAACGTGAGTAATTGGCAAATCATTGATTCTGGTGCGCGCGAACTCGTACTCGGACACGGCATGTTTAATGCTCCGAATATATTTCGTTACCGTGCGATTGAGTTGTCGGCGTAGCAATGAACCACTTCAAACGGGTGAGTGCTAGCGGTCTGCCACACAACTTATGTAAGTATCGCCGCCGCTTATGAGAAAAGGGTCCAACGCTTCAAGACTCAGCCGAGTAGGCTTGGTGGTTGAAACCGCCTTCCATGGTTGGCAAGGCGCAACAGGCAGGCGCAACCGTGCGGCTGCCAGCGACACGTACATCCATAAAAACCTATTGGCAGTCTCAAAAAAGGAGAGGTTGGCCATGCTTTCGGATCTAGAGTTACGCAGCATTATTGAAGGAAGTTTCCTGCCTAAACGTTGTGAATGCATCAAGGCCGAGGATGCTTCGCTGACGGTCAAAGTCTATGACGACAAAGACCATGAGCGAGTGAATCTGCTGGTGACGGGCATTCGGGCGGATAAACTCGACAGCAGTCGAGCCATCTGCAATCTGATCACCGGGTTGCGCGAAGACCTCAAGCAGCAACATATCCCTCCTCTTACAAGAGTCGGTGCGCGTCCCTACTATTATTAAAGGGAGGGCTGCGGCTGTGTAAGCGCTGACTTCTGGGCCTGGATAAATGCCAGGCCCAACGCCGCTTCTGTGATCACCGCCAGCAAAATCCCAGGCCCCGCGTGGCCGTTGAGCCATTCACCGACTCCCAGCACCGCCAACGCAAAACAGCCGGTCACAAAACCTGTGGTCATGGCTCGCCGTGTGGCCGACGGCAGGGCATGCCGGGCTCGATAAAACATAATGCCGATGCCCAGAAACAACGCGGCGTTGCGTCGGGCGACCAATCCTGTGGCGCTTGAATACTCGACACTCCACAGCCACAGCAGCAGGTCGGGCCGCAGCCCCCAGATGATCGCCAAGGCGAAACACAGCAGGGCGGTGAAGGTGGCGACGGTACGGAAGCTGAGCTGCATGGCGAATCCTTTCGGCCGTTTCAGAAGGGCAAAAGCATACCGGGTGATGAGGCGCTTGTCCCGAGTGCTTACCGGCCCGCGCCATCAATTCTGAAAAATGCACGCATCGAAAGTCCCATGCCTTTCCCCCTAACCAGAAAAGTCTGATACGGCGAGGTTGCGCGCTGTTGCTAACGTCTCTGCCGGAGCCATCCACGTGATGGAACAGGCCGGCATAAACAACAGGCGGAATTAACCTTGCAACAAAAAATAGCAGCGGAGTTTCTCGGGACGTTCTGGCTGACGTTCGGCGGTTGTGGCAGTGCGGTCCTGGCGGCGGCGTTTCCAGAATTGGGTATCGGCTTTGCCGGCGTTTCCCTGGCGTTTGGCCTGACGGTGCTGACCATGGCCTATGCGGTGGGCAGTATTTCTGGAGCGCATTTCAACCCGGCAGTGACCATCGGCCTGTGGGTCGGGCGCCGAATGTCGGGTGTCGATGTGTTGCCTTACATCATTGCCCAAGTTGCCGGGGCTATTGTGGCGGCTGCGGTTCTGGCACTGATTGCCAGCGGTCGTCCAGGTTTTGAGTTGGGCGGGTTTGCCGCAAATGGTTTTGGCGAGCTGAGTCCGGGGCAATACAGCCTGCTGGCCGCGATAGTGGCGGAAGTGGTGGCAACGTTCTTTTTTGTATTCATCATCATGCGAGTCACCGCACCCGGCGCGCCGGTGGGGTTTGCGCCCATCGCCATTGGCCTGACGCTGACGTTGATCCATCTGGTGCTGATTCCAGTCACTAATACATCAGTGAACCCGGCCCGCAGCACAGGGCCGGCGTTGTTTGCCGGTGGTGCGTACCTGACACAACTCTGGGTGTTCTGGGCTGCGCCAATAGTGGGAGGTGTGGCGGGAGCGCTGGTTGCCCGGGCGGTCAGGGAGAAATAACGCTGTAGGCGCGCGGTTTGCCCAAGTCAGTCCAACTGGTGACGATAGGGCAAGTCTGGACCGGTCTTGGCGCAGGTCAAAGCGGCGGCGCGAATGGCAAACTTGAGCATGCTGTCGAGCTGTTCACGCGTCAGCTGTTGCAGCCCATCGACCGAGTCCAGTTGCTGCTCGGTCAACCAGGCGATCAGCGCTGCCTGGAAGGTATCACCAGCGCCGACGGTATCGGCCATCACCACCTTGACCGCAGGCGCCGACCAACTGCCGTGCTGACGGCTAAACACCGTGGCGCCATCGCCGCCACGGGTCAGGAAGATCAGTTGGCAACGATGCTGCAACCAGCCTTGCAACACGCTTTCCGGGGTTTGGCCGGGGTAGAGCAGGTGCAAGTCCTCATCACTGACCTTGATCAGGTCCGCATGCTTGACCAACTCGGCCACGCGCTGGCGCCATAGTTCGATGTTCGGCTCGGGATTCAGGCGAACGTTGGGGTCGAGGCTGATCAGGCGTTTGCCACTTTCCCTACGGACCAATGCCAACAACGTGTCGGCAATCGGCTGCACCACCAGGGAGAAGGAACCGATGTGCACGCCGCGAACTTCTGGCCCCAGCGCGGGTAAATGCTGCACCTGTAATTGCCGGTCAGCGCAGCCTTCACCGCGAAAGCTGTATTGCGGTGAACCGTTGGCGCCCACGGCAACCATCGCCAAGGTGGTCGGCGCGGCAAACTCCAGCAGGTAATCCTCGCGTACGCCTTCCAGCTTGAGCACCTGCAGCAAACGCTGCCCCAGGTAATCACTGGATAAACCGGCGAACAGCCCGGCGTCGATGCCCAGGCGGCGCAGACCCACCGCAACGTTGAACGGCGAGCCGCCGGCAATGGCCTTGAAATTGACCTTCGATGCCTGGCCGCTGGCATCGTCTTCGCTGAAAAAATCAAACAGCGCTTCGCCACATACCAAATACATATTCGTTCGCTCTTAAAGGGATGCTACGTGCTGTTGATAACGCTCATAGGCGTGTTGATAGGCGCTGACGCTGGTTGCCACAGGCTTGCTCAGGCTGGCCGGATCGACACTGACGCAACGCGCGCAAAGGTCCGCCAGGCTTTCACCCGACTGGCACCAGGCCGCCTGGATCGCGGCGCCCAGGGCCGCCGCTTCACTTTGTTCGGTACAGATGACTTCGGTGTTCATGATATCCGCGACCATCTGCCGCCACACCGGGCTTTTCGAGCCGCCGCCGATCAGGCGGATACTTTGGCTTTGCAGGCCGGCCTGGCGCAACAGGTCCAGACCGTAGCGCAAACCGAAGGTGGTGCCTTCGACCACCGCGCGACACAGATTGGGTCGGGTCAGGTTGGTCATGGTCAAGCCATGTAGGCTGCCGGTGGCGTGGGGCAGGGCGGGCACTCGCTCGCCGTTGAGGAACGGCAACATGCTGACGCCATCGGCACCAATCGAGGCCTGGGCGACCTGGGCGTTGAAGCTGGGCAGGTCCAGGTCCAGCAGCTCGCGGATGACGCCGGTGGCGTTGGTCAGGTTCATGGTGCAGATCAACGGCAGCCAGCCGCCGCTGGACGAACAGAAGGTTGCCACCGATGCCTTGGGGCTGACGTTGGGTTGATCGTTGAAGGCGTAGACCGTGCCGGATGAGCCGAGGCTCATGGTGATCACGCCAGGGGCGATATTGCCGGTGCCGATAGCGCCCATCATGTTGTCGCCGCCGCCGCTGGACACCACGGCATTGGGGTTGATGCCCAGGCGTTCGGCGATGGCCGGGAGAATGCTGCCCACTGCCTGATTGGCTTCAATCAACTGCGGCAGCGCCGCTTCCAGGCGTCCGTCGGGGTCGATATGACGCAGCAGTGGCAGATCCCATTCACGGGTTCGCACGTTGAAGTAGCCGGTTCCCGACGCGTCACCGTATTCGGCGCACGCGCGGCCGGTGAGCCAATAATTGAGGTAGTCGTGGGGTAGCAGGATATGGGCGATGCGGGCGAAAACGTCCGGGTGTTGCTCGCGGGTCCAGAGCAGTTTCGAGACCGTATAGCCTGGCGCGATGGCCACGCCCAGGCGCTCCAGGGAACCCTTCTCGCCGCCTAGATGTTGCAGCAGTCGATCGTTTTGCGGGGTGGTTTCGGTGTCGCACCACAGCTTGGCCGGACGCAATACCTGGCCTTGGTCATCGAGCAACACCAGGCCATGTTGCTGGCCGGAGACGCCAATGCCGAGGATGTCCTGGCCGTCGACACCCGCCTGCTGAAGCGCACGGTGAGTGGCTTCGGTGAAGGCGTCCAGCCACTGGCGGGTGTCCTGTTCGCGGCGGCCATTGGCGCCGCTGATCAGCGTATGGCTGGCCGCGCCCAGGCCCAGAACCTTGCCGCTGGTGGCGTCGATGACGATGGCCTTGGTGCCCTGGGTACCGCAATCGATACCGAGGAAAAGGGTTTGCTGGGTCATTACGGGTTCCTTCAACTGATATTGGCTAGCAACCGCTCCAGCGTCTTGCTCACACCCACATCGCGCAAACTGGCAAAGCACCGTTCAAACGCTGCCACAAACGCTGGCGAGTTGGGAATGGAGGTGCCAAAAATCTCTTCCACCCCCAGCAAGCGTTGACTGATCAATGCATCGTCAGTCACCAGGCCCTGGCAAAATTCGGCACGGGGATCGGGGATCTTGTAGCTCACACCGTTTTCATCCACACCCTTCAAATACAGCGCCCAGGCTGCTACGACCAGCGCCGCACGCTCGGTCTCGCGACCGCCGGCAATCAGCCGATTGATGGTTGGCACAGTGAACTTGGGGAATTTCGACGAGCCATCGGAACACACTCGCTCCAACTGATCGGCAATCGCCTGGTTAGAAAAGCGGTCCACCAGGGTCTGCTTATAGTCTGTCAGGTCGATGCCCGGCACGGGCGCCAGTTGCGGCGTCACGTCCAGGTCCATATAAGCCCGCATATAAGCCACGAACAGCGGATCGTTCATGGTCTCGTGGACAAAACGATAGCCCTTGAGAAAACCCAGGTACGTCAGCGCCAGGTGACTGCCGTTGAGCAGGCCGATTTTCATTTCTTCATAAGGCGTAACGTCATTGGTGAACTGCACGCCGACCTTTTCCCAGGCCGGGCGGCCGTTGACGAACTTGTCTTCCAGCACCCACTGCACAAACGGCTCGCAGACCACCGGCCAGGCGTCGTCGATGCCGTGTTCGTCATGTAATTGCAGGCGATGGGCCGAACTGGTCATCGGCGTGATGCGATCGACCATGGCATTGGGGAAACTGACATTGGCCTTGATCCAGTCATACAGGTCAGCATTGTGCAGCGCAGCGAAGGCCAGCAACGCCTTGCGGGTGACGGCGCCATTGTGTGGCAGGTTATCGCAGGACATCACGGTGAACGCAGGAATGCCGGCGGCACGGCGCTTGCTCAGGGCGGCGCAGATAAAACCAAACACGGTTTTCGGTGCGCCCGGATGGGCCAGGTCATGCTGGATCTGCGGCAGGTGGGCCATGAACTCGCCGCTGCTATCGTCGATGCAGTAGCCGCCTTCGGTGATGGTCAGCGAGACGATGCGAATCTCTGGGCTGGCCAGTTTGTCGATCAGCGCCTGGGCACTGTCTTGCGCCAGCAGCATGTCGCTGATGGCGCCGATAACCCGCACTTCGGTGTCATCGGTATCGCCCAGTTCATACAGGGTAAACAGATAGTCCTGACCGGCCAGGTCATCCCGCGCCTTGCGGTCTTCTGCCCGCAGGCCAACGCCGCAGATGCTCCAGTCCAGGTCCACGCCGGTGTTCATCAAGGCATCGGTGTAATACGCCTGATGGGCCCGATGGAAACCGCCGACACCGATATGGGCAATGCCCTGTTTGGTCTCGGCAATGGCGTAGGCTGGCAATTTCACTTCGGGGGCCAGTTGCGTGAGGTTTTGCTTGTTCAGTTTCATCAAGGGTTCTCGCGAAATCAGGCGGCAGCGCGCAGTGGACGGGCCACAGCCACGCCATCGGTGTCGAAAAGATGGCAGTGCACCGGGTCCAGGTGCAGCTTCAACGTTTCGCCATACTGGCTGGCCATGTCGCCACGGATGCGCAGGGTCAGCGGTTCGCCGTTTGATGTAATGACGTGGCAAAAGGTGTCGCTGCCCAGGCGCTCGCCGACATCGGCGGTGACGGTCAGCGTGGTATCGCCGGGCGAGGCGAGTTCCAGGTGTTCCGGACGAATACCCAGGGTCACCTGGCTGCCGATGCTCAGGGTTGGACTGCTCAAGGGCAGACTGATGCGCGTGCCAGCATCCAGCTCGACTTCGCAGCCCTGGCCTTCAAGCCGCGTGACTTTGCCTTTGAGGAAGCCCATTTTCGGCGTGCCCAAAAAGCCCGCGACAAACAGATTGGCCGGTTGGTGGTACAAGTCCAGCGGCGAACCAACCTGTTCAATGCGGCCGCTGTTGAGCACCACTACCTTGTCAGCGAGGGTCATGGCTTCCACTTGGTCGTGGGTTACGTAGATCATGGTCGCTTGCAGTTCTTTATGCAGGCGCGCCAGTTCCAGGCGCATCTGCACCCGCAACGCGGCGTCAAGGTTGGACAGCGGTTCGTCGAACAGGAAGATTTTCGGATTGCGCACAATGGCGCGGCCGATGGCGACCCGTTGACGCTGACCACCAGAGAGCTGCTTGGGCTTGCGTTCCAGCAACGGGCCGAGTTCGAGAATACGCGCCGCTTCATTGACCTTGCTTTCGACGACTTTCTTGTCGACACCCGCCAGGTCCAGGGCAAACGACATGTTCTTGCGCACGCTCATATGCGGGTACAACGCATAGGTCTGAAACACCATCGCCAGGTCGCGCTTGGCCGGGGTCACTTCGGTGATGTCGCGGCCATCCAGTTCGATGGTGCCTTCGCTGACTTCTTCAAGGCCTGCAATCAAGCGCAGCAGGGTGGACTTACCGCAGCCCGAGGGGCCGACGAAGACCACGAATTCCTTGTCATTCACTTCCAGGTCGATGCCCTTGATGATGGAAAAGCCTTCGAAACCTTTTTGCAAATTTTTGATTTTCAGGTTGGCCATGATGGGCCTCCACTTCTAATTATTGGTGTTGAAAGGGCCGTTATTTCACGGCGCCGAAAGACAAACCGCGGACCAGCTGTTTCTGGCTGATCCAGCCAAAAATCAGGATCGGCGCGCAGGCCAGGGTCGACACCGCGGACAACTTGGCCCAGAACAAGCCTTCGGGGCTGGAGTAGGAGGCGATCAATGCGGTTAATGGCGCGGCGTTGGACGAGGTCAGGTTCAGCGACCAGAACGCCTCGTTCCAGCACAGGATCAGCGACAGCAACACCGTGGAGGCCAGGCCACCCTTGGCAATCGGCAGCAGCACCCGGACCATTTCCTGCCACAGCGTGGCACCGTCCAGGCGCGCGGCTTCGAGGATGTCCTTGGGAATGTCCTTGAAGTAGGTGTAAACCATCCAGACCACAATCGGCAGGTTGATCAGGGTGTAGATGATGATCAGCGCGACCCGCGTATCCAGCAGGCCAAGGCTCTTGGCCAGCAGGTAGATCGGCATCAGCACGCCCACCGGCGGCAGCATTTTGGTGGATAACATCCACAGCAGCGTGCCCTTGGTGCGCTGGGTTTCGTAGAAGGCCATGGAGTAGGCCGCCGGCACCGCAATCAGCAGGCACAAGGCGGTGGCGCTGAAGGAAATTACCACCGAGTTCCAGGCGAAGCTGAAGTAGTTGCTGCGCTCGTTGATGTGCAGGTAGTTCTCAAGCGTGGGCGTGAAAATGAACTGCGGCGGCGTGGCAAAGGCGTCGATTTCGGTCTTGAAGCTGGTCAGCACCATCCAGAAGATCGGGAAGAAAATCAGGATCGCGATGGCCCAGGCCAATGTGCCGAGCAGCAGGCTTTGCAGGCGGCGGGATTGTTGAAGCGTCATGGCGCGGCCCTCAAGGCTTGTCAGTCAGGTTTTTGCCGAGCATCCGCACCAGGATGATCGCCGCGATATTGGCAATGACCACGGCAATCAAGCCGCCGGCCGACGCCATGCCCACGTCGAACTGCACCAGCGCCTGGTTGTAGATCAGGTAGGCAAGGTTGGTCGAGGCGTAGCCGGGGCCACCGTTGGTGGTGGTGAAGATTTCAGCGAACACCGAGAGCAGGAAGATGGTTTCAATCATCACCACCACGGCGATGGGGCGCGCCAGGTGGGGCAGGGTCAGGTGCCAGAAAATCGCAATGGCACCAGCACCGTCCAGGCGGGCGGCTTCCTTTTGCTCCTGGTCGAGGGACTGCATGGCGGTCATCAGGATCAGGATGGCGAAGGGCAGCCATTGCCAGGACACAATGATGATGATCGACAGCAGCGGGTAATGGGCCAGCCAGTCCACCGGCTGGGCGCCGAACAGCTTCCACACTGCCGCCAAAACGCCGGACACCGGGTGGAAAATCAGGTTCTTCCAGATCAGCGCACCGACGGTGGGCATGATGAAGAACGGTGAGATCAGCAAGACCCGCACCAGTCCTCGGCCGAAGAACTCGCTGGCCTCAAGCAGGGCACTGATCAACACACCCAGCACCACGCTGATCAGCAGCACGCTGCCCACCAGCAACAGAGTATTGGTCGCACCAGGCAGGAAACCCGAGTCGGTGATGAAGTAGGTGAAGTTCTCAAGGCCCACGAATTGGTTTTCGCCGGGATAGAGCAGGTTGTAGCGGATCAACGAAAAGTACAGGGTCATGCCCAGCGGCACGATCATCCACAGCAGCAACAAGGCCACCGAGGGGCTGACGAGGAACCAGCCGGGGTTGATCAGGCGGCTTTTACGCGCCTTTTCCGGCTGAGCAGTTTGCACTTGGGCAGTGGTGGTATTCATGGTGATCACATGCTGAGTAGTGTCAGGGCGAAGTTACCCTAGGCGCTCCGGCTTATTGTTGTGTGGCGAGCGGGCTTATTGTGGCGAGCGGGCTTGCCCGCGTTGGGCTGCGAAGCGGCCCCAAATCCTTCAAGCGGGTTCTGTCTGGAGGAATGCGGTGAGCTTATTGGGGCCGCTTCGCAGCCCAACGCGGGCAAGCCCGCTCGCCACAAAAACGCCCTCGCCACAAGTTACTTGGGATAGCCGGCACGCTTCATTTCGCGCTCGGTGGTGGTCTGTGCCTGCTTGAGCGCATCGTCGACGGTCATCTGCCCGGTCAGCGCACCCGAGAAAAACTTGCCAACTTGTGTACCAATGGCCTGGAATTCAGGAATGGTCACCAATTGGATGCCGATGTATGGCGCAGGCTTGAGGGTCGGTTTGGTCGGATCGGCCACTTTCAGGGACTCCAGGGTCACCTTGGCAAACGGCGCGGCCTTCATATATTGCTCGCTGTAGGTCGAGGTACGCGTGCCTGGCGGAACGTTGGCGATGCCGTCGGTCTTGGCCACCAGCGCACTGTATTCCTTGGAAGTGGCCCAGGCACTGAACACCTTGGCGGCGTCCTTGGCCTTGGAGCTGGTCGGGATCGCGAGGGACCAGGAATACATCCACGACGTGCCTTTGTCCGTGACCTGATGGGGCGCGAAGGTGAAACCGACATGATCGGAAACCTTGCTTTGGGTTTTGTCGGTGACAAACGAGCCGGCAACGCTGGCGTCGACCCAGATCGCACACTTGCCGCTGTTGAACAGCGCCAGGTTTTCATTGAAACCGTTGCTGGAGGCACCCGGCGGACCGGATTTTTTCATGTTGTCGACGTAGAAGTTCAGCGCGTCCTTCCACTCTGAGCCGTTAAATTCCGGCTGCCATTTCTCATCGAACCAGCGCGCACCGTAGCCATTGGCCAGGATGGTGATCAGCGCCATGTTCTCGCCCCAACCGGCCTTGCCCCGCAGGCACAGGCCGTATTGTTCCTTATCCTTATGGGTGAGCTTTTCGGCAAACTCGCCGATCTGCGTCCAGGTGGGATGCTCAGGCATGGTCAGCCCGGCGTCCTTGAACAGGTCGGTGCGGTAATAGGTGATGGAGCTTTCGGCGTAGAACGGCAGGGCGTACAGCGAACCCTTGACAGAAAGACCGTCGCGCACTGAAGAGAAAACATCGTCCAGGTCGTAGGTCGCCGGCAGATCCTTCATCGGTTCCAGCCAGCCCTTGGCGCCCCAGAGTGCGGCTTCGTACATGCCGATGGTCAATACATCAAACTGTCCGCCCTGGGTGGCGATATCCGTGGTCAGGCGTTGGCGCAGGACGTTTTCTTCGAGCACCACCCAATTGAGCTTGATGTCTGGATGTTCGGCTTCGAAAGTTTTCGAGAGCTTTTGCATGCGGATCATGTCGCTGTTGTTGACGGTGGCAATGGTCAGGGTTTGCGCGCCAAGACTGACGGCGCTGAGGGTCATGCATGCAGTCATGCAAGTAGAGGCAAGCAGTGCTTTAGCTGTGAACTTCATCGCGCACTCCATTTCCGCGCCCAAGGGCTACGGAAGGACAGTTTTTGTTGTTGTGTCTTCCAAGGCTGCTGGAAGAGTGTGCGTTGATTACAGCCTTCTAATGGCGTGCTGACAAATCCTTGGGAGCACTGTCACTGATACTTTTTTGCACTGAGCCCGAAATTAGCTGAAACGATTCCTCCGATAACCCGTAGCGTTGTCGAGCCCCTCAACGCTTGACCGTCTGCGTCTCAGGCCAGGTTCTGCTCGGTCAACCGCTGCACCGCCAAGCGCCGATAATGGGATGGCGTCATACCCTTGAGCTGCTGGAAGCGCCGATTGAAGTTGGAAATATTGTTGAAGCCAGATTCAAAGCACACATCCGTCACTGCCTTGTCGCCATCGGCCAGCAGTTCACAGGATTTGCTGATGCGCAGCCGATTGACGAACTCGATAAAAGTGCGCCCGGTAGCCTGTTTGAATACCCGGGAAAAATAGGTGGGCTTCATTCCCAGGTAGTCGGCCACTTCTTCCAGAGGCAGCTCCCGCGCGTAGTGGGCAAAAATGTAGTCCACCGCGCGGTTGGTGCGGTCGATGCTGTGTTCATCGGCCAATTGCGGCGTGGTCACGCCGGAGAGCAACTGATAATCCTCGCAGGCGCTGAGCACCTCCAGCAGGATAAAGAAATGCCCGAGGCGGGCCATGCCTCGGGCGTCTTCGATGCGCTGCATCAGCGTCATGGCCTGGGCGATGGTGTGCTTACAGCGGAACTCGATGCCGTACTGCGCCCGGTCCAGCAGCGGGGTAAGGGCCTTGAGTTCGGTGAAGATATGGCTGGCGCCGTCAAACAGCTCATCGGTAAAGTTCACCAGCATGTCGCGCTTGGGCACCACTTCGTCTTCCGCCACCTGGCTGATCCAGTTGTGGGGCAGGTTGGGGCCAGTGAGAAATAGGCTTTGCGGATAGAAGTTGCCGATGTAATCGCCGATGAACACCTTGCCGGAGCTGGCGACGATCAGGTGCAGTTCGTATTCCTTGTGGAAATGCCAGCGCACCAGCGGACACGGGAAACCGTGCTGGCGATAGATGATGGACAGGCCGTTGTGGTCGTCCATCAACTCGTAGGAAGGGTCGGTGATTCTCGCTGCTCGGGTCATGCTGCAGTCGCTTTTATTGTGGTTGCCCACAGGATAATGCCCCCATGGGCGCAACCTCGCCAGCGCCTGTATTTAAAGTGTGCGGTTTTTTGCCTCGATCCACTGTGCCATGTACTGGGTGCTTTTATGCAGGTGGTGGCGCAGCATACTGCCGGTGAAGTTGATGCGCCGGTGCTGGGCCAACTCGCCACGGCACTGATCCAGCCGCTCGACCAGCGCCGGGCCGTGTACGTCTTGCGAGTAACGGCGGGCAAGTAACTGCCGGCCGTCTTCCTGAGCCAGGGTCCAGCGGTCGCGGTCCTGATACAGGGCAACCGCTGCGGCGGCCAAGGCGCTGGCGCTTTCTTCAATAACGCCGGGCCAGGCTTGCTCATCGTTCATGCCTTCAGCACCCATAGGGGTGGTGATATTCGGCGTGCCACAGAGCATCGCATCCGCCAGTTTCCCCTTGATTCCTGCGCCAAAGCGCAGCGGCGCCAGGCAGATACGCGTGGCCGACATCACCGCCAGCGCATCCTCGGCCCAGTTCATCACATGAAAGCCCTGGGCCGGATTGTGCAGCGCGGTGGCCTTGGGCGGGGTGTAGGCACCGTATATATGCAACTGGACGCCGGGCAGTTGCTGGCGGATCAACGGCCACAGGCTGTTCTTCATCCATAGCACCGCATCCCAGTTGGGCGCATGGCGGAAGTTACCTATGCTGAGAAAGTGCGCGCGGTCTTCAAAAGGCGTGAAGGCTTCGGTCGGCGGCTCCAGCATCAACGGGCACCAGTGGAGCAGGGCGGCCGGCACCTTGAACTGGTCGGTAAGCAGGCGGATTTCAACGTCGGAGATCATCAGGCTGATGTCGCAGCGGTAAATTGCTGCTATTTCGCGCTTGGCCAGGTCGGTGTCGGCCATTAACTGGAATTCTTCCTCCAGCGCGGGAGCGAACAGTACGCCGAAATCGTCGCCGTCCGGATTGGCCTTGAGGTAATCCTTGAGGCGCTGCTGACGGGCGTCCCGCAGGCTTTGCAAGTCTGAGGTTTCCAGCACCCGCAGTGCATCCGGGCAATGCTTTTCGACGCGCCAGCCAAACTGTTCCTCCATCATGAAGCGATCGAACAGCACGATATCCGGGACTAGTTCACAAATAAAATCGTCGAAACTGCTGTTATTGAGCTCGATGGCGCATTCGTCAATACCCAGCGCCAGCAAGTCGGCCTTGTGTTCGCCAATCGTTGCCGGGCTGCTGAAGGTAATGTCCCAGCCTTGATCAAGGAAACTGTGCAGGATCTGCATCATGTGCCCGCCTGCGGCCGACGAGCGAGGTTCCGGCCAGACGTAACCAATGACCAGGACTTTGGTGGCGGGCTGATTCATTGACAACGGTTTCCTTGAGGACGGGCGAAAAGCACGCAATTAAACCACAACCGCGAGCCGTGACAATTTGTGTCTTGCGGTAGGTAGCCACGGCACTTTGTGGTTAACTTCGGCCTCTCGAATTCGTTTAACCAAAACCCAGTATAAGGATTCTGTCCATGGCTCAAGTCACCCTTCACGGTAACCCTGTCCAGGTTGAAGGCGAATTGCCGCAAACCGGCTCCAAAGCTCCAGCCTTTACTCTGACCGCCGGCGATCTGTCGGAAGCAACCCTGGCCACTTTCGCCGGCAAGCGCAAAGTACTGAACATCTTCCCAAGCGTTGATACCCCCACCTGCGCCACTTCGGTTCGCACGTTCAACGCCCAGGCCAACGAACTGAACAACGCGGTAGTACTGTGTATCTCCACCGACCTGCCCTTCGCCCAGGCGCGTTTCTGCGGCTCCGAAGGCCTGGAAAACGTGAAGAACCTGTCGGACTTCCGCGACGCTGCCTTCGCCGTTGACTACGGTGTGGCAATCGCCGAAGGCCCACTCAAAGGCCTGACCGCTCGCGCCGTCGTGGTGCTGGATGAAAACGACAACGTGCTGCACAGCGAACTGGTATCTGAAATTGGCCAAGAGCCTAACTATGAAGCAGCCCTGGCTGTTTTGAAGTAACTGTTACGGCAAATGACTGTCGCTTTGCAGTAACACGCTTGATGCATGATTGCGGCCTGGCCTAGTCCAGGCCGTTTTTATTTGCGGTTCAGCGGCTTAGCCCTGATACCGGATGTTGTAAGTCAAAACGTAGATGTTTGTAGGCTCGAAGGTAAATAGCCGGTAAAGGCGCTTTTCTTAAAGCCCGACAGTGCTTATCTTTCAGCCTCCCCAAGAAGAAGCTCTCGCGCCCAATGGTTGATCACTCCATGCAATCCTCCCCCCGCAACTCCCGCCGCTGGCTGTTCGGCTTGTTCGTCCTGTTGGTTATCGCCGGCCTGTGCTGGAAGTTCTGGCCGACGGGGGCTGCCCAAAATGAAGCGCCGGCTGGTCGCACCAGCAAAACCGGGATGATGCGCCCCGGCTTCGGCGGTTCCACCGCCCCGATCCCGGTCCGCGTGGCGCCGGTGGTGCAAGGGGAATTCCCTGTGTACTACAAGGCCTTGGGCACGGTAACGGCGTTGAACACCATTAATGTGCGTAGCCGGGTCGGGGGAGAGTTGGTCAAGATTGCCTTTGAAGAA
Source organism: Pseudomonas sp. c313 (assembly GCF_055407145.1). Lineage (NCBI taxonomy): Bacteria > Pseudomonadati > Pseudomonadota > Gammaproteobacteria > Pseudomonadales > Pseudomonadaceae > Pseudomonas > Pseudomonas sp. c313. The sequence goes on along the minus strand of NZ_JBUZRD010000002.1, from coordinate 335,091 downwards.
GGGCAAATGGTCAAGGCAGGCGACCTGTTGGCGGAAATCGATCCGCGCAGTTACCAGAATGCCTTGCTCCAGGCCCAGGGCACGCTCTTGCAGAATCAGGCCCAGCTGAAAAACGCCCAGGTCGATCTTGAGCGTTATCGCGGTCTCTATGAGCAGGACAGCATCGCCAAGCAAACCCTGGACACCGCAGCCGCGCTGGTTATGCAGTATCAGGGAACGGTCAAGACCAACCAGGGCGCGGTCGACGACGCGAAACTCAACCTCGAATTCACCAAGATCCGCGCGCCCATCGCCGGGCGCGTAGGCCTGCGTCAACTGGACGTCGGCAACCTGGTCGCCGCCAATGACACCACCGCCCTGGCCGTGATCACCCAGACCCAACCCATCAACGTCGCCTTCACCTTGCCGGAAAACTCCCTGCAAACCGTGCTCGCCCGTTATCGCACCGGCAACAAGCTGCCAGTGCAAGCCTGGGACCGTGGCGACGTGAAGCTGCAAGCCACCGGGGTGTTGCAGAGCCTGGACAACCAGATCGACGTCACCACCGGCACCCTGAAATTCAAGGCGCGCTTCGATAACCAGGACCAGGTGCTGTTCCCCAACCAGTTCGTCAACGTGCGACTGCTGGCTGACACCCTCAAGAATGTGGTGTTGGCGCCGTCGGCAGCGATCCAGTTTGGCAACAATGGCACCTTCGTCTATGCCCTCGATGGCGACAAGAAGACCAAGATCCGCCCACTGGTGATCGGCGATACCGACGGCGAAAATACCGTGATCAAGGAAGGTCTGGCCGCCGGCGATCGCGTGGTCCTGGAAGGCACCGACCGCTTGAAGGACGGCAGCGACATCGAAGTGGTCAACGACAGCGCGGATGTCCCGACCAGCCCTACCGAACACTTGCAGGGCAAACCTACGGCGAAAGGCGAAGGCAGCCCGGCTAATGCCGGCAAGGCGCAAAAGGCCGGCGCATGAACCTCTCACGGCTGTTCATCCTCAGGCCCGTCGCCACCACCCTGAGCATGCTGGCCATCGTCCTGGCTGGCCTGATTGCCTACCGCCTGCTGCCGGTGTCGGCCTTGCCCCAGGTGGATTACCCGACCATTCGCGTCATGACCCTGTACCCCGGCGCCAGCCCGGACGTGATGACCAGCGCGGTCACCGCGCCCCTGGAGCGTCAGTTCGGGCAAATGCCCGGCCTGACCCAGATGGCGTCCACCAGTTCCGGCGGCGCCTCGGTACTGACCCTGCGCTTCAACCTCGACGTCAACATGGACGTCGCCGAGCAACAGGTCCAGGCCGCGATCAACGCCGCCACCAACCTGCTGCCCAAGGACCTGCCGGCGCCACCGGTGTACAACAAGGTCAACCCCGCAGACACGCCAGTGCTGACCCTGGCCATCACCTCCAAGACCATGCTGCTGCCCAAGCTCAATGACTTGGTCGACACCCGCATGGCGCAGAAAATCGCCCAGATCAGCGGCGTCGGCATGGTCAGCATCGCTGGCGGCCAGCGCCAGGCGGTCCGCATCAAGGTCAACCCGGAGGCGCTTGCCGCCAATGGCTTGAACCTGTCGGACGTGCGCACGTTGATTACCGCGTCTAACGTCAACCAGCCCAAGGGCAACTTCGACGGCCCGACCCGCGTCTCGATGCTCGACGCCAACGACCAGTTGGTCTCGCCCGAGCAATACGCGGAACTGATCCTTGCCTACAGTAATGGCGCGCCGTTGCGCCTCAAGGACGTCGCGCAAATCGTCGACGGCGCCGAAAACGAACGCCTCGCTGCCTGGGCCAATGAAAACCAGGCCGTGCTGCTGAACATCCAGCGCCAACCGGGTGCCAACGTTATCGAGGTAGTGGACCGGATCAAGGCGCTGCTGCCCAGCATCACCGACAACCTGCCGGCCGGCCTGGAGGTGACGGTGCTCACCGACCGCACCCAGACCATCCGTGCTTCTGTTACCGACGTACAACACGAATTGCTGATCGCCATCGCCCTGGTGGTAATGGTGACGTTCCTGTTCCTGCGCCGATTCAGCGCCACCATTATTCCGTCGATTGCGGTACCGCTGTCCCTGGTGGGTACCTTTGGCGTGATGTACCTGGCCGGTTTCTCCATCAATAACCTGACGCTGATGGCCCTGACCATCGCCACCGGCTTTGTGGTGGACGACGCCATCGTCATGCTGGAGAACATTTCCCGCTATATCGAGGAAGGCGAAACACCCATGGCCGCGGCGCTCAAGGGTGCCAAGCAGATTGGCTTCACCCTGATTTCCCTGACGCTGTCGCTGATCGCCGTACTGATTCCGTTGTTATTCATGGCTGATGTAGTGGGGCGCCTGTTCCGCGAATTTGCCATCACCCTGGCGGTGGCAATCCTGATCTCCCTGGTGGTGTCCCTGACCCTGACGCCGATGATGTGCGCGCGCCTACTCAAACGCGAACCCAAGGAAGAGGAACAGGGCCGCTTCTACAAGGCCAGCGGCGCCTGGATCGACTGGCTGGTCGCCGCCTACGGGCGCAAGTTGCAGTGGGTGCTCAAGCACCAGCCACTGACCCTGTTGGTGGCTATCGCTACCCTGGGCCTGACGGTGGTGCTGTACCTGGTGGTGCCAAAGGGCTTTTTCCCGGTGCAGGACACTGGGGTGATCCAGGGCATTTCCGAAGCACCGCAATCCATCTCCTTTGCCGCCATGAGCCAGCGCCAGCAGGAACTGGCGAAAATTATCCTGGAAGATCCGTCAGTCGAAAGCCTGTCGTCTTACATCGGGGTCGACGGTGATAACGCGACCCTCAACAGCGGCCGCCTGCTGATCAACCTCAAGCCTCACCGCGAAAGAGACCTGAGTGCCACGCAGATCATCACTCGCCTGCAACCGCAACTGGACAAACTGGTGGGCATTCGCCTGTTTATGCAACCGGTGCAGGACCTGACCATCGAAGACCGTGTCAGTCGCACCCAGTACCAGTTCAGCATGTCCTCGCCGGATGCCGACTTGTTGGCGCTGTGGAGCGGCAAGCTGGTACACGCACTGAGCGAGTTGCCGGAACTCACCGATGTCGCCAGCGACCTGCAGGACAAGGGCTTGCAGGTGTATTTGGTGATTGACCGTGATGCAGCCTCGCGTTTGGGCGTATCGGTGGCGACCATCACCGATGCGCTGTACGACGCCTTCGGCCAGCGGCAGATTTCTACCATCTACACCCAGGCCAGCCAGTACCGCGTGGTATTGCAAGCCCAGTCCGGGGAAAGCTTGGGGCCGGACGCTCTGAACCAGATCCATGTGAAGACCACCGACGGCGGCCAGGTACGGTTGTCGAGCCTGGCCCATGTCGAACAGCGCCAGGCACAACTGGCGATTACCCATATCGGTCAGTTCCCAGCGGTGATGATGTCGTTCAACCTCGCGCCCGGCGTGGCGTTGGGCAAGGGTGTGGATCTGATCAACCAGATGCAGAAGGACATCGGCATGCCGGTGGGCGTGCAGACCCAGTTCCAGGGCGCCGCCCAGGCGTTCGAGGCTTCGCTGTCGAGCACCTTGCTGCTGATCCTGGCGGCGGTGGTGACCATGTACATCGTGCTGGGGGTGCTCTACGAGAGTTACATCCACCCGATCACCATTCTCTCGACCTTGCCATCGGCGGCGGTGGGGGCCTTGTTGGCCTTGCTGCTCAGTGGCAATGACCTGGGGATGATCGCCATCATTGGCATCATCCTGCTGATCGGTATCGTCAAGAAGAACGCGATCATGATGATCGACTTCGCCCTCGACGCCGAACGCAACCAGGGGCTTGACCCGCAAACGGCGATTTATCAGGCGGCGCTGCTGAGGTTCCGGCCGATCCTGATGACCACCCTGGCGGCCTTGTTCGGTGCGGTGCCGTTGATGTTGGCCACGGGTTCCGGCGCCGAATTGCGCCAGCCGCTGGGTCTGGTGATGGTCGGTGGGTTGCTGTTGAGCCAGGTGTTGACGCTGTTTACGACGCCGGTGATCTACTTGTACTTTGACCGCCTTGGCCGCCGCTGGCGCAAACAGCCCGAGCGCCTGGAGCCGGTTGAGCCATGAACCTGTCCGGACCTTTCATTCGTCGGCCGGTAGCCACCATGCTGCTGAGCCTGGCGATCATGCTGCTGGGCGGCGTCAGCTTCAACCTGCTGCCGGTGGCGCCATTGCCGCAGATCGACTTCCCGGTGATTGTCGTGCAAGCCAGCTTGCCCGGCGCCAGCCCCGAGGTGATGGCGTCTACAGTGGCAACGCCATTGGAACGCTCCTTCGGCGCGATTGCCGGCATTACCACCATGAGCAGCTCGTCAAGCCAGGGTTCGACCCGGGTGATCCTCGCCTTCGACAGCGACCGCGACATCAATGGCGCGGCACGGGAAGTACAGGCGGCGATCAACGCCTCGCGCAACCTGCTGCCCAGCGGCATGCGCAGCATGCCCACCTATAAAAAGATCAACCCGTCCCAGGCACCCATCATGGTGCTGTCACTGACCTCGGACGTGTTGCCCAAGGGCCAGCTCTACGACCTGGCCTCGACCATTCTTTCCCAAAGCCTGTCCCAGGTGCCGGGTGTCGGTGAAGTGCAGATTGGCGGCAGCTCCCTGCCGGCGGTGCGCATCGAGCTGGAGCCCAAGGCCCTCGACCAGTACGGCGTGGCCCTGGACGATGTGCGCAACACCATCGCCAATGCCAACGTGCGCCGCCCCAAGGGTTCGGTGGAGGATGGCCAGCGCAACTGGCAGATCCAGGCTAATGACCAGCTGGAAAAAGCCAAGGACTACGAGCCCTTGGTGATTCGCTACCAGGACGGCGCGGCACTGCGCCTGAGCGACGTAGCCAAGATCAGCGACGGTGTCGAAGACCGCTACAACAGCGGTTTCTTCAACAACGATTCGGCGGTGCTGCTGGTGATCAATCGCCAGTCCGGCGCCAACATCATCGAGACCGTGGCGCAGATCAAGGCGCAGTTGCCGGCGCTGCAGGCGGTGCTGCCGTCCAGCGTCAAGCTGAACCTGGCCATGGACCGCTCGCCGGTGATCAAGGCCACCTTGCACGAAGCCGAGATGACCCTGCTGATCGCCGTGGCCCTGGTGATCCTGGTGGTGTACCTGTTTCTCGGTAACTTCCGTGCATCGTTGATCCCCACATTGGCAGTGCCGGTGTCCCTGGTGGGCACCTTTGCGGTGATGTACCTGTTTGGGTTTTCCCTGAACAACCTGTCGCTGATGGCCTTGATCCTGGCCACCGGCCTGGTGGTGGACGATGCCATCGTGGTGCTGGAGAACATTTCCCGGCACATCGACGACGGTATCCCACCCATGAAGGCCGCGTACCTGGGGGCCAAGGAAGTCGGCTTTACCTTGCTGTCGATGAACGTGTCGCTGGTGGCGGTGTTCCTGTCGATCCTGTTCATGGGCGGGATCGTCACTAGTTTGTTCCGGGAGTTCTCCATCACGTTGGCGGCGGCGATCATTGTCTCGCTGGTGGTCTCCCTGACCTTGACCCCGATGCTCTGCGCCCGCTGGCTCAAGCCCCATGTCAAAGACCAGGAGAGCGGTTTGCAGCGCTGGAGCCGCAAGGTCAACGACCTCATGGTTGCCGGTTATGCCCGTAGCCTGGACTGGGTACTCAAGCACCGGCGCCTGACCCTGCTCAGCCTGTTCGTGACCATTGGCGTCAACGTCGCACTGTACGTGGTGGTGCCGAAAACCTTTATGCCGCAACAGGACACCGGGCAGTTGATCGGTTTTGTCCGCGGGGATGACGGGCTGTCCTTCAGCGTCATGCAGCCGAAGATGGAAATCTTCCGCAAGGCGGTATTGCAAGACCCAGCCGTGGAAAGCGTGGCCGGTTTTATCGGCGGTAACAGTGGCACCAACAATGCCGTGATGCTGGTGCGGCTCAAGCCCATCAGCGAGCGCAAGATTTCCGCGCAGCAGGTAATCGAGCGCATGCGCAAAAGCGTGCCACCGGTACCCGGCGGGCGATTGATGCTGATGGCCGACCAGGACCTGCAGTTTGGCGGGGGCCGCGACCAGACCTCCTCGCAATACTCCTACATCCTGCAGAGTGGCGACCTGGCAGCCTTGCGCCTGTGGTACCCGAAAGTGGTCGCCGCCTTGCGTGAACTGCCAGAGCTGACTGCCATCGACGCCCGTGAAGGCCGTGGCGCGCAACAGGTCACGCTGATCGTCGACCGCGACCAGGCCAAACGCCTGGGGGTGGACATGGACATGGTCACCTCCGTGCTGAACAACGCCTACAGCCAGCGGCAGATTTCCACCATCTATGACAGCCTCAACCAGTACCAGGTGGTCATGGAGGTCAATCCGAAATATGCCCAGGACCCGATCACTCTGAATCAGGTGCAGGTGATTACCGCAGATGGCGCGCGTATTCCCTTGTCGACCATCGCTCACTATGAAAACAGCCTGGCGGACGACCGTGTCAGTCACGAGGGCCAGTTCGCCTCGGAAGACATTGCTTTCGACATGTCCCCAGGAGTCACGATGGAGCAGGGCACAGCCGCCATCGAGCGGGCGATTGCCAAGGTTGGTCTGCCGGAAGACGTCATCGCCAAGATGGCGGGCACCGCCGACGCCTTTGCCGCCACCCAAAAAAGCCAGCCGTGGATGATCCTCGGCGCGCTGGTGGCGGTTTATCTGGTTCTCGGAATTCTCTATGAGAGCTACATCCACCCGTTGACCATCCTCTCGACCTTGCCCTCGGCCGGTGTCGGTGCCTTGCTGTCGATTTACGTGTTGGGCGGCGAGTTCAGCCTGATCTCCCTACTCGGGCTGTTCCTGTTGATCGGTGTGGTGAAGAAAAACGCCATCCTGATGATCGACCTGGCGCTGCAACTGGAGCGCAAGGACGGCATGGAGCCGCTGGAGTCGATTCGCAGCGCCTGCCTGCTGCGTCTGCGGCCAATCCTGATGACTACCCTGGCGGCGATCCTCGGCGCGTTGCCGTTGCTGCTGAGCACCGCCGAAGGCGCGGAAATGCGCCAGCCCCTGGGCCTGACGATTATCGGCGGCCTGGTGTTCAGCCAGATCCTGACCCTTTACACCACCCCGGTGGTTTACCTTTATCTCGACCGCCTTCGCCGCCGTTTCAACGGCTGGCGCGGGGTGCGTACCGATGCTGCCCTGGACACTGCGCTATGACTGATTCCACATTTGCAAAGGGCGCCATGACTCGCGGCTCCAGCCTGCTGACTCTGGCGCTCTGCGTGTCGTTGCTCAGCGCCTGCGCCATCGGCCCTGACTACAAGCGCCCGGAGCTGACCGAGCCTGTCCAGTACAAAGAGGCCAAGGGTTGGCGCCAGGCCTCGCCAAGCGACTCTTTGGCTCGTGGTGCCTGGTGGGAGTTGTACGGTGACAAACAGCTCAACGAACTGGTAGATAAACTCAACAACGCCAACCAGACCGTTGCCCAGGCCGAGGCCCGATACCGTCAGGCCCAGGCATTGGTGCGCAGTTCAAGGGGCGCGTTTTTTCCCACCGTGGACTTGAGCGCCGGGAAAACCCGTGCCAGCCAGGGTACCGGCAGCAGCAGCGCCAGCCTGAGCAGCTCCAGCAGCGGAATCCGCGATACCTTCAATACCCAGTTGGGCGTCAGCTGGGAAGCCGATATCTGGGGCAAGTTGCGCCGTGGCCTGGAAGCCAACGAAGCCAGCGCCGAAGGCAGCTCGGCGGACTTGGCGGCCATGCGCCTGAGCCAGCAATCGGAACTGGTGCAGAACTATCTGCAACTGCGGGTCATGGATGAGCAGACCCGCTTGCTGCAAGCCACGGTCGAAACCTACCAACGCTCGCTGCAAATGACTGAAAACCAGTACCGCGCTGGCGTGTCCGGCAGGGACGCCGTGGCCCAGGCGCAGACACAGCTCAAAAGCACCCAGGCCAGCATGATCGACCTGATCTGGCAGCGCGCCCAGCTGGAAAACGCGATTGCCGTGCTGATCGGTATTCCACCCACCCACTTTGAGCTGGCAGTGAGCAAGGACATTCCCGCTCTGCCGCAGATTCCGGTCAACCTGCCATCGCAACTGCTGGAGCGCCGCCCGGACATCGCCTCGGCGGAGCGCGCAGTGATTGCCGCCAACGCCAATATCGGCGTGGCCAAGACCGCCTACTACCCAGACCTGACCCTAAGCCTTGCAGGCGGCTACTCCAGTAGCACCTACGCCGACTGGATCAGCCTGCCGAATCGCTTCTGGTCGGTGGGGCCAAAACTGGCTATGACCCTGTTCGACGGCGGCCAACGCTCGGCGGAAGTCGATCGCGCCGAAGCGTCCTATGACGAAACCGTGGCCAAGTACCGCCAGACCGTACTCGACGGCTTCCGTGAAGTGGAAAACTACATGGTCCAGCTCAAGGTCCTGGAAGACGAGGCAGGGGTGAGCAACGAAGCCCTGGACGCCGCTCGCGAATCCTTGCGCCTGACCCAGAACCAGTACAAAGCCGGGCTGATCGCCTACCTCGATGTGGTCACCGTCCAGGCCACGGCCTTGAGCAACGAGCGCACCGTGCTGACCTTGCTGCAAACCCGCCTGGTGGCCAGCGTACAGTTGATCGCCGCATTGGGTGGTGGTTGGGATGGGCAGATGCAGGTGAGCGACAAAGAGTAAACAAACACCCCAGCGAGGCTACGCCTGGCCGCACCGCCACCAAGCCAGGCACTCGCACCAGTCGCCCCGACGCAGCCTCGCTAAAGCTCGACAGCTGCCACGGAAATAGCACCCAATCGTCACTAGTGGCCTTCTGATAATATTTCCCCTATGCGAGAATTATTCTCGCTACAATCGCCGACTTTTCCAACCGGCACGGACGCCATTCGGCCCGTCGGCCACGAGACGTCCCATGCTCACCGGTAGTTATTCCCCCACGCTGGTCCTGATTTCCCTGTTTGTGGCGATCCTCGCTTCCTATACCGCTCTGGATCTGACCGGGCGTATTGCCACGGCCAAAGGTCGCACCGTGTACTTGTGGATGGCGGGTGGCGCGCTGGCCATGGGCATTGGCGTCTGGTCGATGCACTTTATCGGCATGCTGGCTTTCCGATTGCCCATTAGCCTTGGCTACGACATAGGCATCACAGCGCTATCGCTGTTGATCGCGATTCTTTCCAGCGGCTTTGCCCTCTGGTTGGTGAACCAGCCGCGCTTGCCTGCTTGGCAACTGGCGTTTGGCGCGCTGATCATGGGCGCGGGCATCAGCACCATGCATTACACCGGCATGGCGGCCATGCGCATGACGCCAGGTATCGACTACGACCCTGCCTTGTTTGGCGCCTCGCTGCTGATCGCGGTCGGCGCCTCGGCGGCGGCGTTGTGGATCGCCTTCAATCTGCGACGCAATACCCCTTATGTACGTTTGGCGCGCGGTGTGGCGGCGCTGGTCATGGGCGTGGCAATTGTCGGCATGCACTACACCGGCATGGCTGCTGCGCGGTTTGCCGACGGCAGCTTTTGCGGTGCCGCTCTGGATGGCTTGACCGGCAAGGGCCTGGATAGCCTGGTGCTGGTCACCACCCTGGCGGTGCTGGCCATTGCGCTGTTGACCTCATTGCTGGATGCCCGCCTTGAATCCCGCACGGCGGTGCTGGCCGACTCCCTGACCCAGGCCAATCAGGAGCTGACCCACCTGGCCCTGCACGACACCCTGACGGGGCTGCCCAATCGCACCTTGCTCGCCGATCGCATCCAGCAGGCCACGCAGCTGGTAGCCGAGCGGGGCGGCTGTTTCGCCCTGATGTTTATCGATCTCGATGGCTTCAAGCCCGTAAACGATGCCTTCGGCCATCACATGGGCGACCAGTTGCTGCGCGAAGTCGGCCTGCGCTTGCGCGAAGACCTGCGCAGCCAGGACACGTTGGCGCGGATCGGCGGCGACGAGTTCGTGCTATTGGTGCAATTGAACCAGCCCGACGATGCGCTGCGACTGGCGGAACGTCAGGTAGGCCTGATCAATCAAGCCTTCCGTGTGGCCGAGCATGAGCTGAAAATTTCTGCCAGTGTCGGCATCGCGATGTTCCCCGGCAACGGCGCCACGCCCCAGGAATTGCTGATGAACGCCGATGCGGCGATGTATCACGCCAAAAGCATGGGCAAGAACGGCTACAGCTTTTTCGACGTATCGATGAACACCAACGCTCGCAAGCAGCTGCAGTTGTTGCAGGACTTGCGCAACGCCGTGGGTCAGCAGCAATTGCGGCTGTTCTACCAACCCAAGTTTGACGCCCTCAGCGGTCGGCCGGTGGGTGCCGAAGCACTATTGCGCTGGGAGCACCCGCAACACGGCTTGTTGCTGCCGGACAAGTTCATTGAGCTGGCGGAAAAGACCGGGCTGATCATCCCCATCGGCGAATGGGTGCTCAATGAAGCCTGCAGGCAGATGCAAGTGTGGTTTGCCCAGGGATATCGCGACTGGCGCATTGCGGTGAACCTCTCGGCCTTGCAGTTTTGCCATGCCGGGCTGGTCACCAGTGTCGCCAGAGCCCTGGAACGTCACCAATTGCCGGCCAACAGCCTGACCCTGGAAATCACCGAAACCACCGCCATGAGCGATGCCGATGCGAGTATGACGGTATTGCAGAAACTCTCGGAAATGGGCGTCGACCTGTCCATCGATGACTTTGGCACTGGCTACTCCAGCCTGATGTACCTCAAGCGCTTGCCGGCCAACGAATTGAAGATCGACCGGGGCTTTGTGCGCGACCTGGAGCACGACAGCGACGACGCCGCGATTGTCTCGGCCATTGTTGCGCTGGGTCAGGCTCTGGGCCTGCGGATTGTCGCTGAAGGGGTGGAAACCGATATGCAGCAGAATTTCCTGACGCGACTGGGCTGTGATTCATTACAGGGCTATCTGCTGGGTCATCCGTTGCCGGCGGACGGCTTCATGAGCGCCATTGTGGCGAAAGAAGTCGCTGGCGTGCCTCAAGTAGCAACATCCTGAGAACGATTGACCTCAGTCCATGCAAAACCCGACTAGCGCAGGTATTCTTGAATCCAACCGTTATAAGTTGATTCAGGAGACCGTACACATGGACAAAGTCGTCATCATCACCGGTGGCAGTCGTGGGATCGGGGCCGCCACGGCCTTGTTGGCGGCGCGCCAGGGTTACCGAATCGGTATCAACTTCCAGTCCGATGAAGAGGCAGCGCTGCGTGTCCTGGAGCAGGTCCGCGCCCTGGGCGCCCAAGCGATTGCAGTGCGTGCCGATGTCAGCATCGAAGACGAAGTGATCAGCCTGTTCAACCGGGTCGATGCCGAGCTGGGCCGAGTCACTGCGCTGGTCAATAACGCCGGCACCGTGGGGCACAAGTCGCGGGTCGATGAGATGTCCGAATTCCGCATCCTGAAAATTCTCAAGACCAACGTGCTGGGCCCGATCCTCTGTGCCAAGCACGCAGTGCTGCGCATGTCGCCCAAGCATGGCGGGCAGGGCGGCAGCATCGTCAACGTCTCATCGGTGGCCGCTCGTCTCGGCTCGCCCGGTGAATACGTTGACTACGCGGCGTCCAAAGGCGCAATGGACTCCTTCACCATCGGCCTTTCGAAAGAAGTGGCGGGTGAAGGCATCCGGGTCAACGCAGTGCGCCCTGGCTACATCTACACCGATTTCCATGCCCTGAGTGGCGACCCGGATCGGGTCAGCAAGCTGGAGTCGGGTATCCCGATGGCCCGTGGCGGGCGTCCGGATGAGGTGGCGGAAGCGATTGTCTGGCTGCTTTCGGACAAGGCGTCCTACGCTACCGGGACCTTTGTTGACCTCGGTGGTGGCCGCTGAAGCGCTGAAAAACTGCCTGCTCCTGCGGGAGCGGGTCGCTATAGACCAGTTGGTCCCTGGGGCTATTCAAGTCAGGTATTTATTGCCCACCTCAACGGCTCAAAAAGATCGCACGATCCGGCCCAATGTCTCCATGGCCTTTTCCGAGGCATCATCCCAGGGACTGCCATAGTTCAAGCGAATGCAGTTCCTGAACCGCTGAGTCGGCGAAAATATCGGCCCCGGCGCAATGCTGATGCCTTGGGCCAACGCCATCTGGAACAACTTCAACGAGTCCGTCTGCTCGGGCAATTCCAACCACAGGAAATATCCGCCCGCTGGCTGGCTGACGCGGGTTTGCGCCGGAAAATAGCGGGCGATGGCAGCGAGCATGGCGCTTTGCTGTTCTTCCAGGGCATAACGCAACTTGCGTAGGTGCCGGTCGTAGCCACCATGTTGCAGGTAGTCGGCAATCGCCGCCTGGGCTGGCATTGACGCGCACAATGAGGTCATCAACTTCAGCCGTTCGATCTTCTGCGCATAACGCCCGGCAGCCACCCAACCGATGCGATAACCAGGCGCCAGGCTTTTGGCGAAGGAGCCGCAGTGCATCACCAAGCCTTCGGTATCGAACGCCTTGGCCGGTTTCGGTGCCTGTTGGCCGTAGTACAACTCGGCGTAGACATCGTCCTCGATCAGTGGCACCTGATGGCTGCGCAACAACTCCACCAGTTCCTGTTTCTTGGCTTCGGGCATGGTGGCGCCCATGGGGTTCTGGAAACTGGTCATGCACCAGCAAGCCTTGATCGGGTAACGCTCAAGGCTTTGGGCCAGCACTTTGAGGTCAATGCCATCACGCGGGTGTACGGGAATTTCCACGGCCTTGAGTTTCAGCCGCTCCAGCACCTGCAGGCTGGCATAAAACGCCGGGGCTTCGATGGCCACCAGGTCGCCGGGCTCGGTCACGGCTTGCAGGCACAGGTTCAGCGCTTCCAGGGCACCGTTGGTGATCAGCAACTCCTCCATGGGCAGCATCAAGCCGCCGACCATGTAGCGCAGGGCGATTTGCCGGCGCAATTGTGGGTTGCCCGGTGACATGTCCGTGACCACCATGCGCGGGTCCATCTCCCGACTGGCACTGGCCAGGGAGCGGGCCAGGCGCTGTAGCGGGAACAGCGTCGGGCTGGGGAAGGCCGAGCCGAAGGGCACAGTCTGCGGGTCCTTGATGGAGTCGAGCACCGAAAACACCAGCTCGCTGACGTCGACTTCGGTGGATTCGTGTACATGCGCACTGACTACCGGCTCGGAAAACGGGCTTGGCGCATGGGTGTTGACGAAGTACCCGGAACGCGGCCGGGCGCGGATCAGGCCACGACGTTCCAGCAGGTAGTAGGCCTGGAACACCGTGGATGGGCTGACGCCGTAGGTTCGGCTGGCATAGCGCACCGACGGCACCCGCTGGCCAGGCCCCAGGACGCCGGAGCGGATCAGTTCTGCGATGTCGTCGGCGAATTTTTCGTAGCGTTTCATCGGGGCCTAATAGGGTCAGTAAGTTAAGAGCAAACTCTGCTCCTGTAGCAAGCCCGCTCGCCACAGCACCATCAACGGTTCAGCGGTGCCACAAACCGGCTGTCGGCGACACTATAAACGCCCGGTTCATCAATATCCGTGACCTTGAAGCTGATGGTCTGGGAACTGCTGGCAGGTTTGTCGCTGGTCATCGCCACCGACACCGGCACATCGGTTATTTCCCCCGGTGCCAAACTGATCTCGGTCTTGCCCTGAAGCTGGAAGCCATCACCGTCCACCAACTCAAGACGATAATCCTGACGCTGCTGGGTCTTGTTGATGACCTTGAGGCTGTAGATGTTCTCGATCAAGCCTTGGCTGTTTTCGCGAAACATCCCTCGGTCCTTGGTCACGTCCAGCGACACCATCGGCCGCTGCACCAGCGCCATCACCAAGGCTGCGATCATCACCAGCAGCACCGCACTGTAGCCGATCAACCGTGGCCTGAGCAGGTGGGTCTTGCCGCCTTGCAACTGATGCTCAGAGGTGTAGCTCACCAGGCCACGGGCATAGCCCATTTTGTCCATGATCGAATCACAGGCGTCGATGCAGGCCGCACAGCCGATGCACTCCATTTGCAAACCGTCGCGAATGTCGATACCGGTGGGGCAGACCTGTACGCACAGGTGGCAGTCGATGCAGTCACCGAGGCCAACATCCGCAGGTTTCACTTCGCGTTTACGTGGACCACGGTTCTCGCCACGGGCCACATCGTAGGAAATGGTCAGGGTGTCCTTGTCGAACATCACGCTCTGGAACCGCGCATACGGGCACATGTGCATGCACACCGCTTCGCGCAACCAGCCGGCGTTAATGTAAGTAGCACCTGTGAAAAACAACACCCAGAACAGGCTGACGCCGCCCATTTGCCAGGTCAACAGCTCCTCGGCCAGGGGCCGGATAGGCGTGAAGTAGCCCACAAAGGTCAAGCCGGTGAGCACGCTGATGGCCAGCCACATCGTATGTTTGGCTGAACGCCGCAGCAGCTTGTTCAGGCCCCAGGGGGCAGCCTGCAGCTTGATGCGCTGGTTTCGCTCGCCCTCAGTGACCTTTTCGCACCACATGAACAGCCAGGTAAACGAGCTTTGCGGGCAGGTATAACCACACCAGACCCGGCCGGCAAATACCGTGATCGCAAACAGGCCGAAGGCTGCGATGATCAACAACGCCGACAACAGGATGAAATCCTGGGGCCAGAAGGTTGCGCCGAAAATGTGGAATTTGCTTTCTGCAAGGTCCCACAACACCGCCTGCCGTCCGCCCCAGTTCAGCCACACGGTGCCGAAAAACGCCAGGAACAGAAAACCCGCGCCACTCAAGCGCAAGGTACGGAACAAACCGGTGAAACTGCGGGTGTGAATCAGGTTGTCGCTGGATTTGGCCTTCATCTTCTTTGGATGTGCAGGCTCAAAGGTTTCAACTAATCGGACGGGGATTCTATCGCTCATGGTCTTTCGCTCATCAGCCTCCATCAGGCGGATGAACTATGCCGGGCGATCTGTTTGCATAACAGACTCAGGTATAGCGATAAAAAGCGGATCAGATGGATTGCCGACCCGCTCCTGCGTCAATCTGCTGCACCCCGTGCGGCCTGGGGCAGCGCCTGTATTCGCAGCCATAAAGCGGTGCTGATGCAGTTCAATCAAATCACCGAATCACCCTCGGTTACCTTCAAGTGCTTACGACCATCCTTGGCGCCTGCTACGGTCAAGGCGTCGGCTTCTGCTTCGGTGATGTAGACGCGTTGGCCGTCGACTTCAACGGCGGACATGGATTTTTCGCTGTCGGTGATCACCGTGACAGCCGTGGCGGCGAGGCTTCGTTCTTCGCCGTTCTCGTCGACCTTGAAGTAACAGGTCTGGTTTTCGATACGTACTGGCATGGTGCTCTCCTTCTCGTCAGGTACTGATCATTAGGGTTCGACGACAGGTAAATGGTTTCCGGCAACTGACTGGCGGTCGCCGCTGTCCATCCTTTATCGACCTATCAACAAGGACCGGTCCATGGACGCTTGGTGGCAAGAAGTCTGGCAAACCCTGCAAGCGGAATTCGCTGACATAGGCGATGCCCGGCAACTGACACAAATCACCGTGCGCCTGCTGATCGCCGCGATCCTGGGGGGCATTCTGGGCTTTGAGCGCGAACAAAAAGGCAAGGCTGCCGGCGTGCGCACCCACATGCTGGTGGCCTTGGGTGCTGCGTTGTTCGTGTTGGTGCCACAAATGTCCGGCTCCCAGGCCGATGCCATGAGCCGCGTGGTGCAGGGCGTAATCGCCGGTATCGGCTTTCTTGGTGCAGGGACCATCCTCAAGGGCACGGAAGATCAGGAAGGCCAACACGTCAAGGGGCTGACTACCGCAGCCGGGCTGTGGATGACCGCCGCCATTGGAGTGGCGGCGGGGATGGGCAGGGAGTCGACGGCGGTGTTGAGCACCCTGCTGGCGCTGCTGGTGTTCAGCGTAATGCCGAGGATTATGCGGCTGCTGGAGAAGGAGTAATCATCCTTCAGACAATTACTGGCGGCATCGTCGTGGGTGGATCTTCCTTCGCCGGGGGCGTTGTGCCAGGCGGTTCCTGCTCCGGGATCGGCTCAGGTTCTGTGGGTGGCAAGGTTGGTTGATCAATGTTGGGGTCCGGCGTTTCTGCCGGGATAGGGATATTCATCGGTGTGGCCTCCTTTGTGCTTTGCTGTATCGGTGGACAATCGGCATGGCCAATTGATTCCCGTCCGATGGCGGCACATCCATCTGAACTTTTCACCGGCTAGCGGGCTCGGACTTTATACGGCCCGGCTCTGGAAGAGCTTTGTCGTACCGCACTTGGGATCAGGCACAAGAGCGTCCACGGGGCGTAAGGAGTGATGCTCGATGACTGCTGAACTATCGAAACAAAACGTACTCACGAAAAATGATGAAGCGTCCATGTTTCCACTGTCCCAGGCACTGTTGTTGCCCAGGATTGCCATAGAAAGCACCACCCCGGTGATCGACGGCGGCGAGTTCGCGGTCAAGGCCATCGTGGGGCAGCAGATCAAGGTAGCCAGCAAGGTCTTCGCCGACGGCCATGACCAGTTGGCGGTGCGGATTCGCTGGCGGCCGCTGAGTGAAGAGCACTGGCACAGCGTGGTTATGACCGATGTCGGCAATAACGGTTGGGAAGGGACCTTTACGGTCACCGCTCAAGGCCCGCATCAATATTGCATTGAGGCCTGGATCGATCAGTTCGCCAGCTTCTGCTACGAACTGGGCAAAAAACATAAAGCCCGCGTTCCCGTCAGCCTGGAGTTGCAGGAAGGCCGCAGCCAGGTGTTGCAGGCCGCCGAACGCAGCGAAGGCGAGTTACGCGAGCGCTTGATGCTGTTGCACCACGAGCTGTCGGGCTTGCTGGAAACCGAGCAAGTCGCGCGCTTCCTGCACGAAGACAGTGCGCACCTGATGGCTCAGGCCGATCACCGCGCCTACTTGAGCATCAGCCCGGTCTATCCGCTGGATGTGGAGCGAGAGGCCGCGCAGTTTGCCAGCTGGTACGAGCTTTTTCCCCGCTCGATCACCGATGATCCAGCGCGCCACGGCACTTTTAACGACGTGCATTCGCGGCTGCCGATGATCCATGACATGGGTTTTGACGTGCTGTATTTCCCGCCGATCCATCCTATCGGCCGCAGCTATCGCAAGGGCAAGAACAACGCCCTGACCGCAGGCCCCGATGATCCGGGCAGCCCGTATGCCATTGGCAGCGAGGAGGGCGGCCACGAGGCAATCCACTCGCAACTGGGCACCCGCGAAGATTTCCGCCGCCTGGTGGCCGCCGCCGCAGACCATGGCCTGGAAATCGCCCTGGACTTCGCTATCCAGTGTTCCCAGGACCATCCGTGGCTCAAGCAACACCCCGGCTGGTTCAACTGGCGGCCCGACGGCACCATCAAATACGCCGAGAACCCGCCGAAGAAATACCAGGACATCGTCAACGTCGACTTCTATGCCGCCGACGCCATCCCCAGCCTGTGGATCGAGCTGCGGGACGTTGTGCTGGGCTGGGTCGAGGAGGGCGTCAATACTTTCCGCGTCGACAACCCCCACACCAAGCCGCTGCCGTTCTGGCAATGGCTGATTGCGGACGTGCGAGAAAAACACCCACAGGTCATCTTCCTCGCCGAAGCCTTCACCACCCCGGCAATGATGGCGCGGCTGGGCAAGGTCGGTTACTCCCAGAGCTACACCTATTTCACCTGGCGCAACACCAAGGCCGAACTGAGTGAATACCTGAGCGAACTCAACGAGTCGCCATGGCGCGAATGCTTCCGACCCAACTTTTTCGTCAATACGCCAGACATCAACCCCGGTTTTCTCCATGAGTCTGGCCGCGCCGGCTTTCTTATCCGCGCGGCCCTGGCAACCATGGGTTCGGGCTTATGGGGCATGTATTCGGGTTTTGAATTGTGCGAAGCCGCAGCGGTGCCCGGCAAGGAAGAGTACCTGGACTCGGAGAAGTACGAGATCCGCCCCAGGGATTTTACCGCGCCGGGCAACATCATTGCCGAGATCGCCCAGCTCAACCGCATCCGTCGGCAGAACCCGGCGTTGCAAACTCACTTGGGTTTGAAACTCTACAACGCCTGGAACGACAACATCTTGTACTTCGGCAAACGCTGCGAGGACGCCGGCAATTTCATCCTCATCGCGGTGAGTCTCGACCCGCTCAATGCCCAGGAAGCCCATTTCGAATTGCCGCTGTGGGAGATGGGCCTACCGGACGACGCCCAGACCCAGGGCGAAGACTTGATGAACGGCCACCGCTGGACTTGGCATGGCAAGCACCAGTGGATGCGAATAGAGCCGTGGCATCAGCCGTTTGGTATTTGGCGGATCACTGTTTAAAGGGCTTTTTGTGGACAGTTAAAACATCGCCACTTTTTAGTTTTCATGAATTCTCAGGAGTTTCCAATGGCGAAGAAACCCAAGGCTGCCACCTTTATCAAAGACCCGCTCTGGTACAAGGATGCGGTGATTTATCAGGTTCACGTCAAATCCTATTTCGACTCCAATAACGATGGTATCGGCGATTTTCCGGGGTTGATCGCCAAACTCGACTACATCGCCGAGCTGGGTGTGAACACCATCTGGGTGCTGCCGTTCTACCCCTCGCCACGCCGTGACGACGGCTACGACATCGCCGAATACCGGGGTGTACACAGCGACTACGGGACCATGGCCGACGCCAAGCGTTTTATCGCCGAAGCCCATAAACGCGGCTTGCGGGTCATCACCGAACTGGTGATCAACCACACCTCCGACCAGCACCCGTGGTTTCAGCGCGCCCGCAAGGCCAAGCCAGGTTCCAAGGCACGGGATTTCTACGTCTGGTCCGATGACGACCAGAAATACGACGGCACCCGTATCATCTTTCTCGACACCGAGAAATCCAACTGGACCTGGGACCCGGTCGCTGGCCAATACTTCTGGCACCGTTTCTACTCCCACCAGCCGGACCTTAACTTCGACAACCCGCAAGTCATGAAAGCGGTGCTCTCGGTGATGCGCTACTGGCTGGACATGGGCATCGACGGCCTGCGCCTGGATGCGATCCCGTACCTGATCGAGCGCGACGGCACCAACAACGAAAACCTGCCGGAGACCCACGACGTCCTCAAGCAGATCCGCGCCGAAATCGACGCCAATTACCCGGACCGCATGCTGCTGGCCGAGGCCAACCAATGGCCGGAAGATACTCAACTGTACTTCGGGGACAAAAAAGGCGATGACGGCGACGAGTGCCATATGGCCTTTCACTTCCCGCTGATGCCGCGCATGTACATGGCGCTGGCCCAGGAAGACCGCTTCCCGATCACCGATATCCTGCGCCAGACCCCGGAGATTCCAGCCAATTGCCAGTGGGCGATTTTCCTGCGTAACCACGATGAACTGACCCTGGAAATGGTCACCGACAAAGAGCGCGACTACCTCTGGAACTACTACGCCGCTGACCGCCGTGCGCGCATCAACCTCGGTATTCGCCGGCGCCTGGCGCCGCTGATGGAGCGCGACCGCCGCCGCATCGAGCTGCTCAACAGTCTGCTGCTGTCGATGCCCGGTACGCCGACCCTGTATTACGGCGATGAAATCGGCATGGGCGACAACATCTACCTGGGCGACCGCGACGGCGTACGCACACCCATGCAGTGGTCCATCGACCGCAACGGCGGCTTCTCCCGCGCCGACCCGGCCAGCCTGGTGCTGCCGCCGATCATGGACGCGCTCTATGGCTACCCGTCAGTCAACGTCGAAACCCAGGCCCAGGACCCGCACTCGTTGCTGAACTGGACCCGGCGGATGCTGGCGATTCGTAAACAGTCCAAGGCCTTCGGTCGCGGCAGCTTGAAAATGCTCTCGCCCACCAACCGCCGCATCCTGGCCTACACCCGCGAATACACGGGCGACGACGGCAAGCACGAAATCATCCTCTGTGTGGCCAATGTCTCCCGCAGCGCCCAGGCAGCGGAGCTGGACCTGTCCGCATTCGCCGGCATGGTCCCGGTGGAGATGCTCGGTGGTAATGCGTTCCCGCCCATTGGCCAGTTGAACTTCCTGCTGACCCTGGCGCCTTACGGCTTCTACTGGTTCGTGCTGGCGGCGGAAAACCAGATGCCGAGCTGGCACGTGGAGCCTACGCAAAGCATCCCGGACTTCACCACTCTGGTACTGAAAAAACGCCTCGAAGAATTGCTCGAAGCGCCGTGCCGCACCACTCTGGAGCAAAACTCGTTGCCAGCCTGGTTGCCCAAGCGTCGCTGGTTCGCCAACAAGGATTCGCTCATCGACAGCGTGCACATCGCCTACGGCGTGCGCTTTGGCGACCCGCAGCATCCGGTGTTGCTCAGCGAGATTGAAGTCACCACAGCTGGGCAGGTCAGCCGTTATCAACTGCCGTTCGGCTTTTTGGCCGAAGACCAGTTCACCAGCGCCTTGCCGCAACAGCTCGCGCTGGCCCGTGTACGGCGAGTGCGCCAGGTCGGCCTGGTCACGGACGCCTTCAGCCTCGACACCTATATCCGCGCAGTGATTGAAGGCCTGCAAGCCAACACCGTGCTCACCTCCACTGACGGCGACATTCGTTTCGAACCGACGGAGCAATTGACCAAGCTGGAACTCAACGACGACTCAGAGGTGCGCTACCTCGCCACCGAACAGTCCAACAGTTCAGTGGTGGTGGGCGCCAGCCTGGTACTCAAGCTGATCCGTAAAGTCAGCGCCGGGGTACACCCGGAACTGGAGATGGGCGCTTACCTGACAGCCGCCGGCTACGAACATATCTCGCCGCTGCTGGGCTCGGTGATCCGCCGCGATGCCGAAGGCCAGGACAACTTGCTGATGATTGCCCAGGGCTACCTGAGTAACCAGGGCGATGCCTGGGGCTGGACCCAGAACAACCTGGAACGGGCGATTCGCGACGAATTGGCCCAGGCCATCTCCGAGCAGGAACAGCACTACAACGCCCTGGGTGAGTTGGCGGACTTCGCAGGCCTACTCGGCCAGCGCCTGGGTGAAATGCACCTGGTATTGGCCGCGCCTACTACCAACAAGGACTTCAAACCCGAGGTCACTTCCGTCAAGGACAGCCAGGGTTGGGCCAAGCAGGTGGGGGCGCAAGTCGACCGCGCCTTGCACTTGCTCAAACAGCATCAAAGCAAACTGACCACCGCTGACCAGGCGCTGGTCAGTGCAATGCTGGTGCAGAAAAAAGCCATCGCCACCCATGTGCAGGACCTGGCCAAGGCCACCGTGGGCGGCTTGCGCATTCGCGTCCACGGTGACTTGCACCTGGGCCAGGTGCTGGTGGTCAAGGGCGATGCTTACCTGATCGACTTTGAAGGGGAACCGGCGCGACCGCTCCATGAGCGTCGCGGCAAGCACAGCCCATACAAGGACGTCAGTGGCGTGCTACGGTCGTTCGACTATGCCGCCGCCATGGCCCTGAATGTGCAAGGGGTAGATCACTCGACCGAGGCCAACGCTGCACGGCAACGGGTGGCCGATCGTTACTTGAATGAAGCGCGGCAGGCATTTATCCAAGCCTATCATGAGGCTACGACTACACTGGCCCATGACTGGCAGGACGCCAAGGGCCAGGACGCAGCGCTGGCATTGTTCAGCCTGGAGAAGGCCGCGTACGAAGTGGCCTATGAAGCGGAAAATCGCCCGACCTGGCTGCCGGTACCGTTGCAAGGTTTGCACGGACTGCTCAGCGGACTGAAGCCATTATCCAAAACTGCACGCGCAGGGGAGACGTCATGAGTTTTACAAACAAGGAAGCGCTGCAACCCAAGCTTGCGGTAATGCCGGCAACCCAGGATATCGAAGCCTTGGTGCGGGCCGAACATCACGATCCATTCTCGATCCTTGGCCCCCACGATGATGAAGAGGGCGGCCAGTTTATCCGCGCGTTTCTGCCAGAGGCCTTGAGTGTTCAGGTGCTGGCCCGCGACAGCGGTGAGCACGTCGGCGATCTGGACGCGACTCCGGTGCCTGGCTTGTTTGTCGGGCATTTCTCGCCCCGCCAGGGCTATTTGCTGAAAATCCAGTGGGCGGGTGGCGAGCAGATCACCGAAGACCCTTACAGCTTCGGCCAGTTGCTGGGCGAGATGGACCTTTACCTGTTTGCCGAGGGCAATCACCGCGACCTGAGCAGTTGCCTCGGCGCCCAAGTGATGAGCATCGACGGCATCCAGGGCGTGCGTTTCGCGGTGTGGGCGCCCAATGCCAAGCGTGTTTCCGTAGTTGGCGACTTCAATATTTGGGACGGTCGCCGCCATCCGATGCGCCTGCGCCATCCAGCCGGCGTGTGGGAGATATTCATCCCGCGCCTGCAACCCGGCGCTGCCTACAAATACGAAATCCTGGGCACCAGCGGGATTCTTCCGCTCAAGGCCGACCCCATGGCCCTGGCCACGCAATTGCCGCCGGACACCGCCTCCAAGGTTGCTTCGCCGTTGCAGATCGACTGGCAGGACCACGCCTGGATGCAGGCCCGTGGCGAACGGCAATTACCGAGCGCACCGCTGTCGATCTATGAACTGCACGTCGGCTCCTGGCAATGTGAACTCGACGAGTTGGGCGAAGTGTCCCGCCAGTACGGCTGGCGCGAGCTGGGTGAACGACTGATTCCCTATGTGCAGCAGCTGGGTTTCACCCATATCGAGCTGATGCCGATCATGGAACACCCGTTTGGCGGCTCCTGGGGTTATCAGCC
The DNA here is from genome assembly GCF_055407145.1 of Pseudomonas sp. c313. Lineage (NCBI taxonomy): Bacteria > Pseudomonadati > Pseudomonadota > Gammaproteobacteria > Pseudomonadales > Pseudomonadaceae > Pseudomonas > Pseudomonas sp. c313. The sequence goes on along the minus strand of NZ_JBUZRD010000002.1, from coordinate 312,493 downwards.
GCTGTCGCAATTCGCCCCCAGTGCCCGCTTTGGCTCGCCGGACGATTTTGCCGCCTTCGTCAACGCCTGCCATCAGGCCGATATCGGCATTATTCTCGACTGGGTTCCGGCGCATTTCCCCACCGACACCCACGGCCTGGCGCAATTTGATGGCACGGCGCTGTACGAATACGGCAACCCGCTGGAAGGCTTTCACCAGGACTGGGACACGCTGATCTACAACCTGGGCCGCACCGAGGTTCATGGTTTTATGCTGGCTTCGGCGCTGCACTGGCTCAAGCATTTTCATATCGACGGCCTGCGGGTGGATGCAGTGGCGTCGATGCTCTACCGCGATTATTCGCGCAAGGCCGGCGAGTGGGTGCCTAACCGTCATGGCGGTCGGGAAAACCTCGAAGCCATCGACTTCCTGCGTCACTTGAACGACGTGGTAGCCCTGGAAGCCCCCGGTGCCTTGGTGATCGCCGAGGAATCCACTGCCTGGCCAGGCGTCAGCCAACCGACCCAACAGGGCGGCCTGGGCTTCAACTACAAGTGGAACATGGGCTGGATGCACGATTCGCTGCACTACATCCAGCAGGACCCGGTATACCGCGCCCACCATCACAACGAACTGAGTTTCGGCCTGATGTATGCCTGGTCTGAGCGGTTCATCCTGCCGATTTCCCACGATGAAGTGGTTCACGGCAAACACTCGCTGATCGACAAGATGCCTGGCGACCGCTGGCAGAAATTCGCCAATCTGCGGGCTTACCTGTGTTTTATGTGGGCGCATCCGGGCAAGAAGCTGCTGTTTATGGGCTGCGAATTCGGCCAGTGGCGCGAGTGGAACCACGATCAGCAGCTTGATTGGTATTTGCTGCAATACCCGGAACACCGCGGCGTGCAAAAACTGGTGGGCGACCTCAACCGCCTGTATCGCGAAGAACCGGCGCTGCACGACCAGGACGACGCGCCCCAAGGCTTTCAGTGGCTGATCGGCGATGATGCGATCAACAGCGTCTACGCCTGGCTGCGCTGGAGCAAGGATGGCCGGCCGGTGTTGGTGGTGGCCAACTTCACCCCGGTGCCCCGTGAGGCGTACAAGGTCGGCGTGCCGTTTGCCGGGCGCTGGGGCGAAGTGATCAACAGTGATGCCGACACCTATGCCGGTTCCAACTATGGCAATGGTGGCGGGGCGTTTACCGAAGAGGAATCGCGCCATGGCCAGCCGCTATCACTGTCGTTGAATCTGCCGCCGCTGGGTGTGCTGATCCTACGGCCGGAGGGCTGATTTTCAGACCCGACTCAACAGTGGACTGGCTACAAAAACACAATCTCATACGGCTCGCGCATTCGCTCCAGCAACACCTGCGCGAGCATCGGCGCCAGTCCGATTTCAGGATCACCCACCAACTGACTCGCATAGGCGTGGGCCGCATGAAGCTTGCGGGCCACGCTCCAGGTGCTAAGGCGAACCTTGCGGGCTCGCTGCCAGGGAATGACCGCAGCTTCACGGGCAGGCCAATGCCAGGCCCAAATCGGTAGTTCCAAAAGACGCGCACCCATCAGGGCGCAAGCTTTGGCGGTGGCACGGCCGACCGCGTCGTGGTCGTCGTTGCCATCGGTGCGCCAAGTGGTAAACACCACATCGCCGGGTTGCAGGTAACGGGCAATAAACTGGCTCAACTGTTGCTCCCGGGCCGCCAGGGCATTGTCGGTAAAACCACCACGAATCCATTTCAGGCTGTGCAGCGGCACACCCAGGCGGCGCAAAGCCTCGACACTTTCCTGTGGGCGAAACACGCTCAGGCGCTGCGCCGGCCACAGGCTGGAGCCCGGATGGCTGGCACTGCCGTCGGTGACGGAAATCAGCTTCAGGGAATAGTCGAGTGTGCTCAGCAGTTGCAGCAGGCCACCGCAGGCCAGCACTTCATCGCCGGGGTGCGGGGCTATTACAACGACGCGTGCGCCAAAGGGCACGAGCATGACCGGATTGATAACGGGGATTTGCGCCAGCTGTGGGGCGCTGTTCCAGATTTGCGCGGGACCACAGCGGCCTTCTCTCAGCGGTACAGGCTTCATGAGTGTCACGTCCTTGTCCTGGCCGTACCCCGTTGACGGGACGACTCTTCTTTGGTCCCGCGAGAATCAATATTCTCGCGGTGTGCAGGCGTTCCAACCCTGGATTGCCGTGGCAAGAGTATTGATCATAGTTGGTGAAAAAATCCAGGCAGGTCTATTTCACACCTCGTCCTCATGTTGCAGTTCGAACAACAGCAGCGATCTTCCCGTCACAGCATATTCATGGTCGAAATCAAACCGCTCCTGGCCGCGCACGGCCGGTTGGTTGGTGTCGATCATGCAGGTCCAGAAGCCGCCATCGGGCACCGGCGGCAGGCGGAAATTGACCATGTCGTGGTGGGCGTTGACCACCAGCAGCAAGGTCGCATCGGCACCAGCACGGCGTATTCCGGTTTCCTGGGCGCGGCCATCCATCAACATGCCGAGGCAGCGACCCTGGCTGTCTTGCCACTGTTCGGTGCTCATCTCATTGCCGTCCGGGGCGAGCCAGGTCACGTCCTTGACGCCGATGTCTTCGTTGTAGTCGCCCACCAGGAAGCGCCCACGACGCAGGATCGGATAAGTCAGGCGCAGCTTGATCAGGCGTTTGACGAACTTGAGCAAAGCCTTGCCATCGTCATCCAACTCCCAGTTGACCCAGCCGATTTCGCTGTCCTGGCAGTAAGCGTTGTTGTTGCCGTGTTGGGTGCGGGCGAATTCATCACCGGCCACCAACATTGGCGTGCCCTGGGCCAGGAGCAGGGTGGCGAAAAAATTGCGCATCTGACGCAGGCGCAGGGCATTGATTTCAGGATCGTCGGTAGGGCCTTCAACACCGTGGTTCCACGACAGGTTGTTGTTGCTGCCATCCTGGTTGTCCTCGTCGTTGTCCTCGTTGTGTTTGTCGTTGTAGGACACTAGATCGTGCAGGGTGAAACCGTCGTGGGCGGTAATGAAGTTCATCGAGCTGTAGGGCCGGCGACCGCGCTGGTTGAACATTTCACCGGAGGCAGTCATGCGCCCGGCAAAATCCGCCAGTTGGCCGTCGTCGCCTTTCCAGAAGGCACGCACGGTGTCGCGGAAGCGGTCGTTCCATTCCACCCAGCCCGGTGGAAAGTTACCTACCTGATAGCCGCCTGGACCAATGTCCCAGGGTTCGGCGATCATCTTCACCTGGCGCAGTACCGGGTCCTGGCGGCAAGCAACGAGGAAGCTGTGGCGTTCTTCGAAACCGTCGTGGTAACGCCCCAGAATGGTCGCCAGGTCGAAGCGGAAGCCATCGACGTGCATTTCGGTGGCCCAGTAGCGCAGGGAATCAGTGACCATTTGCAGCACGCACGGGTGACTCAGGTCCAGGGTGTTGCCGGTGCCGGAGTCGTTGATGTAGAAGCGCTTGTCGTCGGGCATCAACCGGTAGTACGAGGCGTTGTCGATGCCGCGCATCGACAGGGTCGGGCCTTGCTCGTTGCCTTCGGCGGTGTGGTTGTAGACCACGTCAAGAATCACTTCCAGCTTGGCTTCGTGCAGATGGGCGACCATCTCCTTGAACTCGGCGATCTTGCCGCTGGCCAGGTAGCGCGGGTCGGGGGCAAAGAAGGCGATGCTGTTGTAACCCCAATAATTGGTCATGCCTTTTTGCAGCAGGTGCTGATCGTTGACGAAGGCATGGATGGGCAGCAACTCCACCGACGACACCCCCAACTGACGGATGTGTTTGAGCACATCATCGACCATCAGCCCGGCGCAGGTACCCCGCACGGCTTCTGGTACCGAGGGGTGACGCATGCTGATGCCGCGCAGGTGAGTCTCGTAAATGATGGTGCGATCCCAGGGCGTGCGCACGGGTTGGTCATTGCCCCAGGTGTGGGCCGGGTCGATGACTTTGCACTTGGGCACGAAGGGCGCGCTGTCGCGTTCGTCGAAGCTGAGGTCGGCGTCGGGGTGGCCAATGGTGTAGCCAAACAGGGCTTCGGACCATTTAAGCTCGCCCACCAGTTGTTTGGCGTAGGGGTCGATCAGCAATTTGTTGTGATTGAAGCGGTGGCCGTTGGCCGGGTCATAAGCACCATATACGCGATAGCCGTAGATCAGCCCCGGATGGGCGTCGGGCAGATAGCCGTGGAAGGTCTCGTCGGTGTATTCGGGCAACTCGATGCGTTCCAGCTCAATTTCGCCGGTGTCGTCGAACAGGCACAGCTCGACCTTGGTGGCGTTGGCGGAGAACAGAGCGAAGTTGACCCCCAGGCCGTCCCAGGTAGCGCCGAGGGGGAAGGGCAAACCTTCACGAATCCGCGACGGCTCGGTATCAGGCGTCGATTGGGTTTTGTCGGGTTTGCTCATTGATATGCTCCTGCAAATGGGTTCTTCAGGCCAAACGGGACCGTTCGTGGCGAGCGGGCAAGCCCGCTCGCCACAAAAAAGCCCGATTGCCACAATGGACTGTGATCAGCTCGCCGGTTTGCGCGGCGCTTTCGGCTTGGGCTTGGCGGCCGGTTTCGCCACCGCGCTCGCCGCTTTGGCAGGCGCCGCCGGCTTGGCTTTCGGCTTGGGCGCCTTGCTTGGCGTCAGCGCTTCAGCTTCAGCCAGTTTGCGCGCCATCTCCCAATGACGCGCCTCCTGGCCTTGGGGTTTGCCTTCTGACTCCCAGATCTGATACGCAAATTCGCGAACGCGTTTGTCTTCGGTACTCATCGCAATGCTCCTCACAGAAAATTTCAGCTTTCTTGATCATTAGGATTGATAAAGATATTCACCGGAAAATCCCCCAGAGCTGCGCGGATACTCAACTCCTTGTTGGGTGTGACTGCGCCTGTTCGGAAAAGTCCCTTCCAGTTTTTGGTTGTTACGGTGAACGGTAACTTGACCCGGGTATCGCCCCAGACTTGCGCATCGACGTGGGGGTTGGCGCTGTTTACAAGCAGGCTGTGGGTCCAGCGCGGCACCACCACCAACAGCCGTTTTCCTTGATGTTCACGGCAGAACGCAATGACTCGATCTGCATGCTCACCCACCACCTCCAACGGCTCGTAGCTGCCCTTGGCAAACAGCGCTGGGTGGGCCTTGCGCAAGGTCAACACCTGGGCAATCAGGGCCTGTTTGATACGCCCGTCACGCCAATGCTGAAGCAGTTGCCCCACCTCGACGGGCGATTGCAGCGCCTGTTGCCGGGCATTGAAATCCACCGGTCGACGGTTGTCCGGATCTACCAGGCTGAAGTCCCAGAACTCATCGCCCTGGTACAGGTCCGGCACGCCCGGCACGCTGAAGTGCAGCAAGGATTGCGCCAGTCCATTGAGGGCACCGGCTGGCGCGATGACCTGGGCGGCGACACCAATGGCTGTGCGCAGCGCTAACCCCGAATCGTCCAGCAACAAACGGCGCAGGAAAGCTTCGACGCCCTGCTCGTAAAGCTCGTTGGGCGCGCTCCAGCTGCTGTGCAGTTTGGCTTCGCGCAAAGCCTTCTGTTGCCACTGCCAGAGCCTCTGATGATAGTCGCCAAGGCCCGAGGCATTGGCGCTATAGAGGTCCAGGGGCCAACTGCCCAGCAGCACTTGGTAGAGGATCAACTCGTCACCCGCCGAGGGCGTGGCTTGATCGCAGCGCAACGGCGCGGCAAGCGCGCGCCAATGCTGCACCTGCTCGGCGTACCAAACGGCACACTCGCTGAGCACTGCCAGGCGAGCGCGGCTGTCTTCGCCGCGCTTGTGGTCATGGGTGGCGGTGGCCAGCAGGTTGTCGGGGAAGGTCTGCAAGCGTTGTTGATTGGCCGCGTGGAAGTGCGCCAGGGGCGCGCTGAACTGCTCGGTGCTGAAACCCACGTCATTGCGCGACAGCAACACCGCCGAACGATAGAACGCGGTGTCTTCCACGGCCTTGGCTGCTGCCGGGGAAGTCAGTTGCTGGAAGCGCACACAGGCGTGCTTGAGGATCTTGCGTTCGCGACCCAGAGGACGGTCACGCCAGGGCTGGCCGCCCAGCCATTTTTCCAGGCAGTCGAGGACCGGCCAGTCGCCTTCGCTCAAGGTGCTGCGGGCGCCGCTCATGGCTCGCATAAAGAACACATCGTCGCGCTCAGTGCGACCACGGGCGCTGATGTAGGTGCGATAGACCGGGAAGTGCACGATCAGCTCCTGCAAGGCGCGGCGAATGGCGCCCAGGGTCAGGTCGCGGCTCATCACGTCGTCACGGGCCACGTGCAGCAGGGCCTGGGCGACGCTTTCAAAATCCCCGGCCAGGGAACCGTTGAGGATCTGCTGGCGGGCCAGCCAGGCTTCCTCGATAAACGCTGATGGACGTTCGGTGTTGCCGCTCCATAGCTCGGCCAAGGGTTCAAAGCCTGCGGGGTCATGTTGCAGCAGTGACAGCTGGTTCATGAACTCATAGCCGGTAGTGCCGTCGACCCGCCAGTCCTCATACAGGGTTTCCCCTTCGCCGAGTATTTTTTCGACGTAGATCGGCAAGTGCTGGTCCGGCGATAGTGCATCCACCCGGCGCCGCAGCTTGCGGCAGTAACCGCGAGGGTCGGCCAGACCGTCGATATGGTCGATGCGCAGGCCATCCACCAGGCCTTCGCTGATCAGATGGAAGATCTTGCCGTGGGTGGCCTCGAACACGGCGCTGCGCTCCACCCGCAGGCCGCCCAGTTCGTTGATGTCGAAGAAGCGCCGCCAGTTGATGTCGTCTGCCGCCGTGCGCCAGCTGGCCAGGCGATAGCTCTGTTGTTCCAGCAGATGATGCAGGCGGGTAAAGCCTTGCGGCTCTCGCGAGTCGAAGAGACTCAGGCTGCGCTCGATGGCGTCCAGGATTGTTGAGTCGCCAGCCAGCTCGACCAACTCCTGTTTCAGGATCGCGGCCTGGGGGTAGGCATCGGGCTGGTAGGCGAGGGTACTGAAGCGGTCGGCCAAGGCCTTGAGCGGCTCATGAGCACGCAGTATGTCGCCGTAATCGCTGGGGCAGATCGGGAAACGGTGTTCGTAGTGTTCGACGAAGAAGCTGCCGTGCTGTGGATCGAAGCGCAGTGCAATAGTGCCGGTTTGCAGCGCCTCCCCGTAGTCGCTGCCCAAAAACGGCATCAGCAACTGGCCCTTGAGCAGCGGGTCAGGCGAATGCCACTGGATGTCGAAAAATTCGCTGTAGGGGCTCAAACGGCCCCATTCCAGCAGGTCCAGCCACCAGGCGTTGTCGCTGCCACCGACGGCCATGTGGTTGGAGACGATATCGAGGATCAGGCCCATCTGGTGTGCACGCAGGGCCGCCACCAGCCGGCGCAGGGCCGGTTCGCCACCCAGCTCGGGGTTGACGGTGGTGGGGTCGACTACATCGTAGCCGTGCATGGAACCGGCGCGGGCACTGAGCAGCGGCGAAGCATAGAGATGGCTGATACCCAAGCGGGCGAAGTAAGGCACCAACGACACTGCGTCATCAAGGGTAAAGCCTTTATGAAATTGCAGGCGCTGAGTCGCCCGAAGGGTCAATGGCTTCACCGGTCACGCTCGAGGGCTTGATTGCGCGCCACTGCCAGCAGCTCAAGGCGGCGCGCGGCGTCTTCATCGTCGAGCAGGGTGGCAGCAGCTCCCGGCAGGCGACGGCGCCAATTGGGATGGGTGTCGGTGGTGCCGGGCAGGTTGGCTTGTTCTTCAATACCCAGGGCGTCTTCCAGGGGCAGCAAGACCAGAGGGGCACGGGTGTGGCCCAGGTAACGCACACTGGCGTCGATCACGTGGTCGGTTTCGTTGCGCACTTCATCGCGAAAATTCTGCGGGTCCTGGCTCAAGGCCTGGCGCAGTGACTGGCGTTCCCGCAGGCGGTGTTCGCTCCACTGCTCGACGGTGGGCGCATCAATGAGCCCCAGTTGCACATTCCAGTCGATATCGCGGTTATGCCACCAACCATTGAGAGTGGGCAGGTCATGGGTGCTGGTGGTCGCCAGGGCATTGTCCGGCCAATCGAGGATCGGCTTGAACTGGCCGCCATGGTCTTGTTCGAACAGCAGCACGCGCATGCCGAGGATCGAGCGGGCGATCAGTTTTTCCCGCAGGCCGTCAGGCACAGTGCCGAGGTCCTCGCCGAGGACGATGGCCTGGTGCCGACTCGATTCCAGAGCCAACAGTCGCAGCAGGTCATCCACCGGGTAATGCAGGTAGGCACCTTCTTGGGGTGAGGCGTCCATGGGGATCACCCACAGCCGTTGCAGGCCCATCACATGGTCGATGCGCAAACCGCCGGCATGGGCAAAGTTGGCCCGCAGCATTTCGATAAAGGCGCGAAAGCCGTTGCGCTTGAGGCCTTCGGGGGAAAAGGCGGAAATGCCCCAGCCCTGACCTGTGCGGTTGAGGATGTCCGGCGGCGCGCCCACAGTCAGTTCGGCGAGCAGTTCGTCCTGGCGACTCCAGGCCTGGCTACCCGCACCATCGGCACCTACGGCCAGGTCTGCGATCAGGCCGATGCCCATGCCGCTGCCCCTGGCGGCTTGTTGCGCCCGCTCCAGGCAGCGAGCGATCAGCCATTGGCTGAAGGCAAAGAAGCCGATTTCTTCGCCATTGTCTTGCGCAAATTGCACCAATGCCGGGCTGTGGGGGGCGCGCCAGTCTTGCGGCCAATGGCGCCAGTCGAGGCTTTCACCGTTGGCGGCGCGCTCGGCCTGTACCGCCTCGAAGCGGCAGTGGTTTTCCAGGGCTTCGCCACCAGCCTGGCGAAAGCTCAGGAAGTCGGCGTGTTGCGGGTGGTTGCCTTGGCGAAAATCCTGGTACAGCGTGCGCAATAGCTGTTGTTTGGCCTTGGCCGCAGCGGGCCAGTCGATCAGGCTCTGTTGTTCAAGCGCCTGCAGTTCATCGGCCAGGCCGCTGGTCTCGATGGCGCTGCGCAGCGCCCGTTCGCCGAGGATGCAACCCGGCGAGGCATAGAGGCTGTTAAGGAACAGGCGGCTGGAGGGGGAATAGGGGCTGTAGCGCTCAGTGTCGGCGCTGAACATGGCGTGCATCGGGCTGATCGCCAGGGCATCGGCGCCTCTTTCGGCAGCAGCGCGGGCCAGGTGCTCCAATGCCTGCGTGTCGCCAAACCCGCCGTCACCGCTACGGCGCAGGGCGTACAGTTGGGCGCTGAGGCCCCAGGCGCGGGCGGTTTGGCTGTCTACGGCTTCGGCGACGCTGTAGCAATGAGTCGGCGCCACTGCCAGGGTGAAGTGTTGCTTGGCAATGTGCGCCTGGTGGTAACCCACCGGCATCGAACCGACGAGAGTCGCGTCGGCGTCGAGTTCAAGGTCCAGGACGCTGCCGTCTTCCAGATGGAGCTGGCAGGGCGTGCCTGGCGCAAAGTAGCGCGCCAGGTCCAGGCCTGCGCCGAGATCCACGGTCAGCAGCGGTGGCAGGTGTTTGTCTTGTTGCGCCCGCGCCAGGTCCTGCAGGCTGGCCGCAATGGCTTTGTCGCTGTCGGCGGGGTGGCCCAGGCCTTTGAGCACGGCGCGCAAGGCGTCGGGGCTGACACGTTGCGGGCGGCCGTTTGCGTCGATCCAGTCGACGGCCAGGCCCGCTCGGCTGGCGAGTATTTCCAATTGCGCTTCGCTCAAGAGTGCTCTCCAGTAAGGGTTGAGGATTCGCCCGGGGTCAGGCTGACACGGGCGCTAAAGGGCGCGAGCAACGTGTCATTGACGGTTGAAACCGGGGTCACAAACAGGCTGTGGACACCTGTTGGGTGCTTGAAGGTGGCAGGACTCAGGTTGAGGTCGATCTGCAGCACGCTGCCATCGCCCAGGCGCCAGCGGGCAGAGATCGCACCTTGCCCCAGCACGTGCGCACCCAGCGCCACGCTGCCCGGTAGATGCGGCACGATGTGTCGGTGGCGCAGGCTCAGCAACTGGCGGTACAGCTGGGAAGTGCTGCAATCGGCCAGGGCCGGGGCAGAACGGCGGAAGGTTTGCAGGGCGTTGGGATCGGGAATGCGTTCGCGCCGCTCGGGATCGGTGAAGGCGGCAAATTCGGCAAATTCGTTACGCCGGCCTTCGCGCACCGCTTCAGCCAGTTCGCCATGGTGGTCGGTAAAAAACAGGAACGGCTCTTCAGCGTTGACTTCATCGCCCATGAACATCAGCGGGATCATCGGTGACATCAGCAGCAATGTCGTAGCGGCCTTCAATGCCTGGGGGGAGCAGAGTTGATGCAGGCGTTCGCCCAGGGCACGGTTACCGATCTGGTCATGGTTTTGTAGAAACAGCACAAATGCGCTGGGTGGCAAGTGCCCGCTTGGCTCACCGCGTTCGCTGCCGTGACGGGTAGCGTGGCCCTGGTAGATAAAGCCTTCGCTCAGGCAGCGCGCCAGTTTGGCGGTGGGGTCGTCGGCAAAGTCGGCGTAGTAGGCATCGGTTTCGCCGGTCAGCAGCACGTGCAGGGCGTTGTGCCCGTCATCGTTCCACTGGGCATCGAAACCTTGCTCCAGCAGGCTGGCCTGGTTGAATTCATTTTCCAGCACCAGCCATACGTGACGCCCCGGGTCCACTTGCTGACGGACCCGCTGGGCCAGTTCCTGGAGGAACTCGGGATCGTTGATGGCGTGCACTGCATCCAGGCGCAGGCCATCGAAGCGGTACTCCAGCAACCACATCAGGGCGTTGTCGATAAAGAACTCGCGCACTTCACGACGGCGAAAGTCGATGCCGGCGCCCCATGGCGTGTGAGTGTCTTCGCGGAAAAATCCCTTGGCGTACTGCCCCAAGTAATTACCGTCGGGGCCGAAGTGGTTGTAGACCACGTCGAGGATCACCGCCAACCCCTGTTGGTGGGCGCTGTCGATCAGCTGTTTCAACTGGTCGGGAGTACCGTAGGAGGATTGCGGAGCGTAGGGCAGGACCCCGTCGTAGCCCCAATTACGCTCGCCGGGAAACTGCGCCAGGGGCATCAGTTCAATAGCCGTGACACCCAACTCGGCCAGGCGCGGCAGTTGTTTCTCAACCTCGGCGTAGCCCCCCAGCACGCCCACGTGCAGCTCGTAGATAACCGCCTCATGCCAGGGCCGGCCCTGCCAGGCGCTGTGGCGCCAGCGGTAGGCCAGCGGATCGACCACGACGCTGTGGCCATGCACGTCAGAGTGCTGAAGTCGCGAAGCCGGGTCAGGGACCTCCCGCTCACCGTCGATGTTGTAACGGTAGCGAGTCCCCGCCGGGCATTGCACTTGCACTACAAACCAGCCATCTGCCAGGGGCAGCATGGGAACAGATGTGCCTTCTTCCAACTCAACGCTGACATAAAACGCATCAGGCGCCCACAAAGCGAAACGGGTGTGTTGCGCGTCGAGCATGATTGCGCCGTGGGGCCATGTTTCCAGAGTCCGTAACGGCATCTATAAAGACCTCTTTACTGTTTTCCCGATGTTCCCAGGGTTTTCGCCACCAGTTGTTCGTAAAGTTCGGCGTAGGGCTCCACTGACTGGCACCAGTTGAACGGCGCGGCCATGGCCCGGCAACGCATGGCGTTGAGCAGACCGGGGTAGGCAAAGACCTTGAACGCACGGCTCAAGGCAGCTTCGTAGCTTGGTACAGTGGATTCGTTGAACAGGAAACCAGTGACGCCATCCTCGATGGTGTCCGCCAGGCCGCCGGTGTTGCGGGCCACGGGCAACGAACCGAAACGCTGGGCGTACATCTGGCTCAGGCCACAGGGCTCATAGCGCGAGGGCATCAGCAGAAAGTCGCTGCCGGCAAACATGCGTCGCGCGTCGGTTTCGTTGAAGCCGATACGTACGCCGATCTGACCAGGGAAGCGCAGGGCGAGGGCACGCATGGCCTGTTCTTCCTCGGGTTCGCCGCGACCGATGATTGCAATCTGGCCACCGGACTCGACGATAAAACTGGCGACTGCTTCGGTCAGGTCCAGGCCTTTCTGGTAGACCAGCCGAGAAACTACGGCAAACAGCGGGCCGGTGGAGTCGTGCAAGCCGAACAGGGTACGTACATGGGCCGCGTTCACGGCCTTGCCTTCCCAATCACCGATGTTGAACGGGTGGGTCAGGTGTGGGTCGGTGGACGATTCCCAGCTTTCATCGGTGCCATTGGGAATACCGCTGAGCAGGCCTTGCTGGGTCTTGCTGGCAAGGAAGCCATCTAGACCGCAGCCGAACTCCGGGGTGGTGATTTCCTGGGCGTACGTGGCGCTGACCGTGGTGATGTGGCTGGAATAAGCCATGCCGGCCTTTAAAAACGACAGTTTGCCGTAGAACTCCATACCTTCCTGTTGCAAGGCATGCTCGGGAATCCCCAGCTCCGGGCACGAGGCCAGGCTGACCACCCCCTGGTAGGCGAGGTTATGGATGGTGAACAGCGTGGGTGTGCGTGAACCACGCCAGTGCATATACGCCGGCGCCAGGCCTGCAGGCCAGTCATGGGCGTGCACCAGGTCTGGGCACCAGTGGATTTGCGCCAGGTTGGCGGCAATATCGGCGGCGGCCAGGCCCAGGCGGGCGAAGCGGATATGGTTGTCTGGCCAGTCGCGACCATTGTTGGCGCCGTAGGGCGTGCCTTCACGCTCATAGAGTTCGGGGCAGATCAGGACATAGATGACCAGGCCGTCCTTGAGGTCCATGCGCCCGATCTTGCAAGGCGGCAGCGCAGCATGGCCGCCCAGCTCACCGATGATGTGAATGGGGTTGTCGCTCTCCAGCACCTGCGGGTAGCCGGGAATCAACACGCGTACATCGTGCAGGTGGGCCATGGCCCTGGGCAGGGCGGCGGAGACATCGCCCAGGCCCCCGGTTTTCACCAGGTCGGCAAGCTCCGAGGTGACAAATAGCACTTTTTTGCGATTGGGGCTTTGAGACGAGACCGGCCGCACCGTGTTGGGAAGGTCCGCCAATGAGGTAGGCCCGCCAATTGGCTGACTAAAACGCTCTCCCTGAGTATCTAAATCGGCACTGATCATAGTTCTCTCCCATGGTTGGTCGGCTGATAGCTTTGAGCCATCAGCGATGATTGACCGCATCCTGCGGCCAGGCGCACAAGCGCTACACAGACTGGCAAGCCTTATGCCAGTTGCGCTGGAGTCATAAATAGAGTGGATGGACGGGCGTTCGGCGTGAACCCTCAGCGCTCGCCTTACCTTAAACCTGACCTACGGTAGAGTTAGAAAGTTTCGATTTTTTGCGGGGGCTTTTCTTTTGGTTGCGACCCATCGGTCATGAGTCTAGGCCAGATCCCAGAGCCTGTAGGCTATGTGGGTATTTTTTGTAGGACAAAATTTTTAATAGGTCTCTACATATTTCTTGAGGTTGCTGATGGCTGGGGTTTAGGGGGGCTATTGAGTACATATCCGTTGTTGCGGTAACGGTGGCTTAGGGTTATGCCCTTACGGCGTGTCACTTTCGAAAAGCCGGAATCCGCTTTTCAGTAGGAGCGAGCTTGCTCGCGAAGAACCTGAGGGCACCGCGGTGATTCAGGATGCCAGCGTCATCGTTAACGACCATCGCGAGCAAGCTCGCTCCTACAGTGGGCAGTGGGCAGTAGATACGTTTTTGCTTTTCACCACTCAGGCCGGCTACCAGGCCGCCGTGCCTTTGCTTTTGATCTAAGGCGCCCCGTTAAACCACGATGGCTGAACGTAGGTATTGATCCGTGGGTAAACCGGCAGGACGCCGGTTTAGCCGCGCTGGGCCAAGGATGGCCCAGCGCGGCGGCCCACGGAGCAATGCCGGAGTGAAGGCATGCCGAGCCACAGCGAGGCACCGAGTGGTGGGGCAAGAGCGCTTTGGTTACTTTCGCGCTTTTCGAAAGTGACACGCCGTAAGGGCGTAACCCTAATCCGCCCTGACCAAAATAACGGATATGTACCCAAGCCCAGTCCAGCCCGAAAACCCTGCCGGCAAAGATGCATAGATACCCATGGCAGGCATACCACCACAACCCGCGTGCCACATTCAGGTGCCAGCGGATTCGGTTCATGTGCCGTTATTGGTCGCGGCTGGCGCGCCGAATGTCAAAACGCTCGATAATGGTGCACTGATGCCCAGACCGGGCAGCACGCTATCGCTGGCCAGCGCGTAACCGGGATAACGAAGGAGGCAGAGCTGCTAGGGTATAGTTCAACTTGACGCCGCCCAAAGGAAGATCAGCCTGGGCTCAGAAAAACCCTATGACAGTTGGAAAATGCATGCTGACTGCTTTTTTGCAATATCCCGTTTCATTTGGCGATCCAGCAGCAAATTTCAAGCAGATTCGCGACAGTGTAGACGCGGCACAATTTGATCTCCTGGTCATGCCCGAGCTTTGCACCATCGGTTATTTTCACAGCTCGCGTGAGGCATTGTTTCTTCATGCTGAATCGGCGTTCGATGGGCCAACCGCGCAGTTCTTACTGCAACTATCGGCAGACAAGAATGCAACGCTAATTGCTGGCATCGCTGAGCGCGACGGCGATCACATATACAACACGGCGATTGTCGTATCGCGAGGGCGCTGGCTGGGGAAACAACGCAAGTGCCACCTGTCACGCATAGAAAAGCCCCTCTTTACCCCAGGCGATTCATTAGCGTGCTTCGATGACGGAATCTGCCGTTTTGGCGTTCTTACTTGTTTTGACCTCTGGATGCCAGAAGCCGCTCGCTTGCTGGTGCGCCAAGGTGCGCAGTTATTGTGTTGCCCAGCCAACTATGGTGGACCTTGGACAACCCAGCTTGCGCGCATTCGCGCAATGGAAAACGCCACTCCGCTAATCTGTGCCAATCGTACCGGTGTGGAAATGTATGCAGGCGAAGAGGCGACATTCAGAGGCGAAAGCCAAATTGTCGGGCCTATGGGAGAAGTTTGGGCATCTGCCACAGAAGAGACGTCGCTTGGCTTGTCGATAATCGACCCAGTTGCGCACGTTCTCAAGGCGAATCCTATGTGTGATGACTTGATGGAAGAGGCAAGTCGCTATGCTTTGTCTTTCGCCCCCAGCCGGAACCTCCCCTAAACCGCAAATCGCAGCTTCGCTCTCACTGAGCCTATCTGCAATTGCAGTCCAGTGACATGCTCCTCACGGCCCTGATGCCATTCACCAGAACCTAAAAAGGTTGGCCTTAAAGGGCATTGAGCCCTTGCAGCAGCGCCTTGTGGAACTGCGCTGGCTCTTCCATCTGCGGTGCATGGCCCAGGCCCGGGAACTCCACCAGGGTGGCGTGGGGAATCAGCTTGGCCACTTGTTTGCCCAACACTTCGTAGTGGCCGATCTTCGCCTTGACCGCTGGCGGCGCAATATCGCTGCCAATGGCCGTGGTGTCGGACGTGCCGATCAGCAACAGGGTGGGCATCTGCAAGTCTTTGAACTCGTAGTACACGGGCTGGGTGAAGATCATGTCGTAAATCAGCGCCGAGTTCCACGCCACCTGGGTATGGCCGGGGCCTTTGTTCAGGCCGGCAAGCATGTCGACCCAGCGGTCGAACTCCGGCTTCCAGCGCCCGCCGTAGTAGGTGGTGCGCTCGTAGTTGCGGATGCCTTCGGCGCTCAGCTTCAGCTCGCGCTCGTACCATTGGTCGACGCTGCGATAGGGCACGCCGAGGGCTTTCCAGTCTTCCAGGCCAATGGGGTTGACCAGCGCCAGTTGCTCGGTTTGCTGCGGATAAAGCAGGGCGTAGCGTGTGGCGAGCATGCCACCGGTGGAGTGGCCCAGCAAAGTGGCTTTCTGGATGCCAAGCTTTTCCAGCAGTTGGTGAGTGTTGATCGCCAGTTGCTGGAAGCTGTATTGGTAATGATCTGGTTTGCTGGAGGTGCAAAAGCCGATTTGATCGGGAGCGATTACCCGGTAACCAGCGTCGCTCAGGGCCTTGATCGAGTCGTCCCAGGTGGCGCCGCAGAAGTTCTTGCCGTGCATCAGTACGATGCTGCGACCGTTGGCCTTGCCCTTGGCGGGTACGTCCATGTAGCCCATTTGCAGGGCCTTGCCCTGGGACTGGAAGCTGAAGTGTTCGATTGGGTAAGGGTATTCAAAGCCTTGCAGCTCAGGCCCGTAAGCGGGGCCTGAGCTCGCGGCGAAAGCGGGAAGGGTGCTGCTGAGCAGCAGGCCGGCAAGGCAAAATGAGCGAGATAGAGGCATGGGCGGGCTCCAAAGACGATGCCCGGATGCTGTCGCGCAAGGATTAAGCGTAGATTAACGCCGGTCAGATCCAGTGCAGGGTCAGCATTGCCAGCACCCCGTAGCGGGTACCTTTGGCCAGGCTCACGATCAGCAAAAATCGCCACAACGGCTCGCGCATCACCCCAGCCACCAGTGTCAGCGGATCGCCGATAATCGGCAGCCAACTGAGCAGCAACGACCAATGCCCCCAGCGCTGATAGTGAACGCGTGCCTTGTCCAGCTTCGCGGTGCTGACGGGGAACCAGCGGCGGTCCTTGAAACGGTCAACCGAACGGCCCAACAGCCAGTTGATCACTGAGCCCAGGACATTACCAAGGGTGGCGATGGCAAGTAGTAACCACAGGCTGTAATGGCCGCTGAGCAGTAGCCCCACCAGCACTGCTTCCGATTGCATCGGCAACAGCGTCGCCGCACCGAAGGCGGCGAAAAACAGTCCCAGGTAGCCCGCCAGCATCTATCAGTGTGCCGGGTAGTCAGCGATCACTACGTCTTTGCCTTCGCGGGTCAGGCCGATGACCTGATAAGGGTGGCTCATACCGTCCGTTTCCATCCCCGGCGAGCCCATTGGCATGCCCGGTGCGGCGACGCCCAGCAGATCGTCGCGCTTGCGCAGGGCCAAAACCTGCTCTGCGGGCACATGGCCTTCGACGAATTTACCGTCGATCACCGCCGTGTGGCAGGACCCCAGGCGCGGCGCAACACCCAGGCGCTGCTTGACTGCGCTCATGTCGGTTTCGACAAGGTCATTGACCTTGAAACCGTTGCTTTCCAGGTGGCTGATCCATTTTTTGCAGCAACCGCAATTGGCATCGCGATGCACATCAATCGGGATCAGATCGGCGGCCTGGGCCAGGGTAGTCATGAACAGGGCCGACAGAAGGGTCAGGCGCAGGGTGGTTTTCATCGAAGGTCCCATAGGTAACGAAATATACGGAGATGACGCATTCTCCGCGCTTTTGAGAAAAGGGTCGCCTGGTTATGTTTCGAGATTATACGGAAGGTTGACAGCTCCAGGACGCCGTAGCCTAACGTCCTGGAGCTGTCGGTAACCTGAGGGGAAGATGACGGTTTTGTCAGGTCAGGCGTTTTCCAGGCGTTGCTTGAGCTGGTCCAGAGCCTGACTCGACAGTTCTGTCATGCGCTCATGCAGGGTGGTGAGTTGCAACCCAGTCTCATAACTGAGAACGCGCTTGAACAGGGTGCCGCGGCCTTGCACCTGCAGAACGTAGTGAATGCAGCCATCCACTGCAGGTGAGGTGAATACAGTCTTGAACTCACGGGGCGGTACGGCGACTTGCACCCTGTAGTTCAAGGACACTCGCACGCCCAGCAGGTCGATCATTTCGGTGAAACGGTGGCCGGCGGGCAGCGAGCCGTGGGTGCCGGTGTCGGCGCTCAGGGAAGTTGGATGCCACTCATGCCAGCGATCCGGTTGGGTCACGTAGTCGTAGACAGCTTCGATGGGGGCCTGGATATAGCGTTCCTGGCTTATCCGCTCAAGGCGGTTCGGGTGCTCAACGGCATTCATGACACACCTCCTGTGTGGCGAAACTGGGCACTAGGACTGTCAGAATAGTCGCGCTCCCGTAGATCGTACTCCCGTACATCGCACGGGAGTGTTCGGGCTTTTTTTCAACGCACTTTGAAGCGGCCCATCAACGCAATAACCTGGTCATTAGCCTCCAGCAAGCTCTGGGTATTGTCTTCAGTGGCGTGCCCGCTTTGCACCAGCTCTTCAACCATATGGCGAATGTGCACCATGCTGCGGTTGATCTCTTCGGTCACCGCGCTTTGCTGTTCGGCAGCGGTGGCGATCTGAGTACTCAGGTTGTTGATATGGCTGACGGAGCCGGCCATTTCATCCAGCCCGCTGTTGACCCGAGCGGTGGCATCGGCCGCCGACTGGCAACTGGCCTGGGTATTTTCCATGGCGGTGACCGAGGAAGTGACGCCCAGGGTCAGGCGCGCGAGCATTTCGTTGATTTGCGAGGTGCTGGCTTGAGTCCGGGCGGCGAGGGCGCGCACTTCATCGGCCACCACGGCAAACCCGCGCCCCTGCTCGCCGGCACGGGCGGCTTCAATCGCCGCGTTGAGCGCCAGCAGGTTGGTTTGGCCGGCAATGGCGCCGATCACCCCAAGTGTCTCCGTGATGCGCTGGGCGTCCTGGCGCATATTTTCCACAGTATGGGTGGCACTGGAGACTTCGCCGATCAAGGCACTGACGCTCTTGGAGGCTTCACCCACGACGATTCGCGAACGGTCTGCGTGTTCGTTGGCGCTCTGGGTGAAGGCGGCGGTTTCAGCGGCGTTTTGCGCCACGGTGTCGGCGGTGGAACTCATCTCGGTGATGGCCGTGACGGTCTGGTCGGTTTCCGAGGCGTGGCGTACCAGGATCTGGTTGGTCTGGGCCGACGTTTGCTGCAACTGCGCCAGGCTTGAAGACATGGCGCCGGTGGCCAGGGTTACTTCGCCGATCATGTTTTGCAGGTAGACAATAAAGCGGTTGACCGAGTGACCAATGGCGCCCAATTCATCCTCGGCGCGGATGGTGATGCGTCGGGTCAAGTCGGCGTCGCCGGTGGACAGCGCATCAATATTGGTTTTCAAGGCCTTCATGCGCTGCACCAGTTGGCGGATCGCATAGACCTGCAACAGCACCAGCAGCAGGACCATGGGGACCTGCAACAGACTCAAGGTGCCGAGCACGTCATCGCGCTGGGCGGTGATCAGCGAGGTGGGCAGGGCGGTGGCAAGGAACCACGGTGTGCCTTCAATCGGGCGCATAAAGAAGGTGCTGGCTACGCCCTGATTATCGAACTCGTTGCGTTGCAACGACTGGTCGCGATGGGCCAGGCCGGCGCTGACCTGGGCGGCAAACGCCGAGGTACCTGCCAGTTCGCTGATGTTTTTCAGCACCACCTGGCCGCTGATGCGCGAGCTGTTGCTGATGATCTTGCCGTCGCTTTCGACGATCAGCATTTGCCCGCCGATGTCTTTTTCCTTGCGGGCCACCAGGTCATTGAAAAAGCCCAGGGTCACGTCGATGGTGGCAACGCCGTAGGGCGCGCCATCGCGCTGGATCGCCATGGCGCAGTTGGTGCGCGGCTCCTGGCTGGCGTCATCCTTGTAAGCCGCGGCCCAGGCGCACTGGCCCCGAGGTGTGGCCATGCCGCCCTTGTACCAGGTCTGATCGTAATAATTGGGGGCGGCGTCGCTATTCCAAAAGGTATTGACCGCCAGTTTCCCCGACGCATCGCGATGCCAGAAGGTGCTGTGTTTGTTGCGCCCCGGTGTGCGCTGGTTGGGCAGGGGCCAGATGCCGCCGCCGAACACTTTCAGTTCGCCGTACTGGTCCACCAGGCCGGGCAACACCTTGTCGATGGCATCGCTGTCGAGCAGGGGGATGGTTTGGGTGATGCTGCGCTGCTGGGCCTGGACCTTGTTCAGTTCGCCCTGGATCTGTTCAGCCACCTCGGCAATACGGTTGAGGGCGACCTGTTCCTCGGTTTGCCGAAGCTTGGGGGCCACCAACTGTCCGATGCCCACGACCGTCAAGACGAATAGCAGCAGGACGAATAACACCAGGAACAGGGTGTAGCGGGCTTGGATAGAGCGCAATGGGGGCATGGGGGTCGTCCTTACGAAGCGTTTTATTATTCAACGCGGCTTTTTTAGAGCTTCGTAGGGCTATCGGCCTGGAAAGAAGTACCTTTAGGTACGATGGTGCAAGAGTGTTCGAGCGCATGAGGTGAAGGTCGTCCCCGATCAGGATGAACGACCAATATTTCAATAGCTTACAGCTGATAGTTCTTTAGCTCTCTAGCAATCACCATCCGCTGGATTTCACTGGTCCCTTCATAAATCTGGGTTATCCGCGCATCCCGGTAATAACGCTCCACCGGGTAATCTTCCAGATAGCCGTAGCCACCATGGATCTGCATCGCCGAGGAGCAGACCTTTTCCGCCATTTCCGAGGCGAACAACTTGGCCTGGGATGCTTCTGACAGGCACGGCTTGCCAGCACTGCGCAGGCGAGCAGCATGCAGGATCAACAAACGCGCGGCATTGAGACGGGTCTGCATGTCAGCCAGCAGGTTGGCCACGCTCTGGTGCTCAATGATTGCCTTGTCGAACTGCACCCGGTCACGGGCGTAGGCCAACGCCGCCTCGAACGCTGCGCGGGCGATGCCCAGGGCCTGGGCGGCAATGCCAATGCGGCCGCCTTCCAGGTTGGACAAGGCAATGGCCAGGCCCTTGCCACGTTCGCCCAACAGATTGGCTTCGGGCACGGTGCATTGATTGAGGGTGACTGCACAGGTGTCCGAAGCGCGGATGCCCATCTTGTGTTCGGTGCGATCCACCACAAAACCTGGCGTGTCAGTGGGAACGAGAAATGCAGAAAGACCTTTCTTGCCCAGTTCCGGGTCTGTCACGGCAAAGACGATGGCCAGTTTGGCCCGTTTGCCGTTGCTGACAAATTGCTTGGCGCCGTTGATCACCCATTGGCCGTCCCGCAACTCGGCACGGGTACGCAGGTTGTGGGCTTCGGAGCCGGCCTGGGGTTCGGTCAGGCAGAAGCAGCCGATGGCCTGGCCGCTGGCAAGGTCGGCCAGCCAGGTTTCTTTCTGCTCTTGTGAGCCGTAGTTGAGGATGGGGCCGCAACCCACTGAATTATGGATGCTCATCAGCGCGCCAGTGGCGCCGTCACCGGCGGAAATCTCTTCGACGGCCAGGGCGTAAGCCACATAGTCGACATAGGTGCCACCCCATTCTTCCGGGACCACCATGCCCAGCAGGCCCAGTTCGCCCATCTTCGCCACGAGGGCATCGTCGATCCAGCCGGCTTTTTCCCACGCTTGGGCATGGGGCGCGATTTCGCCTCGGGCAAAGTCGCGAGCCATGTCGCGAATCATGACTTGTTCTTCTGTAAATTCAATATCTTGCATGGCTTAGTTCCTGTTCTGCTCGAAGTCACAGAAGAAGCTTTCGACGTGGTCGGCATCCAGCGCCTGCAGAGTCGGCGGGTTCCATTGCGGGGATTTATCCTTGTCGATCAGCAGGGCGCGCACGCCTTCGATCAGGTCGCCACGGGCAAACCACTGACGGTCCAGGTGCAACTCCAGGGCAAAGCAGTCTTCCAACGCAAGGTGCCGACCACGCCTGAGCATTTCCAGGGTCACGGCCATGGCCAGTGGCGAGCGGCCCTGCATCAGTTTGACCGTCGCCAACGCCCATTCGTGGCTGTCAGCGACGGTAACTTGCTGCAATTGCTCAACGATGCTGGGCACGTCGGGCAGGGCGAAGAAGTGTTCGATGGCTGGGCGCAGTTTAGCCAGCGGCGCGTCGGCAAGCTGCTGCACTGCCAGTTTGGCCAGCAGGCCCTGGAGATCCTTGAGCGGGGAGTCCTGCCATTGCAGGAGGTCGAGTTTCTGGTCAAGTTCCGCCAGCCTGGCGCTGTCCAGGTACCAGTCGGCCAGCCCACAGTACAACGCGTCGGCGGCGCGGATCTGCACGCCGGTCACGCCGAGGTAGATACCCAGCTCACCGGGAATACGCGGCAGGAAATAGCTGCCACCGACGTCAGGGAAGTAACCGATGGCAACCTCTGGCATCGCCAAACGACTGCGCTCAGTGACCACCCGAAGGTCGGCGCCCTGGACCAGGCCCATGCCGCCGCCCAGGACAAAACCGTCCATCAGCGCGAGAACAGGTTTGCGGTAATGATGAATCGCCAGATCGAGGGCGTACTCTTCGACGAAAAAATCCTGGTGCAGGGTGTCGCCGTTCTTGAAGCTGTCGTACAGCGAGCGTATGTCGCCACCGGCGCAGAAGGCTTTTTCCCCGGCACCACGCAGGACGACGGCGTGAACTTCTGGGTCGTCAGCCCAGCCCTGCAAATGCCGGGTGAGGCTGCGGACCATGTCCAGGGTGATGGCATTAAGGCCAGCAGGGCGATTGAGGGTGAGGTGGCCGATGTGGTTGCGTATCTCGGCGAGGACGTCGTCCTGTGGGGACTCGGCGCTGCACGTCGCCTGGGATGGAGCCTGAGCAGTCATCTGTAACTCCCTGCTTTTATTGTTCTTTATTAAAATGTTCGCGGACGAACCATCTCCCGATCGTACCAGTGCAAATTTGCCAAGTACAACTTGGAATACTGCAGGTCGTCTTTGCATTTATGCAGGGTAGTTATTATCAAAAAAACTGCCTGGCCTGCCTAGACCCGCCCCGCCAATACCTGGCCAATGCTGCGGCGCCGGGCATGATCTTCAGCGGTATGGATCAGTTGCTCCAGCTCCGTGGGCGTGACGTCGAAAAACTGTTCCATTTCGGCCAGGGCCCGCTCCAGGTCAACGGCAGTGATCTTGGGATCAGGCTCCTGGAGGCGATTGCTCATCATGATCACCGGCGCCTCTATCGCGCCCTTGGGGTAACGGGTACGGGTCAGGTTGTTATAGGCAATGGCCGTCGCCAGCAATGTGCCGGCACCGAGCATGACTGGGCCGATTCCCTGCCAACCCAGGGCGATGGTCGCCGGGTCTGCCAACACCAGTGTCATTGCCAGCCCGCCCGACGGCGGATGCAGGCAGCGCAGCCAGCACATCAGGATCAGCGCCATGCCGGCGGCCAGGCACGCGCTGCCCAACGTGCGGCCCAGCACTCGTGCTACCAGCAATGCCACCACACTGGCACACAAGTAGCTGCCAACGATTGACCACGGCTGGGCCAGCGCACCGGATGAAACGGCAAACAGCAACACGGCAGACGCGCCCAGGGGGCCAATCAGATGCATGGCGACGTCCATGCCAAACACCTGGGCACAGAGCCAGACACTGAACAGAGTGCCCAAGGCCATGCCGATGGCGGCGCGACTCCATTCGGTGGGGCGAGTATTGATGGCAGCGGGAAACCAGCGAGCAAGCATTAATCGACGATCCAGAATAAAAAGGCGGGCAAAAAAGAAGGGCTTCTCTGGTTTCCCGGAAAGCCCTTCGAAAGTTCCAACATTTGGGGGAGGAACCGCTGCAGTGTGCCGATCAAACAAAACCCTCGCCAATGCATATTAATGCACGTTAAGTGCAGTATTTTTGGAGTTAATCACCTTGAACCCAGTGGCCCCTTGAGTGCCACGAGGGCGTCGCGCAACTCCATCCACAGACAGGCCTGGCTGACCGTTGTCAGAGCGCAGCCTTGGTCAGGTGCAGCAGCACGTAAGGGTTTTTGTCGAACTGCCCGCTGAGTACAGGTGCCAGCAGGCGCACACGCGGGTCGCTCGACCCTTCAAAATCAGCCTGGCTCATCACCAGCCAGGCCGGCCCCTGGACGAGGGCGAGTTCCGAGGGCAACTGAGTGAACAAGGGCACCCGGTCACAATTGAGGTTGACCATGAACTTGATGGCTTTGGCGTCCTTACCCAGGGCATGCAGCACCAGCGGCGCCGGATGCTGCTGGATCAGGGCCTGGGCACCCAGGGTAAAGGTGCGCGTGTCGTAAAGGCTGCGCTCCAGCGGTTCCACCACCATGATGTAGGTCGACCACACCGCCAACACCGCACAAAAGGCCGGGCCTACTGGCTGCCAGCGCCACTTCAACAGTATGCCCAGGAGCAGCACCTGCAATACGACCAGCACGGTGAATACCAGGCCCAGGCTATTCAACTGCTCGGGGAAGCGATGACGGGCCATCAACAGGGCGCCAATCAACAGCGTCGGTATGAGCGCCAACACCCCCAGCATCAATCCCCGCAACCAGGCAAAGAGCCGCCCCTGAACACCCCGAAAAGGGTAGGCCGCAATGATTGCCGCCATGGGGATCATCGGCAGCATGTAACGGGCCTTCTTCGCCTGCGGGATCGACAGCCCCAGCATCACTATCAACCCCGCAGCCGCGCAAAACAGCAACAACTGCAGCGCTGGATCAGACGGTCGTCGCCCGTTGATCAGCACGGCAATCAGCACCAGGATCGCCAACGGATACGCCAAGGCATAGTTGCCCAACGAGCTGGTGAAGTAATAGAGCACACCACTGGAACCTTCGCTGCCATCCATGCGGCCGAGGAACTGCATGCGGATCACGTCCTGCATGAACGCTTCACCACCGCTGAGTTTGGCCAATAACAGCAGCAGGCCAACACAGGCCACCAGCAACGCCAGCGCGAGCAAGCCGAAGCTGAACAACTGACGCCATTGCCGATTGATCAGGTAATAGCTGCACAACACGCCGGTGGGAATCACCAGGCCGATCGGCCCACGAATGGCAAAGCCCAGAAGCAACAACGCCAGTAGCCAGTGCCAGCGTTTGCCGCCACCGAAGTGATCATGGGCGTAGCCCAGGTAAAACACCGTCAGGGCTACGGCAGCCAGCATCTGGTCCAGGGACACTGAGCGGGTTTCGCTGATAAAGGTGCTGCTGAGCAGCAGCAGGGCGATGCTCAGCAGCGCCCAGCGCCGGGAGTAGGGCGCTGTCAGTCGGTAGATCAAGGTGACGATAATCGCCGAGGCAACGGCCGTCGGCAGCCACGCCGTGAGGCTGGTAATGCGCCCCAGCGGTAGCGACAACAGCCAGGTAAACAGGGTCGACGTCGCCAGGTAGTCCGCATAAGGCTGCCCATAGGTTGTGGGAAAAAAGCTCGGCCCATGGCGCAGCATCTCCTGGGCAAACAACACAAAGCGCGAGTCAAAACCGATAACCGCCTGGTCCCAGCTGCCGGCGATGAACAGCATCAACGCCAGCAGCCCAAGGCCCAAGGAGTGTCTGCGGATCGTGGCACCAAGCAGCGGTGCAGGAACTATAGCCACGTCTTACGCTTCCAGCAGCCGGGGAACCCATTGCTGCTGGGGGATCGGCAGGTTGCACGATTCTCCGCGGCCCATCGGGAAATACTGGAAGCCCTTGCGTGCCAGGCGCTCGGCGTCGTACAGGTTACGGCCGTCGAAAATCACCGCAGCCTTGAGGCGCTGTTGCAGCAGGTCGAAATCCGGCGCCTTGAACTGCTGCCACTCGGTGCAGATGATCAACGCATCGCAACCGCCCAGGGTCGACTCCGGCGTGCCCATCAGCATCAGCCGGGGGTCATCGCCGTAAAGGCGCTGGGTTTCCTGCATGGCTTCCGGGTCAAAGGCGCGCACGTTGGCGCCCGCCGCCCATAGCGACTCCATCAATACCCGGCTGGGCGCATCGCGCATGTCATCGGTGTTGGGCTTGAACGCCAGGCCCCACAGGGCGAAAGTCTTGCCGCGCAAGTCGCCTTTGTAGAAGGCCTTGATCCGCTCGAACAATTTGCTCTTCTGCCGCTGATTGATGGCTTCCACCGCTTCCAACAGGTCGCTGGAGCAATTGGCTTGCTTGGCACTGTGGATCAAAGCGCGCATGTCCTTGGGGAAACACGACCCGCCGTAGCCGCAACCGGGGTAGATAAAGTGGTAGCCAATCCGCGAATCGGCACCGATCCCCAGGCGCACGGATTCAATATCTGCGCCCAGGTGTTCGGCCAGCTCGGCGATCTGGTTGATAAAGCTGATCTTGGTCGCCAGCATGCAGTTGGCGGCGTACTTGGTCAGCTCGGCACTGCGCAGGTCCATGAAGATAATGCGGTCGTGGTTACGGTTGAACGGCGCGTACAGGTCGCGCATCACTTCGCGCACTTCTTCGCGCTCGCAACCGATGATGATCCGGTCTGGACGGCGGCAGTCGGCGACCGCCGAGCCTTCCTTGAGGAATTCCGGGTTGGAGACGATATCGAACTCCAGATTGCGCCCGGCCAGGTGCAGGGCCTTTTCGATATGGGCGCGTAAAGTGTCGCCGGTGCCCACGGGCACGGTGGATTTTTCCACCAGGATCACGGGGTCGCGCCGATGACGGGCCACCGCATCGCCCACCGACAGCACGTATCTCAAGTCCGCCGAACCGTCCTCGTCCGAAGGCGTGCCCACGGCAATGAACAGTACCTCACCGTGTTCCACCGCAAGCTTTTCATCGCAGGTGAAGGTCAGGCGGCCGGTCTCCAGGTTTTCCTTGACCAGGCTGGCAAGCCCCGGCTCGAAAATACTCACGTGCCCCTGCTGCAACAGGCGGACCTTGTTTTCATCAACGTCCATGCAGATGACATCGTGACCGACCTCGGCCAGTACGGTGGCTTGTACCAGGCCGACGTAACCACTACCAAATACGCTGATTTTCATGGGGTATTCCTGGGGCTTGTACTGCTGATACGACGGGAGTTGATCGTCAGGACACCGAGGATGACCAATGCCACCCCCAGGGTTTTCGACAGGGAAAAGTGTTCGTTGAATACCGGCAGGCTGGCCGCCAGCAGGTACACCAGGGCGTAGCTGATGCTCAGCAGCGAATAAGCACGCCCCAGGGGAAGGTCCTTGAGGGCGCCGAGCCAACAGAGCATCGACAGCGCGTAGGCGAAAATCGCCAGGATCACCACGCCCAGCGCGCCAAAGTCGATGGCGCCGCTGTTCAACGCAGTCAGCCATTCGCTGGGCAGCGGCAGGCGGGTCATGCTCCAGCGCATGCCCAACTGGGCACCGCTGACCAATGCAACGCTGCCCAGGGCCAGGGCAAAGCCGCGAACTCGGCTCATACCTCACCTCCCAACAACGCCACGCCGGCGATTACCAGGGCGACACCCAACCAATGGCGACGATCCACAGGCTCGTGGAAGACAAAACGCGCCACCAGGGTTACCAGCACAAAATTCAGGCTGAGCATGGGGTAAGCGATGCCCACTTCCAGGCGCTGCAAGACCAGCAGCCATACCAGTAAACCCAGGCCCAGGCAGAGCAGTGCCGACCACAGCCAGGGCGAGCGCAGTTTTGCGGCCCAACCGTCAGGCTGGTCACGCCAGCCTTCCACGGCAAACTTCTGCGAAACCTGACCCATGCAGGTCAGCAGGCAAGCGGCCAAGAGCAGCAGGAGGGTCATGGTGCAACCTGCGGGAAAATCAGGATCACCATGTTGCCTTGCTCGTAGCGCTTGCCATCCTTGGGCAGCAAGTCCACTTCCTGCCGTTCGTCATTGCCCTTGACCCGCATGACCACGCCCACCGAACCCTGTTTGCGGGCGTCCGTCATCCATTGCTGGACCTGGGCGGTGTCCACTTTGCGGTAGGCGGTGTCTGGATAGGCGATGCCGTATTTGACTTCGCCGACGGTGTTGTACAGCGCGACTTCCGGGCGTTTGAGCCGCCACGACAGGGCGGACGCAGCGCCCAGGTCGTTGCTTAGCAACGTGGATGTGCGGGCCAACTCATCGGAGTGATCAATGATGAACTGATCCGGCGTCTTGTTATAAACCACCGAATGGGGCAGGGCGGCAGGTACCAGAGCAACCAGAAGCCAGCTGCCAATCGCCGGCGCGGCCCACAACCGCAACGGACGCGCCGCTTGCAGCAGGTTGGCGATGATCCAGCCAAACAACACGATAAACACCAGCACCAGGCTCAGCAGCTCCTGGTTATGCTCGTACACCGGCTTCTTCAACTGGAAATACACCAGGGCCAGCAACCCCAGCAGGCCGAGCATCAGGTTGAGCCAGCCGTTGACTTGCAACACCCGGCCACGGGCCTGGGCCAGTTTGTCTGCCAGGGTATTGCCCATCAGCAGCGCCAGGGGCAGCAGGCACGGCAGGATATAAGCCGGCAACTTGCCCTTGCTCAGGCTGAAAAACGCCAGGGGCATCAGCAGCCACAACAACAGGAACGCGGTCTTGTGGGTGCGTTTTTCCAGCCACGCCTGTTTCAAGGTGGAGGGCAGCAAGGCCACCCACGGCAGACAGAACGCCACCAGCAGCGGCAGGTAATACCACCACGGCTGATCGTGCTGAGCATCTTCACCGGCAAAGCGCTGGATATGCTCATGCCAGAAAAAGAAATGCCAATAGTCCGGCTCCTGGGCATGTACCGCTAACGCCCACGGCAAGCTGACGACAACTGCCACGACGACCGCCACCAGGCCATAGCCCAGCAGCTCACGAAAGCGCTTTTGCCAGATCATGTAGGGCAGGGCGATCAACACCGGTAGCAGCCATGCCAGAAAGCCCTTGGTCATGAAACCCATGGCACAGGCCACACCCAGCAAGGCCCAGGACCACAAACGGCCGCGATGGCTGGTGCTGTCGACACACAGCCACAAGGCCACGCCGGTCAGGTTGATCCAAAAGGTGAATTGCGGATCAAGGTTGGCGTAGCCCCCCAGTGCCGCAACGCTGACAAAACTCATGTACAGCACGGTGCTGACCAGGCTTTTGCGCGGGTCATGCCACAAGCGTCGGGACACCCAGTACACCAGCAAGATGCTCAAGCCGGTGGCCAGCGCCGAGGCAAAGCGCACGCCAAACAGGTTCTGGCCAAAAATGGCCTGACCCAGGGCGATCATCCAGTACCCGGCCGCCGGCTTTTCAAAATAGCGGATACCCATAAAATGCGGCGACGCCCATTTGCCGGTCAGGAGCATTTCCTGGCTGATCTGGGCATAGCGGGTTTCGTCCGGAATCCACAGGCCATGGGTGGCCATCGGCAGCAGATAACACACGCCAAAGACCAGCAAGAGCAGGGGCAGGGCCCAACGGCGAATCATGCCTTTTGCACTCCCAGCCAGCCCTCGCGGCCGCTCAATGCTCCGCGAACCAGATGCTCCTGGGGCAATGTGGCGGGATCGCTCGGCAACAACCTACCCAGCGGTTGAAACGCGATGCCGCGCTGCCCTGCCAGGGCAAGCAACTGGCGAAAATCATTGGCCATCAGAATCCCTTCTACCTCTGCGTGGATCGTATAGACGTTGAGTTTCGATTCGGTGAATCGGTCGAGAATGAAGGCATTAAAATCCTTGGCCGCTACCAACGGCCCGACCACTTCGTCAAAGGTTGGCAGGCCCACCGGAATCTGCGGCGTGCCGGCACTGCCATCGGCCAGCGTCGGTCGGAACAGGCTGGTACCACGGCAATCGCTGTTGTAGCGAAAGTTGAAGCCTTGCTTGGCCTGCACCACACGTTCATCGGCACGCCAACCGGCGGCGGCCGAGCAGTCGACGTGCTCACCAAGAATGTCGCTCAAGGTGTCGACGCCGCGACGGATCTGCTCCACCAGTTGCTCATCGCTCCAGCGCCCGGTATTAGCCTGCCAGCCATGGTGATCCCAGGCATGCAAACCGACTTCATGCCCGGCCGCCTTGGCCTGGCGCATCAGGTGCCCCAGGTCGCGACCGATGGGCTTGCCCGGCCAGGCAGTGCCGGCCAGCAGAATGTCCCAGCCGTACAGGCCGGCGGCATTGGAGCGCAGCATCTTCCACAGGAACTGCGGGCGGATCAGGCGCCACAAATGACGGCCCATATTGTCCGGCCCGACACTGAAGAAGAACGTCGCCTTGATCCCGGCTTCATCGAGCAGCTCCAACAAGCGTGGCACCCCTTCACGGGTGCCTCGATAGGTGTCGACGTCGATGCGAAGACCTGCCTGCATCAATGCTTGTCCGCGATTTCGAGCATGGCTTCACGCAGGAAGAAATCCAGGGTGTTACCAATGGTCTCGCTCATCTCCACGCTTGGCTCCCAGTTCAGCAGGCGCTTGGCGTTGGCGATGCTTGGCTTGCGGTGTGCGACGTCCTGGTAACCGGTGCCGTAGAACGCCTTGCTCTCGACATCACGGAAACCGGCGAACGGCGGGAAGTTGCCGCGCAAAGGGTGAGCTTCGAACTGACGCAACAGCTCTTCGCCCAACTGGCGGATGCTGGCTTCGTTGTCCGGGTTGCCTATGTTGATGATCTGACCGTTGCAGGCGTCATTGTCGTTGTCGATGATCCGCGCCAGGGCCTCGATGCCGTCGGCGATGTCGGTAAAGCAGCGTTTCTGCTCGCCACCGTCGAACAGGCGGATGGGCGTGCCTTCTACCAGGTTGAGGATCAGTTGGGTGATTGCGCGCGAGCTGCCGATGCGCGCCGAATCGAGGCGGTCCAGGCGCGGGCCCATCCAGTTGAACGGACGGAACAGGGTGAAGTTCAGGCCCTTGGCGCCGTAGGCCCAGATCACCCGGTCCAGCAGTTGCTTGGACACTGAGTAGATCCAGCGCTGCTTGTTGATCGGGCCGACCACCAGGTTGGAGGTGTCTTCGTCGAAGTTCTGGTCCTGGCACATGCCATAGACTTCGGACGTCGAGGGGAAGATCACGCGCTTGTTGTACTTGACGCAGTAGCGAACCAGTTTGAGGTTCTCTTCGAAGTCCAGTTCAAATACGCGCAGCGGGTTGCGGGTGTATTCGATTGGCGTGGCGATGGCCACCAGCGGCAGGACCACATCGCATTTCTTGATGTGGTACTCAATCCACTCCGAGTGAATGCTGATGTCGCCTTCCACGTAATGAAAGTTGGGGTGGCTGCGCAGGCGCTCGATGGCGTCGGAGCCAATGTCCAGGCCGTAGACTTCATAGCGGTCGTCGCGCAGCAGGCGCTCGGACAGGTGGTTACCGATAAAGCCGTTGACGCCGAGGATCAGCACCCGTGTGCGACGTGGCTTGCGACCCGACTCGGCACCGCGCAACACGGAGCCGTCCACCAGGCCCAGCTCGTTGGCAAGCGCAGGGCCGGCTAGGTACAGGCCGTTGTCATTGCGCTGACCGAAACGCACTACCAGGGAATCCTCACCGCAGGCAATGCGCAGCGGATCGACGCTGATCACTCGGCCCGGGGCCTGGCCTTCGTTGCCTTTGACGACCTCGGCGCTCCAGACAATCAACTTGTGCTCGCCCGCAGCGCAGAAGGCACCCGGATACGGTTGAGTGACTGCGCGGACCAGATTGAACAGTTCTTCAGCAGGTTTTTTCCATTCCAGCTTGCCGTCGGCGGCGCTGCGGCGACCGAAGTAGGTGGCCTGACTTTCATCCTGGGCAGTTTCTGTCAGCGTGCCCTCGGCCAGTTGCCCCAAGGCATCGCCCAGCAGGTGGCTGGCGGCGTCACGCAGTTTGGCGTGCAGGGTCAGGCCAGTGTCGCTGCGCTCGATGCTGACCTTTTGCTGGGCGAGGATCGCGCCGGCATCGGCACGCTTGACCATGCGGTGCAGGGTCACGCCGGTTTCAGTTTCACCCTTGACCAGCACCCAATTGGCCGGTGCACGACCCCGGTACTTGGGCAGAAGCGAGCCATGCAGGTTGAACGCGCCTTTGGCTGCGGTAGCCAGCAGCGCTTCGCTCAGCAGGTTGCGGTAGTAAAAGGAGAAGATGAAGTCTGGCTTGAGCTTGGCCACACGCTCGACCCACAGCGGGTGGTTGGCATCTTCAGGCGCATGCACCGGGATACCGTTGCGGGCGCAGAGCTGGGCGACGGAGCCGTAGAAGTTGTTTTCCCGGGGGTCGTCGGCATGGGTGAACACGGCAGCAATGTCGTAGCCGGCGGTGAGCAGGGCTTCGATGCCTGCACAGCCAATGTCGTGGTAAGCGAAGACAACAGCTTTGGGATTCATGACGAAACCTGATCGGAAAGTGAGGTGGAAGTATGGGAAGAGGTCAGGCCGTCGACGATAACGACCGGAGCCGGTGCTGCCGGTTCGTTGCGCAGCACCTTTTCAATAAAGAACCGTGGACGGGCCCGGACATCGCTGTACATGCGCCCCAGGTATTCACCCAACAAGCCCATGCCGATGAACTGGCCGCCGGTAAATACAAACAGCACGGCAAACAATACGAACATGCCGTCGCCCGCCCACTCGGCTCCGAAAGCCAGGCGCAGTACGATCAGCAGTAGCGCAAACAGCATGCCAATGGCAGCCAGGCTGAAGCCGACGATGGACAGTAGGCGCAACGGCGTGGTGGTCATGCAGGTCAGCAGGTCGAACATCAGGCTGATCAGGCGCATGGCGCTGTACTTGGACTCACCGTGTTCACGCTCGGCGTGCTGCACGAGGATTTCCGTGGTGTGGCGGGCAAAGCCGTTGGCCAGGATCGGGATAAAGGTGCTGCGCTCGCGGCAGGCCAGCATCGCGTCGACAACGGTGCGCCGATAAGCGCGAAGCATACAGCCGTAGTCAGTCATGGCAACGCCGGTGGAGCGCTGCACAGCAAGGTTGATCAAGCGCGACGGCCAGCGGCGCAAAGCCGAGTCCTGGCGGTTGTTGCGCACCGTGGCAACCACGTCGTAGCCCAGGGCGGCCTGTTCGACTAAACGCGGGATTTCTTCAGGAGGGTTTTGCAGGTCGGCGTCGAGGGTGATGACTACGTCGCCCCGGCACTGTTCAAAACCGGCCATGATTGCCGCGTGTTGGCCATAGTTACGGTTGAGGATCACCGCCACCACATGGTTGCCGTTTTCGGCGGCTGCCTCTTCCAGCAACTGGGCCGAGTTATCGCGGCTGCCGTCGTCCACCAGGATGATTTCGTATTCATAAGCCAGCTGCTTGCACGCCGCCGTGGTGCGACGAAGCAACTCAGGCAAGCTCTCTTCTTCGTTGTAGACCGGGATAACGATCGACACGCAATGAATAGGGTAGGGTTTCAAAGATTCATGACCTCGGTTAGAGCAACTTGGCGCGTAAAGACGACAACAGCCAAAGGTTAAAAGTGCAGTGATCCGAATAAAAATAGAGCGGTTTGCTTACGGTCATTCGACCGTTGCATTGCCTGGCGCCTGGACACCTTGAGTAAAGACCACAGCGCTCAAAGGTAAAGCATAATCAAAGGGTTAGTCTGCAAAGCGCGGATTGTTCTCAAGTCCTGCGCTCAAGATTAAGCGCAAAAATGTAGAACGAATATGAAAGGCCGATGAAAAACTCGTTTATTTGGTGGGTAGACAGCTAGTGTTCAGCTAAATAATAAGGGCAGAGACCAACGAGAACATTTTCGTGCTGTAGCGCCTTGCCTGTAAGTCATTTGTCCCACGCCAAAAATGAATTAACGGGATTTCTGGCAAACAACTTCCCGGTGCTCGGCGGCCGCCTCCATGGCGACGGCCCGATTTTGCTGGTGAATCTTCTCAGCTTTGTCATGCAAGTGCCGGTAAAGTAAGCCATCTCTTGCCTGGATAGTCGGATGAACAACGTGCAGCTTTTACGCGGCCAGTTACGGCCGGTCTTGATGGTGTTGTGGATGACAGTCGTGTACGCCTGCGGGGTTCAGGCCGATGAGGGGGTGGTGCTCACTCAGGTCACTCAGGTACCGCCTGGCGTGGAGGTACGAGGCAAACAGGTGGCGGCGTATACCTGGAGCGACCGACAAGGCCGTAATCTGCTGGTGCTGGCCGAGCAACAGGCGAGTGAGCGCGATGACGATGGCACACAGTCGGCGTCTGTCTATGCCGCCCACTACCTGCTCGATGGCGACCGGCCCAGGCGCCTGTGGATGCTCTATGACGACGTGCAGCACTGCGAATTTGACGCTGGCCTGCACTTCGACAGCGCAGCGACCAAGGTCACTGACCTGCTTGGCGACGGCATCACCCAAGCCACTGTCGGCTATTCACGGATGTGCACCAGCGACGTCAGCCCCCATGAGTTCAAGCTGATCATGCACATCGGCAAGTCGCAGAAGTACGGCCTGCGTGGCGTCGACCGCTATGGCGCCAGTTGGTGGGATGAAGAGGCCGGGGCACTGCAGGGCATGCCGCTGCCCAAGGATTGCAGCGTGACAGGGCAGCAAGCCCTGGTCAGCCAATACAAGGAGCAAGGCACCGAACTGCCGTTGCCGGGCTGTTACGCCGATGAACAGGACTTTGCCAAGGCGCCGGTAAGCCTGCTGGAATTCATGCGCCGGCACTGGTTGGCGGTGATGTATAAGCAGGATGCCCAATGGGGCCAACAGCAGACCCAGGACCGCATGGAGGGTCAGGAATAGGTTCGATGGTTTGGTGCGAGCCGCTGACCTGCGCTAGACTCGGTGCTCGCCAAACCACTAAATACCTTGTCTAAACAAATGCTTAGTTGCGTTATTTAATTCCAAGGCTGATCTATTTTGACTGAGCTTCCCCACGCCCCGACCCGAAACCCCTTGACCCTCTACCTCACGCGGCTGGCCCCTTCGAGCCAGTTGACCATGCGTTATGTGCTGCAAGACGCCGCCGACCGCCTGGGTTTCGAAGAGGTCAATCTGGAAGACATCGACTGGCATCTGCTGCAGCCCGAACACGTTATGGGCCTGGTGGCGGTGCTACGCGAAGACGGCTACGCGCCCAATACCTCATCGCTTTACGTCAACGCCGTGCGTGGGGTGATGAACGAGGCATGGCGCATGAGCCTGATCAGCCAGGAGCATCTACTGAAGATGCGCTCGGTCAAGGCGATGGCAGGTACGCGCTTGAGCCAGGGCCGCAACTTGCGGCGCACGCTGATTCGCGAGTTGATGGACGTTTGCGCAGCCGATCCACGCCCCCAGGGCCTGCGGGACGCGGCAGTCATTGCAATCCTGTACGGCTCGGGGATGCGCAAGTCGGAGTCGGTCAACCTCGACCTGGCCCAGATCAATTTCGACGAACGCAGCTTGCGGGTCACGGGCAAGGGCAATAAGGAACTGATCAAGTACGCGCCGGCGTGGGCCTTTGCCAAACTTGAAGCGTGGCTGGCGTTCCGTCGCGCTCAATTGGGTGAAGAGCAGGAGGACGACGCCTTTCTGTTCAACCGTATCCGCCGGGGCAGCCACATCACCCGCGAGCGCATCACCAAGCACGCGATTTACTACATCGCCCGTCAGCGCGGGCAGCAAGTGGGGGTGAAGATCATGCCCCATGATTTCCGCCGTTCATTTATCACGCGAGTGATTGAAGAACACGACCTGTCCATCGCCCAGAAACTGGCGCACCACACCAATATCCAGACCACCGCCAGCTACGACGTTCGTGATGATAATGAGCGACGGCGGGCGATTGATCGGTTTGACCTGTAAAACTTGAGTTTCAATCATTCATGGAGAGAAAGCGGTAATGAGTACACGCCTGGATAGTTTTTTTCAGATCAACCTGGGTTTTCTGGTGCCCTGTGTGTTGCTGGCCATTATTATTTGCTGGATGGTGCGAACCGACTGGCTCGCCGGCTTTCACACCCCGGCTTCTCGCAACATAGTCCTGGGGGTGCTGTTGGTAGTGACGTCATTGGTGCCGATAGGTGTGGCATCAACGACGTTTCTTGAGTTCAAGAAACAGGAGGAGTTTCAGGCCCAAATTCACCAAGAGACGACTGAAAAAGCACTAGCGAAGTCGGTGAAGCCCGGCTCCGGGCAGAATCCTCCAGTTGTTTCCGGCACCTCCATTTACGATGCCCTGAAAGAGAATCGTCAGGAAACCTACACCATCATGGAGAAATTCATCGATCTGGTTGGGCTTCTGCTGGGTTTTCTAGGTGGGGCGCTGGGCGTCAACATTCTTACTGACGGCCTGCTCAGAAGAGACAAATTGGCAGTCGCGATTGTCCCTATGCCTCCACGCGACCTGCATGTACGCAGAACGGTCTTTTTCAAAGGCTGGAAGCTGCACTATGAAACGGTCAGAGAACATCGTTTGCCCGTAACGCCATAGGTATTTACACATCGTCAAAAGCAGAAATGACCGTTGTCGAGCCCCAGCGAGGCTACGTCGGCCGCACCGCTGCTATCTAGCCTGGCACCAGGACCGAGGCGCCCCCGACTCATCCTCACCGAAAAAAAGACACCGCCAAAAGAGGCGGTGTCTGGGTTAAAGCGAGGAGGGTGCAGAGCATGCCTCCATCAAGGACTTACTGTTGCTCGACCTCGGGAACATGGATCAACAGATCCCCCGGCTGACAACTCAGGTGCTTGCATATTGCGTCCAAAGTGGCCAATCGAACCCCCTTTACCTTGCCTTGCTTCAACAGTGAAAGGTTGGCTTCGGTAATGCCGATGGCTGAAGCGAGGTCTTTGGATTTAACTTTGCGCAACGCAAGCATTACGTCCAGATGAATGACAATTGACATAAGGGTCTCAAACGAAAGTACGGTTTTCAGAGTCCACTTCACTGGCTTGCCAGAGAATACGCGCGATTATCGAAATACACGCCGCCAGGAACAAGGCAACAAAAGTCTGCGCATTAAAGCTCACGGTTAACAGTTTTTGGCCCACTGGTTCATTCATCGTAACCCAGAGGCTGAGCATTGGCTCACACAGGAAGTCCAGCAGCACCCACAGCGCCACCGCCTTACCGACCTTGCCCAGGCGCAAGGCGGCGGCACCGGAAAAATACTCGCCACTGGCATAGCTCTGGAACAGCCGACGCAAGTTCCCCAGGCCGAACGTCAACACCAGCAGCGGCACACTCGACAATACGATACCGCCCAGCGTTTGCCACCAAGGGAACAGTGCTGCGACCTCAGTTCTTTGCGACAGCTGCCGCTCGGTGAGCGCGAAACCCAGGCCTAATCCCTCATTGGAAGCCAGGGAAGGGAAAAGCCACAGCGCCACATTGAGCGCCAGCATCACGACGATCAGGATTAACGTGGCGGCCGACATAAGCTGGCTGAGTTTAGCAAGACGAAGTGACGTCATAGTGAAGCCTCACAAAGTATGAATGAGCGTCTAAGCTAAGCCATAAATCATCGTAAAACAATAATTAATTATCGCAATTATCACATAAATTATTCCTATTCCCCTTGGTGACTGGCTTGCTGCGGTTAGTTGTTATCGTCTGCCGACCCGCTTCATCACCACCACAAAAAACACCGGCACAAACACCACCGCCAGCGTAGCGGCGATCCGCCCATAGGTCGACAAGGGTTGTGCTTGGATGGTCTCAATCCGGACGGTGGGCGGTGGTGCGGATTTTTCTACGGAGGAAGACGTATCACAGGCGCCAAGCGCTAGTGCCCATGTGATCAGGCTGAGCCTTGCTAAAGGCCGCTAGTCGCGCCAACAGCACACAGATAGTTGAACCATGAGAGATCACTCAGGCCTAGTAACCCAGGCCCGGTGACTTGAGCGTCAGGCAGCAGCGCCAAGGAACGGCAATAATAGGTACAGCTTGATTATGATGACGTTAATGATGTCGATGAAGAAGGCGCCCACCATAGGGACTACCAGGAATGCTATCTGCGAAGGCCCGTAGCGCTGTGTCACCGCTTGCATGTTAGCGATGGCGGTGGGTGTGGCACCCAGCCCGAAACCGCAGTGTCCGGCAGCCAGTACCGCTGCATCGTAGTTACTGCCCATGACTCTGAACGTCACGAAAATCGCAAACAGCGCCATGAGCAAGGCTTGCGCTGTCAGGATGATAACGAACGGTAACGCCAGTGCTGCCAGATCCCACAGTTTGAGCGACATCAGCGCAATCGCTAGAAACAGCGACAAACTGACGTTGCCCAACACCGAGACTTCACGCTCAAACACCTGATACAGGCCCAGTGCGGAAAGCCCGTTGCGCAACACCACACCCACGAACAAGACGCAGACGAACGTCGGCAGCTCAAATGCCGTCCCCTGGAGCAGGCCATTGAGGAGCGAACCGGCTTGTAGGCTGACGGCAATCAGCGCGATTGTCTCAATCAGCGAAAACGGTGTGATCAAGCGCTCTTTGTTTGGTTGTTCAAAGCCCCTTGGCAAGCGCGGCTCACCTTGTACGAGACCGGGAGTCTGGACACGGTTGATCAGCAAACGGGCGACCGGACCGCCAATCAAGCCGCCCAGCACTAGGCCGAACGTCGCGGAGGCCATCGCCAGTTCAGAGGCGGAAGCAAGACCGAACTTCTCACTGAACATCGCCCCCCAGGCAGCGCCTGTGCCGTGTCCGCCCGACAAGGTAATTGAACCTGTCAGCAACCCCATCAAGGGGTCGAGCCCCAACGCCTTGGCGAGCCCGATACCCATGGCGTTTTGGAGTATCAAAAGCCCTGTGACCGCCAGTAGAAAAATCCCGACTACGCGCCCACCTTTTTTCAGGCTGGCGAAATCTGCACTCAAGCCAATGGTGGCAAAAAACGCCAGCATCAAAGGGGTTTGCAGTGAAGTGTCAAAGCGGATTTCAATATCGAACAGGCGCAAAGCCAAGAGAAGCAATGCAACCACCAAGCCCCCTGCAACCGGCTCAGGAATATTATACGTGCGTAAAAAACCGATACGTGCAACTAGTCCGCGCCCCAGTAAAAGGACTAAAGAGGCGGCCACAAGTGTTCCATAAAAATCGAGCTGAAACATTAGCATCCTAGGTATTGATCCAGAGGCGGACTTTTTACCTGGTCACGCTTCTAGAGTGGGTTGAGCTACTTCAGCCCTGACTGACGTCGAGAATCAGGCAACCGTCACTGGCCTGCCAGATATATTGGAGCGCGGCATGGTAGTGGAGCCAAGATGACTTGGAGTTAACTTTACTTTATCAAAATATTTCATATGACGAGCACGATGAATCTATTCAAGGTCCATGATTTCGCAATGAATTTCCAATCGAGGAGTAGAGACTGTATTGCTTAGCGAAAGCACATATTGTATTGATGCGACAATATCACTGACCTGTAGTTTGTCTTCGTTGCGTATGTGCCCATCGTTGGTCATGCCTGTGTTTGCAATGCTCTGGCATTGAACTGAAAAGCTGCGCCTTCTTGTCTGAAGGCGTAAGGACCTAGACCGCTGGTTTGTGCGTAACAGCCTGGGCGAAATGGTGCCGTTTTCCTCCTTCGCCAGCGCAACCTGGAGCTATGGTTCACCTCAACTGGAGCGCTACAACGGCAGTGCGGCCATCGGCCTGGTGGGCGACCCGCACCGGGCGTCAGCTCGGGCGAAGCCATGACGGCGGTGGAGGCAATCATCAAGCAATTGCCCGAAGGCATTGGCCACGAGTGGAGCGGGCAGTCTTATTAAGAGCGCCAGGCGGGCTCCCAGGCGCCTCTGCTGTACGCAGTTTTGTGTTCTTGTGCCTGGCGGCACTGTATGGAAGTTGGTCGGTGCCGTTTTCGGTGATCCTGGTCGTGCCACTGGGGGTTATCGGCACAGTGCTGGCGATCCGAGCGGCGGGGCTTTCAAACGACGTGTATTTTCAGGTCGGGTTGCTGACCACGGTTGGCCTGGCGGCCAAAAACGCAATCCTGATCGTCGAATTTGCCAAGCACCTACAGGAACAGGGCCAGAGCCTGGTGGACGCTACCCTGACCGCAGCACGCTTGCGTCTGCGGCCGATCCTGATGACGTCGCTGGCGTTCATGTTTGGCGTCCTGCCGCTGGCTATGAGCAGTGGCGCAGGCTCGGCAGGGCGGCAGGCCATCGGTAGGGGTGTGCTGGGCGGGATGTTTAGCGCGACGCTGCTGGGGATATTTTTTGTACCGCTGTTTTTTGTGCTGATTCGTGGGCGGTTTACCAGGAAGGGTTAAATGGTGCTGGAGGCGGCAGGAGGGGGGCGCCCAATCACGGGCCTAGGCAAGGGTTTATTATAACTAAACTAAACAGTCATTTAGTTTAGTTATGCAATTGAACACCCTCGGTGTCAACACGAAGCGAGGTTTAGCGCCTCGATGGCGAAATCTGAACTCATCGTCATTACCTCGAAATAGTCCTTCGAATACCTGCTGTTATTATTAAGACCGGAAGCCCAGCAATACATTCCTGCACCGTGGATGAACAAGGGTGGAATTTTGAACCTAATGGTGTGGCCGATCGGCACACGGTTATCGGGCAGGAACGTGAACGTCTGAATGTGGCTGATCCGCTTATCGAATTCAGGGGTAACATCGGCGTACTGATCATCCTTCTTCCAAATCGCATGAGGCTGGGCCACGTAGAACAAGTCGCCCTCGATCATCCCGGAATAGAGGTTCCAGCCGTAGATGACGTCGCCTTGGTTACGAAGCTGATGCACCCGGCAATTGTGGTGACACCTCAAGGGTTCGTATCCTTTGACCACGAGCTTGTTGACCGGGAACTGAATACCGTCACCTGGCAACGGAGCGTTAAGAACTGATGAGCAAGTGGCCAGCTTGTCGGCCATCAACCGGGCGATGAATGTCTGCAGATTTGGATCGTTCATTGCAACTGGTGACATCACAGATCAGGTTCCATCATGATTGAGCCGAGCAGATTGCCGCAGCGAGTACGAACCTGCAAGTAGCCGTATGGGGTGATTATTCAAGTAACGAGAAGGAGCGC
Organism: Pseudomonas sp. c313; assembly: GCF_055407145.1. Lineage (NCBI taxonomy): Bacteria > Pseudomonadati > Pseudomonadota > Gammaproteobacteria > Pseudomonadales > Pseudomonadaceae > Pseudomonas > Pseudomonas sp. c313. The sequence goes on along the minus strand of NZ_JBUZRD010000002.1, from coordinate 272,307 downwards.
AGTGCAGGCTGTGCATCTGACCAACAGCCCCAGAGGTCGCACACAATAGTACGCATAATGTATATTATGTTAAATCAGGTGCTATGCTAGATATGTTCATGAGCTCATAAGGTACTGATTCGACAAACCCGCTTCTGGCGTCCAATCTCTCAACGGGCCATGTCCTTCGTGTTCATGGTGAGTTTTTGCATGAGGTGGCTGACGATGAAACTGATTCAGTGCCGTTTATCTTCTGGTCGGCGCGTACCGCTGCTCCTGCAAGTTGATAATGCGCCGCCTCGGCCGAATTGGCACAGCTGAACCGTCCCCCCCGATATCTCTTGCATCTATGGGTTGTTCAGCAAGTTCACGGCCTCTCGGAATACTTCGGTCCGCCCAGGTGAACACTTGGCGTTCCAATAGAGCGTATGCGTAAAAAGCGTTGAAGGACGATCGACCACAGACAAATCGAGATCCTTGACCCCAGGACCGAAAACAGGCGCATGTGGGCCACCGATTAGGTCTCCCTGATAGACCCACCTCGACGGGTCATAAACATTGGTCCAACGCACCACGGAAAAAGGCGCGCCATGATTAATGATCCAACGTCCCGGAAAGTCCTTGCTCGGATACGACAAGAGCTTTGGAAACACAACGCCTGCGTCATCCTTCATGCCATCGGCTTTCGCGATGTTCTCTGTTCTTTGGTCTAGAGGCTCACGAACGGGTGGAGAAATCGGCATTTCACGGGCTTCAATGCGCACTTTCAGATCGGCCTCCCCACGTGCGAGCAACACTTCGGCATGCGCCAGCGGACTGCCAAACGTCACAAAATCGCTGATCAACCATCTATCCTCGGGCGACGAGCGACCACTCTGCGAGCTCAGTGTCGCAAGGCAGTCCCAGAGTTGCGCTTGCGCCGCCCTGTACTTCAATTGTGCATTGTCCAAGTCCGTTTTGACCTGAACCATGCTCGCCGTATTACTCGTCGCCGCTGCGGCGAGCCGGGTCGCGGCCGCGTCCAGATCCAAGGCAGCCACTTCGACCACACGAAGCGCATTGAACGCGGGAGTCCCCTGCTCCACAGAGGTTGCGTCTGCTTTTTCGGCCCAAAAATAAGTAAGCAGGTCGTAGGCAAGGATGGCCCCGAGGCTATGGGCAACCAGGATGACACGATCGTACTCATCCCCCTCATGAACCGCTCTCAACAAATTCAAACCTCGCGCCCGAACCGCCGCTCGCGCCGCAATATTGTCGGGTTCGGCTCGGGTATAACGGACCACCCGCCCAAACGTCTGGGCGACAAGCTTATGCAGCAATGCCATCAAACTCGCGACGACAGCCAAAAAAAACGCCCTAGGTAACCACCACGGCGCGTGGTTCGCCCAGATGTGTTCGGGCACCAATCCGATCAACCCCAACGCGATGACAGACAGGGTGGCGGCCCACAGCACAAACCACGCAGCCCGGAGGGCTTGGGGTACCTTGTCCAGAGGGCGGATCAGCAGGTATCGGACCCAGCCAACAAATTGATCCCATGTGGAGCCCGCGGTCAGGTCTGCCCAGTACAATTCGAAAAAATCCGACCGCACACCCTGTCGAAAATGACCGGATGATTTGCTTTTGCGAGTTGTGATCCGCCGCAGCTCCAACGAACCGGTTCGGGTATCAGGTTTACTCCAGATGTCATTCGCCGACTGTTGACTGGCAGGCGCGTTCTGCCACAGCGTGCTGACGAAACCTTTGACGGTATCCATCGGAATTTGCTCACCCATACCATGGACCAGAATGACAGCTTGGCGAGCGGTCCCCAGGCCAGTCTTCCTTTTCTTTTTGACGCCCACTGGTGCGGCTGAAACAGCGCCCTCGCCCATCGAACCAACGGTATCACTGACAGGTGTTGAGGCCATAATATCTACTCCGGCTGTGAGAATCTGTGCTCGTAAAAAAGCGGTTTAAAGAAGCCAGCCTTAATCATCTGTAAAATAAATAAAAACAGTGTTTCAACGAATTAACAGAGCTGGTCACACTTGCTTTCGTCCTATCTAACCAGCATAGCCTTGCTTATTTATTTGGTTATTTTTTTACTCTTTTCGCAAATGTGACTACTACACTTCTAAAACCTGCCCCCCCCTGACTGGACAGCACTCCAATACTTTAAAGGAACAGAGACATGCTGACGTTCGATAGAAGCAGGGTTCCGCCGCCGAGCGTATTCAACAGCCGCGAAGCGGGTCAGTATCGGCGTCTGCTCAAAGAGTATTTCAGTAAATCGTCAGAACAGATATCGCAAACCCGAGTCTCGCGAAAAGTACTGTCGCTCGATGAACCGGGGACTCACCGCGCGCTGAACCAATTGTTCCGAGGCAAGTGTGCGTTTTGTGAAGCATCCACCAAGGTTCAACCTTACCGCTTTCGCCCCACTGCGGAGGCAAGCCCACTTAAGTCCGGCGAAAACGGGCACCTCTACTACACATGGCTCGCCGATGCATGGGACAACATTTACTCTATTTGCGCGAGTTGTATGCCAAAGGAACCCTTTTTCTTCCCGGTCCAGGGCAATCGGGCAAGAATCCCAAGCTCGTCGGAAATAGACCAATTTGTGAAGCAGGGCAACGGTCTTTGGCTTAAGTACCCGCCGTCCGAGAAGCCATTGTTACTTGATCCTTGCGTACAGAAAGATTTCGCCTCTCTGCTCCATGTTCAGCTCGATGGTCAAATGAGGGGTCGTAAGGATGTCGGTTCCACAACGATTGCCACTTTCAACCTCAATGCAGATGAGCGCATCAAACAGCGTCGTAAAACCTATGAGAAGCGTCTGAATGAGTTGATCCGCAACTGCGGGCCGGGTGAAAAGTCAGCCAAAACATGGAAAAGCCTGGTCCCGCTGTTCGAGTTTGAAAATCAGGAATTCGGAGGTACCTGGTATTTACTATTGCGGCGACTTGCGCTGGAAATAGGCTCTCTCGGTAGTTCGCACCTCGTCTTATCAAAAGCTCGTATTCGCCGGTTCTACCATCGTCTTTGGGAGTCAGAGGGCGCGGTCGAGAAACTTGAACAGGCTAAAGCGGCGCTTGCCCGAGACGATAAGTTGGGGCTGCCGGTTGAGGCTGTTGCGCCTAAACCTCGACTAGGCCGAGCGAGACTGATCGGTGTTCACATAAAGAACTTCAAGGCACTTGAGGACCTTAGCTTTAAGCTACCGGCCCCCACGCAAGATCAGGCACAACTTGATAACCCCTCAGAAATGACCACGCCTTCCCTGTTGATACTGGGTGAGAATGCAGCGGGCAAAAGTTCGATTCTGGAAGCCATCGCTCTCGCAATGTCAGACGATCCAGCGCGAGAAGAGTTAGCGCTGGAGGCTCACAGCTTTATTTTAAAACCCGAATTCATGGGCGGTAGCGATCAGGATCGACGGGGGTCTGCAACCGTGTCGCTGACGTTTGACGACGGCAGTTCCCATGTCCTGAGTATTGGCGAGGAAGGCTTTGTCGATAGTAGACACACCAGCGGCTTCGAGATGCCTGGCGTTTTTGCTTATGGCGCCTTTCGGCAATACCTGAGGAAACAGCGAAGTTATAGCCCGGCGAAATACGTTAAAAATCTGTTGCGTTCCGATGTGGTGCTTTCCAATCCGGAAAGATGGCTGCTCAGTCTCAACCCGACGACCTTTGCAATGGTCGTGCGGGCGCTGAGGGATGTGTTGAGTATCGAAGGCGATTTCGATGTGATCTGGCGCAATCCTGAAAGAACCAAATGCCATATCGTCACCTCAATCATGAGCAGTGACATCGAGGCGAAATGGGGCAAAACCCCTTTGGATATCGCATCGTCTGGATTCAGGACTGTGCTTGCGACGATCTGTGACATTTTTCAGGGTTTGATGGACCCCAGAGTCAACCGGGACTTCCAGAGCTTGAGTGATGCTCGAGCGGTTGTGCTGATCGATGAGGTCGAGGCCCACCTCCACCCCCGCTGGAAAATGAACATCATGCGTGGCCTCAGGCGCGCACTGCCAAATGTCACGTTCATTGCAACAACCCATGACCCTCTTTGCCTGCGCGCCATGGCTGACAATGAGGTTCTGGTGCTGCAACGCGCCGCATCAAAGCAACCTCGCAATACTGCGAGAAAGTCGAAAAAGCCTCCCTTGCTACCGATGAAGGTAGAACGTCTGGAGCACCTTCCTGTCACCTCGAACCTGACAATCGAACAATTGTTGACGTCTGATTTTTTCCAGCTTTTTTCAGCGGACGCACCAGAAATCGACCTCAAGCTCGCCGGTATCGCTGATCTTCTGGCGACTCAACGCCTGGAGCCGATCACCGACCCAAACAAGCTCAAATTACTGCGCACCTTCGAGAGCGACATCGCGTCTGTGCTGCCGATTGGAACGTCAGAAGGACAGCGGCTTGTACAAGAGGTGGTGGCCGAGTTCCTCAAGGAACGCAGAACCGCGTCGGATGAGGCCCTTCAGCGCATGAAAAAGGAATCGAAGGCCAAGATCATGAATTTATTGCGAGGTATCAACCATGCGCAAAGTCAATCGGTCGACCGTGAGTCCCCCTGATATCCTTGAGTCACTGGAGGGCGGTAAAAGAGAATTGAATGAGGCTCGCACCCATTGGACCCAAAAAAAGCCAGGGAGCTTTGCATTCCGCCTGTACAAACACGATGAAGTGAAACAGAAACTGCATCAACTGTTCCATGGCAAATGCGCTTACTGCGAGACGTTTTACTCTGCAAGCGGACCTGTGGATGTCGAGCACTTCCGCCCCAAAGGAGCGGTTGCTGAAGACCCTCCTCTTTCTGGCTATTGGTGGCTGGCCATGAAGTGGGAAAACCTGCTACCGAGCTGCATCGATTGCAATCGAAAACGCCGACAGAAACTGGTGGGCGCTGAAACGACCCTTGAGCAACTGTGGGAAAGCGCCGCTAACGAAGCACTGAACACGGTCACGTCGGGCAAAAAAGACAGTTTTCCTGTTGTCGGCACTCGCTTGGCGCCGGAGAGCTACGACTTCACGAAAGAGCAGCCACTGCTGTTGAACCCGTGTGACGTCGATCCATCGCAATTTCTGGGGTTCAATGTTGAGCTGCCATTGTCAGCGCTGGTTGTGCCCAAGGACCATCCAGACGGATTGCATCGTGGTGCACATACGATTCACATATTCGGACTTAACCGCCTTGGCCTTGTCCAGGACAGAACCCGCGTCCTGCGACAACTGGAGTTCATGGCGGAGATGATCATTGAGTTGACGGCCATGGCCGATGAGTTTGACGAACTGTTGAACGTGGTAGACGCAAACTGGCCTGATCGATTGAAAGTGGTGCCATCAAGGCTTTGTGAATTAAGGAACCGGACGGTCGACGAAATTGGCAAAATGGCGCAACCAAACGCGCCCTATTCGGCAATGGTGGGCGAATGGATACTTGCCTTTGAAAAACGGCTTTCCGGCTGAATACGTTCTCGCGGCTCCCGTTACTCCGGTTCATTCTCGAATTCATCCGGCCCCTGTCGTGATTTCATTCAGGGCGCCGGGCCCACAATGGGCGATGTCCGGAACAGACTCATTCTTAGTGTTTGGCCCAGTGGTCACTAACTTTCATAGCTAGCGAAATCCGACAATCCATCAGGTTGTTGGCCACCGCCCGTTCTGTCGATTTTCACCAGCGAGGCAAAAGGCTGGCCCTTGACGGGAGCGTTCGAACTAATGAACTGCCACAGAAATAGCCCGCGTCGACGCACATGTCCGGCAACCAAATCGTTGAGCAGATCCGGGAAATCTATTATTTGCGGCAGCGGTGCTGTTGCGAAAAGCGCAGTGTTCACCGAACTTTCGTTAAGGTGTTATCACTATCTGCATTCCAGTGCGGGCGCTGTAACGCAACTCCCGTGTGCCGCCTCGTTTAGGGAAGTGAGCGAGCAATAAAATAACCGCCCATGCATTAAAGCAGTTCCCGTGACGCACGCTTTACCAAGACGGCAGCCTGTTTGCGAACACGTCGCTCTACGACAGCTATAGTTAAAAGCCTTGAGGAAACGCGGGCAAACCGACTTCGCAGGTGCTGCCATGAAACAAATCGATCTGACGATGTTCTTCATCGTATTTATCACGGGTGCCAGTGCCGTACATGCGGACCACAGCCCCATGCAAACTGCCGCTTCCAGCAGTACGCTGCTCTACTACGGGCCAAACCAACCCTTCGCGCACCCTGCCCCGCCGACGCTGGATCCTGTGCCGCCGGGCTCTTATATCCCGAGCGAACCCCAGGACTTCGTACCGATCGCAAGCACGCATGTGTTCTATGACTCACAATTACCCACCGTGGCGGATGCCAGCGTGCGGGTCTTTATCCGGTCCTATGATCCTGTACGCGGGGTCTACGTCAACGACGAGGTGCTCACCCCCTCCTGCCTGCGGGCCTGCCTTGCCCTAAAGGCCAGGTGATTCCTTAATACATTTACCACGGACGCTTTTCCGGACGTGCAAGGTTAAGTTTTTCGATCCGGTAACGCAGCATGTCGCGGCTCAAGCCCAGCAATCGCGCAGACTTGGTGACGTTCCAGTCGGTCTTGTCGAGCATCTTGCGGACCATGTCGCGCTCGACCTCCGGCAGGTTCATCGATTCAACCCCGTTGCCGGGCCGAGGTTCGATGTATTGCAGGTCCCGCAGGACCATCGGCTCATCCATCAGGCTCAGGCATACGTTCAATTGGTGCGGCGCAATAGCATCGCTCTGCGCCAGCAAGACGGTCTGCTCGAGCATGTTGCGAAGCTCGCGCACGTTGCCTGGCCACGTGTAGCTGAGCAGCAACTCTTCGGCTTGATCGCTGAAATACAAGTGCGGTTTACCATAGCGTTTGCCGTGGATCGCCAGGAAATGCCGAGCCAGTAGTAATACATCAGCGCCTCGGGCGTGCAGACGCGGTACGTTGATCGAGATAATCCGCAGGCGGAAGAACAGGTCGCGCCGAAACTTACCTTGCTGGACCATCTGCTCAAGGTTGCAATTGGTCGCGCTGATCACCCGCAAATCGACTTTGCGCTCTTTCACCGAACCCACTCGACGAATGGTCCGGTCCTCCAGCAGTTTCAGCAGTTTGGCTTGCAGTAACAGGTCCATCTCACCGACTTCATCGAGAAACAGCGTCCCGCCGTCGGCGGCTTCGACCAGCCCAACCCGGCGATCCTTGGCGTCGGTGAAAGCCCCCTTCTCGTGGCCGAACAATTCCGATTCCACCAAGTTGGACGGAATCGACGCACAGTTGAATTCTATGAACGGTCCCTTGGCACGCGGGCCGTCGAAGTGCAGAGCCCTGGCCACCAGTTCCTTGCCAGTGCCAGTTTCGCCTTCCACCAGCACTGGCGGCAAGTCGGTGTTTGCCATCCGGCGCTCGGCGTCGAGCAATTGTCCGATGGTGCCTCTCAAGTAGAGCATCGGCGCTGAATCACCGATTAACGCCTGCACCCCGGACTTCTGCGCTTCGCGTTCCTGATAGAACGACAGCGTGCGCTCCATGCGGTCGGTGGCCAATGCCTTATCCAGCAGCAGCTTGAGTTCCGGCAGCGCCACCGGTTTGGTGACGTAGTGGAAGGCGCCTTCTTTCATCGCCACCACAGCGTCTTCGACGTTGCCGTAGCCCGTCATCATGATCACTTTCAGTTGCGGCGCGCTGATGCGCAACTTCTGGATCAGGTCATGACCGCTCATGCCTGGCAACGAGTTGTCGGTCAGCACCACGTCGGGAACGAAGGTGTTCAGTTGCTCCAGTGCTTCTTCAGCCGAGTGGCAGATCGTCACCTCGAAATCTTTGCGCTCGAGGTAGGTCTGGATGTTTGCGGCGAGGAGTTCATCATCCTCAACCAGTAGTATGCTGTGCTCCATATTCCACTCCCGTTGCCACTTTAAAATTCAGACAAACACGGGTTCCTTCCTGCTCCTGACTGGTCAGCACGACCGAGCCATGGAAGCGTTCCATTATTCTTTTGACCAAGGCCAGGCCAACGCCCAGCCCGCCCTGTTTGGTGGTGAAAAACGGCTTGAAGACCATCTGTTGCTGCTGCTTGGTCATGCCTTTTCCGGTATCGCCGAGAGTCATGGTCAACTGCCCTGGGCTGGGCGAATGGATGTCGACACTCATCACGCCGCCCTTGGGCATGGCTTCGAGCGCATTGGCGAACAGGCTATTGAGAATTTGTGTGAGCAAGACCTGCTGGCAAACCACCGGCGGAACGCTCTGTGGGTTAAAACGTACCTCGACGTTGGAACGTTTGATCAGGGGGTCGAAGGCACTCAACGTATCGTCGATGGCCAGCACCAGGTCCACAGACTCAAAGTCGTCGTTCATTGGCCGCAACGACACCAGCAATTCGCGCACCCAACGGGACATGCGGTCGACCTGATTGATGATGTCGCCGATATTCTTTTGAGCGTTCTGGCAGGCAACCTCCTGGGCCAGTTCGGCGCTGGTGCGGATGGTCGCCAGAGGGTTGCGCAAGCTGTGGGCGACTGCCGTGGACATTTCCCCCAGAGCGACAAAGGTTTCGTTGCTGATCAATTGCTTCTGCTGGCTTTGCAGTAGCGTAGCGGCCCGCCGGACGATCGAGAACAACGCCAGGTAAATCACCGCTCCGCCGAGCAGCGTTGCGATCCAGATCGCCTTGAAGCCGCGCTGGATACGCTCCACCAGATCCCCTGGTTCCTTGTAGATCTCCACCATGGCAATCACTTTGCTCTTCTCCGCGTTAAACATCGGAATGTAGTTCTCGATGAACAGCAATTGCGGCTCCCGCAACAGCATTTGCTCAGGGCGTTCTTCGTCGATCTTGTGATAGCTGGAGGACACCGGCACCTTCATCTCGAAGGATTCATCCAGCTCCTCGTCATTCTCAATGTGCTTCCCGACCAGTTGTGGGTTGGTCGACCAAATTACCGTGCGGTCCAGGGCATAAACCGTGGCCAGGAGGATATCCGGCAAGTGCTCCACATGGTCGAGGAATTCGATGCGGGCAGCAGCGCGCACCGCCGCGTCCACATCGGGATAGAGAGGGTCCTGGCGCGGATCAAGCATTTCGCCCATGGTTCTGTTCGGGCTGATCCCGGCGTGGCGAATTTCGGCATCACCGATTGCCTGGACAAATTGCGCGGTCAGCAAAGCATCGCGTTCAATACTTTCGTTGACCACAAAACGCGTGGAAATGTAGCCGAGGCCCAGCGCCACGGCAGCGATGAAGAAAAAACTGACCAGCGAGAACCAGCGCAGCAGATTGAACTGACCGCCCCACCCCTTGCGTTTTGCTGCTGCCATAGGGGGCGCAGGTACTTTTTGTTCTGATAGCTGCATGGGAATTGTCCTGGATGCTCGCTTCAAACCTATCTGGCCGTTGTCACGAAGAGTGTAGGCTGCATTGATCATGATCGACGGGCCAATCGTGTTATTTCACTGTTAGTTGATGTGCGTCAAAGGAGCTGCCAGGGGCTGCTGACGGTCAGTCTCCTCCTGCAAGAAGCCGATGATGGCCCGCGCAGCTTGGTCGTCCAGGCGCAGGTTGGGCATCGGGATCTTGTCGAACCGTTGGTAAAGCTCAACAGCAACCGGGTCTTTTTCCGCAAGCATGCGGTCCGGCTCGCGAATCCAGCGGTTGAGCCAGGCGGGTTCGCGCTGGCGAGTCACGCCGAGCAGGTCTGGGCCGATACCCCGCATGCCGATGCCTTGCCCGTCTTGCGGGCCCAGGCTGTGACACGAGGCGCAACGGGTGCGGAACAATTCTTCACCATTGCTCGGCGGGCGAATTTCAGGCGCATTGGCGTAGCTTTCTTCAATGCTGGGCTGTTTCCAGTTCTGCAAGGTGTTAGCCAATTGGTCGGCGAGAATCCACGGGTTTTCAAACGGTGAAGCTTTCATCCAGCGTCCGCTGGCCTGGTTGCCGACGATCAGGCTCAGGTTGTGGTCCTTGCTGCGGCCGTTGTCGACGCCTTCGATAAATAGCCCGAGCTTTTTGCGCAGTTGGGTGACGTCGGCAAATTCGCCCGTCAGGAACTTCCAGCCCGGCCCCACCTTAAAGCGTTGTGCATAAGCGTTCAGCACCTCGGGGGTGTCGCTGAGCGGATCGATGCTGATGGAGTAGAAGAAAATGTCCTGACCGACCCGGTCCCCCAGCAACTTCTGGACCTGGCGCAGGCGTGCGGTTTCCAGTGGGCAGGAGTCACTGCATGAGGTGAAAATGAAGTTGATCACCACCACTTTGCCTTTGATAAGGTCGTCGAAAAAGTGTACCTGCCGACCGCTCTGGTCGGTCAGCAAGGTATTGGGGAAGTAATCACCACCCCAGGGGGTGGCGGACTCGGTCGGCGCCAGCGGATTCGTCTCGTGAGCCACCAGCGCCTGGCTGCCCAGCAGACAGGTGACCAGCATCAACACCACGTGCATGCCCCGCGCCCGGGAGCGCGGCGTATACAAAGGCCTGCCGACACCTACGCGGGTCACTTCTGGACCCCCACTTGCGGACCGAAGCCATCACCGGTGCGGAAGGTTGGCAGCGCCGCAGAGTTGACATAGCGCACGCCATCCCAGCTCGGCAAGGGTGTGGGCATCAACTGGAATTGCCCGGGTTTCTCAATGTCCCAACGCAGCAGCATCGAATTGTCTTCATGCTGGGTGTTGTGACAGTGCTCCATGTACGTCCCGGCGAATTCGCGGAAGTTGATCGCCATCTCGACGCTGTCCAGACCGTCGTTTTCCGAACCAATGCGGTACACGTCTTTGCGCGCCCACTTTTCCCATTCAGGTGGTGCCTTGCCCCCGCGACTGAGGATGATTCCCTCCTCGAAGTGCACATGCACCGGGTGGCTCCAGCCCTTTCCGCCGGCCTTGATGTTCCACACCTCCAGGGTGCCGAAACCACTGACGCCGGCATCGGTGGGGCCTGAGGCCAATTTGGTCGCGGTGTTCAGGCGGCGCGGGTCCATATGGAAGCCAAAGCCACCATCGGTCTTGACTGTCCACGGTGCTTCATCGGTGCCGTCGGAACGGCCGAAGGTGAAGGTGCGGTGACGGGCGTTGGCCAGCAGCACTTTGTCGGCGGCGTTGTCACGGTGGATTTTCAGAGGAATCATCACCAGACCCTCGGCTTTACCGGGTTTGGCGGGCTCGTACGCTGCCGGGTCCATGGCCAGGTCCTGCCCCGTATAGGCCTTGACGTTAAGCTGCAAGACTTTGCCTACACCCGGGTCGCCCTTGTCCCACTGCGGTCCCTGGTTACCCTGTTTGATCACCGCCAGGTATTTTTCCGACAATACGTCGCCTAGGGCAATAGGCGCCTTCGGACCTTTTCCATCGTCATGGGCCATCAGGTTGACCACGAACAGCTTGTCGCCAGGCTTGATGCCGTTCTTGGCGAAATTGATGAGGATGTCGAAGCGCTCGGCGATGCCCTGTGTAGGGAGGATCGCGTTATGGTTCTGCTTATCGCCGTCTGCGTCGAGGTCCATGCTGCCGTCGAACGGCACGCTGTGTTCCATGATGTTGCCGTCGTTCGCAATCATGTGGAACGGTACGCGGGCATAAGAAACGCCAGCGTTTTTCGGTCCCTGAAACTCACCACTGCTGCCCTTGATCTCACGGACCACGGCGAACTTGAAGTAACGCGACACCGACCCATTCAGGATGCGAAACCGATAGCTGCGGGCACGGACATCCAGCGTCGGTTTCCACTGCCAGTTGACCAGTACTTGATCACCGAGGAAGCCGTCGGTGTTGAACGGGTTGAACCACAACTGGCCGGCCTGATCCCACGCCTTGTCAGCGAATACCAGATTAACGTCATAATCGCGGTTACCCCACGGTAAAGCCCTACCGCTGGGGAGACGCAGGTTGACGCCGTCGTTCACCGATTCGTTGCCACGGTCCAGGGCGCTGTAGTAGTTCATCATTGCCGCGTTGCCCTTGTAGACGTTCTGCGCGGTGAAATCGAGCATGTGGTCGTGGAACCAGTGGGTACTCATGGTTTCGCGCCAGTCGCCACGAATCTTGATGGTGCCGTGGTCGCAGGTCTTGCGGCCGGGGTTGAGGTCGTTGGTCCACAGGGTTTCGCCCGGCGCGCAGGGGAATGCTGCGCGCGGATCATGGGCGTCGGTGTTGATGCTGTCATAACCGGCCAACTGGATCGGCCAGCGATAGTCGTAATACTGGCCCGGAAAGAAAAAGGCGTTGGCATAGCCGTCGCTTTCCGCCGGCGCATGGCCGTTGTGTTCGTGGGTACTGATGGTATGCAGGCCAAACCCCATGTTGGCCGACGGATCAATCGGCAGACCGTTGTAATGGCGCATCAGCACAGGCTGACCGTAACGCACCATCAGCAGTTTGGGCGGCAAGGTGCCGTCGAACGTCCAGACCGAGTTGTGATTCTGTACCGGCATGTTGGGGTGAAAGCGCGGATCGACGCCCTTTGCGGTGCCATCCGTTGCCGGCACACCGGCAACGTTGTGATAGAGACCACCTGGACCGAACTCGCCCAGGGCATAGCCGTGCATCTGTCGAGCGTCACGCCAACCGCTGTTGAGCCGGGCACCGGTTTGCACGGTTTTGTAGGCCACTTGCGGGTAGAACTCGTTCCAGCGCTGGTGCGACCAACCCTTTCCAGGTGGACGACCTTCAGCAGAGGAGCCGATATGGCGATTGAGGTACATCTCAATCTGTGGCTGCCACGGGTTGCGATCTACCACGTTGGAGAATTGGCTGGGGAATGGCGTCAGCCCGGTCTGCCGCAAAAAGGCGTCGAGCGCTGCTCCCGGTGGTGCACTGCGGGCCGCATTGGTAGGGTCCTGCTGGGGCAACGGGCCAACGGTGGGCGGAGGAAACCCCAGTAGTGCTGCAGGCGTGGTGGCGTCGAGCTTTTCAGGGCCAAACTCTTCGAACAACACCAACTGCTGACTGAACGGTTGGGCGCCGTACAACGGGCTCGGCTTGCCATTGGTGGGGTAGTTGAAACTGGTCTGCGCCCTAAGCGGCAGCAGGTTTTCCACCCGGGTGCTATCCCGTGAGCCTTTGATGCCATCGGGTAAATCGAAGGCGTCTTCGTTGGCATCCGGCAGGGTCAGAATAGCGTTCAGGGCGGTCGGCTTATCAGCCGGCTCGTCCAGGTATGCCGAGGGGTCGGAAGGCTCGGGCTGACGCTCATCGTCAATCGGGCTGGCGCGCAGCGGGGTCGTGCCCAGTGTTATCGTCAGAAGGATGCCCAGTGGGGTCAACAGGCCGAACCACTTACAGGTGTGCCGCATTTTTGTGTCCATTACCAGCCGCCTCGAAGTAGTGAAGGGGGTAATGGTGTTCTGCAATTACCTCGCCAGACTTTTAACGGTCTTGCACAAAAGCATTAGCACGTTATAAAGCAACGAGTTACCCATATAATTAGGCCGCTAACGGCTCAGTGACTGGGGCATGGCACCCGCTAACGGGTAAAGATCATCCCCGTTTTCAGGGGAGTAATTTGAAAGACAGGCGAACAAAAGTGCCCTCGCCTTCACGACTGTCGAGGATCACCGCACCGCCAAAACGCTCCATGATCCGCTTCACCAGCACCAGCCCGACACCAAGCCCGGCCTGCTTGGTGGTGAAGAACGGCCGGAAGGCCAGATTGCGCTGTTCTTCGTTCATGCCTTTGCCGGTGTCGCTCAGCACCAGGCAGACGCATCGGGCATCGGTCGGTTCCAGGGTGACGGTCAGCGTGCCGCCCTTATCCATCGCCTCCAGGGCATTTGCCATCAACCTGTTGAGGATCTGAATCAACTGCACCTGCTGGCTCAGGACCATCGGCGTTTGCCGCGCATTGAACACTACATGAACCCCCGCCCGGGCAATTTGCTGCTCGAGCGCCATGAGGCTGTCGTGGACTGCCGCCACCAGGTTCACCGGCTCGGGATCGTCGTTGAGCGGTCGCAAGGATTGCAGCAGTTCGCTGACCCACGTCGACATGCGATCGACTTGGCCGATGATGTCGCTGATATTCTTGCGTGCCGGGCCGCCTTCGAACTCCAGGGCCAATTCCGCGCTGGAACGAATAGTCGCCAACGGATTGCGCAAACTATGAGCGACGGCTGAAGACATTTCGCCCAGGGCCACTAAGGTTTCGTTGGTGATCAGTTGTTTTTGTTGTTGCGCCAGCAGAATCGCTGCCCGCCGCACAATCCAGTACAAACCCAGGTAAATCAACCCGCCACCCAGCGCGGTCGCTAGCCAGATCAATGCCAGGCCGCGCGCTATACGGCTGATCAAGTCCTTGGGCGCCTTGTAGATCTCGACCATCGCCGTGACATTCTTGCCGTCGGCATCAAACAGCGGAATGTAGTTTTCAAGAAAGATGTAATCCGGAGGCGTGACAAATTTCTGCTCCATCCGCGCGGTATCAACATCGTGATAACTGGCCGAGACCGGGGTCTTCAAATCGAAAGCCTGATCCAGGTCCTCGTCGGTGTGAATCGTGGTGCCCATCAGTGCCGGGTTGGTGGACCAGATCACCAGGCGGTCAGGGGCGTAGATATTGGCCAGGATAACGTCCGGCAGGTTGGCAATATGGTCGAGGAATTCGCCCCGGGCTTTGGCCCGCGCCGCAGGATCAACGTCGGGAAAGTTCTTGTCCTGGCGTGGGTCGAGTAACTCGCCCATGGTCCGCACGTTTGGGATCGACACATGGCGCACCTCGGCCGAGGCGATCGCTTGAATGAACTGCGACGTCAACAATGCATCGCGCTGTACGCTCTCGCGGATCACGAACTGGGTGGACACCGCACCCAGGGCAACCGCCACCGTGGCTATCACTGCCATGCTGATGAGTGAAAACCAGCGCAGCAGGTTGAACGGTCGCTTAAGCACGCTTAAGCGAATGTTGCCTTCCTCTGGTGGGGGTGTGTCTGTGTGCATATTCATGGACATTGATCCAAGCGATTCACCTATAGGGTTATAGCCCACTGTACCGGCTTTGCCCGTTTCCCCATCTCCCCCAATGCTGGGGACACTGGCCCATTGCGATAGTTGCCACTCAATCTCCCTTGCAATGCTGCACGCCCATGGCACCGGGCTTTGCCGGCGGTTACGCCCGGTTGGTATGGAAGTTGCGCTGCCCCCCTCAACTGGCCCGCTATCTAGGGACAGGCACTCCGATAGAGGGATTACTCATGCACCCTTTACTGTCCAAAACGGCGGCCGCTCTGGTCGTTAGCGCTCTGGCCCAAAGCGTCGCACACGCCACGTTGTTTGCCGTCGACCCCGGCCCCTACGTGCCGGCCAATGGCTCTTTCGCCGCCTGGTATCAAGACACTCATGGCCGAACCCTCGACCTGTGTCTGTCCAAAACCACCAGCTCACGGGTACCCAGTGCACCGGGCGCACCGTCGTACATGTGCAACCTGTTGCCGACCCCCGGCGTCTTCGACGATGCGCAACCAGTCGTCTTCCCCACCAACTTTCCCGATGAAGCTTTCTGGTTCACTGCCGATGCTGCCATCGTCGATGCCGCCAGGGGTATCGATCTGGGGTATGGCAGCGCCATCGAAGCGGCATTTGCCGGCGGAGAGCCAATTGAAGGTGACCAGGTCAGCTTCGCCCGCATCCGCATTCGCGTCGATGTGCCCACCGCTGGCACCTATGTCATCACCCACCCTTACGGCGTCGACGTGTTCAACGTCGATGTGCCTGGACGGCGTGCGATCAACATGACCCGAGACATCGGTATCGGGGTGCCGAACACCTTTGACGGTGCACTCAAGGGTGACGTCGGACCGTTCCTGCGCAGCGTCAACGGCCCCTACACCGAAACCAATCCGGTGACCGGTGCCGCTGAAAAATTCATCGGTGACCCGAATATCTCGGAAGCAGTGACCGGCAGCCCGTTCAACACCAACTTCATCCGCATCGAAGGGCCCAACGGGCTGGACATTCGCACGACGGTGTTTGCCATCTCCGGCAAGTTGTCCACGGTGGTCCGGCCGACCCCGATGATCACCCAGCGCAGCACCTACTCCCGGCACGCTGGCATCAGCGCACCGGTGGCCCAGCAAGATGTTTTTGTGATGGCGCCACCACCGCCGGCCACCGTGGCACTGACCAGCAGCAGCCCGGAGCTGAGCCTGACCGAAGCCGATACCACCGGAAGCTGGTATGCCCAGTCCTCCACCAACCCGACCTTGCCAAGCACCTTACAGGTGACGGCCGACAACCACCTGGCCATTGCGGCCAGCACGCCGATCACTCTGCCGATGGCCCTGACCGACCTGGTAGTGGTTTCGCGCGCCGAATACAGCCTGAGCTCCGGGCAACTGACGCTTGTGGCTTCAACCAGTGATGAAACCTCACCGCCAGTACTCACAGCGTCATCCGCCAGCGGTACCGCCATCGGCGCCCTCAGTGGCAACGGTGCAGTGAAAACCCTGACCACCGGGATCTCGCCGATTCCACCCGCCAAGGTACGCGTGACGTCATCCAATGGCGGCAGCGATACCGAAGAAGTGGTCATCGTGCAATGAACACTCTCATGCCCAGATCCTCATCAGGAGGCATCATGAACAATTGGCCACGCCTGGCGCTCAATGCCCTGGGACTGACTCTCTCGCTGTCCGGCAGTGCTTTCGCGCAACTCGCCGATTTCGACCCCGGCCCCTATACCTTTGCCACCGGGAAATTCCCGATGTGGTATCAGGACAGCAATCAACTGAAGATGGAGCTGTGCCAGTCCCTGGCCGTAAGCTCTCGGACTCCGGCCACGGTGCCGCCGGCGTACATGTGCATCCTTGGGGTCGAGCCAGGTATATACGACGACACACTGCCGATGATCTTCCCCGACAACTGGCCACCGGAAGCGTTCTGGTTTCACGCCGAAACGGCTATCCCGCAAATTGGTAACAGCGGGTATGAACTGGAGGTCTACGTTGCCGGGATTGAGGCGGCATTTGCCAACGAAAATCCGGTCGATGGGGATCAGCAAAGCTTCGCGCGGATCCGTCTGCGCGTTTCGGTGCCAACCGCCGGGACCTATACCATCACCCATCCTTACGGGGTGGAAACCATCAACGTCACCACGCCTGGCCGTCGTGCCATCAACATCACCCGGGACATCGGCATCAGTGTGCCTGGCGTGTTCAACGGCGTGCTGGCGGGCAATATCGGACCGTTCCTGCGCAGCGTCAACGGCCCTTACACCGAGGTAAACCCGGACAACGGCGGCATCGACACCTTCATCGGCGATCCAAACCTCACCGAACAAGTCACCGGCAGCCCTAACAACACTAACTTCGTCCGCATCCAGGGCCCGGCCGGGACCATTCAGACCAGCCTGTTCAACGTGTCCGGAAAAATTCTCGACAACCGGGCACAAACACCGGTGGAGATCAGCCGCGCAACCTACCGACGCACCGGCTCCGGTGCAGGCACTACCCGGGTTGAAGTGTTTGCCAAATCGGCTAACAGCTCAACCCTGTGCTTGCGTGAAACCCTCGCCCTTGTAGCAGGCCCACCTGTGTCGCCGTGCCTGAAGAGCCTTTTGGGTGACAACAATGGCTTGTTCTTTGGCCAAGATCTGGTCAATGGCGCCCGGCCTTCGGTGGTGGTGGTTACTGCCACTAATCCGACCGGCACCACGCGCCCTACGGCGGTATCGAGCAAGCTCACGGATCTGGTGAAAATCCAGACCGCGCGCTACAACTGGAGCAATCACAGTTTGCTGATCGAAGCCACCTCCACCGACGAAGTAGCAGTGCCGGACATGGTTGCCCAGGGCTACGGACGCCTGTCGAAATCCGGCACTTTGCAACGCTTGACCGTGGCCGACCTGACCCAACCACCCGCCAGCGTCACGGTAAAATCCGCGGCGGGCGGCAGTGACACGGAGCTTGTTGTCGTCGTCGGCACCGCGCCATCAACTGGCCAGAACCAGGCGCCGGTCGCCGTGGCAGACACAGGCAGCACCAGTTTTGGGGTGCCGATCACCCTTAACCTGCTGGCCAACGACAGCGATCCGGACGCCAACGTACCGCTGAGCATCAGCGCACTGACCCAACCGGCTGCCGGCCAAGGCACCGTCGCCTTGAACGGCACCACCGCAGTGGTCTACACCCCGCCAGCCGTGGTCGCTACCCCGTTGACCACGACCTTCACTTACAAGGCCCAGGACGTCAAAGGCCTGGTTTCGGCCACCGCTGCGACAGTGACCATTACCGTGGCGCCTAACCGGCCACCGGTGGCGGTTGCCGATAGCATTGCGACCCTGGGCGTGGCGATCCCGATCAACGTGTTGGCCAACGACACTGATCCTGAAGGCAACGTGCCGCTCGGCGTCGCCAGCCTTACCCAACCGGCGGCGGGTCGCGGTACCGTCAGCAGTAACGGCACAGTGATCACCTACACCCCGCCGGCTACCGTCACAACGGCCTTCACCACGACCTTCACCTACATCGCCCGGGACAGCTTCGGCGCCCTGTCGACGCCAGCCACCGTCACGGTGCAAGTCTCGCCACGCCCTGCGACGGAAACCTTCACCGTAACCACCGCCACGGTCCAGGCCCGCTCCAACAACCGCTTCAACTGGGGCTTTGCGGGGACCTCATCGGTGACTACCGGCAACACCATCACTGTCCAGGTGACCACCCCGACCGGACTGGTCACCCTGGGCACCACCACGGTACCGGTGACCGGTCGCTGGCGGCTGACGGTAAACAACGTCACCAACGTGATCCCGTCAGCCAACCCGACGGCGACCATCCGGTCGTCCCAGGGAACCGTGCGCACGGTGTCGGTGACCTCGCTCTGAGCCCTTGCCCCATTGACCGCCAAGGTCGGTGGGGCTGGCCAAACTCCTAAGGACAACGCCATGCAAACGCCGACCGCCGCCCTGCTCTGCCTGTTTTTTCTCTGCTGCGGTGCAGGCACCCGAGCCGACGACTTAATGGACAACGACGACCTGGCCCCCAGTGCCGACCTCGGCGAACTGCCGTCCCCGATTGGCCAGCACGTGCTGATCGACCAGAACGGCCAGGCCAACGCGGCACTGCTGCAACAGACCGGTCAATCGTTACTCGGGCGCATCGTCCAGTCGGGCAGCAACCAGGAAGCATTCATCCTGCAACAGGGCAGCGACCTGATGGCACAGATTACCCAGCAAGGTTCTGGCAACGCCGCATCCATCACCCAAAACGGCAGCCACAACCGCGCGCAGATTACCCAGAACGGCAATAACAACGACGCCAGCATCGATCAGGCGGGCGCGGGGCTTTCGAGCGCCGTGACCCAGTCGGGAAACGGCATGAGCGTTTCGGTCAAACAATATCGCTAAGCACTGCAACACCCTGGAGGTTTCATCATGTTTAAATTGACGCCCCTCACCGCCGCCATACTGGTCATCATCAGTGCCCAGGCTTTGGCCGACGACAGCGTTTCAACGCAGAACCAGGTCGGCACTGCCAACATCGCCGATGTAACGCAACGCATGGCCCCGTTCAGCACCGCCACCCAACAACAACTCGGCCAGGGCAACGACGCGGCCGCCCTGCAAGACAACGCCACCAGCAGCATCGACCAGACTCAGCTCGGCGATTACAACGCCAGCTACGCTGAGCAGCTCTACGAAAATGGCAGCACCATTACCCAGCAACAGGTCGGCAGCTTCAACATCAGCCATGCCAGCCAGTCGATCGGCAGCGCTGCCAACGAGGTGCTTCAACAGCAGCAAGGCAGTGGCAATTTCTCGTTCGTCTATCAGGACACTCAAGAAGGCACGTCCGGTAAAACTTTCCAGTTCGGTGACAACAACGAGGCCAACATCGAACAGATCCAGTTTGGCATTGCCAACAATGCGCTGATCATTCAGTACGGCAGCACCAACGATGCGACCGCCGAACAAATCAGTCACATGAGCGGCCAACTCGGCATCAACCAGTCCGGCGAAGGCAACTATGCCTATGGCGACCAGCGCAACGGCCACGGCGGCAACTTGACCATTAACCAGCTCGGCGGCTTCAACGCCAGCGAAGTCTGGCAAGACGCGCAAACCGCCAGCCTGGCCACCGTTAACCAATACGGGCAGACCAACGAAACCGTGGTCGATCAAAGCTTCGGCGAAAACAACGTGGCGCAGGTGCTGCAAGTCGGCGACCTCAACGCGATCTATGCCGACCAATTCGAGTCCATGGGTTCAACACTTGCGTTGTATCAGCAAGGCACGGGCAATGTGCACTTCACCTACCAGAGCGGTGACAGCCACGTGCTCAACGCCACCTCGGTGGGGAATGGCAACAAGGTCTACGCCAGCAACTGGAAAGGTCCGCAATTGGGCGGCCAGTTCGGCAGCAACCAGCGCGCGACCGTCAACCAGAACGGCACCGAGAACGTGGCGAGTTTCACCCAGGATGGCATCGGCCACATCATGACCACCCATCAAACCGGTACAGGCAACAAGACCACCGTCAGCCAGGCCGACAGCTACAACGAGCTGTATTTCGACCAGAACGGCAGCGACAACATCCTCGTCGCCGATCAGCGCGGCACGACTAACCTCGCGCAGGGGTATTCCTCCGGCTCGGGGAACAGCACTGAGTTTGACCAGTCCGACACGGCGAACCGGGCGTATACCGCGCAGATGTATGGCAGTGATAACCAGATCTCCGTCAAGCAAGCGGGCAGCATGAACGTCTCGTACGTGACCCAGGGCGGGACCGGGAACATTGCCAATGTTGATCAGAGTGGCATGACACAAATGGCGACGGTGCAACAGTTCGGTACCGCCAACCAGGCGACCGTTCTGCAGCAATAATCGCGACGTAAAAAAACCGCGGCCCTTTACGGGGTCGCGGTTTTTTATCATTGTTTATTCTGTTTCCGGATCAACCTTGTTCTGACTCAAATACCGGCCCAGCGTCTCATCCTGCACAAGAGAAGCATTGTCTCCCGCGACCTGCCATAAACGCCGTTCAATCCCCTGGGCCAGCAAATGCCCCACCGCAGACTCAATCGCCGACAACACACACAACTGCGCTGGCTCATTGGTTGTATAACCCACTTCAGCCTCAAGCAACTTTTTGAACTCGATAAACTTGAACACTCCGGCGCTGCGCCCGACCGAGTAGATAGTCTTACTGGTCATTACGTTGGCCAATACCTGCCCACTGCGCACATCCACGGCCCGCAGGTTCACCGACACCTGGTCCACCCGATATTCCCGGGAGATATCGATCCCCAGGTACCGCGCACCCTCCCCGCCGCTGCGCACGTTAGTGTCATAAGCGATAATCCCGCCCTCAAGCATCAAATTCGCCGCCTGCAACGGTGGCAGCTCGCCTTGGATATTCAGCGGCGTATTCGGTTTTTTCTGCGAAGCACGAATGATTTTGCGTTCGGTCAGCAGGTTCTGCAGCCCTTCGCGCTCCAGCACCACAAACCAGCCACTGACCTGCAACGCGTCCATCAACATACTCGCTGCGCCTTGAGTCACGCTGGTGGAAAACGAGCTGGCCGGGGTTGGTTTATATTGCCCGGTCTGGTCGCGAAAACCGTACACCACTGCCATCAAGCGGCCTTTGGGTCGCGGCATGTTCAGCAAGTCGTAGTAGGTCGACGCCCGTGGTGTGAGCGTCGGTGATTCAGTGTCCTGCTCGGCCGGCATCGTGTCGCGCAGACTGCAGCCCTGTATTGCCACCAGCATCAGCCCTAGCGCCAGTATATTCTTCATGTTCTTCACTCCCCGGCAGCCCGAATCCCGGTCAAGGGTTGAGGCCATTCACCTGAATGTCCGAAACTTCACCCGTTGCACGATCAGTCACTTGAATGCTCAGTGCGCCGGAGTCGTCGATGACGTTGACGATAAAACTGTCGGTGGACAGACTCCCGGTATTGCCCGTGGAGATGTTGTCCAGCAATTGCCCCAGCAACCGCGATTCCAGCTGACTGGTGAAACGTTCAAGGGCCGAGGTTCCTGCCACCGCGGTGCGGCTTTTCAGGTCAGGATCGTCGTAGTCGTTTTGCGACTGGGCGTTGTTGAGCAGCCAGGTGCCGTTCAGCGGGTTACCGCCGAACGACGGGTTGACCGGCGTGTAGACCAGCTCGGTGGCATGCACCAGGCAGCAACTGCCCAGTCCAAGAACCCAGACGCCGGTGCGCTGTGAGAACGTCTTCTTGTTCATAATTCGTCCTTCTCCAGGTCGGTGGTGTCCTGCAATAAAATTTCCAGCTTGCGCTGGACAATCTGCACCCGGACCCAGTCGGCGGCGGCGTATGCCTCGTCTTTGAGTTCCACGGTGTTGGGCGGCAGGAAGCGCCGGTAAACCAAGCGTTGTTGATATTCCACGGTCACCAGGCTGCCCCAGCGGGCCGAGGGCCGTTCCCGCACCACCAGGTTGAAATCCATCGGGCTGGTGGCGCGCAGGCGATCACTGAACGAGTAATAAAAGTCATGGCCGATGTGGGAAATCGTGTCGTCAACGATGAACCCCATCATTTCGTCCTCTTCACTGGCCGACGTGAAAGACGTCATCAACATCAGCAGCAACCCCAGGCAATGTCTGTTCATGGCGTGATCGCCTTAGGGGCCGGAGACCGGGTTTGCGCCGGGCCGGACGCACCATCGAGAAACGCCTTCTCGGCCACGAACTGCCAATCCTGGTAGCTCGCCATGCCAACGAAGTCTGACCACTGGGTCGGGAAGTCAGCCTGTTTGAGCGGCAGGTCCGTAGCCGGGCTGTAGAGGCCGGTGATGCGCCCGTCAAAGCCGCGCATCAGCGTCCACTCTCCACCGCCAATCGGGTCCGGATACAACTGCCGCAGATGGTGTGCGGGGGTTGGAAAACGCTCATCCTGCAGCAGGTCTTCCAGTGCTTTGGGGTACTGCGCCAGCCCCGGAGAACTGCGGTAATAGCTACGCAGCGCCTGGGCGTATTGCGTGCCGACCCACAACAACTGCCGTTCGCGATCACGCCGTGAGGCGGTGGACCACAACTCGCCGACGCTCGTCAGCCCCATGCCCATCAACGCAATCATCAACAGCACGCCCAGGTAGGTGAAACCCGCTTGACTGGAAGGTTTACCACTCGGAATAAGGACTGCCATCACGCGCTCTCCCGGTAGCTCCACTTTTGATATCGGCGACAGAGCCCGACACGCCGTCCGGCGGCGCCACCAGCACCCAGAGATCTTTGCGCTCGGCAATCGGGTCCATCGGAAGGTTGCGCAGGTAGCGCTTCTCCACCAGTTGCTCGACGGAGTCGGGATAGCGCCCGGTATCACCGTAGTAGTGATCCAGTGCTTCGCGCATCACTGACAGACTTTGGTGCAGAGTGGTCTCTTTCGAGGCCTCCAGGCTGGTGAAGTAGCGTGGCAAGGCAATCGTCATCAGGGTCGCGATGATTGCCATGACCACCATCAACTCCAGCAGGGTAAAACCTTTTTCCCGGCGCATAGATTCACCACTCGCGGTAGGCAACGCCGTTGAGGCCCTTGCCCGGGGCTTTGGAGTAGACGTCAAACACGTCCTCACCTTCCCGTGGGTTTTGAGCGGTACTGTCGTAGGCGCGCAGGCCCCAACCACCGTCATCGTTACGCTTGACCGGCAGCAGCGGGTCATGGGGCACCCGGCGCAAAAAGTAGAACTTGGCCCCCTTGGCACTGCGTACATCGCGCACGCCGTCCACCAACACTTGCAGGCTTGGCGGGTAGCCGCTGCTGTTCAGCGACTTCTCGATATAGCCGGCGTCAAAGGCACGTTTGTAGGCGTCTATGGCATCACGAACCTGGTACAGCGCCGCCCGCATGTCCTGCTCCTTGCCACGGCGCACAACGGTTTCGGTCAAGGGCGCGGCCATGCCGGCCAACAGGCCGATCAGGGCCAGCGTCACCACGACTTCGATCAAGGTAAAACCACGCTGGGAGGTTTTCATGGTCACGGTTTCTGAACGACAACGTGGGCGGCAGACGCGACCGGCGTGGTCATGCCCTCGGTATGAATTGACGTTGCCACGCCACGCTCGGGCGCCTGGATGCGCATGCTGGTTTCCGTGCCGGTCGGGAACTCCATGTCCGAGGGGCTCTGGTACGGCAGGTTGCGCACGATGCGTGGGGTGATCGACAGCACCAGTTCCGACTTGCCGACCGTGTCCTTGTTGCTGCCGAACAAGCGGCCCAGCCCGGGAATGTCGCCAAGGCCCGGAATCTTGTTGCCAGTGGCGCCATGGTCGTTGCGCACCAGGCCAGCAAGGATCTGAGTTTCGCCATCGTGCAGACGAAGCGTGGTTTGGGCGTTGCGGGTATCGACCTGCACCGGGATCGTGCCCTGACGGGTCGGTTCCAGCGGCGTCGCGTTACTCACCTCCAGCGCAATCTTGATCGCCACCTCGTTGTTCAGGTACACCGTCGGCTGTACTTCCAGCTTCAAACCAACGTCAAGATAAGTGACGCTTTCGGTGATCACCGGGCCTTGAGTCGAAGGCACCGAGGTGGCACTGATGATCGGCACACGCTGACCAATGTGGATGCGCGCCTGTTGCCGATTGCTCACGCGAATCACCGGGCTGGCCAGGGTGTTAATGTCGTTGTCCTGAGCGTTAATCTTTGCCTGGGGCGACGGCGAAATGGAGATCCGGCCGGAGTTGATGCCCTTCAGTTGATTAAGCAGTGTCACCGCCGAACCATCGCTGTTAACCAGGCCGAAGGTGCTCGGCCATTGCAGGCCAAGGTCGAGAATCCGCTGGGTCGCGACCTCCATCACCTCCACTTCCAACACCACTTCGGGGTCGGACTGGTCTTGCGATTGCAGAAGTTTTTCGGCCATGCGTACGGCGTCTTCGGTGTCGCGCATGGTCAGGGTGTTGAGGCGCTCATCAACGAACACGTCGCGGGTCTTGAGCATGGTTTTGATCATGTTCAGTGCGGTAGTTGCATCGACGCTGGTCAGGTAGAAGGTGCGCATCACCAGTTCCTGATAATCCTTGAGCTTCTGCGGTGTGTCCGGGTAGATCAGCACGGTGTTTTCGTTCACCACTTTCTGGTGCAACTGGTTCTGTTGCAGCAGCAGCTCCACGGCGTCTTCGATGCGCACATCGCGCACGAAAATCGTGGCTTTCATGTCCGGGCGCAGGTCTTTATCAAAGATGAAATTCAGCCCGGCTACCTGAGACAGCACTTCGAAGATGGTTTTCAGGTTGGCATCGCGAAACTCCAGGGTCACCGGCCGTTCCATGCGGGTACGCAGTTGTGGATAGGCAATCACATTGCGGCTCTGGACCAGGCGGATGCTGCCTTGCAGTTCCAGGGCGCCGTCATTTTTCGGATCGAGTTCGAGGATCTGTTTCACCTGGCGGTCGGCGCCGTAGATATCACCACGGCGCAGATCGCCCCGCGCCAGTTCAAGTTTTTCATCCTGGCTGCGCAGGTAATCGAGTTGGCGCAGGGCATCCTGGGCGCGGCGGTTGTTCGGTTCAATGGTCAGCACGCGGCCGTAGGCCACGCGCGCCGAAGGGAAATCCCGGCGCGCCCGGTCGGTATCACCCGCCGTCAACAATGCGGTAATCGCTTTGGCGCGGCCGCTGTTGAGCAGCAAGTGCAGCCCGGTATCCCGGGGTTCTTCGCGCAGGCCTTCTTCGATTCTCGCCAGCCCGGCTTCGTACTGTCCGTGTTCGATCAGGTCCGTCGCCTCCTGGTTGGCGACTTGCTTGGAGTTGCAGGCGGCCAGTGCGGTGATCAGACACAAGCTAATCAGCAAACGGGAACTGTTCATTGCGTGCTCCCCACAGACAAGGTCTGGGACAAATGCAGAGGCAGGTAGACCAGGCTCAATTCCACATCGGAAATGCCCTCGATCCGCCAGGTGTCGTCGATTACATCCCCTTTGCGCACGACGTATATTTTTTCGCCGCTCTGCAAAAACACTTGCAGGTCGGAACGGTCAGCGAGTTTGCCGACGAACTGGAAAGGCATCGGTGGTGCGCTGGGAGGTTGCACCACCGGGATCAGGTTGACCGGTTGTTCAGTGACGCTGGCAAGCTGCGGCGTGGCCTTCCAGCTGCGGGCGGCGAACAGGTCGCCCGCGGGGGCCAAGTCCTTGACCTGCGCCAGTGTCGCGCTGCCCGAAGTATCGAGGAGCGTGCTGCCCGCTTTGCTGTTGGCCGGGGCGGCCATCGCAGCGACCGAAGAGTCGTCCGGTTGCTGGAAATATTCCGGCAACCAGACCAGCACCGCCGCAACGCCGAAGAACGCCGCCCAACCGGCTACGCGTTTGGTATTCATCATGACCTCGACAGGTAAAGGGTCATGCGGATCCGTCCGGTCAGGTCGGTGTCGGCGATTTTCTTGCGCTGGAACTCCACGTCTTCCACCACCACCGCCGGCAACTGGCCGAGCAAAGCGTGCAGGAACCGACGCAGTTGCGGGTAGCTACCGCGTACCGGCAGCAAAATCTGGTAGCGGGCCAAATGGGTCTTGGGGTCTATGCCCAGCGAGTATTCGCCCCGCGCCAGGGTGATACGCTCCAGAGCGGCCAAGGCGTAGATCTTGTCGATGGCCACGGTGGCCTGAGGCTGGGACGGCAACTTGCTGCGAAAGTCATCCAGTTGCCGTTGCGGCACCATCGGTGGTGTGACGCTGCCGTCTTCAACCTTGGCCAGGTACTCGCCCGCTTCACGGGTTTGCTGGCTGAGGGTTTGCAGCGACTGCCAGTCGGGTACCAATCCGGCCAGGGCATACACCAGCGCCAGCGATACCAGCGCCATTCCTGCCAGACCAGGAATGCCAAGGCCCTGGAGGTATTCGTGAACAATGAGTCTAGGGATTCGCATCGCCAATCTCCCAAGTAGCCGATAGGTTGAATTGCACCGGGTGTTCCGGCACGTTGGCGACGATTTCGTGGCTCAGCAGTGACACGTCCGACAGTTCGTCGCTGGCTTCCAGACGCTGGTGAAACTCGAGCATTGTTTCCAGGTTCCGTGCCTCGGCGCTGATCCGTACCTGGCCCTTGCGAGCATCGGGCGTCAGGGTCAGCAAGGCGACATCGTCACCGGGTATGGCTTCAAGCATGGTGAACAGGCGTTCCCACGGCCGGCGCAGTTGCTGGGAGACCTTGCGCATCTCGGCCAGGTTTTGCGCTTGCTCGCGGGTTTCGGCCGAGGTCAGCCCGACCTTGGCGTTGCTGTCTCCAGTGAGTGCCCGCTGGGCATGCTGCAGATGGCCTTGCTGTTGCGAGGATTGTTGGTTGAGTTGTTGCTGGCCGAAAAAGCACGCCAGGGTCAGCACCACGCCACCGGCCAACAGGCTCCAGCCCAAGGGGCTCGAGCGCCGGCGGGGCTGGAAGTCAAGCGTCAGGGCGCGCATGTCAGGCCACCGCCCGGGACATAACGTACAAAGCATCGCGTACGCAGGTCCGGTCTTGTTCGAGGGTTCTCAGCTGCACCCCGGGCACCTCGGGCGGCGAGTCAATGCGTGCAGGGGCATGCAGGTAGACACTCAACGGCCGTTCGCTGGTAGATGCCTGCAACTGGCTCTCCCGGCCAATCAGCGCAGTGAGTGCCGCATCGCTGTCACTAGTGCCCACCGAGCCCACCGACGTCCAGTGTCCTTCCCGGGCCAGCAGCAACACACTGCGTACCGGTTCGGCGAGCACGAACAGAAAGTCCCCGGAGTGGAACGTTTTATCGAAGTGGTTGAACGCCGCCATCAGGTACGGCTGCACCG
The DNA here is from genome assembly GCF_055407145.1 of Pseudomonas sp. c313. Taxonomy (NCBI): domain Bacteria; kingdom Pseudomonadati; phylum Pseudomonadota; class Gammaproteobacteria; order Pseudomonadales; family Pseudomonadaceae; genus Pseudomonas; species Pseudomonas sp. c313. The sequence continues at coordinate 244,625 of NZ_JBUZRD010000002.1, read as the reverse complement.
AACGCAAGCGCAACCTGCGACCGCTGACCAGCGTGCGCAGACGGTCCAGCAAGTCTTGCGGCAAGGCGGCAGCAATCCGGTCGTAACCGGCGGGCTCCGCCGACAGCACCAGCTTCCAGGGTTGGGCGGGTACGCCATAAAGGTCTTCGAAGCACAGTTGAGCGAAGCCCTGCAATTCGTCGGGGCTGCTGATCTGGTCGCTCCATGGCACCAGGCAAAACCGACTGAAGTGCCCGGAGATCACCACGCTCAATTCTGAGCCAGCACGGGCATGCTCACCGAGCAAGCAATCGAGGGTTTCCAGTGCAACCGCCCAGGCGTGAAAACCCTCGTCGATAAAACCGACGCTGCCCAGCCAGCGAGTTTCACTGCCATGGCGCTGGCCGAGCCCGACACCACCGGCGCCGAGCACGGCGACATAACGATCACGAGACAAAAGTGACACGATTGATCTCCTCGAGCGTGGTCCGCCCCGTTTGCACCAGCACCAGCGCCGACTCGCGCAACAAGCGCAAGCCACGGCTACAGGCCAGGGCCTTGATTTTCGAAATGGGTTGGCGTTCGACGATCATTTGCCGCAGTTCATCGTCCAAGTGCAGCAGTTCGGCAATCGCCGTACGCCCGCGGTAACCGGTGCCACGGCAATGGCCGCAACCCTTGCCGTGGACGAAGTGGTAGTGACCCACGTTCTGTGGGTCGAGCCCGGAGGCTTGTAGTTCTTCGTCAGTCGGATGGCTTGGCGCACTGCAACTGGCACAGACCAGGCGTATCAAACGCTGTGCCAGCACTGCGTTGAGTGCCGAGACCAGGCTGTACGGGTCAATTTCCATTTGGGTGAAGCGGCCGATCACGTCGAACACGTTGTTAGCGTGAATCGTGGTGAACACCAGGTGTCCGGTAAGCGCCGATTGCACGGCGATCTGGGCGGTGTCGGGGTCGCGTATTTCACCGACCATGATCTTGTCCGGGTCGTGGCGCAGGATCGAGCGCAACCCACGGGCGAAGGTCAGGCCTTTTTTCTCGTTGACCGGAATTTGCAGCACGCCTGGCAGTTGGTACTCCACCGGGTCTTCGATGGTGATGATCTTGTCCACGCCGTGATTGATCTCGGTGATCATCGCGTAGAGTGTGGTGGTCTTGCCGCTGCCGGTCGGGCCGGTCACCAGCACCATGCCGTAGGGTTCGGCAGCCAGGCGACGCAGTTGGCGCAAGGTTTCATCCTCAAAGCCCAGGGCCTGCAATTGCACGCCGCTGACCTTGTCCGCCAGGTCCTGTTTGTCCAGCACCCGCAGCACCGCGTCTTCACCGAAAATACTCGGCATGATCGACACTCGAAAGTCGATCTGCCGGCCGCTGATTCCGATTTTGAAGCGTCCGTCCTGAGGCACGCGTTTTTCGCCAATGTCCAGTTCGGCGATGACCTTGACCCGAGAAATCACCTGTTCGGCGAACTCGCTGCCCTGGATCTTGCTGATATTATTCAATACCCCATCAATGCGGTACTTGATGACCAGGCCGTTGCCGGTGGTGCCCAAATGGATGTCGCTGGCATGCATCTTCAGCGCATCGTAGAGGGTGGAGTTGACCAGCTTGACGACGACGCTGGCGTCTTCGCTGATGCTGGTCAGGGACAGGCTTTGCAGGTTGTCGACCTGTACATTCGCGGCGGCCTGGGGGTTGAGCGACTCCACCGCGTGGAAGCTTTCCTCATGACGGGCAAGGTAGGCTTTGAGGTCATCGACGTGTACCAGGTACAGCGGCGCGCCATGCAGGCAATCGTCGATCCAGGCCAGGCGCGCAGCGTCGAAGGGGTCGGCGAACACGCCGATGACCGCGTCGTCATGGCGCAGCAGGATGAACTCGCGTTTGAGGCATTGGGCCAGGGTGACCCGGTCGAACACGGGGGGAGAATCAAACAGGGCATCGGTGTCCAGCACCGGATAATGCAGGGTTGCACCGAGGCACTGAATAAAGGCCATGGGGGCCAGCTCGCACAACACCCCTAGGGCGTCCAGCACTCGTTCGCCGGAGCTCGCGGCCAGCAATCGTGCCTGAACCAACTGTTCACTGGAAAAGCGTGAGGGTACACAGTCCAACGGTGCCGGTACGGCGGCAAGGGATAAACGTTCCATGGCTTGCTCTCCAACGCCCGGGGCTTAACGCCCTGTCGGCGCGGCAAGCCATCACGGTGGGAGCCGGAACGTCGTGTCGCGCCACTACTCCCCGGTGAGCAATTGTCCGTCGTCCGGTGCACTGGAGGCCGATGTTCGTCGGCGATCCGCCAGCACCCAACTACCGTCGTACAACTGCAGCGGGAAACTCTCGATCCTGTTCTGGCGTCGTTCGACGTAGCCTTCGGAGGTGCTCGCGCCAACTTTGGCTTCGCGCACCATCCCTAGAAGGTCACAGACTGCACGGGCCAATTCCGCCAATGGAAACGGTTTGAACAGGATATGGCTGACGCCCAGTTGCCGGGCCCGCTCACAGACTTCAGCGGTTTGGTGCCCGGTAATCAGCACAAAATGACACTTCCTGTTCTGGCGGACGGCATCGAGCACCTCAAACCCTTCCATATCCGGCAAGCGGTAATCGAACACCATCACATCGGGTGCAAAACGTTCGGCTTCGCCGATTGCCCTGGCACCGTCGTGAGCTATCCGGACTTCCAGCGCTTGCGCCTGAAGGTAAACCTTGAGGTTTTCAGCAAGAAGCTGTTCGTCTTCGACAACCAGTACTTTGTTTAACAAGGTCGACTCCTTGAGCGCGCAAGTCCGAGTACCGAACCTGGCAGAGTGCGTGCCTTACGAGGACTAACGCACACTTCATGCCAGGCCGAGCAACGGTATTTTTATCGTTTCATGTCATTGAATTTTATGACAATGCTATCTTGCCCCAATCCTCCTCCCCCCAAAGACGGGGAAGCGTTCGGATTGGCGTTGAAGCTTTTCCCCACTGTTGGGGGGGAAGGTTTATTCATCATTCTGCTCGATGCGATTACGGGATCGCAATTGCACCAGAACATCTCGACGAGCCTGCGCCTTTTGCTGCCGGGTAAGGTATGCCCGAACGGCTTCAAGCCCCTCTAGTTCTGTGACATCGACCGCCGCCTGATGGTTCTGTACGTAGATCAAATGCCAACCGACCGGTGTGCGTACCGGCTGACTGACTTGCCCAGGTTTCAAAGCAAACGCCGCCGCTTCGAACTCAGGCATCATGCGTCCGCGCGCAAAGTAGCCCAAAGCTCCGCCTGCACTGGCCGAATCATCCTCGGAGCCGGTACGGGCGACGCTGGCGAAGTCTGCGCCATGGGCGATTTGTACGCGCATATCCTCTAAGCGTAGTCGCCCACTTTCAATTGTGGCGGCATCGGCGTTTTGAGGGACTTTGATCAGGATGTGCCGTGCCTGGACTTGCTCGGGCATGCCCATCTCGGCGCGATGCATTTCAAAGAATGCCCTGACCTGTTTTTCGTCCGGCTCAGCCACTTGCGTCAGGTCGGCGAAGACTTGTTGCGCGGCCAGTTCGCGGCGGGTGTACTCGGTGAAGCTCGCCTCATCGAAACCTCCATCGAGCAGCCGGCGGGCAAACACTTCGCTACCACCCATGGCCTGGCGGGTCTGCTCGACCTGGCGTTGCACCGTGGCGTCGCTGATCAGCACCCCGCGCTTGAGCGCCTCCTGCCAGAGCAACTCCTTATTGATCAAAGCGTCCAGGGCAGCCTGGCGCAGTTGCTTATAAGCCTTGGGATTGCGAATGCTGCCCACAGCCCGACCCTGGTCTTGCAGGTATTCGACGAAATAACGCTCCAGACGGAATTCGGAAATCTCCTCGCCGTTGACCCGTGCGACAGCCGGTCCGTTATTGCTGAAGGCCACGGGCACCCAAAGCATCAGCAGCAGGAGTGGAATCTTGAGCGTCATGGTCGAGGCCTCCGGTCAGGGTGTGGCGGTAATGGGTTTGTAGGGGGCCACCAGGTAAAAGCGCTGGTCTGGCAAGTCCACCGTGACGATATGCGCGCCGCTCAGGCCCAGACGCCGGCCAGGGCCAAAGCTGATTGGCGGGGTCAGCCCGGTGTCGAAGTCGTGCAGGCCTTCGAGGGCGCTGATCAGCTTCTCGCGGCTGGCGTCGCGCCCAACCTGCTTCATGCTTTCACTGAACAGCAGCATCGAGCTAAACGCGCTGACCTGCAGCACCGCATGTTCGCCGCCCAAGCCTTGATGTTCGCGCAGTCTGGTAAGCGCCATGCGCCCTGCCTGCGTCCAGTCGCTGGGTATGAACGGATACGCGAGGAACACTCGCCGCGAAAACTCGCGGGGCAGCCGCCACAAATCCCCCGCCACCTGATTCGACGCAGCGAACAAGTACGGTAGCTGCCCCGCCCCCTGTAAGCGCTCGGCCATGCCGCTGAAACCGTCACTGCTGCCCAGGTAAAACACCAAGCGCGAATCCGGTGGCAATGCGCTCTGGGCCGAGTTATAGGCGTGTAACCGCACGTCTTGCCATGCGTGATCCTGTAAATATTGACCGAGGCTTTGCGCTGCCGATTGCTGATCGGGGTCATCGGTGTAGGCGATCAGCGTCGGCCCCTGAAGCACCTGTAAGCTGTCAGTGGCATAGTCGGCCAAGGCGATCAGTTGCTCGCGCAAACCTGGCAACGGTTCAAATATCTGCCGACTGCTCGGGGTGGCGCCCAGCCGCGACAGTGTCCCGATCAATGGAACCCCGGCGCGCTCCAGACGCACGGCTAATTCCGCATCCAGTGCCGGTGCCAGTGGCGCGATCAGGGCGAACACTTGTTCCTGTTCAATCAATCGGTCAAGGGCCTGCACAGCACTGATGCGATCCGGGCCTGGGTCGAGGATTGTCAGGCGCAAAAACCGGCCGTGAATCCCTCCCGCCTCGTTGATATGTGCCACGCTGCCCTGGAGTATCGCCGCCACCGTCGCACCCTCCTCGCTCAATGGTCCGTGACTCGGCAACAACGTGCCTAGGTGCAGACTGTCGCTGCCCAGGCCCGGATCGCGGTCATCGGCGAGACGCTTGAGGTAGGCGCCGAGATTGCGTTGATCATTCATCGACAGCACGAATCGAGGCATAGCCGGGTCCAGCCGATTGTTGCCGGGGTCGCGTCCTTCCTGGACCGCACGGGCCAGGCCGCCGTCAGTGTAGGCCGGGTAATCGCGGCCATTAATCTGCCGCTGACCGTAAACGTTGCTGAGCCGCGACCAGCTCAGGTCTGGCGGGCGTACTCCACCCTCCACTCGCCCCTGGCCATCGGCACCATGGCAGTTGGCGCACGGCAGGCTGCTGGCGGGGAGGACTATGTCCGCCGCACCAACCCGCGCCATGACAGGCTCGCCGCTGACCGATAAACCTTCACGGTACAACCGTTTGCCGGCACTTTCGCTGGGAGTCAGTGGCAGCGCGCTGGCGCTCAGGCTGATGCTGGCGAGGAGGACCAGGAAGGCAATTTTCATGACCCGGACTCAGCGACCGACCACGGGCATTGTCAGCAATTGCAAACGCTGGGCAATGGCAGCGGCCGGGGCATCGGGGCGAATCTTGCTCCAGCGTTTGTTGGCCACGTCACCGACGATCAGTTGCGTGGAATGTTGCTCGGGGGTCGGTACGATCTGACCGATACGGCCCAACACCAAGTCCATTTGTGCCTTGTCGCCGGTGAGAAAATACCAGTGGGGACCATCGACCCCTTGCTTCAAGGTATAGGCCTTGAGTACTGCCGGAGTGTCCCGAAGCGGATCACTGGTCAGGGAAATAAAGGTAATGCCATCGGCCTTATCGCCCAATACCTCGCGGACCTCCTTGAGCTTGCGGGTGATCAGCGGGCACGCATCGTTGCAACTGGTAAATATCACATTCAGCAGTACCACCCGGTTTTGCAGCACGTCGCTGTAGAACCGCAGGGTATTGCCGTTCTGGTCCTGCAACGGCGTGTCGGTGAACCAGGTTTGCCCATCGTAAGTACCGCCGGCAGGTTGTACGGCAGGAGCCAGGGGAGTGGACGAATGCCCCTCGTGGGCCAACGTCATCGAACTCGACAGGCAAAAGCTGAGCGTCAGGGTGATCCAGTCGAACCGTTTCATGGCTGATTCTCCATGGCGATCGCCGAGTGTTTGACGTGGATATTGCGTTGGCTGCTGAGATGCTCCACTTCACGGGTCAGCACCGTCGGGTCGGTGAAACCGTAGTAACGGGTCCAGTGGCGACTGTTTCCGTCACCGACCATGATCAGCGGCGCATGGTTTTTGAAGTCGCCGCTGAAGGTGCCCAGGCCTTTGAGGGTTTCGCTCACCGATTGCGTGGAGCCGGTGAGCCAGCTCCAGCCCGGACCCTCCTGGAAACCGCGGGCATAGTCATTCAGGCGTTGGGGGTCATCGCGCTGGGGGTCAATGCTGATTGACACCAGTTGCACCTCGTTCCCGGCCCGGGCGCCGAGTTGTTTTTGCACCTTGCCCATGATCGAGGACACTACCGGGCACACCGTAGTGCAATGGGTGTAGATGAAACTCATGACCACGATTTTGTTGGTCACCAGGTCCTTTTCCAGCCGCACCGGTTTGCCGTTCTGGTCCAGCAGCTCCACGTCGGCGAATTTCACCTCAGCACTTTCCTGAGTATTGGCCGGTGGCGTGCTGTGCCCTGCATGTTCATCCGCCGAGTGTGCGAGGGCCTGGCCGATGCCAGTGGCCAACAGGCCAATCGTCAGCAGGGCACGGTGTGCAAATCGTTTCATGTGGATTTCCTCTTCAAAAAGTCTCGCCGGGCAATACCCGAACGCTGGCAAAGGTCTTGTCATCGAAACTCGCGCCCAGGGATGCGGCGCGCACATGCAGGTACCACGCACCACTCTGGGCGAGGGTCACCGGCACTTCGTAAATGCCGTCGCCGACGTCCAGTGCCGCCACCTCTTGCGCCCTTGAAGTCGGTGCGCGGAAGTAGCGCACGTGTACGTCTTTGACCCCGCTGCGTGGCGCTTTTGGAGTGCCCTGGACGATGCGAAAGCGCACGACATAAGGACTGCCGAGCACCGCCGTGGAGTGGTCGAGCATGAATTCCACCTTGGGTGCGCCGGACGCCTGATTGAGGGTTTTGTCCGGTTCCACCTGGGCGGTGAAGCAATGAATAATGTTCGGTTGATTGAGCAGGAATGCCACGTCGAAACGCCCGGCAGCTGGCAGTTTGATCCGTGTGCTGTACAACCCCGGTTCGACTTCGCGCAGACTGCGGTCGATGACCATTGCCGCCCGGGCCATTTGCCCGCGATTGGGGTAACCGGACATAGGCGCGTTCATGCCTTCGGCGTAGAAGTAGGTGGTATTGTCCGCCGGGTTGACCACGAACACCGCGTTGTCGTCCCGCGACACCGCCATGCTGGAGGCCAACGGCAAATCACCGGCTAGCCGAGGCGCCTGAGGCCCTGCCTCGAAACCCTGGCTGATCGGCGTGCGACCTTCGCCAAGAGACGCCAGGTTGATCATCGTCACCTTGGCGGAGGCCAGGCCGCGCACGTAGGCGTAAGCCTTGGTGAACACCACTTGGTAGGGCTCGGCGGAAACATCGATGACATGAATCAGTGAATCGGTAGCGGCGTCGATCACCTCGGCACGGTTCTCCAGGGTGTTAAGCACCATGCCGAAACGCCCATCCGCACTGAAACCCATCGGGCCAAGCCCCCGGCTCATCTTGATCACCCGCCGTACCGCCAGGCTGGCGGTATCGATCACGGTCACAGTGCCGTCGTTGCCGTCGGCGACATACACCGCCTCGGACAGCGCCGAATAAGCCACTGACAAAGGGTGCGTGCCGGTCTTGAGTTGCCGGCTGATGGTCAGGCTGGCGATGTCGATGATGCTCAGGGTGCCGTCGTCACGGTTGGTGACGAAGGCGTAACGGCTGTCCTTGCTGAAAGCGATTTCGTGGTGGCCGTTGCCTGTTGCGAGGTGCTTGAGAATTTTGAGGCTATGGCTATCTATCACCGTGACGCCGGACTCCTGCGATGTGTTTGCATTGTTGCCGATCCACAGCAAACGCTCATCCGGTTGCAGCGCTAACCGCGTCGGCTGGCTGCCGGCGGTGACCGAATCAATCAGTTTGAATTGTTCACTGTCGAGCACCGCCACTTCCCCTGCGGTCGGCATCGAGAGGAACACTCGTTTGTTGTCCCGGGTGGTGACCCAATCCACAGCGGGCTGCTTGAGATCGACCCGTGCCATTGTGCTGGTGATCCCGCCGACAGACACCGAAGGGTCGACCACCGAGACGCTGGCATCACGGTTCATCACCAGCAGGAAATAGCTGTTCATATCGAGCATGGGCCGCGCCCCGATACTCGACTTGAGGAACACCCCGACCCGGGACTTGCAGCTCTTCTCACGGCCCTGGGCCTGGTCAGCAGCGACAGTTTCCGGGTCCAGCCAGGCGCCGGGATTCACCCCCGACAGCGGCTGGCCCGAGTGGCTGTCGCGGACCCGGAACTGCACGTCCGCGAAACTGCCTTCGCGCAGCACACCGTCCTCGGCCAGCGGCTGAACCTTGAAGTCCACCCACACACCGTCACGCGCCAGCGTCTGGCCGCTGCGGGCATTCGCCAGCGCAACCTCAGCGGGCAGCGTGGACGGCGCCGTGCGCCAGATGCCCAGCCAGACCAGTGCCATGCCGACAACCAGCACACACCCGGCCACATTGGTGCTCTTGTTCATGATGCTTCCCCCTTCCAGTGTCTGCCGTGGCTCAAGGTGCCGGAGCCGGTTCAGGTTCGTTGGTCACCCGCAGTAAACCCCAGAGCCCTGCGGTGTTGCCGTAGGCGGCATAGTCACGGAACAGGTAATCGCCCGGTATCGCATTGCTGCCCCCGGCGCTTGGGTGCATGAAGCTGAAATGTGCCGCTGGCAGAATGCTTTCGTGAGCGCCGATGTACATCGACATCGGGTTGTAGCCGAACCGCACCGAGCCCACTCCCGGCGAGCTCATTGGGTAACCACCGGGATCGCTTTTCTCCGACTGGAACGGGTTGACAGACCAGACGTGGCCATCGAGCTGGAAGGTCGACCCACGGCTGCCACCGGTGGGCATCAGGATATGAGTGCGGAACGGTTGCCCCGGTTTTACATACAACACCGGTGTCTGTGGATCGCCGCCAACCAAGGCATTGCTGTAGGCCATGTGTGCGTTTGGCACGTCGCCGTAACCATGGCCATCGGCGTGGCCGAACGGCGCATCCGGTGGCAGGCCGAAGCGGTACCACATCGGTTCGGTTTTATAGTTGATTGCCATGCTCGAGTTGTCCTGCGGGTCGGTCGGTACACCGGCCTCCGAGGCAATCCCTTCCACTGGGCGACCATTGGCCCAGCGCATGTTCAGCGCCTTCTGCCAGACCATCGCAAAGTCACGGTAGGTGGTTTGCCCCGGGGCGGTAACCGTCGCTGACACTTTGCGTTTGTCGTCAACCCAGGTGGCGCCGATCGGCAGGATGCTCATCGCCCCGCCCAGGCCTTTTTGCGGCTGCTTGATGACATCCGCCGGCGTGAAATTCAACCCGCCGAACTCCACCGCCGTGGCGTTGATGTTGTCGACGCTGCGGCCCAGTTGCGAGATCGGTTTGCCTTCGCGCTCCAGGTGTCCGGCGTAGTACTGATAGGACCGGGTCGGGTAAGCCCCGGTGCTACCGACACGCGGTGGCACCGTCTGGATCGGGTTGGTGCCAACGTTGGTCCCGTCGGATTTGGTGATGTCGTACGTCAGCAGTTGGGCATGCAGGCCGACATGGCTGGACGGCCGCATCAGGTTATTGCTGAAGGTGGTCGAGCCTTCGCCACCGTTGCGGTCACGCTTGACCATGCCCATTACCGAGGCTGTCTGGGTCAGGTCCGGCATCACCAGGGGCAACCGGTTCTCCAGGGTGATGTTGATACAGTCACCAGCCGCTGCCCGCAGTACCAGCGGTTCCACAGGCACGCCGGGCTTGAGCTTGCCGGTGATCGGATCGAGGTCGGCCTTGCGCACATAGAGGATCGCTGTCGGGTCATGCAGCGGCCCGCTCTGCCCGCCGATGGTGAAGGTCGTCCCGTCCTCGGGGTCGTTCACCGTGACTTGCGCAATACTCACAGCCCGTGAGTTGTACACCAGGGTGCCGCCTGCCGGATTCAAAGGCCCGCCGACGTGTTGCCCCAGCCCTGCCGGATCGGCCATGGACAGGTTCAGCGGGTTGCCGAGAATGTCGTTGGCCAGTGCCGCGACCACTTCGTAGTTACGCTGAGGGGTCGGCCGGGTGCCGATGCCATTGGGGTTGGCGCCGATCCTTGGGCAGGTGCCGACGAACGCCACAGTGTTGCGCATGCCGGCCGGTTTCGGGTTGTTCGGCAGCGCAAACAGGTCGTTGCGCTGGGCGGTGTAGTTGCGCATCACCCCCCAGATTCCGCTCCAGTAGCCTTCCAGTGAAGCGTCCATCGAGTACAGGTAGTCACCCGTGGCTGCAGCCGAACTGGAGAGCATCGAGACCGGCGCAAGAAAGCCCATCTGCTCGGAGATCCCGATCATCTGCGACGAACGCCAGCCGGAGTTGGAGCTGTTGCCGAAGCCGGAACCGCTTTGCAGCCACTTCACGCCGTGCAGGGTCACATTGTGCTCTTCCTCGTGGCCACCGGCATGCACCCGCAGCCGCACGTTGTCACCCGTGTAGGTACGCAGCATCGGGGTGAACGGGTCACCCGGTTCAGACCCGCCCCGATTGATGTGTGGCGGGAACAGCGTCGTACCGCCGGTAGGACCTCTCGCGGCTGTAACCAGGTTCGGCGCCATGTTCATCGCCGGAATCGCACGATCGGTGCGGCTTTGCATGGCATACGCCAGATCGCCACCGAGACCATCAGCCTGCATGCCACGCTTACCGTCCGGGCCTACCTTGTTTGGGTCGTACACCCGCAGGGCAAGCGGTTCGTTGCGGTAATTGACCACGAACATGCCAGGGTCATCCACCGAGATGGCTTGCGGGCACGGCCGGCTTGGACAGCCGGGCGTCAATCCGCCACGCACTTCGACCACTTGTTCAAGCAGGGCCTCGGCTTCCTTGCGCACTGGAGGGTTGATCGCGTAGCGGAAGCTGTCTGCTGTGGCCGGGAAGGCTTGTGGGTCAGGGACTCCATTCGGGCCAGCGCCGACATATACACCGGCTTCATAGGCATGCTGGAAGTCGCTGTACTCAAGGAAGAACTCACGGAAGCTGTCGTTCTTGCCGTCACCGTCCAGGTCACCGGTGGACACCACCGCTTGCCACGACGTCGGCCCGCCGTCCTGCCGCGCGCCGCTATACAACGGCTCGCCGGTTTCGGCGTGGAACCAGGTCGAACCAGCCGGTTCCGCCAGCACCGTGGCGTACAGACCAATTTGCTGGTGAGTCGATGGGCCTAAGTGATCGTGAGTGAAAATGGTCCCCAACCCACGGTCGACGCCTTTGGTGTTCACGACCGGGTCCACAAACCAGCGCTGCATCGCCGTGCGGGCGCCCATCCAGTCAGAGCGGCCATATTGACCGAAGAACGGGTGTGCCTTGGCTTTCGGGCAAGCCGGCGTGCCATCACGCGGGTCTGTGCCTTCGCACTGGTTGAACTCGCGAATCGCGTGGACACGTTCTTGCACGGCACCGGGGGAAAGCACGCCGTCTTCGTAGTTCCAACCGTTGGCCGAACCATCGGCAGCAGTCAGGTCCCATTTCGGCAGGTGAATGTGCTGGCCGATTACGTCAGTGGGCGTGCGCACCTGATAGTCGTCCATTTCATAGGTGGCCGGAATCAGGTTGGTTTGCTGGTATTGCACGCAGTCAAATGTATTCATGCGCATAACCAGAGGCTCTGGCGGGCGTTGCTTGGTGATCACCGGCCAGGCGTCCTCCCACAGGGCAAGGATGCGCGCTTGAGGGAAGTGATAGCCGACCTTGTTGTACACTGCGTCGAACTGGATATTGGCGGCTTTGTAGATGCGCGGACGGTCTGCGGTAAAGGTCGAGAAACCCGTGACGGATATGCCGTCGACCCGCTCGCCGCTGTTGAACTCACCTGTGCCGGCGCTGGCGGTCAGGCGTTTTTGCCGATCGTCCATGCATGGTTCGTAGTACGGCGCCCCCGCGATCGGCAGTGCACCGTTGGTACGGAAGTTACGCGCCACCACTTGATTACCGGGTAGCACAGCGAAGCTTGGGTGGTCTTTTTTGGCGTGGAACGCCATCGCCGCCTGTTCGACCTCGGTGCCCTCCTCCGGCATGTAAATCGGTTTGGCCCGGGTTACTTCCTTGGAGAAATCCAGCGACGTGGTGATGGTGTGCGCCGTACCACCGGAAGAGAAACCGTCCAGGGTATGGCGTCCCAAACCGCCATCCCAGCCACCGGACTGAGCCGGATCGAGATTGGCCCACAGCGCCTTGCCGCTGCCTTTCAGGGCTTGGGCTTTAGCGGCGTCAAGCATGTCCAGCGGTGGCGTTGTCGGACGCTGGCCGACTGAACTTTCCATGCCGCCGATCCAGAACGGATAACCCGGGTTTTTCAGGCTGCCGTCAGGATTGCGGTTGGCTTCGCTGCGATCCACCAGCGCCAGGGAGCCGATGGCTTGGGTACCGCTGTGATGCTCCTCATCATCCCCGGCCACAAGGGTTGCGCCAATTTTCGGCACCACTGCGACCTTGCCTGGCATCGGTGCCATGGCTTTGCCCGGTAATGGCACGACCGCTGGAATCGGCGTCCCGGCGATGATCTCGCCATCCGGCAGGGCACGTGCGCCCGCAGCCGGTTTACCATTGCGCAAGGCATACGGCTCGCGGTGGAAGCCATCGGCGCCCTGCTGGGAAACCTCGAGTTTGGTGCCTTCCTCGAACACATCGTGGATCCGCCACATGCTCCACATGCCCTGGGCAAAGTGCGGGTAGAAGTGGCAGTGATAAATGGCATCGCCTGCCACGCGGTTGCGGTTGCCCGAGCCACCGTTGGCGATTTCGTAGGTGTAGCCAGCGCCCGGGCCAATGCCTTGGGCGTCCACGTAGTCGGAGTTATCGTCGTTGGGGTTGAACAACCACTGGTGCCCGTGCAAGTGGAAAATGTGCTGTTCATGGCCGTTATGGGTATTGCGGAATTTAACGAAGTCGCCGATGTAGCTGTGATTGACGTTGGACGGCTCGGACGGATACAACGCCATGGTCGCCTTGACCCCGACCTGATCGGCGCGCGGCGTTTCACCGGGGCGAATATTTTCCAGGCCTACGTTGGCCGGTACATCCACTAGCATCGCCACATCGCCGACGACGTGGGAGCTGAGGAAGAACTCTTCATAGGCGCAGGACAGGCAATCGTGCATTGGGCCCACGCCCAAGCGGTTGGCGACCACCTCGGCGCCCATGCCGCCGGAGCCATAGTTGATCATGAACGAATCGCGGGTCGGCTCCAGCACGTGGGCCATCACCGGGTCGGCCCAGTAGGCCGGGAACGCTTGAGTGGCGGCAGTTTCATCCTGGAACTGCGAGGCGAAATCGCGGAACGGTTCCAGCCTGTTCGGTATGGCGGGGTTGCGTTTGCCGATGGCTTCCAGCGGATAGGTCGACGGCGGAAAGCTGCCGTCAGCATTGCTGCCCATCACAATCGCATCGCTCTCGCTGGAAATGATTTCATTGCCGTCGACCATGCTGATGATCGGCGTGCCAGCTTTGCCTTCGCGTATCCACGGCTCGCGCTGCGGATAGCGCGTCTGGTAGTCGACAATCGGTTGACCGGCCGGAGTGCGACCGCTGCTGGCCAGGCGCATCTCTTCTTCAGTCACGGTATTGCGATAGCTGCGCCCGCCTTTTGGCACCACCACCACTTCGCCGAACAGACCATTGGCCACGTTGCCTGCGTCGCCCTCACCGCCGAAAGTCGCGCCGCGGCTGCTGGCGGCAAATGCGCCTTCGCGCTCGGCGTACAACGTGTAGGAACTCGTGGCGCCGGGCGCGACCAGGGTGTTGGCGTTGCGCCCGCTGTAGGACGCAATGTCGTCGATGCTGTTGACTGCCTGCATACCGTTGACCTGGAAGCCGACATAGCGGTCGGAGACTTGCTCATCGACCTTGAAGTTGCCGGCGTTACCGATCTCTACTGAGCCCTCAATCTCACCCACTCCGCCGCTTTCGTGGCTGGCGGGATTGGCCGAGTAGGCCAGCAGGTTTTGCAGGTTCACCGTCAGGCATTCACCTGCGGCAACGCGCAACACCAAGGGCCGCGGACGCTTGTCGGGGCGCAGCGATACGTTGCCAGGCACCGCCGAACCTCCCTGGGCCAGTGACCGCTCATGATCGTCGACCACATCGCGACGCAGAGCGAACATCATGCCGTTGGCGTTCTGCGCACCGAGGCGGTTGAACATCAGGGGCTGATCGAGTGCCACGACGTTGGCCACAAGGTTGCGCTCACAACGTACGGCCGCTTCGGCCAACTCAATGCCCAGCATCGATACCACCAACAGCGACAACTGAAACAAGGACGGGAAGTGAAGTATGCCGGTCATGATTACTGGCCTCGCTGTAGGTATTCACAAGAACAATTCTCGATAAATCCTGTGGAGCAATCCGCATGCCATAAATAATTTGTTGTTTTATCAGTATGTTAGAACGTTCTATTTGATAAACCGGGGGAAGTCCCCCACCCATTCCCCACATTCCGTGCGCCCTGGGTTCCCCCACATTTGGGCCAACCTGCCCCGCGACGGTGGTTCACAGCGGCGCATCGATGGCCAGGCCTTGCAAACGTCGGTATTGGCGCAAAACGCTGGGCACATAACGTTGGGTTTCGGCGAACGGCGGGATCACTCCACCACGGCTGAGCACCGCTTGCGGGCCGGCGTTATAGGCCGCTACGGCGAGGCTGATATCGTTATCGAACAAGGTCATCAGGCGCTTCAGATAGCGGGCGCCGCCCTGGATATTGGCCTTGGGGTCGTAGACGTCGGTCACCCCCAGCTCCCGGGCGGTGTCGGGCATCAGTTGCATCAGCCCACCGGCACCCTTGGCCGACGTTGCGTCAGCGTTGTAGTGGGACTCGGTCTGAATCAACGCGTGCAGCAGCGCCTCCGGCAACTGGTTGGCCGTGGCGGCCGCCGAAACCAGCTCAGCATAAGGCTGGCGGGCAATCATCTGGGGTTGCTGATCCATGCTCATCTGGACGGATTCGGGCTCGTGAATCACCCGTTCATAGTGCCGTCCGGGGCGGTGGACATTGGACAGAACATAACTGCCCTTGGCATCCATGGAAACGAAGACATCGGCCTGGGCGACGCCGGTCAGCAGCAGCGTGCCGAGCAGTCCTGCGGTGAGTGCTTTCATGTTTCGTACCTCCCCTGCCCGGCCCCCAAAAAACGGGGCTTATGCCCCAATGGCCGGTAGTCAAACAGCCATACGCAAGCACTGTGCCGTCGGCGCAAAGGGCTGTATTACAAGGGGTGCATCGGGTTCTTCGAGCTTGGGCGCGGCAATTGCATAAGCCCTCATAGCGACCCTGCTGTCGACTGGATGAGGTCATCATGAATCAGCGTCCGTGTTCCGCCCCGCGCACTCAAAGCGGGTTCACCTTGCTCGAACTGTTGGTGGTGTTGGTGGTGCTGGGGTTGTTGGCCGGCATCGTCGCGCCGAAGTATTTCGCCCAGTTGGGCCGCTCGGAAGTGAAGGTCGCCAAGGCGCAGATCGAAGGCCTGGGCAAGGCGCTGGATCTGTATCGACTGGAGGTCGGCCACTACCCGTCTACCGAGCAGGGATTACAGGCGCTGGTCACCGCACCAAGCGACGAAACCCGCTGGACCGGCCCCTATTTGCAGAAGAAGTTGCCCCAGGATCCCTGGGGCCGCAACTACGCCTACCGCTATCCCGGGGAAAACAGCGAGTACGACCTGCTGTCGATGGGCAAAGACGGGCAACCCGGTGGCGACGGCGAAAACGCTGAAGTCACCAACTGGCAATGAGCGGAGCGACCCTAATGCGCTTTCATCTCAAAGCAGTCGGCAAGGCCAGCGTGGTCTCGATGACGGTCGAGGCCCCCGGCCACAGCGAAGCCCGACGCATCGTCGAAGACCAGGGCCTGCGCGTGATCAGCCTGCAGGCAGAAAGGCACTGGAGAGTGTTGCGCCTGCGACAGCGCGAGACATTCAACCTGGTGTTGTTCAGCCAGGAACTGACCACCTTGCTCAACGCCGGATTGCCGTTGATCGATGCGCTGGAAAGCCTGGCGGAAAAAGAAACCGCGCCCCAGGCCCGCAAAACCCTAAGCGAACTGGTGCGCCTGCTGTATGAGGGCAAGTCGTTCTCCCAAGCATTGGGCCAGTTGTCGGAGGTGTTTGCGCCGCTGTACGTGGCGCTGGTGCAATCGAGTGAAAAGACCGGCGGCGTGGGCGAGGCCTTGGGTCGCTACGTCAGCTATCGCCAGCGCATGGACGAAGTGCGGCAGAAAATCGTCAGCGCCTCGATCTACCCAATGCTGTTGCTGATTGTCGGCAGTGGCGTGGTGCTGTTCTTGATGGGCTATGTGGTGCCGCGCTTCAGCCTGGTGTTCGAAGGCCTCGGCTCGAACCTGCCATGGTTATCACAGATCCTGATGAGCAGCGGCATGTTTCTGCACGCGCATCAGGTTGAGTTTTTCGGCGCATTGGCGGCGACCGTCACCGCCCTTGCCGCCTTGCAGCGTCAACCTGCCTTTCGCCGGAGCGTGGATCGGGTAATCGAAAAACTCCCGGCGGTGCATCAACGGATCTTTATGTATGAACTGGCGCGCTTCTATCGCTCCCTGGGGATTCTGCTGCAAGGTGGCATCCCTCTCGTCACAGCCATGGGGATGGTTCGGGGCCTGCTCACCGTCGCTTCGCGGACACGCCTGGACCAGGCCTGTGAACGGGTGCGCGAGGGACAATCGTTGTCGGTCGCGCTGGAGCGCAATCATCTGGTGACGCCCGTCTCCCTGCGGCTGCTGCGCGCTGGCGAGCAGTCCGGCAACCTCGGGCAAATGATGGAGCGCAGCGCCGACTTCTACGACGAAGAAATCAGCCGCTGGATCGAGTGGTTTGTACGGCTGTTCGAACCGCTGCTGATGACCTTCATCGGCCTGTTGATCGGGGTCATCGTAATCCTGATGTACATCCCGATATTCGAACTGGCCTCAAGCATTCATTGATACCTGGCAATCGCAGTGGCTGCCGATGAAACTGATTCAGTGCCGTTTCTCTTCAGGTCAGCGTGTACCGCTGCTCGTGCAGGCTGGTGATGCCGCGCCGTTGCCCATGCTCGTCCCGTTCATCTACGTTCAACTCAAGCTCAGGCAACGCGCTTTCAACACGGCTGCGTCGCACCTGTGGGCAATCCAGGCTTTCTACTCCTATGCCAAAAGCCGAGATCTGGATATCGATGAAGCAATCTTGGCCTGCAACTTTGCAGCAAAGGGTTCTTTTCGAGGTCTGGCTGCTGGTTGGCGAAGATCAGCATCTTAATGCCGGTGATGCAGGCGTATATTGATAGTGTCGATCCAGGTAGTTGAGGCGATAAAAGATCGCCAATGGTGGGACAAGCGAAAGTGCTGGGGGCGCTAGCGAATAACCCAAAACGTTTGGAGGTGTCACATGAGGCAGTATCAACGACTCTTTCTGATCGCAGGTCCAACCATGCGTCACTCGCCGGCGATGGAGCGGGCAATCGCACTGGCCGATGCTACAGGAGCAGCGCTGCATATCGCGGTGTTTATCGAAGACTTCGACCTTATGCGGTTAATGAGCAACAGTGAACAACTTCGTGAGAGTTGCCGGCAGGAGAACCTGCAGTGGTTGAAGGATGAGGCCGAACTCATGCGCAGGAAGGGCATCAATGTGACCACCGAAGTTGCATTGACCCGTGACCCGCTGCAAGAGATCCTTGGGCATGTGGCTGAAATGCAGCCGGACCTGATTATCAAGGACGTACATCATGAATCAGCGCTCAAACGCGTATTCGTCACGCCTTTGGATTGGCAGTTGTTGCGCAAATGTCCGACCCCCATACATCTGGTCAGCAAAGTCAGGTGTCCGCTTCCTCGGGTGATTGTGGCAGCGGTTGACCCATCGCATCCAGAGGGTCAGATCAGCGGAATCAACGACAGCGTCATTCAGGCGGCGAACGAATTGGCGACGCAATGTGATGCTGAATTGCACATGCTGTATGCCTATGAACTGACACACACACATTTCTCTGATGCAGGTGCTGGCGCCGTGACGATGCCAGGCTTCAGCAACGACGTGCGCCGGTCACTCGAAAAGTGCTTCATTGCCTTGGCTGGACGCCACGGCGTGCCACCTGAGCGACAACACTTCATTGCAGGACCGCCAACCAAAGCGATGGCCGACTTTGCCACTCATACTCGAGCGGATGTCTTCGTAATGGGAAATACCCATCACAAAGGGGTGGACAAGCTGGTTGGCAGTACCACGGAGCATGTTCTGTATCAGGTGCCTTGCAGCGTTTTGGCCATCAAGGGAGATGCGGATCACTGAAGAAAAAAAACCGCCACTATCGCTGCCGGCTGTTGGTGCTGATGTGGTTTTGACCTCAGCTGAAAACTGTCTTTCCCAAGCAAGGTGTAACTGCCAAATAGCTACGGGGAAACTCTCAGCATCTATATGTGCGGACGCTAGGCATTAGAGGCCGCAGGGAGTACTCGTTTGAGGATGTCGGCCAGTGTTACAACGCCCAGCAAGCGATCCGCGCTCACGACTAAAGCAAGCTGAGTGCTCGATTTACGCATGCGCGCAAGCGCTTCATAGACGGGGGTTTTCGCGTCAAGCACAAAAGCTTCTCGTGCAAGCTCATGCGCAAACCGAGTCTCTGGCTCAAGCAAGGTGTCGCGTACGTGAACCACCGAGGGTTGTATGCCCTCGGTTCCCAGCACGAGAATGCGCAGGTGCCCAGACTGGATGGCCGCAGTACGGACATCCGCCACCGTCGCATCCCGCGTAACGTGAACCAGCGCCTCCCGTTCGATTAGCAGAGCTTCGACGGGTAGCGTGCCCAGGTCGATCAGGCCTGAAATCTGCTGCTGCATCTGCGGCTGTAGCGTGCCGACCTTCGCCGAATGCTCAACGAGTTGCCTTATGGTCTCAATATCCTGACCACCAACTGCGGCGCTTTCAACTGGCTCAACACCTGAGGCTTTTACGAGACGGTTGGCGATTCGATTCACCCAGCGCAACAGCGGACGTAGCGGCCAGGTATAGATGCGCGAGACGATGCCAATTGCCAGAGCGGATCTTTCCGGGTGTGCAATGGCCCAGGACTTGGGCGCCATCTCACCAACAACCAGGTGTAAGAATGTCACCAGGAAAAGCGCGAAGCCGAAAGCTGCGCCACCAGCAGCCCACTCAGGCAAGCCCCACGCGATGAACACTGGGCCAAGCCATAAGTCGACCGCAGGTTTCGTCACCGCACCTAGGGCAAAAGTACACAGCGTGATACCCAACTGAGCACCGGCAAGCATCAACGTCAAATCATTCATGCCGCGCAGCGCAGCACGAGCAGACGGACTGTTGACGGCCAGCTCTTCAAGGCGGTGCCGGCGAGCGCCGAGCAACGCGAACTCGATGACAACAAACAAGCCACTCAGCGCGATGAGCGCGACTGTTGCTATCGTGACTATCAGCGGATCATTCATTGGCCTTCCTCCGCCATAGACACTTTGACCAGCCGTACGCGAACTTCAGTCGGAACATGTCGTTCAATACGCAGGACATCAACTTCGAGTCGATATCTCACCGGCTCGTCGGAGACCAGTTCGGCAGCATCGATAGGTAGATCAACGGTGACTGTGTCGCCTTCTCCAGGCAGTGCGCCAAGCTCAGCGATCAGCATACCTGCCACCGTCTCAACATCAACGCGCGGCAGGTCGTGACCAATAATGCGCCTGACCTCGTCGAGGTGAACGTCGCCTTCCATTGTCCAGATGTTTTCCCCTTCAGACACGATGGCATCGCCGACTTCGGCATCATGCTCATCGGTAATGTCACCGACGATTTCCATGGCGAGATCTTCAATCGTGAGCACCCCAGCGAAACCACCATACTCGTCGATAACACAAGCTAACTGATCGGTTGTTTGAACCAACTGATCAAGAGCATCTGGCAGCAGCATCAGCGTCGGCAGCACCTTGGCAGGTCTCATCAGCGATGCAACGGTCTCATTACTGCTTCCCGTGGAGAGACGTGCAAGCACGTCGGCGAGATGTACAACGCCCACAGGGGCATCATCGTCATCAATCACCGGGTATCGGGTGTGGGCACGCGCCATCAGCCCTCGCAGCTCTTCGAGCGTCGTATCTGGCTCAACCCAGTCAACTTGTGATCTGGGCACCATAGCGTGCTCGACATTGCGTTGCGGGAAGTCGAGGATGCGATCCATCATGAGTGAAAGCTCACGTGGTAGGTCGCCACTGTCGCGCGAGTCAGCGATTATGTGCGGCAGATCGGTAGCCGAGGCGCTCACGTCGAGATCATGAATCGGCTCGATACGCAGTAATTTCAGGAGAAGGTTGGCAGATTTGTCGAAGAAACTGATTAGCCAGCCGAAGGCCGACATATAAAAGAGCGTGGAGCGGGCAAGCCCAAGCGACAGGGGCTCAGGGTTCGCAATGGCAAGATTTTTCGGATAAAGCTCACCCACGATCATTTGGATAATCGTAGCCGCAACTAGGGCTAGACCTGTACCGACGGCCACCCTAGCTTCAACCGGAATACCGGTTCCTGCGAGCAGAACACCTAAAGACTCACCTACCAAGGGCTCCGCGACATAACCAACAAGTAAGCCTGTGACGGTAATGCCAAGCTGGGCACCCGACAGCATAAAGCTTGTGCGGTTCGTGACGGCTAATGCGCGCTTTGCCGACGTATCACCGGCAGCAGCCAATGCTGAGAGCCTGGTACGGTCAACCGCCATGTAGGCAAATTCTTGCGCAACAAAATAGCCATTCACTGCGATGATCGCCAGGATGACCAGGATGCCAAGAGTGAGGGTAAGGATAGTTTCGATCATTTGGCGGCACGACCAAATTCAGAATCTGGACAGCGGCTGTGTGTTGCGGGGCTGGGGTCCACGAAGGAGTCCATGCAGATAAGGAATCGAGAGCATACGGGCGTTTGCTCCGTGTCGTCTAGCTAGAGAACCTTTTCCGTTTGTGAATGCCGACTCCAATCGACCTATGGCCTAGGAAATGGAAAAGCGCAGCTGGCTGCCACCAGCACAATCGCATTCATATCACGCAAACATCGTCATGTAATTGAACTGTGACCCGCCACTCGAAGTCGGGCTTCAGCGCATTGAAACTATATGCGGCGCCGTTGCCCTGCCCGTCGAAAAGCGCCGCCACGCGCCCGGTATAGTAAGCAGCCAAATCCCGCATTGCCCCATACATCCAGGGTGAGGAATCCACGGTCATGGCTACCGTTCCATACTGCGGGAAATGCGGGCATTTATCTTTGGCAATACCTGAGGTCCCCGTAAGCGTCCGGGGAAGTCACCTACCCGATCCCAGCGATGACTGGATGTGTAAGGCAACGTCGTTTAGCAGACTTTTGGGTAGGTATTCACCTCCCTAGCCCGCAAAAATTATATTCGCTAGCTATTAAATCACTGTCGATTTCTCGGTGGAGACGTCGATGTAGTCAGCTTACGATAGCGCGATCTGTACCTGTCTTCTCTCACCGGGTACCACTGAATGACGCCACTAAGTACGGTTTTCCGCAACCTTCACCAGGATAATTTGTTGGTACTCGCCAACGTGAGCGATGCTGGCAGCGCACGTATTGTCGAGAGCGTAGGGAGTAAGGCAGTCGCGACCAGCAGCGCCGCCGTTGCTTGGGCGCATGGATACCAAGATGGCAATCACCTTCCCCTAAAATTGCTGACTACTACAGTTGACTCAATGGTTCGAGTGCTTGCAGTTCCCCTCACGGTCGATGTCGAAGGGGGCTATTCCGACGACCTTGAGTCGGTTGCTAAAGTTATTGACTGCGTAGTTAGGGCGGGAGCCGTTGGAATCAACATTGAGGACGGAGCAGGCAGCACCGATCTGATTTTGCGAAAAATCGAAGTGGCAAAGAAGGTAGCAAGCAAGCTTGGAATCGACCTGTTCGTGAACGTACGAACTGACGTTTATCTGAGATGTTTGGTAGAACCAGCGCGACAATTGGCAGAGCCCCTCTCCCGTGCATCGCTGTTCGAGCAAGCAGGTGCAGACGGCATTTTTGCAGCCGGAATGGTTGAGGAAAACGACATTGCCACGCTGTGCAAGGCAACGCGATTACCCGTAAACCTGCTTTCTTGGAACGGCCAACCAGACATAGACGAATTGACGAGTCTAGGAGTCAAACGGCTAAGCGCAGGTTCCAGCATTGCTGAGTTCTTATATGGCGCGAGCAACGCAATCGCCAAGAGCTTTTTGCGAACGGGAAAGCTTTTTGAGCACCCATTGGACGCATATACCTACAGCAGTCTGAATAGACTCATGGCAACAAGACAACTAAGCCAAGCGTAATCATTCACGTATTAATCTGTGATTCGTCTGGAAATTGCCGCTGTTTCCCGCATATAGAAAGCGATTTTCACGCCCAATCTAGGATGAGGCTACGGTCTATGAGATCTTACAACAATGCTCTTCCGCCCAGGAGCGAGATGGTAAGTGCAATGCTATGCAGCGACACTGCCTATGAGGGCGTTTTTTTTACTGCTGTCAAAACTACAGGTATTTTTTGCCGCCCTACGTGTGGTGCACGTAAGCCAAAGCCTGAAAATGTAGAGTTTTTTTCGCAGGCCGACGAAGCGATGGCAGCAGGTTATCGGCCTTGCTTACGATGCAAGCCATTGGATCTCGCAGCTTCCGCTCCAGATTGGGTCAAGGGGCTGCTAGCCTCTGTATCTGCATCACCTGAAGCTCGCTGGAGTGATGCTGACCTAACTACGCGTGGTATCGATCCGTTACGATTACGCAGGTGGTTCAAACAAAATTTTGGCATGACTTTTCATGCATGGATGCGTTCTAGAAGACTCGGTGTCGCCCTAGGCCGCATTTCTTCGGGCGAAACGCTGGATAACACGGCATTTGACCTAGGATACGAGTCATTGAGTGGCTTTAGAGATGCTTTCAAAAAAACATTTCAAATTCCCCCTGGTAAGGCAGCTGAAACGTCGCTCCTGCTTTATCGCCATCTGACCACACCGCTGGGCCCAATGATTGCCATGGCAGAGGAGCGAGGTTTGGTACTCCTCGAATTTCTTGACCGCCCGGCCCTAACCGCTGAATTAAATGAACTGCGCGGGCGTCATGGGTATTCAATTGCGCCTGGAGAGCATCCCCACATCAAGCAGATCGAAGTGCAACTAAAACTTTACTTTGATGGAAAGCTAAAAAGGTTTTCAGTACAGCTCCATATGCCAGGCACTTCTTTTGACAGAGTTGTGTGGGCAGAGCTTCTAAAAATCGACTATGGAACCATTTCAACCTACGGTGCCATCGCTAGGGGCATCGGGAAGCCAGGTGCAAGCCAAGCAGTAGGGAATGCAAATGGACACAATCGCTTGTCCATTGTCGTCCCCTGTCATCGTGTCATAGCGACAAATGGTGCACTCGCCGGATATGGCGGAGGACAGCCCCGGAAAGAGTTTTTACTGCGTTTGGAGAAAACTGTTTTGCAGATGACTCAACAGAACGAATTCCTGTTGAATTAGCTGCTAATCAGAATGTACGCAGACACAACGGCTCCTAAGAGCGTCTTCCTGGGTGGCATTTACACCGGGATGTTCACGCCGACGGAAGCCGCTGCCGTTGCCGCCGTGTATTCGGCGTTCATAGCCTTGTTCGTCTACAAGGATCTGACGTTTCGCGAGACACCTTTGTCATTGATCAGCGCACGGTCTCTTTTCAGCGAATCATCTAGCGATGGGGCAGTGGAGCACCCGGAAAGGATGACTGAAGCGTAGAGAGGAACGTAGCAACTGAAGACCTTGAACATTGCTGCATCCACCCTTCCGTGGCTAGAATCCTGAGCATAGTTGAAGTTTTCGACACGCGTTCTGCAGTGGTAAGACCCACCCCAAATCACCCCTTCGATCCTGCTAACGATCTATATCTACGGCTATCTCAACCGCATCAAGGCCGGCGCAGCGAACTTCGCCTACGGGCATCGAAGGACTCTATAGATCTCAGAAATCACCTGCATCGTTGCGTTTTCAATCGTTCCTTCATTACGGCATAAAAACCAGCCGTGATCTGCAATCGCTCGCTCGAACGCCTGGGTACAAGCAACATGTTCTTCCAGCTTATGGATCACAGTACTGCTCAGCCCACGCTGTCGTGCCGCTGCCCTCGCCCATGAAATATCAGGGGCGGTGACAACCCCGACATGCAGGTCTGGCACTCGCACGTTTCGATCAATATTTAGCTGTAGAATCTCTGCAAACGGGATTATCCGGCGAAACGCGGCATCAGACGGGTACCAGCGATCGATCAAGATGATGCTGCCAGGTGGCTGCTTGGCCAGCACGTGCTGGGAAATCCAGGTACGGCTATCAGCAAAGCGCTCACAAACCCCCAACTCCAAATCCCGGCTGGGATTTCTGACGAGCTTGTTAACGAGGGCCATTGTTTCACCCCTATAGGGATCGCTTTTTTTCTCGCAAAGTCGGATCACCTTTTTGTTGTCTGCCCTCAGTACTTTCGTAACGGCCTCCAACAGTGTGGTTTTGCCGGTTCCCTTGGGCCCATCTAGAGAAATAAACAGCGGACGATTCATTCTTCAAATACCGATTGATGATTGTCAGCTCAGCACGTGGGATCGCTGCTGCATTGGATGCAAAGTGAAGGTTGGAGTGAGGCTGAAATGGGTACGGACAAACACCTATCGCTTGCCCGCACCTCGGATCGGTTTACACCAGATCAGTGCCTTCACGTTTTGCCTTGCGCATGTCTCGGTACAAGCTGACGCACAAGGTGATCATCACGGCCGCCGCAATGACGGGCCAGATCAATACATACAGGGTTAACGCAAAACCGGACATGGGGAAACTCCTTTGTTTTCAGTGGCGCCATTGGCGCCGTAGTGGAAGGCCACGACACGTTCGTTGATGCAATCAAAGTCGAAATCTTCGTTGGACATCAAGCTCACCACTACACAAACCACGGTGCTGACGCCGTAGGCAGTGAGTGAGCTGAGCAATACCGTGTAATCACGCAAAAAGCCGAACGCAAACGGCGCCAGAATCAAAAAAGCGAGCCCGCCAAACGTAAACCCGACCTTGCGGCCGAAGAAGCCGAAGGCCATCAAGCCAATCACCACCCCACCACCGATTGATGCAAACAACTCGAAGAACAGTGCCACTGCGCCTTGCAACTCAAGCAGTTCGAAGCGCGCGACGATAAACATCAGAAAACCTGCGACGGCCGCACTGGTAAAGGCGGCATTGGTGATTCGCCCCCAGTACAGACTGGCTATTACCGGAAATACGATAGCGCCCCATAACGCGCCCACGAAGATAAGCATGGTCAGGATGTCCAGCTTGAGGCTGGCGAATACCACGGCGAGCATCGTCGCAACGACCATGGTCAAACGCCCGACGAACAACATGGTTTTGGGGTTTGGCTTACCTTTGGCCAGGTTCTTGCCATATACATCAGTCATCACCAGTGCGGACAGCGCCGATAAATCCGAATCGGCGGTCGACGACAGCGAACCGATTACCATGATGAAAAACAGCCCGATTGCAAACGGCGGCAGGTACGTCGAGGCCATTTGCGGGATCAGGTTATTCAAATCGCCATCCACCGGTTGCACACCGGCCAGCAAGGCCAGGAAACCCAGCATGCCCAGGCCAATCACAATCGATGCATAACCAATGGTGGCCGTGATAAAGGTCGACTTCATCAAGTCCTCACGCACCGCAAACAATCGCTGGGCAATCGTTTGGTTACCAATGGCGTAAGCCAATACCGCAACAAAATACGGTGCGCCCTGCTCCAGAATGGCGGTTTTCGAATAGAAGCTGGCTTGCTCCGCGGAAATGTTCGGCATGCCTTGGGCGAAAAGTTCCGGACCGCCAAGCTGGAAGAAAATAATGGGAATAATCACCACGGCGGCGAAGATCATAGCGATCAGCTGGCCGAAGTCCGTCAGGACTGAAGAGCGAAAGCCTGACCAGATGGTGTAACTCAAAATCCCGAAACCGGCGATCAACACCCCCTGAATAAAGCTCAGCGGGGACAACACGGCAACCAACGCACCAGCAGCGGTAAAGTTGACCATCAAACTGATTATGCTGCCGACGATATTCGAGCCTGCCAGAATCATCTGGCTGGAACGCCCGTGGCGGGCGTGCATGATCTCTGCCAGGGTGTGGGCCTTGGGCGCCAGTGCGCGAAAGCGCCGGCCAAAGGGGTAGATAAACAAAATCATCAACGCCCCCCAAAAGCCGTAATGCAGCGCGCCAGAGATGCCGAACTTGTAGCCGGCGGTGGCTGCCGCGTAGAACGAAGCGGCCCAGATCCAGGTAGCGGTCATGCTGGCAGCCGCCATGCCAAAACCAATAGAGTTATTGGAAACCATATAGCCGTCGACGTTTTCATCCTTGCGACCCACGCGCAACGACACTAAAAAGGTCAAGCCATAGAAACAGAACAGAAGCAGCAAGACGGTGGGGGTGGAAAGTTGGAACATTCCTTTCTCCTTTATGCGCGCCACAGTCATCACAGACGTAATGAAAGACCGAAATCGGCAGGCGCAAAACAACCCGGGGTTCCTGACAGGCAGGTGGCATCGGACAGCGGTCCGCTGGGTTGTCATCGTGAAGGCTGGCAAGAGACGGAACGCAAAGAGCGTTCCAGGTCTAAGGCAAAGCGTG
The DNA here is from genome assembly GCF_055407145.1 of Pseudomonas sp. c313. Taxonomy (NCBI): domain Bacteria; kingdom Pseudomonadati; phylum Pseudomonadota; class Gammaproteobacteria; order Pseudomonadales; family Pseudomonadaceae; genus Pseudomonas; species Pseudomonas sp. c313. The sequence goes on along the minus strand of NZ_JBUZRD010000002.1, from coordinate 217,708 downwards.
CGCTAGCACGTTGAACCGGTGCTTGCAGCAATGGCCGGCGGCAATGGCCGGAAGATAAGTCCTGCATCAGAGCCTCAGGACCCTGACACGAACGGACGCGCATTATATAGACTTTGAGCGAGCGTTGCTGAAGGGCACATCCGACGCCCTACCCCGCGGTTATGAACATCTGCCCGTCATCCTGAAAACAGGGATCACGGGCAATGATCAATTCTTGGCAAGCTTGTAAGATAAATCCCTTTCATTGACGATCAAAAGGACGTGGCATGCAGATTACCCAAGGGCAACGATTGCCCCTGTCGAGCATCATCCAAGGTGACCAACTGACGCTGTCCATCGCGATCAAGTCCCCCAATGTCATCGACTTCGTATGCTTTGGCCTTGATGCCAGCGGAAAATTGTCTGATGACCGTTACATGACCTTTTTTAATCAGCCTGCTACGCCCTGTAATAGCGTGACCCTGCTGAGCGGTGGCGATTTCAAATTGAACCTTGGGACGCTGCCCGCAACCATTGACCGTTTGGTTTTCACGGCATCGATCGATGGCAATGGCGCGATGAAGGACATCACGGCCAGCTTCTTCGCAATTCATCAGCTTGATGGCCATCAGCGTGCTACGTGCAACTTCTCGGGTGGAGACTTCGCAGGGGAAAAGGCAATCATGGTTGCCGACATCTATCGAAAGGACGGTGTATGGCGGCTCCAGTCCAACTTGCAAGGCTTCAATGACGGTCTGGATGCCCTGGTTCGCCACTTTGGCGGCGAGGTGGCTGAGCAAACTGCTGCGCCAGCGCCAGCACCAGGAGCCCCGCTCCCCTCATCCTCCAGGATTTCTTTTGAGAAAAAAATTGCTGCAGGTGCGCCTCTCCTGGTGAGCCTGGCCAAGAAAGCGCAGATCAGCCTGGAAAAGGTCAAACTCACGGAGCTGAAAGCGCGCGTAGCACTGGTGCTCGACGCCAGTGGCTCGATGAATGGCCAATACTCCCGAGGGAAAGTTCAAGAAGTCATCAATCGACTACTGCCTCTGGCGGTTGCATTCGACGACGATGGCGCGCTCGATTGCTGGGCGTTCGGGGCCAAGCCCTGCAAGCTGTCTGAAGTGAGCATGGCCAACTACTCGGACTACGTGAACAGCGAGGATGGCGGCTGGAAAAAATGGGGGGTCGGCCAGCGGATCAATGACGAACCCAAGGTTATTCGCCAGGTGATCGACTTCTACGCCAAATCTAGCGACAAGACTCCCGTCTACGTCCTGTTCATCAGCGATGGTGGGATCCATGAAGACCGCGCCATAACGAAGCTGATTACTGAGGCGGCCGCACTTCCCTGCTTCTGGCAGTTCGTGGGTGTCGGAGGGCGGAACTACGGGATCCTTGAGCGGTTAGACGATATGTCCGGAAGGACCATTGATAACTGCGGTTTCTTCGCACTGGATGACCTGAACGATATCTCTGAAGAGGAACTCTACGACAAGCTGATGGAAGAGTTCCCATCCTGGATCAAGGAAGCGACTGCGAAGGGCATTATTGCCTGAACGTCGCGGCGCTCGATGCGCATGGCAGTATTTTCGACCCGATAAACACATTTAAATAGAAGACGTTGCGCATCAGCGAACGCCCAGTACCTTGCTGAAGCGCTTTTCTCCCGGCGACAGCCAACGACTCTGAACCAACAATGGCGTAAGTGCGGCACCGGACTCTGCCCAGCCATCGATCTGCAGCCGCTGGCGGCCCACATCGGCTTCGACGTCAAACCGATGCACGCCGTCCAGTTGCAGGTCAGCCCGCAGCTTCAATCCGTCCCGGCATTCCAGCTGAATTCGGGTGGCGCCCAGGTTGATCATCCAGGGGGTCAGCAAGGTCAGGTGCGAACCGTTCAATGCCCCTTCACTGCTGCGACAGGTTCGACCCGAACCGCTGAGCTGCAATCCACCGTTCCACTGCCCGGCCAGGAGAAAGGCAGCCGTTGGCGTTGCCCTGACCGCGCCCGGCACTAACTGTGCCTGCCAGTCCCACGGCCAACCGTGGATTGATAAATCCCAGTTGCGCTGTTGAAACGCCACGCTCAGCCGGACTGCCCGTGCCCAGGGCTCAACCTTCCATGCCAACGGTCCCACGGCCCCCAACCGGGTCATCTGGCCGTCCCACAGACTTCCCGAGACTTCGCCTGGTTGCCAGTCTGGCGACCAGGCGAATTGCCGGACGACAAAAGCCGCCGGCAGATTGAGCAGCAGGGTAAGGACAAATACCAGCGTGCCCCAGACCATCGTGCGAATCATGGCGACCCCGTCGTACCAGCGACATCCAGGCTAAAAACATAACTTTGGGCGCCGCGCTTAAGGCTCCAGCGCAGCGGTCGACCACCCTGTTCCTGCAACGTACGCATCAACTGTGTCAGGGCCTGTGGTCGAGGCAGTTCGCCTTGCACCCGCCATACATCGCCCTGACGCTCGACCTGCGTCAGGACCAATTGACCCGTCACCGCCAGCGCCTGCCATTGCTCGTTGGAAAACACCACCGCTGGCGTCAGGTTTTGTACCTGTCGGGCCAGTGTCTGCCACTGGCGCGCATCCTGCCAGACAGCCCGCAGCGGCCGCGACAACAAGACCAGAGCCAGCATCAGAACCAGCACCCCACCGGCCAGCAGACAGTAGCGACGAACGGGTGGCAGCTCTTCGAAGCTGGCAATACTTTGACGTAACTGTTGTTTCATGGTTGCTCCCCCAGATCGAATACCGCCCCCTGCGGCTCGACCCGCAGCTCGGCGCCAACACTGAGGGCAATGGCTTGCCAATGTTGCGCGGGCAGAGGCCCTGGACCGCTGAGGCCCAGGGTCCACAAGCGACCATCGAAATCATTATTCGACACCGACCAGCCGGGCTCGCGCGCCAACCACTCGGAAACGGCCTGTTCCAGCATGACCACCTGCTGCTGACGTACACGCCAGTCGTCCTCGCGGCTCTTCAGTCGTGCTAAGGCTCCGCGGGCCTGCTCGATGGTTCTGCCGGGGCCCGCGACCGTCGCAACTTGCGCCTTCCAAACCTCAAGTTGCTGCCAGGTCTGCAACAGATACACCCCGCCCCAACTGACCACCAACAATGCGCACCCACCGAGTAAACGGCGTTGCAAGCGGGTCAGCGACGGGTATCGCAGGCTCCCTGACCGAGCGGGTCGAGGGCAGTCCAGCACGCTGGGTAAGTGCCCCAGCGGGGCCAGTCGTGAAGGCCAGGCCCCTTCGATATGCTCGGCAGGAACCTCGCGCCAGGCCGGGGGTAAGATCTGACCCAGGACGTCTGGCCACACGAGCCATTTGCGGGGTTGGGCACCACCACCCATTTTCAGACAGACCACCTGCTCACGCTGCCAACGCACGGCCTGTCCGGCTTCGGGCTGCGGCAACAACTGCATCTCGGCCCAGCCGTGGGTGATCAACAAGCCCAATTCGGCACACTCAGCCAGCCAGCGCTCGACCTTTTCGCGTTGCATCACCAGCAATTCGAGATGCCCGGTTTCGCGGGACAGGCAACTCACCAGCAAGCTCTCGACGGGCTGCTGTACATACTCTTCGAACAATTGCGGCCATTCATGGCGCTTGAGCCCGGGCGGTGCAGGCAAGCAGAAATGACTGCAATGCAACGCCGGAATGATCAATGCCGTGGGCAGATGCAGGCAGTCAGCCGGTGGCGGCCATGTGCCGCTCTGGCGTACCTGCTGCGCCGAGTAATGCAGCCATTGCCACGCCGCTTCGGGCATTGTCGACGGACGCACCAGCAACCACTCCCGCGACGGTAAGCGTGACCGCGACATCAGGCGCTCAAACATCCCTGGGCTCCGACTCATGGCTGCGTATCGGGTAAGGAAAAGGTACAGACATAAGGGGCTCCATGACGCGCGAACTCAAGTCGCACGCCTCGATTGGGCTGAGCGGCGACGGTGGAAGGAAACGCTAGCCAGCGCGTCCCCTGGTAGAAGCTGAAACGGGCCTGCTCGACTCCGTCAAGAGACTCGCGCAGCTCCCAGCGTGGGATATCAGCGGCATACAGATCAGCCGAGACCCACAGGTCCAGGCGCCGATCCCGAGCATCGAACGCCAGGCGCTGACGTTGCACCCGCGACGGCAATTCGGCGGACGGCCACGCTGCCAGCGCGACCCATTGCAGTTGTCCGGGAGAGGGTTGCCAATCGAACCAGGCAAAGTCCTGCGGCAAGCGCCGCTCATACAACTGACGCAAAACCAGACCGTCGAAACGACGTTCCAGGGATAGGCAAAACTCCAATACAGTCAATTCGTTTCCCGAGTCCTGCAAGCGCTCACGGACCGTCGCCCAGCCATTGACCAGCGACGCCAACAACACGCCCAGCACCGCCGTCAGTGCCATCGCCACCAGCAACTCAATCAGGGTCAGGCCCTGCTGCGCGCGCTTCAAGGCCGCACCAGAAACAGACTGAAATTACCCAACGGTTCGCGACGCTCAGGGTCAGCGAACAACGCCAGTTCACCTCGGCGCAAGCGATTGACCCCGGTGTTGCCTAGCTCTAACTGCCAGTGACAGGTGGACTGGCCCTGGCGCAGTTCACCGCGGACCTGATTGATCGCTGGCCAGTAACGCTCAACGCCAAAGCGGACTTCCAGCTCTCGCGCGCACAAATTGCCGAGTTGGTGGTGCTGAACCGCCTGATGCACGGCGATACGTTGGCGCAACATCTGGCTAAGCATAACCGCCATCAGCGCCGCAATGCCCAGGGCGACTGTCACTTCCAGCAAGGTGAAACCGCGTTGACGTTTCATGGCGGGCTCGTGATTTCCAGGGAGTTATCGGCACGCCATTGCCAACGCTGGCTACCTTGCGGCCAGTGCCAGGTCAGCGACACCGGCCCGGCCAACCCCGAGGGCGTGAACACCACCTGTGGTTCGCGGGTCACCGGCCAATCCGCCTGTAACTGTAGCGGCCATGGCACAGACCGCCATGGCTCAACCTGCCACACCGACTGACCGTTGATCACTTGCAAACGGACGAGCTCAGGCGTTCGGCCATTCCAGCGCAGCCCCAGCAACTGCCCGCCATGACGGGCCTGTGCGGCCTGAATCCGGACCTCACTGGCCAGTTGTTCGAGGGCCTGGAGTAATGGTGCTTGACCACCGTCAAGCCGGGCTACTACCAGCGTGCTGAACAGACCTACGATCAACACCACCACCAGCATTTCCAGGAGCGAAAAACCTTGTGAACGCACCATGCCTAGAGATTCCAGTTACCGATATCGGCGTCGGTGTCTTCGCCACCCTCCTGCCCGTCGGCCCCCAGGGAATAGATGTCGACGCGCCCATTCTGGCCCGGCGTACGGTAACGGTAGTCATTGCCCCAAGGGTCTTGCGGCAAACGCCGAATGTAACCGTCAGCCCGCCAGCTACGTGGCAGCGGGTCGACCTGCGGCTTGCTGGTCAGCGCTGGCAAACCTTGTTCTGAACTGGGGAAGCGCAGATTGTCGAGACGGTACATGTCCAAGGCCTGCTCCAGGGAAGACAGGTCGGCCAGGACTTTCTGGCGCATAGCCTTGTCCTGGCTCCCCAGTACGCTGGGAGCGACGACAGCGATCAGCAGGCCGATGATGAAAATCACCACCATGATTTCCATCAGGGTGAAACCGCGCTGACGACGCTTGAGCATTGGGTTATCGGGCATGGCATAGGTCTCCATTTCAGAAAGTAAGTCCCTGGTTGAGCTGCATGATCGGCAGCAGCACTGCCAGCACGATGAACAGCACCACGGCGCCCATCACTAGAATCATCAAGGGTTCGAACAATGCCATGAGCATGTCAACCTGGCGTACGAAGCCGCTCTCCTGGTTGTCCGCGACCCGTTCAAGCATGTCCGCCAAGGTGCCGCTGGCCTCGCCACTGGCGACCATATTCAACAGCATGGGTGGAAAGTGCCCCGTCGCGCTGAGAGCCCGGTGCAGGGTTACGCCACCCTCCACCTGCTCGCTTACAGATTCCAGGGCCTGGTGGATCTGGCGATTGCCCACCGTGGCGGTGGCGACCTGCAGCGATTCGAGCAACGGCACACCACTGCCCAGCAAAATTGCCAGGCTGCGCGACACCCGTGCGCTCTCCAGCACCGACAACAGCAAGCCGATCTTCGGTAGACGCAACGCCAGCCCGTCCCGCCGCAAGCGCCACAGCGGCTTGCGCAGCAACAGGCCGGCGCCGGTGCCGAGCAGCAGCCCCAGGCCCAACAGCCAAGGGCCGAACATCACCAGGGCCTCGCTGGTGCCAATCAATAGCCGAGTGATTAACGGCAGGCTCTGCCCGGTATGGCTGAATTGCTCGGTCAACTTGGGCACCACAAAGGTCATCAGGCCGATCACCACGGCCATCGACACCAGGATCAGCACACAGGGATAAATCAACGCGGTACGGGCCTTGTGGCGTTGCCGCTGGACTTGTTCCAGGTGTTCGGCCAGGCGTTCGAGCACCGGGGCGAGTTTGCCGGAGCGCTCCCCGGCCTCCACCAGTGCGCAGTACAGCGTGTTGAACTGCCCGCCCTGGCGACGCAGGCTTTGAGCCAGGCTGAGACCCTCACCCAGAGCACCGCGCACGGCGACTAACAAGTTGCGAATCGCCGGCTCCGTAAGCTGCCGTTCGAGGGTTGCCAGGGCGTCTACCAAGGGAATGCCGGCACTCAACAATGTGGCCAGTTGGCGGGTCAACTCACACAGCTGCCCATGATTCAAACGCTGGCCGCGTCCGCTGGGCGACGTCCCGCGCTGCTCCTGTAGGTCGCGTGCGAAGAGGCCCTGCTCGCGCAGCAACTGGCGGGCATGGCGTTCACTTTCTGCCTGGATGTTGGCCTTGCGCCGACGGCCAGCCAAGTCCAGTGCCTGGTAGCGATAAGTCGGCATCAGTCACGTACCGCCCGCAGCACTTGCTCAAGGCTGGTTTCGCCTCGGCGCAGGCACTCGGTGGCCATGGCGCTGAGGCTTTGACGCTTGTCCGCCAGGTACTCATGCATAGCCGCCTCCGTTGCGCCTTCGTACAACAAGCTGATCAGCCCGGCATCCAGGGTGATGAATTCATAGAGCCCGATGCGCCCGTTGTAGCCGCTGCCCTGACAGTCTTCGCAGCCCTGGGCATGAAAGTTCTGGCTGAGAGTGGCCAGCTCCGGCCACAGTTGATGCTCGGCGGCCTGCAAGGGTTGCGGCTGTGCACAATGACACAGGCGTCGGACCAGCCGCTGAGCCATGACGCCCTTGAGGCTGGAAGCGATCAGGAACGGTTCGACACCCATATCACGCAGCCGCGTGACCGCGCCCACCGCACTGTTGGTGTGCAACGTAGAGAGCACCAGGTGCCCGGTCAAACTCGCCTGCACTGCGATCTGTGCAGTTTCGCGGTCGCGGATTTCGCCGAGCATGATCACGTCCGGGTCCTGGCGCAGGATGGCGCGCAAACCACTGGCGAAAGTCATGCCGGCCCGTGGATTGATCGCCGTCTGGCCGATGCCGGTGATCGCGTACTCCACCGGATCTTCGACGGTGAGAATGTTGCACGAACCATCATTGAGCGTATTGAGGCTGGCGTAGAGCGTGGTGGTCTTGCCGGACCCCGTCGGCCCGGTGCTCAGCAGGATACCGTTGGGTCGCGACAGGCACGCACGCAGCGCCTGTTCGACTGAGGCAGGCATGCCCAGGTTGGCGAGATTCAGCAGGTTCGCCTGTTTGTCCAGCACCCGCATCACCACTCGTTCACCATAAATGCCCGGCAGGGTTGAGACCCGCACATCCACTTCGCGTGCGCCCGAGCGCAGGGTGATGCGACCATCCTGTGGCTGGCGCTTTTCGGCGATATCCAGGCGTGCCATGACTTTGATCCGCGACACCAGCATCGCCGACAGCGCCCGCGGTGGCCGCAGCACTTCACGCAGCTGGCCGTCGACCCGCAAGCGCACCACCAGGCTTTGCTCGAAGGTTTCGATGTGAATGTCCGAGGCCCGCAGACGTAAGGCCTCGCCGAACAAGCCGTTGATCAAACGAATCACCGGCGCTTCGTTATCACTCTCCAACAAATCCTCGATGCGCGGCAATTCGCTGATCAGGCTGTCGAGATCAACTTGCTCGCCGATCCCCTCGATCAAGGCCGCAGTAGCCGACTCACCGGCCTGGTACAGCCCGCCCAGACGCAGTTCGAACTGCACTGCGTCGAGGTGCTCGACCGCCGATGGCACACCGTGAGCCCGCAGAACCTCCTGCAAGGCTGCGGTATCAACATCCTCGCGCAGCAACAACACCCATTCTTCAACGCCCGGCACTCGCGCGAGCCCGGCCTGCCGCGCCAGGCGATAGGGTAACAACGTACTCACCATGCGCCACCGTCCAGACGTTCGCGGCTGGGCGGGAACAACTGCAGCAGCGTGTTGCTGTCGGAAATGGCCGGTAATGCCAGCTGCGAATGAGCCTTTAAGTTGCGGTACTTTTCGCTACTCAACTGCGCCAGTGTCTCGCCGTCACGCATGATGCGCGGGCGGATGAACACCATCAGGTTCTGCTTGGTGCGCTCACCGGAGGTAGAACGGAACAACCGTCCAATGACTGGAAGATCGCCGAGCCAGGGTACACGGTGGTCACCGGACCTGGACTCTTCGCCGATCAGCCCGCCAAGTATCACCAGCCCGTTGTCTTCGACCATGACCTTGGTCCTGATCTCACGCTTGTTGGTGATCACATCACTGGCTGAGGTGTTGTCGGCAATCGATGATACTTCCTGGACGATATCCAGGCGTACGGTGTTATCAATATTGATCTGCGGCTTGATCCGCAACTTGATCCCGACCTCCTTGCGCTCGATGGTCTGGTACGGGTTGGCGTTGTCCACGGTCACCGAGCCCGTAACAAAGGGCACTTCCTGACCGACCAGGATCGACGCCTCGGCGTTGTCCAGGGTTAGCAAGGTTGGTGTCGACAGCAGATTGAAGCCGCTTTCGCTTTTCAGCGCGTTGAGCAGCGCCATGAAGTTCAGCCCACCACCCCTCAGGTTGCCGATACCCGCCGTCATGCCGGGTACATCGGACAGCAACTTGCCGAGCCCGGCAATGTCATTGTTTGCTACCGCCGCCGCGACGCCAGTGACACTGGCACCGCTGCCCGGAAAGTTGATGGCGCCACCGCCGATCTTGTCACCCATGAACATCCATTGCACGCCCAGCTCCTGGGCGCGGGTATCGGATATTTCCGCAATGATCGCCTCGACCACCACTTGGGCGCGGCGGATATCCAGTTGATCAACAATCGCGCGATAAGCCGCGATTTCACTGTCGGGTCCGATCATCACCACCGCGTTAGTGCCCTCCTCATACTCCATGCGGATACCCGAGGAGTTGACCGGCAGCGACTTGCTTTCGCCCTCTCCGGCAGGTGCACCGGCTGGCGTATTCTGGCTCAGGCCACGCAGGACCTTGACCACTTCCGCAGCATTGGCATGGCGCAGGTAGATCACCACGGTGTTGGAGCTGCGCAGCGAATCCTGCGGCTGATCCAGTTGTTTGAGGAGTGTGCGTACCCGTTCGCGGCTATCGGCACTGCCACGCACCAGCAACGCGTTGCTGCGCGGGTCGGCGATCACCTGGGCGCTGTCGGCCCCCTGTTCGCGGGCCAGCAGGCGGGTTATCAGCTGTGCGGTGTCATTGGCACTGGCGTTTTTCAACGCCAGCACTTCCAGCGGCTCCTGGCTGACCTGATCAAGTTGCAACAGCAGGCTGTCGATGCGGTCCAGATTGCTGCGCCAGTCGGTGATCACCAGCAGATTCGCTGAGGGATAAGGTGTGATCACTCCCACCCGGGGATCGATCAGTGGTTTGAGAATGTTGAGCATCTGCTCGCTGGCCGCATTACGCACACTGAAGACCCGCGTGGCCATGCCATCGTTGCCTGCGCCATCCTGACGCGAGGATTCCACAGGCACCGGCTCAAGCCGCGCGACTTGATCCGGAACGATTTTCACGCTGCCATTGGGCAGGTCGACCGCGGCGAACCCTTGGGCACGCAGTTGGGCCAGAAAAATGTCGTAGATTTCTTCGCTACCGAGCATTTCGATACTGCGCACGGTGACCTTGCCCTTGACCCGCGGATCAACGATGAAGGTGGTGCTAGTAATACGCGAGACACTCTCGATGAACTCGGTCAGCTCGGTATCGATGAAGTTCACCTCATACAACGGCTGCTCGTCTTCGGCGCTGGCCGAGGTGAAGCTCAGTGTCAGGCACAATGCCGTCAGTCCCAGGCATTTTCTGATCAATTGCATAGTGTCTTCATTCCTGGCGCTTGAGGCCGATCACCGGCCGTTGCGACGGCCACGGCAATCGCTCGCGCTGTCCGTGATTGTCAAAAATCAGCCCGTGCCTATCCATGTCCTGCAACACGATGCCGGGGGCCAGACGCTGACCCAGGGTCAGCGTCTGCTCTTGTTGTCCGTAGCGCAGTACCACCACTGTGGCGCGTACCTGGTGGGCTTTTAGCCCGCCGAGGTAGTCGATCTTCAGTGTGGTCAATGGCAGTTCATCGCTGGGCGCCTTGCGCACCGTCCAATGACTGCTCAATAGGTCAGGGACCGGTGCCGGGGGCGCAGGATCGGGCACCGTTTGCGCAGCGCCGTGCCAGATCAGCAACACACAACGTGCCGCCAGCCAAGCCATCAGGGTCACCAACGCGAGAGTGATCAGCCCGCCACTCCTGCTCAACCGACCACACTCAACGGATGCCAACCTGGATGCCCCTGCACATAACGCACGTCGGGCAGTTGCAAGGGGGCCAACTGCCATCCGGGCGGGCGCTCGCGCAACCAGCCTTCGAGGTGTTGCCAGAGTGGTTGCCCCGCGTCGGCGGCAAAACCCAGGCCGAAGGTGCGGCAGGTTCCGACGGGGTCACTGAATTCGCTAATGCGCTTGCCGCTGGGGCTGTACATGACTTTCCAGGGCTGCCCGAACCAGCGCGGCAGATCCTGGCTGTTGTCGAGCAACAACGGCTCGCCGAACAGTTGTTCGGCACCGTTCTCCAGTACCTGCCGGACCTGACTAGCCGGCACGTCGACCACCGGCGCCGGATAGCTGGCGGTTAAGCTGATCAGGTGCTCACGGGTGATCGTCTGGCCGCGCAACAACGGGCTGTCATAACGCAAGCCGGGTAACAGCACCGCGCTGTCGGGCTGTTGGGCCAGGGCCTGGTGCAACAGGCGATCCCAACTGCCACCACGCACGTCGCGCCGCCAGAGATTTTCCGGTGCCTGCGCCAATGGTTGGTCCAGCCAGGCGGCATGAGCAGCACGCTGTTGTTGCAGACGTTGCTGCAGACGCTGAGCGTGCACTTGACCGGAAGTGTCCAGGGCGCTGCTCAGCGCCGGATAAAAACGCGCATTAAAGCGCCACTGTCCGGCCACTGCCTGGCAGCGAATCTGAAACGCTCCGCTCGCCCGTGTTCCGGGGAAAATCACCGGAACTCGTTTGCCCGATGCTTGCAGAGCCTCTACCGGCTGTGGCCACAGATCCTGGCCGCGAGCACAGAGCATCAAGTCGATTTCAGGCAACCGTTCGGCCAGCCAGAAGCCTGGGCCAGTGCCGACGTCAGCCAGGGCGATCACCAACTCGGCATCCTTCCTTGCCTGGGTCAAGGCCGGCTGCAGGCTTTGCCGCCAGAGCTTCAGGCTTGCCTGTTGATCACGGGCATAAGGGTCGGTAATCCCCACCACCGCGATGCGAATGTTACCGCGACGAAAGAAAGTCACTGCGGGTGTGATCAAGTCTTGCGCGGTCTTTACTGCCAGCCCACCCCCCAGTACTGGGTGACCGAATTGGCGGTAAAGCCCTTGGCATTGATCTGGCCAGAGCAAGCGCTCATCGCTGCTGACCCGCACTTCGGTGCCCAATAGCTCGCTGCCCTGAACGCCGGAGAGTCCGCGGGTCAGGTAGGCCAGGCCGCTGCCGTTCCAACACTGACCGTTTTCCAGGGTGAGGCTATTGTCTGGACCGGCCTGCTCGCGCAAGCGTTGCAGCAATGCGCCGAGCACGGCATAACCGCCGGTCTCGATACCGTCATTCATACGGGCATCGAGCAGACCGTCGAGGCTGCTGCCATCAACTTGGCGAAAGCGGGCATTGGTACCGGTAATCCACGGCGCCTGGCCGATCCGCGTGGCGGGCCCCAGGCGTGTCGCCGGGACTACCGGGCGACCGGGTAGTCGCGCATCGAGGGTATCGGCGACATACAACAGGTCGAGCGGCTGACTATCCGTCGGGGCGCCTGTGGACGACAGGCTTGAGCAGCCTGACAGCCACGGTGCCAATGCCCCTGCAGTCATCCATCCCAACACGTTGCGCCGTGCCATTAAATCCATTTTGGTCTTGCCCCTCAGACTAACTCTTCACAGGGGCGGCATAGTGGAGCGCAATTAATGACAGTTTGATGGCGTTTTTTTAACAGCCCTGAAATATGCCAGCCTGTAACAAAAAGAAATATTAATTAGGGTTTAAATTCCTTTTTTAACAAAACCGCCAAAGAATCATCACACTTCGCTTTTACAGTCCCGGTTCCTTTCAAAACCAATCGTACATAAAAAGGACCTGATGAGATGAGTCGAGACACCGGCGATAACCAGAACCGCAACCTGAGCGCCAACGAGCCGATGGAGTCGGTACTCAGTACTTTCCTGAGCCGTCGCAGTGTCGTCCGCGGAGGTCTCGGTGCGGCCATTGCCATGATTGCCGGTACCGGCCTGACAGGCTGCTTCGACAGCGATGACGACAGCAATAGCGACCCAGTCAAACCTGTCGACCCGACGCCTACCCTGAAGCTGGGCTTCAATTCGATCCCGGGTTCGCGCACTGACGCGTGTACTGTCGCGGCCGGTTACAGCGCCTACGTACTGGCACCATGGGGTACGCCACTGAACAACAGCGCCAACGCCTGGAAAAACGACGGCACCAACACCTCCGAAGATCAGGCCAACTCGATGGGCATGCACCACGACGGCATGCACTTCTTTCCTATCAACGGCAGTTCCACCGATGGTCTGATCGCCATCAACTTTGAATACATCGACCCGAGTTCCCTACACCCCGCCGGCCCCACCATCCCAGGTGGCGTTCGGCCAGCCGAAGAGGTGCGCAAGGAAATCAACGCCCACGGTGCTGGCGTGATGCGCGTCAGTGTCATCAATGGTCGCTGGCAGGTGGTAGAGAACGATCCCCTGAACCGTCGCTTCACCAGTGCCACAGTCATGGACCTGTCCGGCCCGCTCAAAGGTAGCGAGCATGTCAAGACCAAGTTCTCCACAACCGGCACCCAGACCCGCGGCACCAACAACAATTGCGGCAACGGCTACACCCCGTGGGGCACCTACCTGACCTGCGAGGAAAACTGGCCAGGGATTTTCGTCAACAAAAGCGGTGCGCTGCCTGCAGACCAGGTGCGGATCGGTATCTCCACCACCAAAGGCAACTACAGCTGGGAGACGGCCGCTGGCCACTCAAGCGAGGTGAATGATGAGTTTACCCGTTTCAACATCACTCCAGGTCCCACACTCACAGCAATTGACGACTACCGCAACGAAGCCAGCACCTATGGCTATATCGTCGAGATCGACCCCTACAACGCCAGCACCCGCGCCGTAAAACGTACCGCCTTGGGCCGTTTCCGTCACGAAGGCTGCTGGCCGGGCCTGACCACTGCCGGCAAACCGGTGGTGTTCTACAGCGGCGACGACTCGCAAAACGAATACCTGTACAAGTTCGTCTCGACTGCACTGTGGGATCCGGCCGATGCTAACCCCAGTGATCGTCTGGCCACCGGCGCCAAGTACATGGACAACGGTAAGCTTTATGTCGCCCGCTTCAACGCCGATGGCAGCGGTAACTGGTTGCTGCTCGACGTCGCCACCGTCACCACCGACGGCAGTACCCTAGGTGCAAAATTCACCGACCTGCCGGGAATCATCCTCAACACCCGCGGTGCCGCCGACGCCCTCGGCGCGACACCGATGGACCGCCCGGAATGGACTTCGGTCAACCCGCTCAACGGTGACGTCTACCTGACACTGACCAACAACACCAGCCGAACCGTCGCCAACGCCGCCAACCCGCGGGTCAAAAACAAGCATGGGCACATCATCCGCTGGCATGACGCCGATGATCATGTGTCGTTCACGTGGGACATTTTCGTCTTCGGTGCCAACGCCGCCGGCGCACCAGATCTCAACCGTTCAGGCCTGACCGAACTGAACCAGTTCGCCAGCCCCGACGGCATGACATTCGACAGCCGAGGCATCATGTGGATTCAGACCGACAATGGCGAGAAAACCATCACCGACTACACCAACGACCAAATGCTCGCGGTGATTCCGACTAACCTGCTCGACGCTCAGGGCAAACAGTTACCGATCAGTGCTCAGAACCAGAGCGATCTGCGCCGCTTCTTCGTTGGGCCTAATGGTGCTGAAGTGACCGGAGTGACCTTCACCCCAGACAACAAGACGGTGTTCATCAACATTCAACACCCGGAAAACTGGCCGTCGAACGACGTGGCCACCGACGTGACAATTGGCACCGTGCGCCCACGATCTTCGACGGTGGTGATCCAGCGTAATGATGGTGGTGAACTGGCAGTCTAAGGATTGACGCTCAAGCAGCAGATGCCCCGAACTTTTCGGGGCTTTTCAGTTGACTACAACGGCAAAGGCTCGCGGGAACGCACCAACATCGCCTGGGCCGGAACTTGGCTATGCCACTTCACCACGCCTTGCGCCTCGACCCGGTACTGGCTGCGAAACACCTGACCATCCAGATCAATCTCCAGTTGCAACAGGAAATGATCGCCATTGAGCTGTAATCGCTCACTCAACCGCTCGAAAGTCTGGTCATCCACCGCGCCCAAGGCTTGGCGCAAATCACTGGCATCTCGATAACCGCTGGCTGGGCGGCCGCTGACCAGACGCGTCAGTAACGAGCGTGATACCTCTCCTTCATACAGCGCGTCCAACAGCGGCAGTGCCTCCAGGCCAAGCACATTGACGTTAAGGCGCCAGCCAGATGTTTGCGCTACGGTGCAAAGTGCCGGGTTGCGTTGGGCCCTGCCAGCATCGATAGGCAACAGAAGATTCATTTCACTGATGTCGCGCATTAACTGGTTGGCCGCCAGGCGCGGCGGCTTTTGCCGCAGGTACTCGTTGCTTTCCGCGCCTTGCTGACGCGTCTGTTGATCAGTGTCGAGCCAGTCAGTCAGGGTCTGCGTCAATTGTTCGGCCGCCATGTCAGCACCGAGTAAATGCACCAGTTGGCGTTGAGCACGTTCAGCTTCAGCTCCGACCAAAGCGTTAACGTTGAAACACGTGTGTAGATCGCGAATACGGATGCTTGCCTTGCCGCCTCTGAAGTCGTAATTCAGCGGCTGCCCACGCATCGCTTGCCAGAACAACGGGCTGAGCCGCCACAGCGGGTCCTTGAGGGCCTGTTCGGTGAAGGCCAGCGCAGCACGCTCTATCGCCCGCGCCTGCACCCGTTGTTGCACGAGCCGCACGCTGTCGACCTGCTGGCGTCCTTGCTGAACCATCCAAGCCATGCCGCCCGCCAGCATCGCCAGAGCCATCAGCACCATCAACAGTGCTGCCCCCTGTTGCCGATTTTTATTCATGTAATCCGCCATACCCTCGAAGCCAGACGACAGTCAACACCAGCGATGTTTCAAGCAAGTGGCAGGCCCACACAAATCCCCTCCAACCGTCACCGCCGCGTCACAAATCCTGGGCAAGATGGGCCTTTATATGTCGACTCAATGGCTTGGAGCGTTTACATGGGCGGTATCGGAATTTGGCAATTGGTGATCGTGCTATTGATCGTGATGATGCTGTTTGGAACCAAACGGCTGAAAGGGCTAGGCTCGGATGTCGGCGAGGCAATCAAGAGCTTCCGCTCCTCAATGGGCAACGACCCTGCAACCCCGAAAGAAGCGGCACAAAATAGCCTGGCCCCTGACACGGCACATACCCAGCCCACGCAAAACAAATCCTGATGTTCGATATCGGCTTCAGTGAGCTGCTGCTGATCAGTCTCGTTGCACTTCTGGTGCTTGGCCCTGAACGCCTGCCGGTCGCCGCGCGCAACGCTGGCCGGTGGATAGGCCAGGCGAAACGGGCAATGAACTCGATCAAAACACAAATGGTCCAGGAACTGGATGCCGAACAACTGCGGCAAGAGTTCGACAGCCAACCACTGCGTCAACTCGAACAGTGTCTGCGTGAGGGCATCCAACTTGAGCCCACTGTGGCGGCGAACACCGACACCCCTGCACTTGCAGCCCCTGGACACTCCACACCATGAGCGAAACGCCCTCCTCTGACCGACCTCAATCGGTAATCGGCCTACTTACCCAATTGCGCTCGCGCCTGCTGCGCTGCGTACTCGCCATTGCCCTGGTGTTCGCCGCACTGTTTCCATTTTCCCAGACGCTCTACACCTTCGTCTCCGATCCGCTGCGCGACTATCTCCCCGAAGGCGCGACAATGATCGCTACCGGCGTGACCTCCCCATTCCTCGCACCGCTCAAGCTGACCTTGATGATTGCCTTGTTTATCAGCATGCCAGCGCTGCTGCATCAGGTCTGGGGCATGATCGCTCCGGCGGTTTATCGCCAGCAACGGCGGATCGGCGCATGGCTGCTGAGCGCCAGTGTCATGTTGTTTTATGGCGGCATGGCCTTCGCGTTTTTCCTGGTCTTCCCGATGATGTTCAGCTTCTTCACCAGCGTCACGCCCGACGGCGTCGCAATGATGACCGACATCGGCCTGTACCTGGACTTCATCCTTGCGCTGCTATTGGCGTTCGGCCTGGCGTTCCAGATCCCGGTCGCCACTTTCCTTTTGGTCTGGGCCAAGGTGACAGACGTGCAGACCCTGAGAAAGAGCCGTCCGTACGTGATCGTCGGCTGCTTTGTCGTCGGTATGCTACTGACTCCTCCTGACGTGTTCTCGCAAACCATGCTGGCGGTGCCAATGTGGGTGCTGTTCGAACTGGGATTGCTGGCCAGCGGCTCGGTTGCGGGACGTCAGGGGCGCTCGCTGGCGCAAAAAGTGGCATAGCGAGACCGCTGACGCGACAACCACCTTGAAAAACGCCGGGGCTGAGTTCAGGGTCTGAGTCGAGCAACGCGAGCCGGTCGCAGGGAGCCTTGTGGAAACGGCCCCGAGGGCGTCATGTGACCCGAAGGTCGTCGGTACGGGCTTCGACCGTCATAGGCGCCCGAAAGCGCTTGAGCCGCAACGCATTACCGAGCACGAAGATACTGGAGAGCGCCATCGCGGCCGCGGCGAATATCGGCGAAAGCAACGTGCCGTTCACCGGGTAGAGCGCGCCCGCCGCGACCGGGATCAGCACCGCGTTGTAGGCGAAGGCCCAGAACAGGTTCTGCTTGATGTTGCGGATCGTCGCATGGCTGAGCGCGATGGCATTCGGCACGCCACGCAGGTCGCCCGACATCAGCACCACGTCAGCCGCCTCGATCGCCACATCGGTTCCCGTGCCGATGGCGAGCCCAACGTCGGCTTCGGCGAGCGCCGGGGCGTCGTTGATGCCGTCGCCCACGAAGGCGACCTTCGCGCCATTGATCCGGAACTTCTTCAGCGCCTCGACCTTGCCGTCGGGCAACACCTCGGCTGCGACTTCATCGATGCCGAGCTGCTTGGCGATCGCCGTGGCTGTAGCCGCATTGTCGCCGGTGATCATCACGACCTTGAGTCCGAGCGCGTGCAGCGCCCTGATCGCCTCGGGCGTCGTCTCCCTGATCGGGTCAGCGACTGCGATCACCGCCGCCAAGCGGCCGTCGATCGCGGCATAGAGCGGGCTTTTGCCTTGCTCGCCGAGACGCTGGGCCGTCGACAGGAAGCTCGCCACATCAAGACCGAGCTGCGTCATGAAGCGGTCCGCGCCGACGGCGACGGTCCGGCCAGCGACCTTGGCCGACACACCGTAGCCCGGTGTTGCATCGAAGCTCTCGATGGGTGCGAGGGTGATGTCCCGCTGCTTTGCGGCCATGACGATGGCTTCGGCGATCGGGTGCTCGGAGCGGGTCTCGACCGCCGCAACGAGCGCCAGCACTTCGTTGTATTCAAAACCTTCGGCGGGAACCAGGTCGGTTAGTTCGGGGCGCCCTTTGGTCAGCGTGCCGGTTTTGTCGAGCGCGATAACGCTCACATCCCGCAGCGCCTGCAGGGCTTCGCCCTTGCGAAAGAGCACGCCGAGCTCGGCCGCGCGGCCCGTACCGACCATGATCGAGGTTGGCGTGGCCAGCCCCATGGCGCACGGGCAGGCAATAATAAGAACCGCGACCGCATTAACCAGCGCGAAGGTCAGCGCCGGGGTCGGACCGAAGATCAGCCAGACCAGGAAGGTCGCCGTGGCCGCCGCCATCACCGCTGGCACAAACCACAGGGTCACCTTGTCGACCAGCGCCTGGATCGGCAGCTTGGAACCCTGCGCTTGCTCGACCAGGCGGATGATCTGCGCGAGCACCGTATTCGCGCCAATCTTGGTGACGCGAAAGCTGAAAGCGCCCGTCTTGTTGATCGTGCCGCCGATGACTTCGGCGCCCACCCCTTTCGACACGGGCACGGGCTCGCCGCTGATCATGCTCTCGTCAACATAAGAGGCGCCCTCGATGACCTCGCCGTCGACTGCAACTTTCTCGCCCGGACGAACCTGCACGATGTCACCGGTTGTCACCTGATCAAGCGCAATCTCGACAGCCTCGCCGTTGCGCTCAACGCGCGCGGTCTTGGCCTGAAGGCCAACGAGCCGCTTGATCGCCTGCGAGGTGCGCCCCTTGGCACGCGCCTCCAGCGTACGGCCGAGCAGGATCAAGGTAACGATGACCGCGGCGGCTTCGAAATAGACGTTGGCGGTGCCCTGCGGTAGCACTTCGGGGACGAAGGTTGCGACGATCGAGTAGCCGTAAGCCGCCGCCGTGCCGACCGAGACCAGCGAGTTCATATCGGGAGCACCGCGCAGCAACGCTGGCACGCCCTTGCGGAAGAACCGCAGACCCGGACCGAACAGGACAAGGGTGGTAAACGCGAACTGTCCATACCAGTTCGTCTGCTCACCCAGGACCGCCATCACCCAATGATGCATGGCAGGGATAAGGTGCGAGCCCATCTCAAGGATGAAGACTGGCAAGGTGAGGATGGCGGCAATCAACATGGAGCGCTGCAGCGCCCGCGCCTCGCTGTCACGACGTTTGGTGTCCTGATCGCCTTCATTCGGCGTTTCGGCGGACAAGCGGCGGGCCTTGTAACCGGCCTGTTTGACCGCCGCTTCAAGGTCAGCCGTGGAAACAACTCCGGCAAGGTGGCGCACCTGTGCGCGCTCGGTCGCCAGGTTGACATTGGCTTCAAGCACGCCCGGGACTTTGGCGAGCGCCTTCTCAACCCGACCCACACACGACGCGCAGGTCATGTCTTCGATCGCAAGCTCAGTGGTCTCTTCGTGCACGGAGTAGCCGGCGCTCTCAATGGCGCGGACAGCTGCCTGCGGGTCGGCCATGCCGGTGAAGGTGATGTCGGCGCGTTCGGTGGCCAGATTGACTGCAGCCGTTTGCACTCCAGGGACTGTTTTCAGCGCGCGCTCGACACGGCCAACGCACGATGCGCATGTCATGCCTTCCACCGGCAGGCTCAGACGAGTGTCCAGGGACTTGGATGGATTGGAGCCTTGTGGGTGGGAAACGGAAGCCATTGAACTACCCCTTGAATGTTGCGGTTGAAGAAAGCCTAAAGCTTCCCGATGTAGGAAGGTCAAGGCCTTTGGGTAATTTGGAGGGTGTAATTTGTTTCGCCAAGCCCACGTTCGCAACCTTTGGCTCCGCCCCAGGGTCGCGGGCCCTTCGCCCAGCCTTGCCGTCAGTCCTGCGCTCAGTTGATACTCTGCCCCTCGCGTTCTCACACAGTGATCCCAATGGCAAACCACGATCTCAGCTTCACCCCCGACCCTGACGCCGATTCCATTTCCAGCGACGTCATCGGTTTCAACGGCATTCTGGTCTCCACGCAGATCCCCACCCGCGCCGACGGCAGCCTGGAACTGGGCGACATTACCCTGCAAAGCGAATGCACCCTGCAAGCCCTCAAGGTTGCTCTTGAGCGCGCCGGCAGCTCCATCGACCGGGTTATGCACCTGACCATCTACCTCACTGACATGGCCGACCGCGCCGCCTTCAATGAAGTCTACAAACGCTTCTTCGCCAAACCCTGGCCGGTCCGCGCCGCGATTGGCGTTGCAGCGCTGGCAGTCGAAGGCATGCGTGTGGAAGTCACCGCGATGGCGGCCAAGGCCTGATGTGAGATGCCGGTCAGGCATTTCACGGCTACAATGCGTCCCTCGACCGTGACAAGCCTGACTAAAAAAATATGTCCTTACCCAAGCATCACCTGGAGCTGCTCAGCCCTGCCCGCGATGTGGCCATTGCCCGCGAAGCCATCCTGCATGGCGCCGATGCCGTGTACATCGGTGGCCCAAGTTTCGGCGCGCGCCATAACGCCAGCAACGACGTAAGCGATATCGCCCAGTTGGTGGAGTTCGCCCGTCGTTACCACGCGCGGGTATTCACCACCCTCAATACGATCCTGCACGACAACGAGCTGGAGCCAGCACGCAAGCTGATCCACCAGTTGTACGATGCCGGCGTTGACGCGTTGATCGTCCAGGACCTGGGCGTGATGGAGCTGGACATCCCTCCCATCGAGCTGCACGCCAGCACCCAGACTGACATCCGTACCCTGGCGCGGGCGAAGTTTCTCGACCAGGCTGGGTTCTCCCAACTGGTACTGGCTCGCGAGCTGAATCTTCAAGAGATCCGCGCCATCGCCAGCGAGACTGATGCGGCGGTCGAATTTTTCATCCACGGCGCGCTGTGTGTGGCGTTCTCCGGCCAGTGCAATATCTCCCACGCGCAGAACGGGCGTAGTGCCAACCGTGGCGATTGCTCCCAGGCGTGCCGTCTGCCTTACACCCTCAAGGATGACCAGGGTCGCGTGGTTGCCTTTGAAAAACACCTGCTGTCGATGAAAGACAACAACCAGAGCGCCAACCTGCGCGACCTGGTAGATGCCGGCGTGCGCTCGTTCAAGATCGAGGGTCGCTACAAGGACATGGGTTATGTGAAGAACATCACCGCTTATTACCGCCAGCGCCTGGACGAAATCCTTGAAGACCGCCCAGACCTGGCCCGCGCTTCCAGCGGCCGTACCGCGCACTTCTTCGTGCCCGATCCGGAAAAGACCTTCCACCGTGGCAGCACCGACTACTTCGTCAGCGATCGCAAGATCGACATCGGCGCCTTCGACACCCCAACCTTCACCGGGCTGCCGGTGGGTGTGGTGGAAAAAGTCGGCAAGCGTGACCTGCAGGTAATTACCCACGAGCCGCTGTCCAATGGCGATGGCCTCAATGTGCTGGTCAAGCGTGAAGTCGTCGGCTTTCGCGCCAACATCGCCGAGCCCAAGGGTGAGTTTGAAGAAGACGGCGCCAAGCGCTACCGCTATCGCGTCGAGCCCAACGAGATGCCGGGCGGGCTGTACAACCTCAAACCCAACCACCCGTTGAACCGCAACCTGGACCATAACTGGCAGCAGGCCCTGCTCAAGACGTCTGCTGAGCGCCGGATCGGGCTTTGCTGGGTCGCTCGCTTGCGTGAAGACCGCCTGGAACTGATAGCCACCAGCGAAGAAGGCATCAGCGTCAGCGTCACCCTGCCCGGCCCATTTGGTATTGCCAACAAGCCGGAACAGGCGCTGGAGCAACTGCACGACCTGCTTGGCCAGTTGGGTACCACCCAGTACCACGCCACCGCCATCGAGCTGGATGCACCGCAGGCCTGGTTCATTCCCAACTCGCAGCTCAAGGCCTTGCGCCGTGAAGTCATCGAAGCGCTGACGGCTGCCCGTATCAACGCCCACCCTCGGGGCGGGCGCAAAGCCGAGACCACGCCACCACCGGTGTACCCGGAGGCGCACCTGTCGTTCCTCGCCAATGTCTACAACCAGAAGGCCCGCGATTTCTATCACCGTCACGGCGTCAAACTGATCGACGCAGCCTACGAGGCCCACGAGGAAACCGGCGAGGTGCCGGTGATGATCACCAAGCATTGCCTGCGTTTCTCGTTCAACCTCTGCCCCAAGCAGGCCAAAGGCGTTACAGGCGTGCGCACCAAAGTCGCGCCAATGCAGTTGGTGCATGGTGATGAGGTGCTGACACTGAAGTTCGACTGCAAGCCGTGCGAAATGCACGTGATGGGCAAGATCAAGGGGCATATCCTTGGCCTGCCGCTACCGGGCAGCAGCGTGCAACAGGTCGTCGGCCATATCAGCCCAGCCGACCTGCTCAAGACCATCCCTCGCGCTCCACACTGAGCAAGAAGGCGAGCACGCCGCCACGGTGCCGTGCTCGCCCATCTTCACAGTTGCAGCGCAACTTTGGACCGCCACCACCAGCCCCGCTGCAACCCCGCCGCAGCCAACAGAATCGCGGCCACGCCAAGCCATTGCGTCCATCCCAAACGATGGCCAAAGGCGATCCAGTCGACAAAAATCGCGGCGATGGGGTAGATAAAGGACAGCGCACCGGTGAGTGCGGTGGGTAACTTCTGGATCGCACCATAGAGCAACACGTACATCAAACCGGTATGCACCACGCCCAGTGCCAGCAATGCCGCCCAGGAATCCAGTGAAGCGGACACGCTCTGCCACTGCATCAATGGCGCCAGCAGCAAAGCCCCGGTGGTCACTTGAATCAAGGCCATCAGATGCGGCGGAACATCCTTCAGGCGTTTGATAATCAGCGCCGCAACTGCATACAGAAACGCGGCGCCTATCGCCAGCGCCACACCGACCAGGTAGTCCTCGCCATTGCTCTGCTGATCCCCATGAGCGGTGACGATCGCCAACATGCCCAGGAACGCTACGCCCAGCCAGACCAGCTTCGGCACGGTGATTTTTTCACCCAGGAACACCGCCGCAAGCATCACTAGCATAAAGGGCTGGACGTTATAGACCGCCGTACTGATGGCAATTGAAGCCTTGGCGTAGGAGGCAAACAGCAGCAACCAATTGCCGACGATGGCCACCCCGCTGAGCATGGCCAACGCGAGTGTCGAGTATCTCAGCAGGTCAAGACGCAGATAACCCAGCACCCCGCAGACCGCCACCAGGGTCAAGGCGCCGATCACACAGCGCCAGAACACCACCTCGATCACCGGCACGCCTGCCGCCAGTACGAACCAGCCGATAGTGCCGGAAATCAGCATGGCGCCAACCATTTCCCACGACCCGCGACGTATGGATTTGTCCATGACTCTGCTCCTCAAGTGAGGCTCAATTATGGCAAGCTGAACGTCACCGGCTCCAGAACCTAAAAAAGGCGAAAAACCATTTCTACCTATTCTTATTAGGCAAACTCGACAAACCAGTTCAGGAGAAAACCGTGATAGACCTCATCGACCAACAACTGATCGCCGCCTTGATGGTGGACTCTCGGCGCTCACTCAAGGCTCTGGCCGGGATCACTGGGCTGTCCTCCCCCAGCGTCGGCGAACGGCTACGACGGCTGGAAGAACGCGGCGTACTCAAAGGCTACACAGTGGACATCGACCCCAAACACTTCGGCTATCTGCTACAGGCCATCGTGCGCATTCGCCCCCTGCCCGGACGCTTGCAAGAAGTGGAACGGCAAATCCAGGCAATCCCGGAGTTCACCGAGTGCGACAAGGTGACCGGTGAGGACTGCTTTATCGCCCGGCTGCATGTACGCACCATGGATCAACTGGACACACTCCTTGACCGGCTCAATGTCTATGCCGAGACAAACACAGCCATCGTCAAGAAAACCCCGGTGAAACGGCGGTTGCCGCCGTTGGGTGAGTAACGTCAGCAGGCAGACAGGGAAGAAGGTGTTTAGTCATTTTGCAGGTAGCCCTTTTTCTCCACCTTCAGACTCCGTTAAGAAACGCCCCTGATACTCCTCCCGAACCCATCTGGGAGGCACCCTGTCAATGCCCGCTCTCCACTGGAACATCCCCTTGCCGCTGCCGTTCGGCCCCGCCGATGGCACACCAATGAGCCTGGATCGTGCCCTGCTGGACGATCCTCTGCGGCCGCTCTTCGAGACGTTTATCCAGCAGCGCTTTCGGCAGGCTCACGGCGCTGATATCCGCCACTTCATGCCAGAACTGTTCGGCATGCGTAATACCAGCGGGGAACTCTGCGCGGTGGCCGGCGTACGCCTGGCCAGCGCCGAGCCGCTGTTTCTGGAGCGCTACCTGGACCACCCGATCGACCCGCTGATCAGTGCCGCTGCCGAGCAAGCAGTGAGTCGCAACTCCATCGTCGAAGTAGGCAACCTCGCGGCCAGCGATACGGGCAGTGCCCGCCTGAGCATCATCGCCATCACCTACCTGCTGGCCATGGGTGGCCTGGAGTGGGTGGCGTTCACCGGCAATATCGGCCTGGTGAACAGCTTTCATCGCCTCGGTTTGAAACCGGTAACGCTGTGTGCCGCCGACCCGCAGCGCCTGGGTGACGAACGACACAGTTGGGGCAGTTACTACGAAAGCCAGCCCTGGGTACACGTCGGCAATATCCGCGCCGGTTTTGTCCACTTACGCAACATGGGCCTGTTCTCACGCCTGGGGTTGCCAACGTCCGTCGAGGAAGCCAGTCATGTCGCCTGAAACACTACGTTTCAAAGAGGTATTACGCGGCCATGCCGAGCGCAAGCCCCCTGCCACCGCGTTGTGGGGCGACCAACTGAAACTCGATTACACCACCTTGTATGCCGAGGTGGTCTATCGACAACAACGTCTGCGGGACGAACAGGTGCAAGTGGTGGCATTGGCCCTGGACAATGGCGTCGACGCAATGCTCTGGGACTTGGCCGTGCTGTTTGAAGGCCTGACCTGCCTGACACTGCCGCCGTTCTTCAGCCCTGCCCAACGCGCCCATTGCCTGGAACAAAGCCAGGCCGAGCGTGTGATCGCCGAGCCGTACCTGGAAGCCGAACTGCAGGCTGCAGGCTACGAGAAATCCGGTGAGTTCTGGTGTCGCACCTTCATCGGGCCCAACCAGATGCCGGAGGGCACCGCCAAGCTGACCTTCACCTCAGGCACCACCGGAACGCCCAAAGGCGTGTGCCTGAATGCCGACAGCCTCCTGCGGGTTGCCCGCGAGCTGGATCAGGCCAGTCGTCCCACTGATCCGCGCCACCACCTGGCGCTGCTGCCTTTGGCGATCCTGCTGGAAAACCTGGGGTGTTACGCCGCGCTATATGCCGGCGCAACCCTGAGCGTACCAAGCCAGAAGACCCTGGGCATCCAAGGCGCCAGCGGCGTCAATGTTCCACAGTTGCTTGGCTGCCTCGCGGCTCGCCAGCCGCAAAGCCTCATTCTGGTACCGCAACTGCTGTTGATGCTGGTCAGCGCCGCCGAGCAGAAAGCCTTTAACCCCCGAACACTGCGTTTCGCAGCCGTTGGCGGCGCACGGGTATCCGATACGTTGTTACAGCGTGCCCAACGGATCGGGATGCCGGTTTATGAAGGTTACGGGCTGTCGGAGTGTGCCTCGGTGGTGTGCTTGAATCGGCCCGACGCCCAACGCCCAGGAAGTGTTGGCCAGCCGTTGCCGCATGTGGAGATTCGCTTGGCCGAAGACGGCGAGGTGCTGATCAAGGGCTCGATGCTGCTCGGCTATCTGGGGCAAGCCGGCGACACCGCTCAATGGTGGCCCAGCGGAGACCTTGGCGAGTTCGATGCCGAGGGTTTCCTCTACCTCAAGGGGCGCAAAAAACATCAATTCGTCACCAGCTTTGGTCGCAACGTCAACCCGGAATGGGTCGAGACAGAGCTGACCCAGGGCGGCGACATTGCCCAGGCCTTTGTCTATGGCGAAGCCATGCCGAGCAACCACGCGCTGCTCTGGCCTCACCGCCCCGACTGCACCGACGAAGCATTGGCAACTGCCGTTGCGCAGGCCAACGCCACCCTGCCCGATTACGCCCAGGTTCATCACTGGACGCGACTGAATCAACCCTTTACCGCCGCCAATGGCTTGCTCACTGCCAATGGTCGGCCGCGCCGCGACGCTATCGTCAGCTGCTATGGCTCACAGTTGGGGCAACCCCTGTTTACCGAGGAAACACCTTCATGAATTTTTTCGACACCTTGCAAGAAGCCACTCAACAGGAACGTCAGGCGCTGTTCACTCTGCCGATTATTCGCGATGCCCTGGAAGGCAAGGTCAGCCTGGAAAGCTATCGGGCCTTTCTCGCCCAAGCCTATTACCACGTACGTCACACCGTGCCGTTAATGATGGCGTGCGGCGCGCGTTTGCCGGCGCGCCTGGAATGGCTGCGCAAAGCGGTATGCGAGTACATCGAGGAGGAATACGGTCACGAACAATGGGTGCTCAACGACATCGCTGCCTGCGGTGGCGACAAGGAGGCGGTACGCAACGGGCACCCATCCCTGCCGATTGAGCTGATGATCAGCTTCCTCTATGACCTGATTGCCCGGGACAACCCGGTAGGCCTGTTCGGCATGGTCAACGTACTGGAAGGTACCAGCATTGCCCTGGCCACCCATGCCGCCGGCAGCATTCGTGAACGCCTGGCGCTGCCGGAAACTGCATTCAGCTACCTCAGCTCCCACGGTTCGCTGGACATCGGCCACATGGAAACCTACCGCCAGTTGATGAACGCCCTGGATGACCCGGCCGACCAGGCTGCGGTGATCCATGCCTCAAAGGTCGTGTACGGCCTGTACACCGACATGTTCCGTGGCTTGCCGCGTGACGGGGAGCACCTGCATGCGCCTGTCTGAAGCCCGTGTGGTATTGACCGGCGCCAGCGGCGGCATTGGCCTGGCCATCGCCACCGCCCTGTGCGCCAGTGGTGCGCGGGTGCTGGCAGTGGCCAGGAACCGCGAACCCTTGGCCGCCTTGATTGAGCGTTACCCGCAACACCTGTACTGGGTGGGCGCCGACCTGACCTTTCTGGCCGACCGACGTAAAGTGTTGTCGGCCGCCGTGGCCATTGGCGGGGTCAACCTGCTGATCAATGCCGCCGGGGTGAATCACTTCGCCATGCTCGAACAGCTGGATGACAGTGAAATCAATTCCATGCTGGCCTTGAACATCAGTGCACCAATCTGCCTGACCAAAACCCTGCTGCCCCTGCTCAAGCAAGCCGAAAGCGCGATGGTGGTGAATGTCGGGTCAACCTACGGCTCCATCGGCTATCCGGGATACGCCAGCTACTGCGCCACCAAGTTTGCCCTCAGGGGGTTTTCCGAAGCCTTGCGCCGGGAGCTGGCGGATACCCGGGTCAGCGTGCTGTACGTCGCCCCACGCGCTACCCGCACCTCGATGAACAGCCAGGCGGCACAAGCCTTGAACGATGCACTCAACGCCAATGTTGATGACCCGCATACCGTCGCATCGGCAGTCATTGGGGCGATTGCCGCCGACCGTCGCGATCTCTACCTGGGCTGGCCGGAGCGTTTTTTCATGCGCCTCAACAGCCTGCTGCCCAATCTGGTGGACCGAGGGCTGCGCAAGCAACTGCCGCTGATTCGGCGCCTGAGTCACAAATCCGACAATGAGGACCTCAACCCATGAACAAAATCATCATCACCCTGCTGCTGGCGGCCCTGAGCCAGGGAGCCTGGGCACTGGACCTCGCTGACGGGCAACGCCTCGACGCCCTTCAAAAGCGCTGGGCGCACATCCAATACAACCTACCCGTCGAGCAACGCACCGACGCCTTCGCGCAACTCGCCACCCAGGCCTCGGCGTTCACCCAAGAGCGGCCCTTGGCGGCCGAAGCCTGGATCTGGTCGGGCATCATCACCAGCAGCTGGGCGGGTGCCCAGGGCGGTCTCGGCGCCCTGAGTAAAGTCAAAGCGGCAAAAATGGATCTGGAAAAAGCCCTGGCGCTGAACCCCAACGCCTTGCAAGGCTCGGCCTACACCAGCCTTGGCGCGCTGTACGACCGTGTACCGGGCTGGCCCATCGGCTTCGGTGACGCCGACAAGGCCGAACAATTGCTTAAACAAGCCTTGCAACTCAACCCGGCCGGCATGGATAGTCTGTACTTCTGGGGTGATCACCTCTACCGCCAAAAGCGCTACGGTGACGCCAGGAGCGTCTTGCAAAAAGCCTTGCAAGCCACCCCCCGCCCAGGCCGTGAAACCGCCGACGCCGGGCGCCGCCAAGAAATCGAAGCCTTACTGGCAGACGTCAACAAGCAACTCAACTGACTGGAGTCCGTGTGCGCCTATTACTGATCGAGGATGACGTGGCCCTCGGCGAAGGTATCTATCAGGCCCTGGACCGTGAGGGATACACCGTCGACTGGTTGCAGGATGGCAGCAGCGCCTTGCATGCGCTGCTCAGCGAAACCTTCGATCTGGTGGTGCTTGATCTAGGCCTGCCGCGTATGGGCGGCCTGGAGGTGTTGCGCCGTTTGCGTGACAGCGGCTCCAACCTGCCGGTGCTGATCCTCACCGCGCGCGATGCCACCGAAGACCGTATTGCTGGGCTGGACGCTGGTGGCGACGACTACCTGATCAAACCCTTCGACCTGGCCGAGCTCAAGGCGCGCCTGCGTGCCTTGCTGCGACGCAGCGCCGGCCGCGCCCGGTCGCTGATCGAGCATGCCGGCATTTGCCTTGACCCCGGTACTCAACAAGTCACCTATCACGGCGATTCGGTGCCACTGACACCCAAGGAATACCAGCTGCTTCACGAACTGCTCTCGCCGCCTGGCCGGGTCATGACCCGCGATCACCTGATGCAACTGCTCTATGGCTGGAACGAAGAGGCCGAAAGCAACACGCTGGAAGTACACATCCATCACCTGCGCAAGAAATTTTCCACCGACCTTATCCGCACCATCCGCGGTGTTGGCTACCTGGTGGAGGAACGCCGATGACGTCGATCCGGCGTCGCACGCTGACGCTAATCATCGGCCTGATGCTCACGGGGCTGTTGGTAATCAGCGTATTGAACCTTCACGATAGCAATCATGAAATCGCCGAGGTCTATGATGCGCAACTGGCCCAGAACGCCCGCCTGCTCCAGGGGGTAATGAGTATGCCCCTGGCGAGCAAGGACCAGGCGGATCTGTATCGCGCCTTCAACAAGGCCCTGAAGGAAGCGGTGCCCAAGGTCGATGGGCATCCCTATGAAAGCAAGATTGCTTTTCAGGTCTGGAACCATCAAGACCAGGTAGTGGTGTTCACCTCCAGCGCCCCCACCTTTGCCACGTCACCCGCCCTACCGGGATTCAGTGATGTGACGGACCTCAAAGGCCGCCAATGGCGCGGCTTCGTGCTGCTGGATAAAGACAACGGCCTGCGGATCTGGGTCGGGGAACGTGACGATGTGCGCTCCGACCTGGTAGACCGGATCGTACGCCATACCCTTTGGCCCAATGTTCTGGGCAGCCTGATACTTGCAGCGATGGTCTGGCTGGCCATCGGCTGGGGTCTCAAACCGTTGGCCGATATGGCCGCGACCCTGCGCGCCCGCAACTCCGGCTCCCTGGAACCGATGCAATTGACGCCTCTGCCCACCGAACTGGAACCGATGCAGGCCGCGCTGAACCGTATGCTCGCGCAGATCCAGGAAGTACTCGGCCGTGAACGGCGTTTTATTGCCGACGCCGCCCACGAAATGCGCACCCCCCTGGCCGTGCTGCGAGTGCATGCGCAAAATTTGCTGGAAGCCGGCACGCAGGCCCAGCGTCGTGAATCCCTGGAGTTTTTGATCGCCGGAGTAGACCGTACCACGCGGCTGGTCAACCAATTACTGACCATGGCTCGCCTGGAACCCACCTCAGTGCTGCCGGCGGCTCACGACATAGACCTGGCTGCAACGGTTCGCGAAAGCCTGGTTCAACTGACGCCCTGGCTGCTGAGCAAAGGGCTTGAGCTGGCGTTCGAGGTAGACGATATCCCCTACCGCGCCAATGTCGACGCCGCGTCCATCGATATCGCCCTGAATAATCTGGTGACCAATGCGGCGAACTTCTCCCCGGAGCACGGGGTGATCACCGTAAAACTGGAGAAAAAACCCGACTGCTTCGAGCTGTCAGTGACGGACCAGGGGCCAGGTATCAGCGAGACTGAGCGTGACCGGCTGTTCGAGCGTTTCTACAGCCGCGGCAATGCCCACGGCGCCGGCCTGGGGCTCACCATCGTACAGACCATTGCGCGCCGCTTCGGCGGCCAGGTACGCCTGGAAAACCAAGCAGCGGGAGGACTGTGCGCAACGCTGCAGATCAATCGTTGATGAACACCGATTGAGAGTCGCAGTTCGCAGCATCGCATCCGCGGAGGGCGAAGAATCTCTCGCTTCGCGCAGATATCCTTCAGCTCAACAAGGTGCCCGCCCACATTGCACCTGTCAGCAGGATTTGCCCGGGAATGACATAAGCGGCGAAACGGCGTCCGCCACTGATCCAGGCCACCAGACATTTGCTCAGGGAGTTGCAACTGATGGTGATCAACACAGGGACGACAACCGCGCCCAAGGGCAACTGGCCGGACTTGGCCAGGGCGGCAATGGACGCGGTCGAGGCGTGAGCGTCGACGAACCCACTGAAGGTCGCTGTCAGCATTACACCGAATTGACCGAAATGGCTGAGCATCACTGCTGACAAAAAGGTAATGCCGGTCATGGTCAGCACCATGATCAGGGCCAGTTTGAGGCTGAAGGCACTGCCGACCTCAATGCTCTCACTGGCGCGCGCATTCGGCCTTGGAAGCATCAGACAGGCGCCATATACCAAGGTGGTGACAAAACCGGCCAGAAGCAGCCATCCCATCCGAGACAACAGTTCAGGCTCTACCGTGCCCAGGATCAGGCTAACCTGGGCGATCGTGGCCAGATTGGACAGGATGGCCGCAGCACTGAGCGTTTGAATGTTCGTCGGTTCCCTGGCAACGAGATGTCCCATGGCCGCGATGGTCACGGTACTGGAGGCAAACCCGGAAGCGATGGCGCCGATCGCATAGCCATACCGTGAACCCAGGGTACGCACCGCAATATGGCCCACCGCGCCCACCGCCATCAGCAACACCGTCAAGGTGCAAATGGTGCGCAGGTTGATGGCGCCGTAGGGTCCGATGAATCGATCTGGCGCCAAGGGTAAGATCACCAGGGCGGCTATTAGCAGCAACAGACCATCGCGCATTTGCGTGTCAGTCAATTGGCTACGGGCGAAGTCATGCAGTTTTTGGCGGTAGGTCAGCAATCCCGCCATAACCACCCCAATGGCAATCGCCAGTTCGGGCGCGTTGCCACAAAGAGCCCCCAGCACCAGCACCGTGAGCAATGCCACTTCACTGGTAAGGCCGGGGTCCTTGTCCAGGCTCTTCCAATAGGCGATTGCCATCAGCAGCGCCAGACACACGGCCATCAGCCCCAGCAGGCTCGCGCCGCCGACTTGCAGGGAAACGTAGCCCAGCAATGCGGTGATCGCAAACGTACGCAAGCCTGCAAAAGCACGGCTGTCGCCACGCCCCTTGCGCCGCTCGCGCTCAAGCCCGACCAGCATGCCGATCCCAAGGGCCGCCGCCGCATTGGTGATACCGAAAGTGTCTGTCATTAAAACCTGCCAAGGCGAAAATACCCGCCCCTAAGCGATTGTGGCGGCCAGCATTCTTTTCACACCGCATGGTACAGCGCCTGTTGGCCCGCAGAGGGAAGCGTCGATGATGGTAATGAACTTCGTCAGCCTCGCTGTGCAGAGCAATGAGCTACGGTGTAATTGCCACTTTCATCACACCGTCACGCTGATGGGCAAACAGCTCATAAGCGGCCTCAATGTCATCGAGCTTGAATCGATGAGTCACAAGGGGCGCCAGATCCACGCTGCCACTAGCAACCACCGCCATCAGTCGGCGCATCCGCTCCTTGCCGCCGGGACACAGGGTCGAGACGATGCTGTAATCCCCAAGCCCGGCGGCAAAGGAATCATAGGGAATGCGCAAATCACTGGAGTAAACCCCCAGGCTGGACAACCGTCCACCGGGACGCAACACCCGCAACGCCGACTCAAAGGTGCCCTGGGTACCCAGTGCTTCAATAGCAACGTCCACACCGCGACCGTCTGTGATGGCCATGATCCGCTCCACCACATCACCGTCCTTGAAACTGACCACATGGGAGGCCCCCAGTCGGCGGGCAACGCTCATGCGCTCGCTCACCGCATCGACCCCGATGATCACGGACGCGCCTTTCAACCGGGCTCCGGCCACCGCACACAACCCTATTGGCCCCAGGGCAAATACCGCCACGGTGTCGCCAATACTGACCTCGCCCCGCTCCGCCCCGGAGAACCCGGTAGACATAATATCCGGGCACATCAGCACCTGTTCGTCACTCAAGCCATCGGGGATCGGGCACAGGTTGGCCAGTGCATCCGGCACCAGCACGTACTCGGCCTGGCAGCCATCAATTGTGTTGCCGAACTTCCAGCCGCCGCTGGCGCGAAAGCCATGGCGTGTATCGGGGCCGTCCTGGGAGCCGCAGCCGCACAGGCAGGCGTAGCTCTGCCCGCTGGGGGTAATGGCCCCGGCAATCACTCGCTGGCCTTCGACAAAACCACGCACTTGGGAGCCCAGACGCTCAATGATGCCCACAGGCTCATGACCCACCGTCAGGCCCTTGGCCACCGGGTATTCACCCCGCAGAATATGCACGTCGGTACCGCAGATCGTGGTGGTGGTAATGCGCACCAGTGCGTCCATCGGGCCGATCTCTGGAATTCGTTTGTCATCCAGCACAATTCGGTTCTTTTCAACGAAGATTGCTGCTTTCATGTTTGCCATGGTGAGCACTCCAATTCGCGTATTTGAATCCGATACCGGGCCCAGAGTGCGCGCCGAGGGCCTGGGACAGGTTGATCATGGTCAACAATGGGAGGATTGAGTAGCGCCGTCGATGACCGAGCGTCGGACGGGGTTTCTGCCCGCGAGCGGGACTTGATACAGATCAAATCGACGCCTCCGGCCGGCGCGATGATCTGTCCAAGGCTTTTAGTCTGACGACGGACCGCTGCCACGGCGGACTCGCCACTAATAAATGCGTATCCACGGGAGATGACTCATGACCGCTCAACCACGTTTCATGCTGCTGGTTTCGCCCCTGATGGAGCACAGCCCAGCCTTCGACCGCGCCGCCGCATTGGCCAAGGCCGCAGGTGCCGCGTTGCACATCGTGGCCTTCGATTACCTGGAAGGCCTGGCGACTGCCGGTCTGGTCAACGAACAGGCACTGGAGCAAATGCGCCTGGGTTACGTCGAGCGCCATCACCAGTGGCTGGAGGAGCAGGCCAGGCCCTTGCGCAAGATCGGGCTGACCGTCACCACTGAGGTGGCCTGGGTCGAACACCCGCTCAAGGAAATACTGATTCACCTCAAGGAGCAGCCTATGGATCTGCTGATCAAGGCGCTGGAACACGAATCGCTGCTCTCGCGGTTGATGTTCACCCCGCTGGATGTGCACTTGCTGCACGAATGCCCAGTGCCCTTGCATTTTGTCAGCCAGGTGCGCCATGCCTTGCCGCGTAAGGTGATCGCTGCGGTAGATCCGTTTCACCGCGATGATCAATACCTGGGGTTGAACGATCACATCCTCCATGAAGCGGTAAAGCTGGCGAGCGCCTGTGACGCGGAGGTCGAAGTACTCTATGCCCATGATTTGTCGTCCTTGGGAGCACAGGAGTATGGGTTCGACAGTGGGTCGGGGTTCTTCTCCAGCGCCACGGCCAAGACTCTGTTCGATGCTCAGGCAGATGCCTTCAATGCCCTGGCAGAGCGCAACGGCATCGCGCCCGAGCAACGTCACATGATCCTGGGCAACCCGGCCAAAGTCCTGGCCAGCTATGCCGATGCCTATAACGTCGATGTGATTGTCATGGGCCGTGTCAGCCACCGCGGCATATCCCGTCTGCTGGGCAGCACTGCTGAGGCGCTGTTGTACAAGATGCCTTGCAGCGTATGGGTGGTGTCACCCGAGGCAATCGACTGACCTGCCAGGCCGACGACAAAAGCCCGGGCACCATGACGCTGCCCGGGCGAGGTGCTGCTTGATGTAGTCACTCTCTCATTGGGGGCTTGATCGCCAATACACTGCAGGGCGCACGGTGCAGCAGGTGTTCGGCGGTCGAGCCCAGTAACTTGTCTAGCCCGCCATGTTGAACGGTGCCCATGACAATGACATCCGTCCCCGACTCACTGGCAAACCCACAAATGGTTTCCAGAGGGATGCCTTCAATGAAGTGTCGACAGTCCGGCGCAACGCCATGGCGCTCGGCCAGGGCCGAAAAAGCCTCGCGCTGGGCCTGGCCCAATAGCTCCCCCATACCGGTCGCCAGGGGCAGCGCGCCAAGGCCCGTGTCCAATGCGTAGATCGCCGTCCAGTCAAAGACGTGCAGCAGTTGTACCTGAGCATCGCATTGCCCGGCCAGCTTCACTGCGGCCCTGACGATTTGATCGTTGAGCCGCAGGTCCTCTATTTCACTGCGCAGCACATCGACAATCGCGAGGATTTTCTGGGGCTGCGGATGACGTGAGTCAGTGACCAGATGCACCGGTGCCGGGCAATCACGTAGCAGCCGCCAATCCAGTGGGGTGAAAAACAGCCGCTTGAGGTAGGGCTCTTCCTCGGCATTCTTGATAATCAAGGCCACGTCCATCTCGCAAACGTAGCGCAGTATTTCGACATAGGGCTCTTTTACCCAAGCCACCTCACTGGTTACCACGATGCCCCACTTGGCCAGGTGGCGAGCCTGCTCACCCAGCCATTGCCGATGTTTGTGCAAATACCCCTCACGGGCTTGGTCCACCTCATCGGGGGCAAACAGGCCCGCCACCGCAAGCGCTGCCACATAATCGAACGCGACGATGTGCAACGGCAGTTGCAGGGCGGCAGCCAACGCGCCAGCACGCTCGAAGGCTGGGCCACGCGTCATGGCTGATGGCGCTATCAGCAACACTCGTTGATTAAGGGACATGGCAAACCTCCACAATCAGCCAGGGCGGGGCTGTGTCCGGCTTTTACAAGAAAGCAATTTTGTGGCTTTGATGGTGAGCGCTCAAAGGAGCGCGCACTTGATTTGCATCAAACAGTTGAGGTTTATTTCAAGTTAAACGCACGCGCAATGAGCCATTTACCGATGCATGAATTGGCCGCTTCCCAGGGGTTTCACTGCGTCGCCCTAGGGGTCCAACACCCCGCCACTCCAGTTCTCTGAAACCCTGCTGCCGGTAAACTTGGCCACCACCGAGCCCTGGGCCACCAACCGCTCCCGGTGCCGGGTCACCATGCGCCCGGTTTGTGCGGCTCGCAGCACCACCTCGGAATCGGGCTGCCCCGGTCGCCCGATAATCCTGGCAAAGCGCTGGCCTTCCTCGACCTCATCGCCCAGGCCTTTTTCAAATACCAATACGCCGGGACACGGCGCAAGGATCGTTTCCATGCAGCCCATATCTACCGCCTGACCCTGCCAATCGCCGATTACCGCAGGCTCGTCGATCACGCCGCTTGCACAGAGCCAGGCCCAAATCCCGTCGCCATCCTGTTGAGCCAGTTGATCACTAACGTCCGCCTGCCCTCGCAGCTCGATGGTCGCTGCCAGTCGTGGGCCTGCATGGGCAATGATGGTTTCTTCAAATGAACCATCGCCGCCGTCATCCCAGAGAATGGCCAGATCCACTTTCAGCGCAGCCGCCAATGCCTGGCCTTGAGACCAGAAACTGCGGTGGATGTAGAGGTACGGCACGGCTTCATCATCGGTGTGCAGGTCTAGCACCAACTCAGCCTCGGTGGCCAGTTGCACCAGGCTTTTTTGCCATTGGGCCAGGTTGCTGACGGGTCGATCCTGGGCCAGGGAGTGATCGAACCCACGGTTGAAATTCTGCCCGGTGGCCTCATGAAACCGCCCCAGTTGCCGCCCCTGGCGAAACTGGCCGATGCCGAACGGATTGGCCTGGGGCACCACGGTAACGCTGCCCTTGAGCCGGCCCTGATCCGCACACGCCTGCAACCTGGGCAGCAATTGATGCAGCACGAGCATCCCGGCGATTTCATCGGCATGCACGCCGGCTTGCAGGTGCACCCTGGGGCCGCTGCCGTCGCCTTCAATGCGCCAGGCGCCGATGTGCAGCGTGTTTCCTGAGTCGCCGGGTATGCGCCATGAAAGGTCTGTTGTCATCTCTGGGTTTCCTCGCCAACGGGTTGCACATCGGTCTCTGCCGGGTACAGGGGCTGCGTCACGGAGCATTCGGCGCCAACTACATCCTGTGACACCGGAGGCCGGGCGCTGAGCATGGCCAGCGTGCCGCTGACGGCGATCAGTGCGGCGCCGATGATCAGCGACACGTCCATCAAGGTGCCCCAGATCAGGCTGGACAACAGGAACGCCCAGATCAGCCCGGTGTACTCGAACGGCGCCAACAGCGTCGCCGTGGCCCGGCGAAAGCTGGCAAACAGCAGGAACTGGCCGATGCCGCCCACCAGGCCCGCCACCAACATGCCCAGCCACGCTGGCGTAGGTGAGGGCGTATGGGTCCAGGGCAAAGTCACCGCCATGCACATCACAAACACCACGTTGGTGATCAGCATCTGCTCCAGCACCGAGGTACTGTCGTCTACCTGCCGCAACTGGATATAGGTAAAGGCCCAACACAACGCCGCCGCCAAGGTCAGGGCAATCGGCACCGGATCGACCATGCTGCTGGGCCGACAGGCGATTACCACGCCGACAAATCCGATGATCAGTGCGATCCACTGGCCGCGACTCGCGCGCTCCTTGAGGATCAACGCCGCCAGCAACGTAACCATGATTGGCGCGGAAAAATACAGGGTGGTCATTTCTGCCAGGGTCAGGTCCTTGGCGGCGGTGTAGTACAGCAACCAGGCCAACAACGACAGCAACCCACGAATGATCAGCAGCTTGCGGCTGACCGAGTGCCAGGCCCGGCGCAGCAGGCCCAGACGTCCGGCGATCACGCACGCGGCGACCACCACCAGGCTGCGCCAGAACAGAATGGTAAACACCGAATAATCGGCCACCAGCCATTTGATCACCGCGTCCTGCAAGGCCAGAAAAGCGTAAGCCAACGAGCACAGGACAATGCCTTGCAGAGAACGATTGTTTTTCATCCGACGGACCTGCGCAACGGCGTGCCACGCCGCTCAGCAATGGCATACACCCCTTCGATCAAAAAGGTCAGGCACAGGTAGACACCGGCCACCAACAGCAGCGGCTGGTAGATCTGCAAGGTCTGCGCACGCACCACGTTGGCCGCACCCAGCAGGTCGACCACGGCAATGGTCGAGGCCAGGGCGGTGGACTTGAGCAACATCACCGTCTCCCCCGCCAGGGTCGGCAACAGCAGGCGCATGGCCCGGGGCAAACGCACCCGTAGCAGCGCCTGGCGTGGGGTCATGCCAAACGCCGAGGCCGCTTCCATTTCACCCTTGGGCACCGCCAGCAGACCGCCACGAATCACTTCGCCGACATAGGCACCCACCGACAGCACCAGGGCAAAGACGATGTACCAGTAACCGTCGCGCAGGAACGGCCACAGAAAACTGCCGCGCACCATCGGAAACTGGGCGAACAGGCTGCCCAGGCCGTAGTAGAAAATGTAGATCTGGATCAGTAGCGGCGTACCCCGCAGCACACTGGTGTAGGCCATGGCGCAACGGGCCAGCCACTTGCGCCGCGACAACCGCGCCAACGCCACCAGCACCGCCAGGGTAAAGCCCAGCACGGCCGAGATCGCCAGCAGCGACAGGGTCGTTTGCAAGCCTTTGCCAATCAGTCCTGCGTAATAAAATATCCACTCAGGCATAAGCTGTTCACTCGACCACAGGCATCCAGCGACGAATACGTCGCTCCAGGCGCCCGCACAGGTAGTTGGAGGCCAGTGTCACCAGGTAATACAAGGCAGCGGCCGTGAGGTAGAACAACAGGTAGTGCCGAGTCGAACCCGCCGCCTGCTTGGCGGTGTACAGCAACTCGTTGGTGCCGACCACGCTGATCAGCGCGCTGTCCTTGATCAGGTTGATCCACAGGTTGGACATGCCCGCCAAGGCGTAAGGCGCCATGATCGGCAACGTCACCCGGCGGAACAGGCCAAAGCCGCTCAAGCCAAAGGCTCGCGCCGCTTCAATCTGGCCGTGGGGAATGGCCAGGATCGCCGCCCGAAAGATCTCAGAGGCGTACGCGCCCTGCACCAACCCCAGCACCAGGATCGCCACCAGCGGCCCGCTGATATTGACCTGCTCAAAGCCCATCCACAGCATCAGCGCGTTGAGGCCCATGGAGCCGGCGTAATACAGCAGCAGAATCAGCAACAACTCGGGCACCGCGCGAAATACGGTGGTGTAGCCGCGCATCAGCAGGGCAATCGGTCGAGGCGCACTGAGCTTGGCGCAGGCCACCACCAGGCCGATCAGCAGCCCGACCACAAAGGACCCGGCCGAGATCTGCAGGGTCATCCATAACCCTTTCAGCAGCGCATGGCCCCAACCCTGTTCGCTAAAGCCGAGTAGATCGAACGTCGCCGGCATTTCAGGCCTCCTTACTTGGCGTAGGGGCTGTCGCAGACTTTGCTCTCGAAGGCCTCGGTGTCGGCCCTTTTGCACGGGCTGACGGACAGGCCGAAATACTGTTGGGACAGGTCGGCGTAGTCCTTGCTCACCAGCAATTCGCCGATGGCCAGGTCCAGCCTGGCTTTGAGTTCGGTGTCCTCCTTGCGCAGGCCGGCGCCAACGCCACGGCCGATAATCGGGTCATAGGGCACGCTGGCGATATGGGCCAGGTCCTTGGCTTCAGGGGTTTTAACCATCATGGCGATAGCAGTGTCGTCGGCCATCATGTAGTCGATGCGCCCGGCAATCAGGTCGGCGTTGGCGGACTCCTGAGTGTCGTAGTACTTAAGCTCGGCGATGTTTTCGTAGTACTTCTTCAGGTAGTTGGCGCTGACCGTGGATATCTGCACACCGATCAGCTTGCCCTTGAAGCCCGCCGGGGAGATTTCCACTTCTGAGCCCTTCGGCCCGGCGACGCCCAGCAGCGAGTCGTAATAGGCGCGACTGAAAGCAATCTGTTTTTCACGCTCATCGGTGACGGACATCGAGGAGAAAATCACGTCGATCTTCTTGGCCAGCAGCGACGGAATAATGCCATCCCAGGCCACTTCCTTGATCTGACATTGCGCGTTCATGCCTGCGCAGAGTTTATGGATCAGGTCCACCTCAAAGCCTGACCATTGCCCGTTGCCGCCCTTGACGGTGAACGGTGGATAGGGTTCCGCTGCCACTGCAAACACGATGGGTTTTTCCGCCGCCAGCAGCGTACCTGCCGCCAGCATCAACACCGCACTGCTCAACCACTTTGCCAGTCGATTGGATTGCATGATCTTGCCCCGTCTTATTATGGAGTTAGCGAGTTTGATGCGCGTTGACGAACTGCCGGCAACGCTCACTGCGTGGGTCGATAAACACCGAGTCCGGCGTGCCGGTTTCCTCGATCAAGCCTTGGTGCAGAAAAGCGACTTTGCTGGAAACATCCCGGGCGAAGGCCATTTCATGGGTGACCAGGATCATGGTGCGGCCCTCCTCTGCGAGCGATCGAATCACCCGCAGCACTTCACCCACCAGTTCCGGGTCGAGGGCCGAGGTGGGTTCATCGAACAGCATGACTTTGGGGCGCATGGCCAGGGCGCGGGCGATGGCTACCCGCTGCTGCTGACCGCCGGAGAGAAAGGCCGGGTATTCATTGCGTTTGGCCGCCAGGCCCACGCGGTCGAGCAAGGCTTCGGCGCGTTCGATAGCCTCGGCGCGGCTTTCGCGCAGGACCTGGGTCGGTGCTTCGATGAGGTTTTCCAGCACCGTACGATGGGGCCACAGGTTGAAGTTCTGGAACACCATGCCCAGGGTCGAGCGAATCCGCACCAGTTGCTTGGCGTCGGCCACCAGCGGCGCGCCAGGACGCCCGTAGTTGAGCTTGATGCTTTCGCCATCGACGTGGATGCTGCCCTGGTCCGGCACTTCGAGCATGTTGATGCAGCGCAGCAAGGTGCTTTTACCCGAACCGCTGGCGCCGATCAGCGAGATCACCTCGCCTTCGTGGGCGGTCAGGGAAATGCCCTTGAGCACCTCGATATTGCCGAAGCGTTTGTGCAGGTTGAGCACCTCGATCATCTTTTTAGCTTCGGCGGGCTGCACGGTGATGATCCTGGCAACCGGGACCACGCGCGGCTCTTGCACAAGCTTGGCAACAAAGCCAGAGATGCGCACGCAGGCCTCGGCCAAGCGCACTTCACCCAGGGTGAACGACAGCCGCACAAAGCCCTGGGCCGGTTCGCCGAACGCGGCGGCATCCAGCACCGATACCCCCGCTTCACGGAACAGCCGCCAGGCAAAATCCAGGGAGCTGAGCCCGGTGTCGCGCACATCTACCAGCACAAACATCCCGGCCTGTGGTGTCTGCACCTTGATGCCTGGGCAACCGCTGAGCCCGGCCACCACCAGGTCACGACGACGAAGGTAGATTTCGCGCATGCCACGGGTCACTTCGTCGTGGGCCAACACCGCCGCAGTGGCCGCTTCCATGACAAAGCCCGGCAAGCCGTAGAACATGCTCAGCACCAGGGTTTCGGCGTGGGCGACCATGGTCGGTTCGGCGATGATCCAGCCGATGCGCCAGCCGGTCATGGCGTGGGACTTGGACAGGCTGCCAATCACAATGCAACGCTCAGCCATACCCTTTACTGCGGCGAGGCTGTGGTACTCGCCGTCGAACACCAGGCTTTCGTAAACCTCGTCCACCACCACCCACAGGTCATGCTTGATCGCCAGATCGGCAATGGATTGCAGTTCGTCGCGGTTGAGGACCACGCCGGTGGGGTTATTGGGGTTGGAGAAAAAGATCGCCCGAGTACGCGGGGTTATTGCGGCGGCCAGCAATTGGGCATCGAGACGAAAGCCTGACTCGGCCGAGCATGGCACCCGCACCAGTGTCGCGCCGCTGGCCTTGAGGGTGGCCTCGTAGGTGACGTACATCGGGTCAAGGACGATCACTTCATCACCAGGCTGCAGCAGGCACAGGGAGGTAACAAACAAGGCGTTTTGCGCCCCGGCAACGGTGATGACGTTTTCAGCGCTCACAGGCCGTGCGAGGGATTGGCTGTAGCGGGCGGCTATGGCGTCCCGCAGTGCCGGGCGGCCGGGGATTTCGGTGTAGTGGGTATCACCCTGGCGCAGGGCGTTAATGGCGGTGTCGGTGATAAAGGCCGGCGTGGAAAAATCCGGGTCGCCGACGCTCAGGATAATGATGTCTTCGCCTTTGCTGCTTGCCTGGAAGGCGGCATGGTGGATGTCCCAGGCTGCCACGCCCTGCCCTGCAATTCGCTCAACAAAGGGTGAAAACCGCATGCCAGTGCCTCTCGTTCAATCAGAAAAAGCGCAAGCCCGGCTGTCGCCAGCCGGGGGGTGCAGCCAACATAATTGAAACTGAACACTCGTTCAACGGTAAATTTAACAGGTGTCGTTTACAGCTAAAACAGGTCGTTGTGGAGAGGCGACTCCATCGTCAGTCTTGACGCTCGGCATTACCTGCATCCGCCGGGTCAGCCGGGTCAATGAGGGGCACTTCGGCATCATCCATCAGGGAGCCTGGATCTTCGTTGCCAGGGTCGTTGATGGGTTCTTCGGTTTCACATGACATGGCTTTCTCCTCTAGCCGCCCGGGGTGTCAATATCAGCGTCGGTCTCGGGCTTGGGCTCCTGCTCGGACTTGAAGTCCGGGCTGAACTCATTGTCCTTGGCCACAGGATCACTGGCGGGTTGCGGATCCTTGGGCGCTTTGGTCACCGATTCAGAAGCCGGCGCTTCGTTCAAGCCACCGTCAATGGCAGGGTCGTTTCTGCCGCTCACTTGCGGGTCTTCACCGTAGAGCGGGGTTTCGGATTGATCGTTCATCGCTACCTCTTACAGATCACTCACAAACACATGTGCTTAACGTTAAGGGTTCGCCAGGGGCAATGAAGTTCATTCAAGTTGACCACGACTGATCAGTGGTCAGGAGCCGGGATTGTCCACCTGGATGTAGAACGCAAAAGCCCCGAGCAGCATCCAGAACACCATGAACAGCCAGGGTGTGCGCACCGAAAACAGCAGGGACTTGCGATAGCCCTTGTGGGACGACTCTGTCTCGCAAAACAGCGGCGATTCGTCATAGGCCAGGCCCATCACCGGTTCGCTGCGCAGCAGTTCGCTTTGCTTGAAGTGCCAGTGGTCAATGATGTCGTAGGCTGCACGAATGCCGGGCCAGGCATTCAATGAACTGAGTACCCCCAGCAACGCAAGGAATGCCGGCACCACCAGAGTGAACAGCTTGCCCCACTCCGGGTTGAGGTTGTTCATGCAAGACACAAAGGCGATCACCAGGAACGACTGCGCCGTCAGATAGGCGTCAGTGCGGTTGGCGAGAATGGTGGTTTCGTACTGGATCTCTCGTCGGTAAAAATCCAGGCGGTCCTTGGGCGAGCCAAAGATCTTGGCCGTGTGCTCGGTAAGGGCTGATTCCGGGGTTTGCGGAAAAATTATTCTGGGCACAAGCAGCAGTCTCGTGGGGCTTAGTCCATTTAGAAGAGGCGCTGTTATACAAAGTTCAAGTGAGTTCAATGCACCGTCTTGGCGCATCAGCGATACAAAACCCACACCTGCCTTGGGCAAGCCTGGCCCGATGCAGCCGGAGTCGGGCCAGCAAATGGTTTTATTCAGCCAATATAGTCACACACAGCGCTGTTTATTCAAGGCATATAACTGTCAATTTGGATCATTGATTCCGCCTCGGTGCTGCTCTTAAGGTTGGTCGGGTGCAACGCCCTTCCAATCATAAGAACAGGTGCAGAACATGTCCGACGATCTGAAATTGTCCGCCGAGGCCACCCACACGCTGCAACGCTGGCACGCCATGCTGGCTGCCGCCGACTTGAAGGCCCTGCCCGAACTGCTGGCCCCGGACGCCGTGTTCCGCTCACCCATGGCCCATACGCCCTACCCCGGCGCGCCGGTGGTGTCGATGATTCTCAATACTGTATTCAAGGTCTTTGAAGATTTTGTCTACCATCGCGAGCTGGCGACAGCAGATGGCAACAGCGTAGTCCTGGAGTTCAGCGCCCGGGTCGGCGACAAACAACTCAAGGGCATCGACCTGATTCGCTTCAACGAACAAGGGCAGATCATCGAGTTTGAAGTAATGATTCGCCCGTTGAGTGGTTTGCAGGCCTTGGGTGACGAGATGGGACGGCGCCTGGCGCCGTATCTGGCCAAGGCCAAGGGCTGATCAGCCGAGGGAGTTTGTTTGTCTTAGAAAATCGAGCAGCAGTTCGTTGACCCTTTGTCCCTGCTCGTTCTGAATCCAGTGCCCGCAATTGGGCAGTACATGCTGTTGCAGGTTCGGTACCACCTCGGGCATGCGCTTGAGGGTATGGGCTTCAAATACGCCCACCGGGTCGCGGTCGCCAATCAGGAATAACGTCGGCTGCCGCACCTGTTTACCGGCGAGAAACTCGCTGCGTTGCCAATTGCGCTCAAAGTTACGGTACCAGTTCAACGGGCCGCGAAAGCCATCGGCGAAGGTCTGCACGTAAATATCCAGGTCGTGCTGGCTGCACCAGTCCGGTAACGCGCCAGGCAGCGCGACACCTTCCAGCAGTTTGGCCGTGGCCGGTTTTTTCTGCAAAAACACATCCTGGTCCTGCATGAACAGCCGCAAGGTGCGCTCGATATTGGCATCCAACTCGCGCTCTGCCAAGCCGGGGTCCTGGAAGTACAGGATGTAGTTGAAACGGTCGGCGTACAGCTCGCGCATGATCTCGATCACCGGTCGCCTCGCGCGCCCGGCGAACGGTACCGACATCGTCACCAGGGAGGTAACGCGCGCAGGCTCCAGCAACGCCAGGTGCCAGGCTACCACCGCCCCCCAGTCGTGGCCGACCATGCAGACCTGCTGGTGACCAAACAGGTCCATGGCGCCCTGTATGTCGGCGCACAACGTCAGCACGTCATAGTCAGCGATATCAGAGGGTGCACTGCTCTTTCCATACCCGCGCATCTCGGGCACAAACACTCGAAACCCCGCCGCCGCCAGCACCGCAATTTGCAGGCGCCAGGAGTGCCAGCACTCGGGAAAACCATGGAGCAACCACACTGGCGGACCGCTCTCGGGGCCTGCGATGTGCAGGCTCAAATCAATGCCGTTGACCTTGATGGTCTGCTGCTCAATGGCGCTCATCACTGGGTTCCTTGTATGGACAGGGCTCAAGGAAGACTGCTGCAACGACCGGGTTTGCACCAGTATCATTGACGTCATCAATGCCCAGGGTGGTGGTCTTGCAACGCCGAGCCGGTCATATTGGCTGACAGTCATTGCCATTGAGCGAGCCTGAACCATGCAACTACGCGCCAAAAGCCTGGTCGCCCTGACCGCCTCCCTGTGTGCCACCTTCGCCAACGCCGACAGCCCGGACCCGCTGTTAACACAGCGAATGGACGCAGTGATCGACAGCGCTATCACCGATAAACGCCTGGTGGGCACGGTGGTGCTGGTGCTACGCGACGGGCAGTTGGTGTACCACCGGGCAGCGGGGTTGGCGGATCGAGAAGCCGGTAGGCCAATGACCGAAGAGACCATTTTCCGCCTGGCCTCTGTCACCAAACCGCTGGTATCGGCCGCCGCGCTGCGCCTGGTAGAGCAAGGCAAGTTGCGTCTGGACGAC
The DNA here is from genome assembly GCF_055407145.1 of Pseudomonas sp. c313. Lineage (NCBI taxonomy): Bacteria > Pseudomonadati > Pseudomonadota > Gammaproteobacteria > Pseudomonadales > Pseudomonadaceae > Pseudomonas > Pseudomonas sp. c313. The sequence goes on along the minus strand of NZ_JBUZRD010000002.1, from coordinate 172,831 downwards.
CCGGTCACCCGCTGGCTTCCCACCTTTAGCCCAAGGCTTGCAGATGGCACCGCCCCGGTGATCACCGTCAGCCAACTACTCAATCATACGGCTGGCCTTAGTTACGGTTTTCTGGAAAACCCTCACGGCCCGTATCGCACCGCTGGCGTTTCAGATGGGCTGGACGAGCCGCAGATGAGCCTGGCGGAGAACCTTACGCGCATCGCCAGCGTGCCCTTGAGCTATACGCCAGGCACCGGCTGGCAGTATTCGATGGCCACTGACGTGCTGGGCTCCGTGCTGGAAAAAGCTTCCGGCAGCAGCCTGCAGGTCCTGCTCAAGGTGTCGGTCACCGATCCGTTGGGCTTGCGTGATACCGGATTTGCCGTCACTGATCTGTCACGTCTGTCCGCCGCCTATCAGGACGGCTCGCCGCAGCCGCTGCGCATGGTTGATCAAGCCACCATCACCAGTGGCAACAGCACCGCGCTGTTTGATGTGCGGCGTATCCTCGATCCCCGCGCCTACCCGTCCGGTGGTGCCGGCATGGCCGGGACAGCGGGAGATATTGCGCATTTTCTGGAAGTTATCCGCCAGGGCGGCGCGCCTATTCTGACAAACCGTAGCGTGCAGTTGATGATGGCCGACTCGGTCGGCCCACACGCACAAACCCAGGGCCCTGGCTGGGGTTTTGGTTATGGCTGGGCGGTACTGGATGACCCCGCCTTGAGCGGTACGCCCCAGTCCAAAGGCACGCTGCAATGGGGCGGCGCCTATGGCCACAGCTGGTTTGTCGACCCGCAGCAAAAACTCACTGTCGTAGCACTGACCAACACCGCCTATGAAGGCATGTCCGGCCTGTTTACCCGGCAGTTGCGCGATGCGGTTTACCCGCCGCAGTGATGCTCAGGCCACCGACCACCAACGGGGCAACAACTGCCTGATCCGCGATTCGGCAAAGCGATCATCGATCAACATCACCACGCCCTGGTCCTGCTGGCTGCGGATCACCCTGCCCGCCGCCTGCACCACCTTCTGGATGCCGGGATACAGGTAAGTGTAGTCATAGCCGGAGCCAAAAATGGCCCCCATGCGCAGCTTCATTTGCTCGTTGACCGGGTTCAATTGCGCCAGGCCAAGGGTGGCGATAAAGGCCCCGATCAAGCGAGTGCCCGGCAGGTCGATACCTTCACCAAAGGCGCCCCCCAATACGGCAAACCCGATGCCTTGGCTGTGCTGGGTGAACTGGTTGAGAAAAGCCTGGCGCTCGGCCTCCGCCATGCCCCGCGATTGATGCCACAACGGGATATGCGGGTGCCGCTCGGCCAGCAATTGCGCCACCTGTTGCAGGTAATCAAAGCTACTGAAAAACGCCAGGTAGTTGCCAGGCTGCAGCGCGAACTGCTCGGCGAGCAACGCCACGATCGGCTCCAGCGATGCCTGGCGATGGACAAAACGGGTGGAGATCCGATCAACAATGCGTACCTGCAACTGCTCGGCCTTGAACGGTGACTCGACGTCGATCCACGCCGTATCGGCTGGCAACCCAAGCAAGTCGGTGTAGTAATGTCGAGGGCTCAGGGTCGCGGAAAACAGCACGCTGCTGCGGGCGGCAGTCAGCCGTGGGCGGATAAACTCGGCAGGCACCACGTTGCGCAGGCACAGTCTTGATGAACTGCGCTTGCCAGCCAGTTCGCGCTTGCTGATGTCGAAGATAAAATGCTCGTTGAATAGCTCCGCCACCCTGGAAAATTGCAGGGCGTCGAAGTAGAAGGTTTGCAGTTCACCACTGAGCGCTTGCGGGTGGTCGTTGAAATACTGCCCCATGGCGCTGGTGCACAGGGATAAGGCTTGCAGGAGTTTGTCCGGCTTTTGCCCATAGGCCTGGTACGGGGCGATCTGTTCCTTGTGCAGGGCGTTCCATTCGCGGTTCAAGCGCTGCAAGGGTTTCTTCAGTGGTTCGGGGGCTGTATCGCGCAGGGTCTTGAGGGCGTACTGATCAAGGTCGGCGCTGTACATCGAGCGGCCCCGCTCCACCAGGTTATGGGCTTCGTCCACCAGCACGGCGACGCGCCACTGGTTGAGTTGGGCCAGGCCGAACAGCATCGCGCCAAAGTCAAAATAGTAGTTGTAGTCGGCGACCACGACATCGGTCCAGCGGGCCATTTCCTGGCTCAAGTAGTAGGGGCATACCTCATGGGCCAGGGCCACATCCCGCAGGTTGCGCTGGTCCAGCAAACGGACCTTGGCGGCGGCTTTGCGGGCGCCAGGCAGGCGATCATAAAAACCCTTGGCCAGTGGACAGGAATCGCCGTGGCAGGCCTTGTCCGGGTGTTCACAGGCCTTGTCCCTGGCCACCAGCTCCAGCACTCGCAGCACCAGGTTCGGGCTTGCGTCATACAGCACCTGCGCTGCATCCAGGGCCAGTTTGCGGCCAGGGGTTTTCGCCGTGAGGAAAAACACCTTGTCCAACTGCTGGGGCGCCAGGGCCTTGAGCATCGGGAAGATCGTGCCAACGGTCTTGCCGATGCCGGTCGGTGCCTGGGCCATCAGGCAGCGGCCGGTGCTGACAGCCTTGTACACCGATTCGGCAAGGGAGCGCTGGCCGGGACGAAAGTCGGCATGGGGAAAGGCCATGGACTGGGCGGCAGTGTTACGGGCTTCGCGCTGGTGCATCTCCTGCTCGGCCCAGCCAAGAAACAGCGCGCACTGCTGATTGAAGAACTGTTCCAGGTCAGCCGCCTGAAAACTGTGGCTCAACACCGTTTCCTGTTCACCGACAATATCGAAATACACCAGGGCCAGGATAATCTCCGCAAGCCCCAGCTTCTGGCACATCAGCCAGCCATAAATCTTGACCTGCGCCCAGTGCAATTGCCGGTGGTTGGCCGGCTGGGCGTCGAGGTCGCCACGGTAGGTCTTCACTTCCTCCAACCGGTTGTGGTCCGGGTCGTAGCCGTCTGCCCTGCCCCTGACTTTCAACTGTTGGTACTCACCTTCCAGCGCCACCTCGTTCTGGTAGTGGGCGCTGCGCCGCGAAGCGACGGTGCGGTGGCCGACGATGCCTTCCTGGGCACTCGGGGACGGGGTAAAGCGCAGGTCGAGGTCACCGACCTTGGCGGTGAACTCGCACAGTGCCCGCACGGCAACCGTGTAGCTCAAGCGCCCTGCTCCGCCCAGCGCACGTAGCAGACCGTCACCGGCATCTGATGCTCGCCGCAGAACTCCAGCCAGCGCAATTGGTTGTCCTGCAAGCGGTCGCCGGGGCCTTTGACTTCGATCATGCGGTAGGTTTTCTGTGCGGGCCAAAACTGGATCAGGTCCGGCATGCCGGCGCGGTTGGCGCGGATGTCCAGCAGCAGGCGCTCGAACCAGTGACGCAGATGCTCGGCGGGCAGGCAGTCGAGGGCCTGTTCAAGCAACTCTTCGCTGAGCACGTTCCAGAACACGAACGGTGACTGTATGCCCCACTTTTCGGTGTAGCGTTGGCGCAGGGTAGTTTTGTAGCGCCCGTCGCTCAGCTCATCCAGGCACCCGGCAAACAATTCGGCACGGCGCTGGTGAAAGTCCTCGCTGTGCAAATCCACCGGGCCACGCTGGAACGGGTGGAAAAACGACCCTGGCAGCGGCGCGAAAATCGCAGGCCAACACAGCAGGCCAAACAGTGAATTGATCAGGCTGTTCTCGACGTAATGCACCGGTGCGGCGACGTCGCTCAAATGCGCCTGAACGCAGTACTCCACCGACATCATCGGGTCCGCAGGCAGTTCAAGGTCCAGGCGCAGGACTTCCCGTGGCCTTGGCTTGGGCAAGGCCGGCTCGCCGAGCTTGCGCCGCAACCGTGGCAACACTCGCAGCAGGTGCTGTTGTTCGGCGGCGCTTTGCGGTAACTGCTGTGCGAGCTGAGCCAGGCTCATGGCCTGGGCAAAATCTTCCTGACGCTCCAGCACCCGGATCAGCCGTGCCCGCGCACCGGGATAGGCACAGCTGCGGTAGATCGTTTCGGCCAGCGCCAGCTCGGCGACTCGCTCACAGTGCTGGCCCACTTGAAACAACAGCTTGGCCCGACGTTTTTCCAGCCAGGGGTTGTCGGTGCTCAAGGTGGCGATCTGTTCCAGCACAGCCCCCAAGGCCTCGCCGGCTTCAAAGGCCTGCTGGCATTGGTGCAGAAACACAAACCCGTGAACATCGTCCCGGCTGCGCAGACCGCGGGATTCGGCGCAGAACGGGACTTTTTCGTAGGTGTAGATTCCCAGGTCCGCCAGCACAAACTCCGTCCAGTCCTGGTACAGGTTGCCGAAGAACATCAGCCGCAGCCGGTCGCACAGGTCCATGACGGTGAGGCTGTAGAGCCGGTCGTCCACTTCCGGGCACCAGTGCTGGAAGCTGCGGGTTTCGGCAAACTGCGCCGACAACACCGGCAGCCAGTCAGATTTTTTCCCCTTCGGTTGATCGATCCAGGGTTTGAAGGCCCCCAGGATCTCGCCTTTTTGCAACAGCGCGAACACCTGTTCAAACGGCAAGAGACATTGCTCATCTACCCAACCCCGCTCTATCAGGGGCAAGACTGCCGCATGCACCGGGCCGATCTCGGCATAGTTGAGCTTGCTCGCCCGAAAGTGCACACCTTTACGCATGATCATGCGCACCAGCAGCGCCTGGGAGGCTTGCGGCAAGCTGTCGAATTGCGCAATGAAATGCTGTTCGTCGTGGTCCAGCAAATCGGCATAACGCTGCCCAAGCCAGTCGAGGACTTGGCGGAAGTTATGCAGGTAGTAGAACGGGTCTTCCAGGGGGTTGGACATCACGGGCACTTGAGCAAACACTGGTTATGCATACAGAGTGCCGTCCCCCGCCAGCCGTTGCAATCAGTAATAGATCAGTGGCGCACGCAACTTTTTGCACAAAAGTGATCAGATGGGGGTGGTTGCGCGTAACATTTGTTGCCCGTAGCGCCTTGGCACGGGACTTTTGAAGGATGAAGGTAAGGGTTATGAACATGAAAAACTTGGGTCTGCCGCTGGTTGTACTCACTTTTCTGGTATTGGCCGGTTGCTCGACGCAGACCGTCGTGACCTTGCAGAATGGTACCCAGTACTTGACCAAGGACATACCAAAAACCAAGACCGCCGATGGTTTCTACGAGTTCGTCGACATTTCCGGCAAACATGTGCGGGTCAAGGCTGATGATGTAGCGACGGTGCGCAAGGAAGACTGATTCAGCTGTGGCGTGCCTCCCTCCTTTCGTAGCCGCGTTCGAGTAGAACGAGGCTACGAGGGGAGCCGATTACTGCCTTTACTCAGGTGATGACGATTCCGTCCGCCGACAAGCTATTGAGCCCCACTCCCACCAACGTCACCGAATCCGCCCCAAAGCTGAGCACCGTATCGCTGCCCACTACCTTGGCATGCTCACGATAATCCGATGGCCCCTCCACCCCGCTGAACACCAACGTGTCAGTCGCCTGATAACCGATAATCTGATCCTGGCCAAAGTGCCCGCTGAAAGCAAAAGTGTTGTGGCCGCTGCTGTCGCGCAGGGTATCGTTGCCCGCGCCACCTTCCAGGAAGTCTCTGCCAGCCCCGCCCCGAATTAGATCGTCGCCGTCGCTGCCGATGATAAAGGTATCGCCCTTATGGGGGTTGGCATTGCGGTTGAGGTCTTGCACCCAGGTATTGGCCCGGGCCGGGTCCGACAGGTTGGCGACAATAATCGTCGAGTCGCGGGTCATCAGGTCATAGAACGTCGAGTCGAGGATACGGGTCATGCCGTCGCCGTAGCCGGTTGGCAAATGAGAAATCCAGGTCGGCAGGTTGACGATGGAAAACGGCAAGACATTCCACAGCGTCGAGGCGTAATGATCGTTGAAGCTGACGATGTTGTCGGTGGTCGAGTCATGGGGTTTGTCGTGCACACCCAGGGATGACAGGTTGGTCGATGAACCGTCGAGGGCGCGGAACACCGGGTCGTTTTCATAACCGATGTTCAGTACTTTATCGCCGCCACCCTGGGTCGGTGAAGCAAACGCCAGGTAGTTGGCCTCCTTGTAGAAACCCGCCCATTTATTAGTGCTCAAGTCAGCCATGCTGTTGACCGCCAGGCCGCCCAGGCTATGGCCGCTGACCAGCACGTCCTTGCCCGTCAGGCCTTGGGTGCTGGCGTAGCTGGCGACGTCCTTGAGCAAGGTGCCGAACGCTTCGCCGGCGTAGTTTTTTGCGTAGTCCTTGGGCCCCAGAGCCGCCAGCAAATCGCTGATCAGGTCGCCGATAGAGTCGCTGACCAGGCTTTCCCGCGGCCCTGAAGTGCCGCGAAAAGCAATGCCGACTTCCAGCAATTTGCCGGCGTCATCGTACTTGCCCAGCACTTCCACTTGGGCAGTGGTGTAGCCAGCTTTTTCGCCAAAGAACGTGCCTCGGGCGTCGACCTTGCCGCCATAGCCCAGGGTACTGGCGCTGATGGGCGTCCAGCCGGCTTTTTGTACAGCGTCCAGGGCGGCTTTTTCCGAATCAGGGTTCCAGGGAATGCCGGGAATTACACCCTGGGAGTTGGTGCTGCCGAGCAAAGCACCCACCAGGGTCGCCGGCAATCCCAGACCCAAGCCATTGTGCTGGTAGCCCATGGCAAAGCCGTTATCCAGGTTGTGGTAGGAATACAGCGTGATCGCCATGGCATCAGCGAACAGCGCCTTGGAGTCCACGGTTTCGAGGTTTTTATAGTCAAAGACACCCATGGTATTGCCTCTCTTTTGTTGGAATTGTCGAGAAAGCTGAAACACACGCAGATGATCGTTCCCACGCAGGGCGTGAGAACGATCGGTCAACCATTCAGAACGCCCAATCCAGGCTCAACCCCACCCCGTGGACTTTCTCCTTGCTGGCCAGCAGGCCGTTGTAGTCAAGATTGACCCGCGCATCCTTGCTCAGCGCCAGGCTGACCCGCGCGCCCACCAGCGCCGCATCCCGCACCATCGGAGAACTCTCCACCGAGAACGGCGTGCTGCCTGAAGCAAACGCCAGGTGTTGCTCGGACTCGGTGCCGCTGAGGTTGTGCTGCCAGCCCAAGGTGCCGGACACGTCCAGTTGCTGGTGATCGGTCACGTTGAATGTCTTCAACGCCCGCACACCCAGGGTGCTCAGCACCAGGTCGCGATTGTCATCACCACTTTTCAGCGCCGCAGCGTCACCCTTCTCGGTAAAACCGTCGGTATCCAGGTGCACGTAAGCCAGGTTGGCGAACGGCTCCAGAGCCAGTGGTTGCAGGTTCAAGCGATAGGCCGCTTCGGTAAACAGCTGGGTGCTGCGGGCATCAACCTTGGCTTTCTGTTTGCCAGCCACTTCGCCGTATTGCAGCTCACGTTTCACATCGGCGCGATGCCAGCTGTAGGTCGCCCCGCCACTCAGGCGCCAGGCGCCGATTTCCTTACCGGCATAGGCACCGAGGTGGTAGCTGTCCACCGACGCCCGGGAGTGGGTGTCGCTGCCCATGTTCAGCGACGTGTCGCTGTAACCGGCTACCAGGCCCAGGCGTGTGTCCTCATCCAGCGCACCGTCGACACCCGCGAGCATGCCGCCGATGGAGGTGGTGTAGCCCGCCGTGTCGCTGCGGCTATCGGTCTTGCCCCAGGCGCCGAGGGCCTTGACCCAGACGTTGCCACGGCTGTCGACGGTCTGGCTGGCAGCGCCCATTTCCCCTTGCTGCAAACGCTCGCCAACCGCTTCGCGCAGGTAGCGGCTGTCATTGATCAGCGCGGTTTGCAGCGCCGGGTAGATTTCCCCGGACAACTGCTGGAACGCCCCTTGGGCCGACGCGGCATTGGGCGTCAACAGCAGGCTTTCATAGACACCATTACCGGCGCCCAATTGCTCGGCGGCAGCGGCCACTGAGCGCTGGTTGTCGGTGGCGGCAACACTGGCAAAGCTGTTGGCGTTGCGCGCGACATCCAGTTGCACGCCATTGGCGGCGTAGTTCAAGTTGCCGCCGACAAACAGGTAGTTCGGCAACACGGCACCGAAGCTGCCGGTGATGCCACCCGCTGCCTGGAGGATGTTGTACTGGCGACCGATCAGGCTTTGGGCCTCGGTCTGGCTGAGCAAGGTCGGGCTGTTTTCCAGAGCCAGGGTCACCGTGCCGCCGTTGAGGGTGGCCTTGCCGCCTGCCACGATCTGGTCGCTGCTAGTGTTCGACAGTTCTACCGCGTAGGTGGAACCGGCGTCGAAGCTGACATCACCCGCCACGTTTAAAGTGCCGATGGAGTTGCCCGGTGCCACGGTGCCGCCGCTTTTCGCCGTCAGTGAGCCGACGCGCCCGGAACCACCCAACACGCCGCTGTTGCTGACGGTGACATCGGAGGTGACCGAGCCATTGATCGCCAGCAGGCCTTGATTGACCAGGGTCGGGCCGCTGTAGGTGTTGCTGCCGGTGAGCACCAGCGCGCCGATGCCTTGTTTGGTCAAGCCGCCGTGACCCGAGATGTTGTTGCTCCAGACATCCAGCCCGCAATGCACATCCGTGCACAGCCGTTGGGTCGGCTTGCCGGCGTCCACCACGGCGCCAATCCCTGGCAAGTCCGCGACAAACTGGCCGCTGCCATAAGCGCCATCGATACGAAATTCAGCCGGGATATCCTCGGCGGTGATAAACATCCCTGGCCCGTTCACCGCCTTGCCCAGGTTGATCATGCCCCAGCCGTACAGCGAGTCGATGCCGGGGGCGCCAAGGTCGGTGGCGGTGGTTTTCAGCAGCGTGGAGATCTGATCGCCGCTCATGTACGGGAAACGCTCCATCAACACCGCCGCACTGCCCGCCACATGGGGCGCGGCCATGGACGTGCCGTTGAAGTTGGCGTAGTCGGTGGTCAGGTTTTCCAGGGTGGTGCCGTTGATCACCGAGCTGTAGATCTTGGTGCCGGGCGCCGAGACACAGAAGCTGGCGGCGTAACCGCACCGTGAGGAAAAGGTACTGATCACGTACGGATCAGGGCTGGCAGTGTTGGGGTTCTGCTGCAAGGCCGCCACCGACAGCCAATTGGGGGCGATCTCTGGCACGAAGTACGCCAGGCCCGAGATGGCATCCGGGTTGTTGCGGTTGTAGTCGTTGCCGGCGGCGAAGATGGTCAGCACGCCGCTGCGGGCAGCGTCGATGGCGCCTTGATAGGCGCCGCCAGCGACAGTTCCGAGGATCGGCCGGATGTTATCGAACTGCGCCTGGGCTTCGTTGACGGTGAAATTGGGGAACCCTGGATCGCGACCGCCCTTGGCATACTGATCACCGATACCGATGCCCCAGCTGTTATTGATAATCCGTGCGCCACTGGCCACCAGGGCGTCCCAGCCGGCCTTGTACACCGCGCCGTCGTTGCCGAGGATAATGCCGTCTTCGGGGCCGGGGTCGCCGTTTTCGGCGGTAATGATTTGCGCGTCAAACGCCACGCCGTGCATTGGCCCGCCATCACGGTTACCTGCTGCAATGCCGCCGACGTGGGTGCCGTGATTGCCCAGCTTGCCGTTGGAGCCCAGGGACGGCGTGCCGTCATAGCGAAAGGCATCGCCGGCCTTCACCGGAATATACGGGTCGGTGTATTGGCGAATACCCTCGGTGACAATCGTCACCACCTTGCCGGGGCTGGCGAACTCCGGATGCAGGGCGTAGACCGGCTGATCAAAGATCCCCAGCTTCACGCCCTTGCCGGTGTAACCAGCGGCGTAGGCCGCATCGGCATGCACGGCGCCCAGGCCCCAGTCGGCCTTGAACTCATTGCTGCGCCAACTGGCAGCATCCCCCAACTTGCCGGTTTCCACGTAGGGTGCGGCCTGGGCGGTACCCAGGCTGGCCAGGCAACACAGCAGCGCGCCGTATGGCACGCAGCTCAGGGCCTTGGGCGGATAGCCCGGGCCTGTTGGGATGGCGGTGTGTAACCCACGGTTTTTTAGTTTCACGGTGACCTTCCTTAGTTTTTATTGCACGTGTTGAATCACTTCTGTTTCGAGTCCCCCGTTGCGAGGCTGCGCACTCAAGTTCAGAACTGCCAGTTCAGGCTTAAACCAACGCCCTGAATTTTATCCCGGCCACCCAATTGGCCGTTGTAGTCCAGGTTGACCCGCGTGGTTTTGCTCAACGCCAGGCTGGCCTGTACGCCCACCAGTGCGGCATCGCGCAGCAGCGGCGAACTCTGCACCGCAAACGACGGTCCACCGGCGACAAACGCCAGATGCTCTTCGGATTCAATGGCGCTCAGGCTGTGCTGCCAGCCCAACGAGCCGGAAAGGTCCAGTTGCTGCTGGTCATTAAGGTTGATGGTTTTCAAGGCACGCAGACCCAAGGTGCTCAGCACTGCATCACGACGATCACTGCCACGCTCCAGCGCCGCGGCATCGCCTTTTTCGTGGAGGCGATCACTGTCCAGATGCACATAGGCCAGATTGGCAAAAGGCTCCAGGGCCAGGGCTTGCAGGTTCAAGCGGTACGCGGCCTCAGTGAAGACCTGAACGCTACGGGCATCGACCTTGGCTTTTTGCTTGGCGCTGACTTCGCCGTATTGCAAGTCACGCTTGACGTCGCCGCGATGCCAGCTGTAGGCCGCGCCGGCACTCAGGCGCCAGTCACCCAGTTCATGCCCGGCATAGGCACCAAAGTGGTAACTGTCGATGGATGCCGAAGAGTGAGTGCCGCTGCCCATGCTCAGCGAGCTGTCGCTGTAGCCGGCCACCAGCCCCAGGCGGGTTTCCTCATCCAGCGCACCGTCCACACCCGCCAACATCCCGCCGATGGAACGGGTGTAGCCGGCGGTTTCGCGGCGGCTGTCAGCCTTGCCCCACGCGCCAAGGGCCTTGACCCAGACGTTGCTTTCGCCGGCGACCGGGGTATGGCGCAGGCGCTCGCCGACAGCATCGCGCAGGTGACGGCTGTCATTGATCAGCGTCGCGCCAATCGCCGGGTAGATTTCCCCGGACAACTGCTGGAACGCCTGTTGCGCCGAGGCCAGGGAGTCCGAACGCAGTACGCTTTCATACACGGGATTACCCGCACCCAGTTGTTCGGCAGCGGCCGCGACAGAGCGCTGGTTACGGGTGGCGCCGACGCTGGCAAAGCTGGCGTCGCTGCGGGCGATATCCAGTTGCACGGCATTGGCGGCGTAGTCGAGGGTGCCGCCAAGGAACAGGTAGTTGGGCAAGACCGCCCCGAACTGCCCCTCAATCCCGCCAGCAGCCTGGAGCATGTTGTACTGCCGACCAATCAGGCTTTGGGCCTCACTCTGGCTAAGCAGTGTCGGGCTGTTTTCCAGGGCGAGGGTGACGGTGCCGCCGCCCAACACGGCTTTGCCGCCCGCAACAATCTGGTCACTGTGGTTGGGTGTCAGTTCCACCGCATAGGTGGAGCCGGCTTGCAGCACAACATCGCCCGCCACCTGCAAGGTGCCCACCGAATTGCCCGGTGCGACGGTGCCGCCGTTTTTCACCAGCAACGCAGCAATACGGCCAGAACCACCGAGGGTACCGCTGTCATTGACCGTGACGGCGGACGTCAGCGAACCGTTGACCGCCAGCAAGCCGCCGTTGACGGTGGTCGCACCGCGATAGGTGTTATCCCCCGTCAAGACCAGGCTGCCAGCACCGGACTTGATCAGGCTGCCTTCATACACGCGCTGGGCCGCCGCAGCATCACGGGCCGTGCCGACGGCGTAGTCGGTCTGGTCCTGCTGGCTGGCCGTGGCACTTAGGCCGTTTTCCCAGCCCTTGTCCTGCAAGGTTTGCTGCCAGGCCGCGTGCTCGACGCTGTCTTCGGTTTGGCGCTGGATCAGCGCCTTGTCGGAGATGGCATTGCTCCACACATCGCCCTGCCCGGCGGCCAGGCTCACGTCCATCGGGCCGAGCAATTGCCCCGGCCCATGCATCGCCCTGCCCAGGTCCGGCACGCCCCAGCCAACCTTGCTGGTGGGTGCATCGGTGATCGAGCCATCCAGTTGCGTGGCGGTGGTCAGCAGCACCTGCAAGGCCTGCTCGTTGTTCATGTACGGGTAACGCTCCATCACCAACGCCAGGGCGCCGGTGGCATGAGGCGCCGACATCGACGTGCCGGACTTCACCCCGTAGCCGCCGTCGGGAATGGTGCTGTTGATCAGCGCGCCCGGCGTGGCAATACACCAGTATTTGGCGATGCCGCACTGGTTGTATTTCTGGTTATTGGCCTTGTCCAGGCCCGACACTGCCAGCCAGTGACCTTCCAGTTCAGGCTGAAAGTACGGCAAGGCCGAACGCACGCTGGCGTTGGCATAGCCGCTGTTGCCGGCGCTGAACACGTTGATCACTCCAGCCTTGGCCACATCGGCGGCGGCATCCAGCCAGGTGTTCTGGTTGTAGTGCTGGGCGTAGGCCGCATGCAGGTCGCCAAGGGTCTTGTAACTGACGTCCTTGGGTTGGCTGCCCCAGCTGTTGTTGATCGCCCGCACGCCGGCATCCACCATCGCGCTGTAGACCGCCTTGAAGTATTTCGGGTCTGGGGTCGGGCCAAACAGGAAACTGTCGTTGGCGTTGGTATTGCCGATGTAGATTTGCGCGTTGTATGCCACGCCGTGCATGCCCACGCCATCACGGGCAGCGCCCATGGTGCCGGTGACGTGGGTGCCATGGGAGTCGTTGTTGGGGTTAATCGCGCCAGTGACGCCACTGGCGGTGACCGGGTGAAAACGATCCTTCGACGCTTCGGGGTGGTTGGGATCGAAGCCCGAGTCCAGCGCGCCGATCTTTACGCCGCTGCCGCTGATGCCAGCGGCGTAGGCCTCATTGGCTTTCATGCGGTCCAGGCCCCAGTCGCTCTGGTATTCGCCAGAGCGCCAGCTGGCGGGGTCGCCACTTTGGCCGGTTTCGCTGTACAGCGCGTGGGCCGTGGCCGGCAGTACCGCGGTCAACAGCAGCAAGGAACCGGTGGTGAGTCGTGGATTAGTGCTCATGCAAAACTTCCTTTTATTGTTATTCGCCCCTACAAAAAAACTAACGGCCGAATGCCTCATCCACCTTGGCCAGGTCGGTATCGCGCAGGTTGCCGGCGTAGTAATGCAATTTGGTCCAGGCCATCAGGTAGTCGTAACGGGCCTGGGCCAGGTCGCGGCGGGTGCTGTAGAGCTGTTGCTCGGCATTAAGGGCATCGAGATTGACCCGCTCGCCGCCGAGGATGCTTTGCTTGGTCGAGACCACCAACGCCTCGGCCGATACCAGCGCCTTCTGGTAGGCGCGCAGCTTGCTCACCCCCGACAGGCAGGCGCTGAACTGGCGGCGCAGTTCAATCAGGGTTTCCCGGGTCTTGCCTTCCAGTTCGTACTCGGCCTGCTCCATGGCACGGCTGGCCTGGCGGGTGGACGCTGAAACGCCGCCACCGGCATACAGCGGCATGCTGATTTCGACACCAATGGTGTTGGTGTCGTAGCGCTGGTTGTAGGTGTTGCCGCTGTCGGATTCCTGCTGCCGGGAACTGGCATAGGCGGTGACGCGAGGTAAGTGCCCGGCGCGGTTGCGCTCCACTTCATAACGGGCCACTTCCAGGGATTGGCGCTGGGAGGCCAGGGTCGGGTTGTTGGTGATCGCCAGCTCATGCCAGGTGTCGTAATTGGCCGGGGCCAGGGTAAACGCGGCAAAGCCTTCGCTCAGCGGTGCAAGGTCGGTGATGTTGACGCTCTGCACGCCGATCAGCGCGCCAAGCTCGCGCAGCGAAGCGTCTTGCTCATCGAGGGCCTCGATCTCTTCGGCGGTGGCCAGCTCGTAACGCGATTCGGCCTCCAGAATGTCGGTGCGAGTGCCCTCGCCCTGCTTGAACAGGTGCTGGTTTTGCTGGAACTGTTGTTCAAACGCTTTCTTCTTCGCCCGGGCGATGTCGATCTGGTCCTGGGCAAACAGTGCCTGGGTGTAATAACTGAGCACCCGTACCAGCAACGCCTGGCTCTTGTCGCGAAAGCTCTCATCGGCAAACAGCGCCTGAGCCACGCCCTTGCGGTAGTTGGCATAGGCTTCGTAGTCGAACAACGGTTGTTGCAGGGTGAAGGTGGAGCCGAAGCTGTTGTAGTTGCGGTCGTCGTGATAATTGCCGCCACGCCCATCGGGCAAGGTGGCCTGGGAGTTATTGCGGCCCTTGTTGTAGTTGTAGGACAGCTTGGGCAACAGCCCGGCGCGGCCGATGGTGCGGTTTTCCAGGCCAGCGTCGCGCTCCTTGAGGGCGCCGAGGAATATTGGATCGTTGCGCAGCGCCTGTTCGTAAACATCAAACGGCCCCATCGCCGCCTGGGCGCTACTGCACGCGAGTAAAAGGACGAGGCACACAGGTTTCATGCTCATTGCTCGGTCAACGCTGAGCCGGCGCGATCCAGCAGCGGCTTGAACAGGTAGTTGAGCAACGAGCGCTCACCCGTACGCACAAACATCTCGGCCGGCATGCCCGGCTTGATCACCAGGCCGTGGAGTTTTTCCAGGGCATCGTCGCTGACCGTGGTGCGCAGTACGTAATACGGCGCACCGGTTTTTTCATCGAGCATCTGGTCGGCGGAAATCAGGCTCACCTCCCCCGGTACTCGGGGCGTGCGACTCTGGTTGAAAGCGGTGAAGAGAATGTCCACCGGCAGGTGCATGCCGACCTTGTCTACCAGATTGACCGGCAGATGCCCCTCCACTTCCAGACGCGTGCCCTGGGGCACGATTTCCAACAGGGTTTCACCGGCGCGCACCACCGCGCCTTCAGTGTGCACGCCAAGGTTGACCGCGATGCCATCGGCCGGGGCGTTGATTTCGCTGTGCTGCAAGTCGAAACCGGCGGAGGTCAGCTGTTGCTCCAGGGTCAGGCTGCGCAGCTGTGCGTCAGCCAGTTGGCTGCGGACTTCCTTTTGGTATTCCTCGCTGTGCTGCTGCAATTTCAGGCGAGATTCGAGAATGCCTTGTTCAACGCGACCGCTTTCCCCGGTGTTCTGCGCCAGGTCCTGTTGCACCTGGGACAGTTGGCGCTGGTACTCCATCAGCCGGTTGCGCGGGATGTAGCCGTTGTCGGCCAAGGGTTGCAGGTTGCTCAGTTGATCGCGCAGGGATTGCGCCTGGGCGCTCAGGTCACTGCGCGCGCGGCGCATGCCATTCAATTGCGCGGTGGCGCCTTCGATGTTGGCGCGAATGCCGGCCTGCTCACGGGCTAAGGCTTCGCGGCGGCTGCTGAACAGTTGGCGCTGGCCTTCAAGCACCAGGGCCAGGGCCGGATCGGGGCTGGCGCTCAGCTCGGCCGGAAAGGTGATGCCAGGCAGGCTGTCGCGCTCGCTCTGCCAACGGGCGACGCTGGCCCAGGCCATGCGGTACTGGGCTTGCAAGGAATGGACGTCGGCCTGGTTTTGCGTCTGGTCGAGGCGAAACAGCGGTTGGCCTTGTTTCACCACTTCGCCCTCGCGCACCAGTATCCGGCTGACCACACCGGGGCTGAGGGTTTGTACGGCCTTGCGTTTACCCGAGACCACCACCGTGCCCTGCACCGGAATGCCCTGATCCAGGGGCGCTAGGCTGGCCCAGAGAAAAAATCCGCCAGCGCCGACCACTGTCAACAGCCAGCCCAGGCGGGAGAAGAACCCTGCGCCGCGCTCGGGGTGGGTCTGTTCGTAGTCGTGGTTGATTTGGGTGCTGTTATCGATGCTCATGCGCCTGAAATCCCTGGCTTGATAAAAAACTACTGTCGGAGCGAGGGGGACGCCTAGTCCCTGCTCGCGAAAAACCTGCGGGCGCCGCGTTGAACCGGACTCCCCGCGTCATCGTTAACGACTATCGCGAGCAAGCTCGCTCCTACAGGTGACTTCGGCCTTTTCACGGGGCGGCTGACCGGACAACGCCCTGAGCACTTCCTGGCTGGGGCCGAACGCTTGCAAGCGGCCTTCGTTAAGCACCAGCAGCTTGTCGGCCTGGGCCAGGGCCGAGGAGCGATGGGTCACTAGGATCACGCTGCTGCCCTGGGCTTTCATCTGCATGATGGCGCTGGCCAGCGCCGCTTCACCGACGGTGTCGAGGTTGGAATTGGGCTCGTCGAGGACGATCAATCGCGGCCCGCCGTACAGCGCGCGAGCCAAGGCCACCCGTTGTTTCTGGCCACCGGACAGGCCACTGCCGTCGTCGCCCAATACGGTGTCGTAGCCTTGGGGTAAACGCAGGATCAGTTCGTGTACGCCGGCTTGTTGGGCGGCCCGCACCACCAGATCGGGGTCGGCTTCACGAAAGCGCGCGATGTTGTCGGCGATGCTGCCGCTGAACAGTTCGATGTCCTGGGGCAGATAACCGATGTGCGGGCCGAGGTCGTCGCGGTCCCAGCGATGGATATCGGCACCGTCCAGGCGCACGGTACCGGCCAGGGTTGGCCACACCCCGACCAGCACTCGCGCCAGAGTGGATTTGCCGGAGCCGGAGGCGCCCAGCACACCCAGCACTTCGCCAGCCGCCAGGCTGAAGTTGACTTGCTGCAAGGTCGCCACCCGCCGCCCCGGCGGGCCAGCGCTGACCTGTTCGAAGCTCACCTGGCCCTTGGGCGCCGGCAGCGCCATGTGTTCGGCGTGCGGGGGGAACTCTCGCAGCAGGCCGTCCAGGCGCTGATAGGCCAGCTTGGCCGAGCTCCACTGCTTCCACACCGCAATCAACTGGTCGATGGGGCTCAGCACCCGGCCCATCAGGATGGTGCCGGCAATCATCATCCCTGGCGTCATATCGCCCTTGATCACCAGCAGCGCGCCCAAACCCAGCACCAACGATTGCAGGCACAGGCGCAAGGACTTGCTCAGGGAACTGATCACCGAACCGGTGTCGCTGGCCTTGTTCTGCAAGCCAAGAAACCGCGAATGCACCTGGAACCAACGCTTGCGCAGCGCACTGAGCATGCCCATGGCCTGGATGGTCTCGGCGTTGTGCAGGTGACTGGTGGCCAGTTGGGTGGACTGCTGGGAGTAGCCGCTGGCCTCACTCAGTGGTTTTTTGGTCAGGTATTCGTTAAGGCACGCCAGGGCGATCAGCAACACCGCGCCGGCACTGGCCAGCACGCCGAGCCAGACGTTGAACAGGAAGATCACCAGCAGGTAGATCGGAAACCACGGCGCATCAAAAAAGGCGAACAGCGCCGGCCCCGTAATGAACTGGCGAATGTGGGTCAAATCCCCCAGGGATTGCCCGGCATGGCCCTCGCCCCGCTGCAGGTTGCGCTCGAAGGCGGCCTTGTACACCTGCAAGTTGAAGCGCCGTTCCAACTGGCTGCCGATGCGGATCACGATAAAGCTGCGCACCACTTCCAGCACGCCGATAAAGGCAAAGAAGCCCACCACCATCAGCGTCAACATCACCAGGGTGGTTTCGTTCTGCGACGACAGGACACGGTCGTAGACTTGCAGCATGTAGATGGACGGCACCAACATCAGCACATTGATCAGTGCCGTGAAGCAGCCGACGCTGATCAGGATGCTTTTATAATCGCCAAGCGCTTTGAACAGTGGTGCAACGGGAGTGGTCTTCGCCATGTTGCTTGATCTTCCCTGAGCTGAAATACGCACAATAGTTTGCCGGGCGCCCAACTAACGGACGGGCAAAATTTCAAAAACATGAACATCGTTAAAAGTGACAGGCGAGCGAATGCACTTGCATTAAATCACAACGCTTTATCAACCCAGGCCATGGGCTTATAGTTATAAGGATATAACCGATAACTTGCGCTATTAAGGTGCCCGCTTCAATACGAGTACGGTTCCTGACTTGGAACGGCCTTGATATTCGCCCTCTTTCTGGCGATTCAAATGGGTAATACCTGTGCCCTCGGCATTCATCAGCCAAATGCCATCGGGTGTCGGCGACCAACTCCGCAGGTTATCCCCCAGCCATTGTTCGGCGCAGGCTACGTCACCGCCTAGGGCGCTGGCGTTTTCAATCAAGTCCAGCGCGCAAACCTGCTCCTGCTGGTGTAACTCCCAGTGGCCGGCCAACTGCGCGGTGGTGGGTAAAACAAGACTGCTTGCCATTGCGTTGGCTCCTGCCGACACGAGCACTGCCTGTATGAACCAGGCGACTGCATTGCGATATATGTTCATCACCATTACCCGTTTGCGGGGCTGTTGCAAGGAGAGAGCAGCGCCTGAGCGCCGCTCCCCTTTACACATGTATCCTTACGCCTGAATCAAGCCACGACGTCGCTGAACGCTGCCTGGCCTACGGTGGTGACGAGGAAGTCCGCCACACCGTGCCCGGAAAAGTCCACGGCCAGCGTGCCCAGGTTGGTACCCGAGGTATAGCTGAGCACCGCGTCGCCGGCTGCACCAGTGAACGCGTTAACAAAGTGCAGGCCCGCGCCGTTGGTGATGCCGGTCAAGTCGATCTTGTCCGACCCCGAGGTGAAGTCGAGGATCTGATCGGCTGCGCCCGGCCTGGAATCAGAGCTGGCACCGAACACAAAGGTGTCCGAACCTGCGCCGCCCCACAGCTTGTCGGCACCTGCGCCGCCGTAGATCAGGTCGTTGCCGGCCCCACCCTTGAGGGTGTTGGCCGCTGCGTTGCCGATCAGCAGGTCATTGCCGGAACCGCCCTGGGCGTTTTCCACGGTCACGCCCTTGGCAATGGACACGTTACCCACCAGGCCGCCAACGTCGGAGAACGAGGTCTCATTGAGGTTGATTTTCTGGTTCTGGGTAAAGCCGGAGAAGTCCAGCGTGTCGTTGCCGCCACCGTCCCACACCGAGAACACCAGCTTGTCGGCATTCGAGGAAGCACTGAGGAAGTCACGCCCAGTGTTGGAGTTGAAGCCGTAGGTGGTGTCGCTGGCGCGGGTATTGAAGTTGGCGCCGTAGTGCTTCTGGATCGCGGCGATGTCGTCGATCAGCGGGCCGGACGCGTAGGCTTCCACACCGCCTTTGCTGAAGTTCTGATTGGTGTTGCTCTCGCTCCAGTAACTCATGAGGCTGTAGCCGCGAGTGTCCTGGCCGTAGGTGGCATCGTTGTAGGTTGGGTTGCCATTCCCGGCGTTGTAGTCACCAGGGTGGGCCAGACCCAGGGTGTGGCCGATCTCGTGGGTCAGCGTCTGGCGGCCATAGTTGTTCAGGCCTGGGGTCTTGTTCGGCGTGTAGCTGTTGTTGATCAGGTACCACGAGGTACCGTCATAACCGGTGCCGGTACCTGGCAGATAGGCAAAGGCTGCCGCACCGTCCTGGCCGCCGCTGTAATTGCCGAAGGTCATATGCCCGTCGCCGCCGCTGGCCTTCTCGGTGAAGTTGACGTTGGCCACGTCCGCCCAGGACTGCATGGCCAATACTGCCTGGCCTTTTTGCAGGGTGCTGAACTGGCTGAACCCGGAGATACCATGCTTGTTCATGGTGCTCGAAGAGGCCGAGGTGAGGAAGGTGTAGGTCAGGTCAATCTTGCTGTTACCGTCAAAATCCCGGTACGCAGCGCCATCTCGAAGCAGCTGGGTGGCTGCCTGGTCGACGGTGTAGGAAGGTTTGCCATTGACCGTGAGATTGCCGCCGCGGTCATACAAATGGCTGAAGCTATCGATTTGCGTATAAGCAGTACTTGCTTGGGCCGCCGATACAATAGCCTTGTCTTTAACTTTCGACATAAACGTACTTCCTTGTTTGCAACTGGAACAGTTTTTGTCCGACAGGACCCTCTCTGGCGAGATTGTCCTATCACTCGCCTCTTATGAAGGCGAAAGAAAACTGACACAATTGGAAATCGGTCGTCCAGCACTTTTTTTGTGACAAAAGTGCAATTGGCGAATAACTCCTGCAAACAATGGCCAAGGTGTCTTAATATTTATTTTGATTGGCCGTGAGAGGTCAAGCCCGATATTTAAATATTAAATACTACTAAAGCGTTATTTGTTGAGTAGCTCACACTTCTGACTATTTTTAATGGATCAAGTATATTGCCTGGGGTGCACTAGAAAAGTGTCACCGTGTCATTGGCAACATTAAAGAGCCACTACCTTTAACAAAATTGACAGTGCGTCCCCAATTACAGGGACAGCACAAAACCCTTTTTACCGAGCATGCCAGCCGGTAGTGCGCAACGCCTCAAGCAGCGTTTGCGCATCCAGCCCCGGCACCCGCACACCATCCTCGGTGGTCATGTCTTCCCCGGCCAGCATCGCATTGATGATCGCCTCTTCTACCGCCTCTGCCGCCGCGCTGAACAAGGGCGAAATGTGATCGTTATTGACCATGGCCAACGGCGTACTCAACGGCAAATCCTTGCGCCCATAATCCGCCGGCGGTAAATCCTGGTTGCCGGTAGCAAAGGCCAGGAACAGATCGCCACTGGAATCCTCGGTGCCGCCCCCGGTACGGGCGATGCCGATAGACGCTCGCTGTGCCAGGCGCTGGCACTGGTGCGGCAGCAACGGCGCATCGGTGGCCAGGATGACCACGATCGACCCCATTCCCGGTGTTCCACAGTCGGCAAACGGCGACGGGATCTCCAGCAAATACCGGCCCACCGGGTAGCCGTCGACGCGTAATTCCTGG
Organism: Pseudomonas sp. c313; assembly: GCF_055407145.1. NCBI lineage: Bacteria > Pseudomonadati > Pseudomonadota > Gammaproteobacteria > Pseudomonadales > Pseudomonadaceae > Pseudomonas > Pseudomonas sp. c313. The sequence goes on along the minus strand of NZ_JBUZRD010000002.1, from coordinate 152,357 downwards.
CGTTTGCCATGGTTGGCCTGCACCAGCGCGCCGACAGTCCAGCCGCCCTGCTCCGTCGACAACTTGCGCGATGCCGTGCCGATCCCGCCCTTGAACTCATGACAAATCATCCCGGTGCCGCCACCTACCGCGCCCTCCTGCACCGGGCCTGGCTCGGCGTTGGCCAAGGCTTCGCGCACGTGCTGCGGGCCGATGTGCTGGCCCCAGATATCGTTGAGCAGGCCGTCGTAGGTTTCCATCACCACCGGCATGCACCAGTACACCGCAGGGTCGGCAAGTGTCTCTCGCTCCAGGGCAATCAGCGTGTCCCGCACAATGCCGATGCTATGGGTATTGGTGATCGCCAACGGCGTGGTCAGCAATCCCGACTCGCCAATCCACTCCAGCCCGGTGGCGTCGCCATTGCCGTTGAGCACGTGGTAGCCGGCAAAGCATGGCTGTTGCCGGGCCGCACCGGCTCTGGGCTGGATCACCGTGACGCCAGTACGGACCTGTTTGCCATTGACCTGGGTCTTGACTGTGCTGTGGCCGACCCGGACACCGGGAACGTCGGTAATGGCATTCAACTCACCGGGCGTGCCCAACCCCAGCTTGATACCCAATTGACGTGCGCGCATAACCACTCCTTACAGTTTCTGAAAAGCCGGACTCGACCGGCCACTGACACAATACAAAATCACCGACACCGCCAGCAGGCCGATGATGACCATGATGTCCCGAGTCGATGCCTCAAGGATCAGGTTGAACAATAGATAACCGGCACCCAATAGCGCCAGGATCGCCGGCACCGGCCACAGCGGCATGCGATAAGGATGCTCACGGATGACGAACACCGAACTGGCCGGGGTTACTGCGATGACCGTGTTGTCCCAAACGTAGCCTCGCTTAAGCTCGACAACTGCTACGGTAGACGGACCTGCGCGCTCGTAGCAGTTGTCGAGTTTAAGCGAGGCTACGTCCGGCCGCGCAGCGGTCGTAAAGTCTCAAAGCCACCGCACATCCCAAAGCGGATAATCGTGAACACGGCTCACCAACCTCGCCCGAACCGGATTGCAAACAACGTAGCGAGCAAAGTCCTTTAGATCTTCCTCCCTACGCATACCGCGGTCGTGATACCCCTTCTGCCAAAGCGCGCCTTTGCGGCCCAGAGCACGATTGACCGTCAAACTGCTGCGCGATTTTATTCGGCACATCAGTTCAGTCAATGTCCGGTCGTGAAGCTGGACCAGCCAGTGAAGATGATCAGGCATGACCACATAGGCCAATGAGTTTGCCCAGCCATCTTCGTGCGCCAGGCGGATTTGCCTGACAACCAGCCGCCCCAATTGCCAATCGCTGAAAATCGGCTCCCGTCGATGTACCACGACGGTCAACAGATACACGCCACCCACCTCTGACGCCCTTCCTGTACGCAATCGCCCAGCCTTGTTCAATACGGGCATTCCCTGCCTCCTGTTCAAATCGGGGAGGCAAGGAAGCTACAGGTTTCGACGCTTAAACAGAGGCACCGATGAACTACGAAATATTGCCAATCAACTCCCGGTACGAATCTTGTTCCAGGTGCGCGTGCGTATCCGGTCGATGTTCAGCGGCATCGCTTCCAGGGCAAACAATTTGCCCATCATCTCCTCGCTCGGATACACCTTGGTGTCACTCTTGATCGCCGGGTCCACCAGGCTGTCGGACGCCGCGTTGCCGTTAGCGTAATGCACGAAGTTGGTGATATCGGCCATCACTTGCGGGCGCAGCAGGTAGTTCATGAAGGCGTATCCGGCCTTCTCGTCCGGGGCGTCGGCAGGCATGGCGACCATGTCGAACCAGATGGCGGCGCCTTCCTTGGGAATGTTGTAGCCGATGTTCACGCCGTTCTTGGCTTCCTTGGCGCGGCTTTCGGCCTGCAGGACGTCTCCGGAGAAACCAACCACCACGCAGATGTCACCGTTGGCCAGGTCGCCGGTGTATTTCGAGGAGTGGAAGTAGGCGATGTAGGGCCGCACTTTCATCAGCAGCGCTTCGGCTTTCTTGTAGTCCTCGGGGTTCTTGCTGTGATGGGGCAAGCCCAGGTAGTTGAGGGCAATGGGCAGCAGTTCCGGGCCGTTGTCCAGGATCGCCACCCCGCACTTGCTGAGTTTTTCCATGTACTCAGGCTTGAAAATCAGATCCCAGGAATTCACTGGCGCGTCGTCCCCCAAGATCGCCTTGACCTTGTCGATGTTGTAGCCAATACCGGTGCTGCCCCACAGGTACGGGAAGCCATACTCGTTGCCCGGATCGTTGGTTTCCAGGGCCTTGAGCAGCACCGGATTGAGGTTCTTCCAGTTGGGCAATTGGCTCTTGTCGAGCTTCTTCAACGCCTTGCCCTGAATCTGACGGGCCATGAAGTGGTTGGACGGGAACACCACGTCGTAGCCGGAGTTACCGGTCATTAACTTGCCATCGAGGGTCTCGTTGCTGTCATACACGTCGTAGCTGAAGCCGATCCCGGTTTCTTTCTGGAAGTTCTTGGTGGTGTCCGGCGCGATATAGCTGGACCAGTTGTAGATCTTTACCGTCTCGGCGGCGTGACTGAGGGAGGCCACCAACAACAAGGGCAACAGGGCAATGGGTCTCATGGTTCGATTTCCTGGCGGTTATAGGGCTGTTTTTATGGCAGGCGATCAAAGATCAAAGGGTTACAGAATCAGCACGTAGGTTTTGCGCACGGTCTCAAAGATGTCCCAGATACCGGTGCTGTTGGCCGGCAACATCAGCGCATCGCCGGCTTGTATGTGCAGGGTTTCTCCGTTGTCCGGGGTAAAGGTGCAGCACCCCTGGATAAAATGGCAAAACTCCTGGGAAACAATCTGCCGACGCCAGCGTCCGGGGGTGCATTCCCAGATACCGGTTTCGACGCCGTCACTGCGCTCCATACTCAGGCTGGAAGCCACCGCCACCGGGGTGCCCAGGGGCACGGCGACAGGGGCGGAGTCCGGCAAGTGGGTACTCAAGGTGTCTTTGAATTGGGTGATGCTCATGGTCATACCTGTGGTGATTAAAACGGCTTAGTGCATGAACCCTTCCATGAACCCGGCGACGCTGCTGGCCAGCTTGCGCCGCCAGGGCGCGGTATTGGGGTTGGCCAAGGTCTGGTCTTCGTGGACAAAGCTGCGAATGATCGCGTTATAGCCCAGCCAGCGGCAGGGTTCGGGCTCCCAGGCCTTGAGGGCATTGAGGCCGCCTTGTTTGAGGACCCAGGGCTGATTGACCAGCGGCGTGTCGTGGCCCAGGATCAGGTCCGCTAGGGTGCGGCCGCCGAGGTTGCTGGCCCCTACCCCTTCGCCGCCGTAACCGCCGGACAAGGCGATGCCGGTCTGCTGATCGCAGAGCATGTGCGGCTTGAAACGCCGCGACATGCCCAGGTTGCCACCCCAGGCGTGGCTGATGTGCACCTTCTTGAGCTGGGGAAAGAGTTCGCCGAACAAGTAGCGGCGCAGCTCCACTTCACTGTCGGTAAGGTCGAAGTTGTGCCGCAACTTGCCGGCAAACTGATAACCGCCGCGGGCGCCGAATACCAGGCGGTTGTCGGCCGTGCGCTGGCCGTAGGTCACCTGGCGGCTGCTTTCGCCAAAGGCCTGGCCACGGTTCAGGCCAATTTCATCCCAGGTGCTGACCGGTAGCGGTTCGGTCGCGACAATCAGGCTTTGCACGGGCAGTTGATAGCGCCCCAATGGCGCCAGCGTGGTGGCATAACCCTCAACCGCCGGCACTATCCAGGAGCCGCGAACCTGAGCCTTGTCGGTACGCAGGCTACCGGACTGCCAATGGGTCACCGGGCTGTTTTCGTAGATCTGGACTCCCATGTGCTCGACGACCCGCGCCAACCCCCGCACCAGTTTGGCCGGTTGAATGGTCGCGACATGGGGCGCATAGATGCCGCCGTAGGGCTTGGCGATGCGAATCTGCTCGGCCAGTTGCTCAGGGCTCAGCCAGCGATAGTCGTCGTCGGTGAGGCCTTGCGCATGGAGCTTGCCCAGATACTGGCGCAAGCTGGTTTCCTGCTCGGGATAGCGCGCTGCGCAGTACAGCGCCCCGCCCTTGCGGTAGTCGCAGTCGATGCCTTCACGTTCGATCACCCGCGCCACTTCGTCGGGGATGCCATGCAGCAGGTCGAAAGAAGCGCGACGCTGCTCGGCGCTCAGGCCTGCGAGCAAGCGGTCTTCCCCCAGCAGATTGCCCATCAGCCAGCCGCCATTGCGGCCTGATGCACCGAAACCGGCGGTTTGCGCCTCGATGATGGCGATTTTCAGCTGCGGCGCCTGGCACTTGAGGTAATAGGCGGTCCACAGTCCGGTATAACCAGCGCCGATGATGGCCACGTCGACGTCCAGATCCTGCTCCAGGGACGGGCGTGCCACCAGCGGTTCTGCCAACTGGTCCATCCATAAACTGATATTGCGCCATGCCGGCATGCCGAACTCCACCACCAAACGTCGATGGCGTGATCCTAGTGCCTGATATCAGGGAGCGTCTTGCGCGCGTGCACGCAAAGAAATTTGCTTGACGTAGGCCTTGGGTGACAAGCCGGTGTGTTGGCGGAAACAGCTGTAGAAAGCCGACAGGGAATTGAAGCCGGCGGCAAAGGCCAACTCGTCGATACGAATCGGCGGTGTGGCTTTATCCAGGGCTGCCAGCAAATGCTGCAAACGCGCCTGGTTGACGTAGCGGTAAAAGCTCTGGCCCAGCACCTGGTTCAACAGATAGGAAATCTGGTTGCGGCTGTAGCCGCACTCCTTGGCCACCCGCTGCAGGTCCAGCTCGGGGTCGAGATAAGGTTGCTGGTGCTGGAAGTACTGCTGCAAATCGTTGGCCAGGTAGCTCAACTGTTGGGGCGATAAACCCAGGCGGCTGACTGTCGGGCGCATGGCCTGGTCGCGGGAACGACTGGTGGGCTGCTCATGCACCAGTGATGCATATTCATTGACCCGCCAGATCAAACCATCGCGCACAGTGATCGCTTCACTGGTGCGAAATGACACCAGGCCCTGGCCGCCACGCAAGGTCACGCGGTACTGAATAAACGCTGTGTCGCCGTCCACGCGGATGCGGTCACTGTGCTCAATGGCTTCGTCCGGGTCGCGGGGCATGCTCGCGTGCAAGTACTCGCGCAGCTCAGCGAACCCAACTACGTGGTTCTGGAAGAAGTCGTTGTATTGGATATCCGGGTGATAGTGCGCCATCACGCCATCCAGGTCTCGCCGCTTCCAGCACAGGTGATGACGCAGGACGATCTCGCCGGTGGCTTGCGTCTGTTGGTGGGTATCGTCCGGGACGGTGTCGGGCATACAACGCTCTAATGCAGGTAAAGCCTGGAGCTTGCCCAACTTTACAGGCGCCTTCAATGGCAAACAGGCGGTTCCGACTAATGGCCTTTTGCCTAATTTTTTGTGGAACATGACCTACGTCAAAATAATGGAAAACAACTGCCGAACGGGCACAAAAAACTGCCTCGGTGTTGCGAGTGAGTGCTATTTTTAACCCTTAATGGCCAGGACCATAGAAGGACCTGGCGCCCCTGTCGCGAGCTAAAGGAAGCGCTCAATGAACAAGGTGGGCAACATGAATAAAGTGACGTTCCCCAACGCCTGCCAACTGATGCGTTGGCATTTTCACCCACTGGGCTTTGAAGGGAGCATGGACGCCCAGGCAAGCATGATCGCCCGCCTGTTCAACCGGGAAAGCGGCGAAACCCTGATTGCCATCGCCGGCCTGCCCTGCGCCACGGTAATGAATGCGGCGGATGTCGAGCGCATCATCGAAGCGATCGAGGACGAGTTGGAGTCGTTTGTGCCGCCGGCGTCTCTGCGGGCCTGAACTCCACCGATATTTCAGGAGCGAGCAGGCTCGCTCCTATGCTTTTGATCCGCGCTGATCATCAAAAAACGGCTTGTCTCCAGCAACCCGATCCGATGCCTTAGGCACATTCGCCCCTTGGCCGTCCTGCCCCTCGATGTACCAATAGCAATGGCTCACCGCCCGGGTAATCCCGACATAGGCAAGGCGCAGCACCTCATCCTTTTGCGCGGAGTCATAGGCCTCCATATCACCATCCTTGCCCAAACCAGCCATGCGATAGACCTGGTTCTTGTAAGGTGAACGGGTCAAATGCTGGCAATCCCCCAACAGGAAAACCGCATCTGCCTGCAATCCCTTGGCGCTGTGATAGGTCAGTTGCTTAAGCCGCCGCGCCGCTGGCGGCAAGCTAGAATCAAGATTAACTACAGACTGAATATTCTCTTGAATCAACAGTTTATCGCTTCTTTTTCGATACAACATTAATACAGAATCGCCCTTCTGATAGTGCGCCGATAGCTGCCTTGCCAGGCTGGCATCATCCCGCTCACGCACCGTTACCGGCACCAGTGGCTTGGGCGCGCCGCTGGCCTTGGCCTTCTTGCCGCTAATGGCTGGCGCAGCTTTAACGATGTGCTCGGCGGCATCGATGATGTACTGATGGCTGCGGTAGTTTTCCCCCAGCATCACCCGCGTCGTACTGGGCGACGGGAATTCCTTGCTGAACTCCATGAAATACTTGGGCGAACTACCGCGCCAGCCATAGATCGACTGCCAGTCGTCCCCCACACACAACAACGAGGAGTGCTGGGCACCACGGCCGACGTGCATCGCCGGGCCGCGACTGCGAATTTCTCGCAGGCTGGCACGGACCCACGAGACGATCTGCGGCGAGACGTCCTGGAACTCGTCGATCATCAGGTGCGACATCGGCCGCAGCAGCCCGTCGCTGAGCAACTTGAGGTTTTCCGGGGTGTTTTCGCCAAACAGCGAGAACATCCGGTTATAGGTCATGACCGGCGGCGACTGGTCCAGCAGGTGGTCTTCCAGGGCTTTCCAGAAAACACTCAGGGCTTCGAAGAAGAAGCGATCCGGGTCGTCCTTGGCAAAGCTCATCTGGCCTACGGCGGTGGGCACATCCAGGCCCAGGTTCTCGATAAACCCGGCGGCGGTGACAAAGCTGTCCAGCAGCGGCGCCGATGCCAGTTCGCCCTTGACCTTGTAATCGAAGCCCGGCCCGGCAGTAGCATCCCCAGCAAGGCTGCTTAAAAGACGCTTTGAAGACTCATAGCTTTCAAGCCATATCAATGGTTTACGACAGAAAGCTTGAAACAGGGTGCGTTTTACCGCCCACTCCGCTCGCACCGACAACTTGGCGCCTGGACGGCTGATCTGGGCATTCTCCCGAGGATCGAAGCCCAGCACCACCCAGGCGTCCAACTCGGCAACGTAGCCATGGCAATGGAACCGCGCGCCGTTGATTTCAACCACTTGGCGATTCGGCTCAATACCCGTGATCGGCCAGGCGCCGGCCCTGAACCACAGGTCTTCAATCACATCGCACAGCTCTTCGTCGCGCTTGGCCGCCAGTTCCGTCACCGCCACGCGCTTTTGCACGTCGGGGTGGTCTCGCTCCAGTTCCTTGAGTTGCAGGGCATGGCGAGCCAGTGGTGCAATCAGCTCGCGAAAGCGCTCGTGTCGCCCATAAAGCCCGTGGTAGCAGGCGTTCAGCTGTTGACGCTGGGTGTCGTTGATGCGCAGTTCAAAGGGGTTGCTGTCAACCTCATCAAAACCCGCCTCTATGCGCGCATTGAGATTTTCAAACGCTTGCAGTCGCTCAAAGCCCGGCAGACTGCGAACCATCGGCAGGATGCGCGAGTGAAAGGTACGCACCACCGCTTGGGCCTCTTTGATTCCAATGGTTTGGCCCCAAAGGTTGAGAACTTCCATGAGTTTGCTGATGAAGTCCTTGCGTGACTCGCGGGTGAAGGTCACCACCGTCATTGAACTGAGCTCAAAGCCCAGGTAATGGGTCAACAGCAAGATACGCAACACCAGCGAGGTCGATTTACCCGCGCCAGCTCCGGCAATCACCGACGTGGACGGCGTATCGCTGAAAATCATCTTCCACTGGGCGAGGCTCGGCTGGGCGTGAGCTGGCAGCAATCGTGCAACGTCAGCCTTGATGCGTTTTTTCAGTTCCGCCGTCAGAGGCAGCCGCCAATCGTCGAACAGGCTGTCGTCGACGCCTGGAGCACGATGCTCGTCGGGCCGAAAGTCACGGATCAGCAAGACCTGCCGGCCTTCCTCGATGCCGTCAAGCTTACCTTCCTGATAGCCGTACTCCACGCCCGCCGTATGACCGCTGCGAAAGCCATCTGCCTGACCATGCAACCAGGAGAAGCGGTGCTGGGCGCGCAGGCGCGTCAGGCCGTGACCGAACAAGCGGGCGGCAAGGCGTTTCAACAGGGGCATTTCGGCCAGGGGCCGCAGTTCGGGAGGAAGATCGGGGGGGTGTTGCGGCACGCGGACTCCTGCGACGGCTTGATACGGACGGGAAGCCTATGGTCGCCGGAATCCGCTATCAGTTCTAGTCAATTGCTTTGTGCTCATGCAGTTAGGCGATGAAGTGAAGCTTCAGCCATAAGTCATCACCCGGTACAAACATCGAAATAACCGATCGAATTCAGGCATTTTTTACGCTTTTTATCGATTGCGAGTAGGTGGATGATTGCCGGTATCAACAGGAGACGATCATGCTTGAACTTCGACCTTTCAGCTCCCTGGGCGGCGCCAACCACGGTTGGCTCGATGCCCATCACCACTTTTCGTTCGCCGAGTACCATGACCCCGAGCGTATGCACTGGGGCAACCTGCGGGTGTGGAACGACGACATCATTGCCCCTGGCACCGGCTTCCCAAAACACCCGCACCGGGACATGGAAATCATCACCTACGTGCGTGAAGGCGCCATCAGCCACGAAGACAACCTGGGTAACCGCGGCCGCACCGAAGCCGGCGACGTGCAGGTAATGAGTGCCGGCACCGGCATCGCCCACAGCGAATACAACCAGGAAGCCACGCCCACCAAAATATTCCAGATCTGGATCATCCCCAATGAGGCTGGCTCCCCGCCGTCCTGGGGTGCCAAGCCGTTTCCAAAGGGAAATCGCGAAGGATTTGTGACCTTGGCCAGCGGCAAGGCCGGCGACAATGAAAGCCTGCGTATTCGTGCCGACGCTCGCCTGGTGGCGGCCAACCTGAAAGCCGGGGAAAGTGCCGAGTACCGGCTGGACAGCGGGCGCCGGGCGTATTTGGTGCCGGCTAGCGGGGTAATTGAAGTCAATGGCTTGCGTGCACACGCTCGGGACGGTATCGCGGTTGAGGACGAGCAGGTGCTGCGGGTGACGGCGGTGGAGGACAGCGAGATTGTGTTGGTGGATCTGGCCTGATAGCCCCCTAGAACGCTATCAGCAACCTTAAGAGCGGTGTAAATACCCATGCATATCACGGGTAAGCCCGGAACAGTCGCCGCAGGAATAGGTTATAGGTAAGATATCGGCCTTTCGCGCAGCCCTTTTCTGCGCCTCGCCGAAAATAAGTCGCCTCCATGCCTTTCGAACTCAGCGTTGACCTCACCACCCTGGCCATTCTGGTCGTTGTTGCTTTTGTCGCCGGCTTTATTGATGCCATTGCCGGGGGTGGCGGTCTGTTAACCACCCCCGCACTGCTCACTGCAGGCATGCCACCCCATATGGTGCTGGGCACCAACAAGCTGAGTTCGACCTTCGGCTCGGCCACCGCCAGCTTCACCTTCTACCGCCGCAAGCTATTTCATCCACGCCAGTGGGTACACGCCATCGTCGGCACTTTGATCGGCGCCTTGGTTGGGGCCGTCGTTGCCCACTACCTGCCGGCCGAATGGCTGAACAAGATGTTGCCGGTGATCGTCTTCGGCTGCGGCGTGTACCTGTTGTTCGGCGGCACACCCAAGGCGCCGCTGGACGCTGATGCGCCGATCAAGAAGAAATGGCAGTCGACCCAGGGCTTTGGCCTGGGGTTCTACGATGGTGTGGCCGGGCCGGGTACGGGCGCATTCTGGACCGTCAGCACCCTGCTGATGTATCCCGTTGATCTGGTGAAGGCCAGCGGCGTGGCCCGCAGCATGAACTTCGTCAGTAACGCGGCGGCCTTGTCGGTGTTTATCTTCAACGGCTCGGTGGACTGGGTTGTCGGCTTGAGCATGGGCTTTTCGGTGATGGTGGGCGCGTTCTTTGGCGCCCGCAGTGCCATCAGCGGCGGCGCCAAATTCATTCGCCCGGTGTTTATCACCGTGGTCCTGGGCCTTACCGTGCGCCTAGCCTGGCAGCACTGGTTCAGCGTGGCCTAAACGCTGGGCCAGGTAGAGGTCGATCAGGTAGCGGGCAATCGAGCGGGATGCTGGCAACGGTGGCAGTTCGCGGATATTGAACCATTGCGCGTCCTCGATCTCATCGGCCTGAGGCACGATATCGCCACCCGCGTATTCGGCGTGAAACCCCAGCATCATCGAGTGCGGGAACGGCCAACACTGGCTGCCCACGTACTGGATATTCTTTACCTCTACCTGCACCTCTTCGCGCACTTCGCGGATCAAGCAGTCTTCGGCGGATTCCCCAGGCTCGGCGAACCCGGCCAGGGTGCTGTAGACGCCCGTGACGAAGCGCGGCGAACGGGCCAGCAGGATCTCGTCACCACGGGTCACCAATACGATCATGCTCGGCGAAATACGCGGGTAACTGCGCAGGTCGCAAGCCTGGCAATACATCGCCCGCTCACGTGGAACCTGGAGCATGGCCTGGCCGCAACTGCCGCAGAAGCGATGTTCACGGGCCCAGGTGCCGATTTGCGCGGCATAACCCAGGACTTTGTACAGGGTGTGATCGCCTTGCAGCATGAAGGCGCGCAAGCCCTGCCAACTGCAGCCCTGCACATCGCTGGGGCTGTTGAGTTCCAGCAGGTACACAGGTTCGCCGTTCAGATGACCGATGCCGTGTTCGGCAAACACTGACAAGTCCTGGCGCTTGAGCCATTCCCTGGGGAACAGCGGCCCGTTGTCATCGCGCAGGAAGCCCTCGCGACTACGGGCTACGGCCCAGCCGCCAGGCGTGTCATTGTCCAGCAACGTTGTGGTAATCCAGCCTGGGGTCATGTTCAGTCAATCCACGAATTCGGGTTTCTGCTTGCTCATATGGGCCGCGATGGCCACGCGCAGGTCGTTCGATTGCAGCATAGCTGCGTTCCAGGTGGCAACGTATTCCAGGCCGTCATTGATGGTGTGATCACGCATATAGCTGATCATCGCCTTGGTGCCGGTCACGGCAATCGGCGATTTGGCGGCGATTTCCCGAGCAATGTCCATCACCCCGGCCAGCAGGCTCTGTTGATCGCTGTAGGTGCGATTGACCAGGCCAATACTGCGCGCTTCTTCGGCGCCGAAGGTGCGGCCGGTGTAGGCCAGTTCACGAAGCATGCCGTCGCCGATAATCCGAGGCAGACGTTGCAGGGTGCCAACGTCGGCGGCCATGCCGATGTCGATTTCCTTGATGGAAAATTGCGCATCGTCGGCGGCGTAGCGCATATCGCAGGCGCTGATCAGATCGATGGCACCGCCAATGCAGTAGCCCTGAATCGCTGCCAGTACCGGCTTGCGGCAGTTGTCGACAGCGTTGAACGAGGCTTGCAGTTGCAGGATCTTGCGCCGCAGCAGGCGCGCGTTGCGGCCGACGTCCTTGCCAAACTCATTGGCCACCGAGGCCAGCATCATCAGGTCGATACCGGAGGAAAAATGCTTGCCCGCACCGCTGAGCACCACCACGCGCACGGCGTCGGTGTCTTCGACCCATTGGAAAATGTCGATGATTTCGGTCCAGAACGCCGCGTTCATGGCGTTGATCTTCTCCGGACGGTTGATCTGCACATGGGCGATGTTGTCGTTGAGTTCGACAACAAAGGCTTGGTATTCGGACATGGCAGTGATCCTTGACTGGCGGCTGAGATAAGGGCCGAACTATAACAAGGCTGTGTGGTGGGGGGTAAGGCTGTGCATCGGCCAAAAGCGGGACTACACAGTGGGTAACCACAACCTGAACCGCGCTCCGCCCAACGGCGATGCCTGGGCCTGCAACGTCCCACCCTGCGCTTCCAGTGCCCGCCTGCTGATTGCCAGCCCCAGCCCAAAACCACCGGTTGCACGGTCACGGCTTCGATCCAACCGGTAAAACGGTTCGAAAATTCGTTCGCGTTGATCTTCGGGAATACCTATGCCGTCGTCATCCACCCAGATTTCACAGCCCTTGGGACACACCTTGACCCCCACCTGAATTCGCTGATCGCAATAGCGCATGGCATTACGCAGCAGGTTTTGCAGGGCGCGGGCGGTGAGGCGCGGGTCGAGGGTGAAGCGTTCCACAGCGCAATCGAGCGCCACATCAATGACGATCTCGGGGTTTTCCAGTTCATCGTCGACGCTGCCCAGGATGCTGTCGATAAACTCGTCGAGCACCACCTCCACCTGCTCCGGCAGTTGTGCCGGGTTTTGCAGGCGGCTGTAGGAAAGCAATTCCAGCACCAGTTCATCCAGTTCACGGATGTGTGCCACCAGGCCCTGCAAACGCTCGCGATTGGGGGCCGGCAAGTCATCGGAGAGCGCCAGGGCCAGGCCGAAGTCCAGGCGGGTGAGCGGTGTGCGCAGTTCGTGGGAGACCGCGTTGAGCAAGTCACGCTGCTGGTTGAGCAGGTGTTCGATGTCGCTGGCCATGGTATCGAACACGGCGGCCAGGCTGCCGATATTGGAACTGGGGGGGATCTGCGTGCGTTCACCGAGGTTGCCCTTGCCCAGTTGCGCCGCCGTTGTTTTCAGCCGCTCCAGGTCTCGCCAGTGCGGACGCAGCCAGAACAGCAGGCAGGCCAGCAATGCTGCGCCGATCAATACGTTCATGGTCCAGTACAACAGGTTCATGTCCAGCGGGTCCGGCGGGATGGTCAGTTTGACCGCCAACTGCTGGTTGAGCGGCGAGCTGATCTGCTCCATCCAGCCCCACTCCCCCAGGCGGATGACCGGTTTGCCTTGCTCCAGTAACAGTTCTTCGGCCGGGGTATAGCTGGCGTCCTGGCGGTGCAGCAACTGCACTTTCAACGGCGCGAAATCGCGCCCCAGCTGTTCGGTAACATCGGACCAGTGCTCTACCGACACGGCGTGGTACTGCCTGACGATGAGGCTTTGCAAGCCCCGGGACTGCTCGATGTTGTAGCTCATGTAGCGGGTGTGGAAGACCTCGATGATGCCTTTTGGAATCAAGTAGATCGCCGCACTATAGGTGATGATGGTCAGCAGGTAGAGGCGGATCAGAACCCGGAGCATCGTGTCAGCATTCCCACTCGGAGCGGCTGAACAGATAGCCCTTGCCCCATACGGTTTTGATCTTGCGCGCTTCGCCGGCATGGTCGTCGAACTTGCGCCGCAGTTTGGAGATCGCCACGTCCACCGAGCGGTCGGTACCGTTGAACTCGATGCCCCGCAGGCGTTGCAGGATCTGGTCGCGACTGAGTACTTCACCGGCGTGACGGGCCAGGACTACCAGCAGGTTGTATTCGCCGCTGGACAACTCCACGGCCTGATCGCGCCAGATGACCGAACGCTCGGACAGGTCGATGCACAGGTTGCCCATCAGGATCTGGTCATTGGCAACCTGGGGCTCAGTGAGGCTGCTGCGGCGCAGCAGGGTGCGCACGCGGGCCAGCAACACCCGCGGCTCGCAGGGTTTGGTCACGTAGTCGTCGGCGCCCATTTCCAGGCCCAGGACCTGGTCGTGGCTGTCGTCGCGGGCGGTGAGCATCAGAATCGGCAAGCTCGCCGAGTCGGCCCGCAACAGGCGGCAGACTTGCAGGCCATCCAGGCCCGGCAGCATCAGGTCGAGGATCACCAGGTCCGGCGGATTGAGCCTGGCGCGCTCACGCACGTGGTCGCCACGGCTGATGACGCTTACGTGATAGCCATTGCGTTCCAGGTAACTGGCAATCAGCTCGGAGAGTGCAGCGTCATCTTCGACCAGGAGGATGTTGGGCATTGAAGGTGTTTCCAGAGATTACGGTTTCTGTAGGCGCTGGCTTGCCTGCGATAGCATCACCGCGGTTTTTCAGATATACCGAGTCGCCTGCATCGCGGGCAAGCCCGGCTCCCCAGGCTTGCTAGCCGTGAAGGATATACGCCCGCGCGCATCACGTGCATTGCACCTTACATTTCTTCACACACCACCTACACAGCTTCACAGCACTGTAGCGGAGGCGCCCGTAGGATGCGCCAGTCAATATTGGGATATAAGCATGTCGAAGAATCTGTTTGCGCCTTTTTGCCTGTTGGCACTGACACTGGCCTTGAGTGCTTGTGACAAGTCCGCAAGCAGCACCCCGGAAATGCCGCTGGCCAAGGTACGGATCGAAACCCTTGCAGCCAAGCCCCTGTCCATCACCAGCGAGCTGAGTGGTCGGATTGCCGCACCGCGCATTGCCGAAGTGCGCGCACGCGTCGCCGGCGTGGTGCTACAGCGGGTGTTCAAGGAAGGCCATGACGTCAAACAGGGCGACGTGTTGTTCCGCATTGATCCGGCGCCATTCAAGGCCGATCTGGACAGCGCCCAGGCCAGCCTGCGCAAGGCCGAGGCCAACGCATTCCAGGCGCGCCTGCAAGAGCAGCGTTACAGCCAACTGGTGGAAGGCAATGCCATCAGCGGCCAGGAATACGACAACGCTCGCGCTGCCGCCCGGCAAACCGCCGCCGATGTAGCCGCCAATCAGGCCGCGGTGCAGCGGGCCAAGTTGAACCTGGGTTACGCCACGGTTACCGCGCCGATTTCCGGACGCATTGGCCGCGCATTGGTGACCGAAGGCGCGCTGGTGGGCCAGAACGAAGCCACGCCGATGGCTGTGATCCAGCAACTGGACCCGATCCACGCCGACCTCACCCAATCCACCCGTGAACTCAATGACCTGCGCCGCGCCTTCCGCGCCGGGCACTTGAAGCAGATCGGCCAGGACCAGGTCAAGGCCACACTGATCGAGGATGACGGCAGCCTTTACCCGCTGCCGGGCAAGCTGCTGTTCGCGGAGATTTCCGTCGACCCAGGCACCGGCCAGATCATCCTGCGCAGCGAATTCCCCAACCCTGACCTGGACCTGTTGCCCGGCAGTTTCATACGTGTACGCCTGGAACAAGCCGTAGACCAGCAAGGCATCAGCGTGCCGCAACGGGCCATCACCCGCGACAGTGCCGGCATCGCCATGGTGTTGCTGCTGGACGCCGAGCACAACGTCAGCCTGCAGCCGGTGGAACTGGGCTCAGTGATCAATGATCGCTGGATTGTCAGCAGCGGTCTCAAGCCCGGTGACCGCATCGTCGTTGAAGGCTTGCAACACGCCAAACCCGGCGAGAAAGTCCAGGTCGACGACAGCCCCGAGCCACTTGCCCGCGCTTCTGGCCAGGCTTTTGCCCAGTAAAGATTAGGGATAACAAACAATGCCACAGTTCTTTATTGATCGCCCGATCTTCGCCTGGGTGGTCGCGCTGTTTATCCTGCTGGCCGGCGCCCTCGCCATCCCGCAGTTGCCGGTGGCCCAGTACCCCAACGTCGCGCCGCCGCAAGTGGAAATCTACGCGGTGTACCCAGGCGCGTCCGCCCAGACCCTGGATGAAAGCGTGGTCAGCCTGATCGAGCAGGAGCTTAACGGCGCTGATCACTTGCTGTATTTCGAATCCCAGAGCAGCCTGGGCACTGCCACCATCACCGCTACCTTCCAGCCGGGCACCGATCCGGAAATGGCCCAGGTGGATGTGCAAAACCGGCTCAAGGCCGTAGAACCGCGCCTGCCGCAGGCGGTCACCCAGCAAGGCTTGCAGGTGGAGAAAGTCTCCGCCGGTTTCCTGTTGCTGGTGACCCTGACCTCCAGCGACGGCAAGCTTGATGACGTGGCGCTCAGCGATTACCTCGCACGCAACGTAATGAACGAACTCAAGCGCCTGGACGGCGTCGGCAAGGCCCAGTTATATGGCGCCGAGCGTGCCATGCGCATCTGGATCGACCCGCAGAAGCTGATCGGCTTCAACCTGACGCCTGCTGATGTCAACGCTGCGATTACCGCGCAAAACGCCCAGGTATCGGCGGGCAGCATCGGCGATTTGCCAGGCCCTGCAACCCAGGAAATTACCGCATCGATCCTGGTCAAGGGCCAGTTGTCGACGCCTGCCGAATTTGCCGACATTGTCCTCAAGGCCAATCCGGACGGCTCCACCGTGCGCATCGGTGATGTAGCGCGGGTCGAAATCGGCAGCCAGGAATATCAGTTCTCCACGCGCCTGAACGGCAAGCCGTCCACCGCCGTCAGCGTGCAGTTGTCGCCAGGGGCCAACGCCCTGAGCACCGCGACCCTGGTGCGGGCGAAGATGGATGAGCTGTCGCGCTACTTCCCGGTCAATGTGGAATACAAGATTCCCTACGACACCTCGCCATTTGTCAAAGTGTCCATCACCAAGGTGGTGTACACCCTGGGCGAAGCGATGTTGCTGGTGTTTGCGGTGATGTTCCTGTTCCTGCAAAACATCCGCTACACCCTGATCCCGACGCTGGTGGTGCCAATTGCGCTGATGGGCACCTTCGCCACCATGATGTTGCTGGGCTTCTCAATCAACGTCCTGACCATGTTTGGCATGGTGCTGGCCATCGGCATCCTGGTGGACGATGCCATTGTGGTGGTGGAGAACGTCGAGCGGATCATGGTCACCGAAGGCCTGTCACCCAAGGAGGCGACGCGCAAGGCCATGGGCCAGATTACCGGCGCGATTGTCGGTATCACCCTGGTGCTGGTGGCGGTGTTCCTGCCAATGGCGTTCATGCCAGGCTCCGTGGGCGTCATTTACCAGCAGTTCTCGCTGTCCATGGCCACCTCTATCCTGTTCTCGGCGTTTCTGGCCCTGACCTTGACCCCGGCCCTGTGCGCCACCTTGCTCAAGCCGATTGCCAAGGGCGACCACCATGCCAAGGGCGGCTTCTTCGGCTGGTTCAACAAGCGGTTTGAACAACTGACCGACCGCTATGAAGGTTGGGTGGCCTATGCCGTCAAGCGCACAGGACGTTATCTGTTGATTTACCTGGTGCTGCTGGTGGGTCTGGGACTGTTGTTCAGTCGCCTGCCCTCCTCCTTCCTCCCGGTGGAAGACCAGGGCTACACCATCACCGATATCCAGTTGCCGCCGGGTGCCAGCAAGAACCGCACGGTGCAGGTGGCCGAGCAGATCGAGGCGCACAACGCCAATGAGCCGGGTGTCGGCGACACGACGATGATCATGGGCTTCAGCTTCTCCGGCTCCGGGCAGAACGCGGCGCTGGCGTTTACCACGTTGAAGGACTGGTCTGAGCGCAGCAGCGACGATTCCGCCGCCGCTATTGCCGACCGGGCGACCATGGCCTTTACCGAGCTCAAGGATGCGATTGCCTATTCGATCCTGCCGCCGCCGGTGGATGGCCTGGGCACCTCAAGTGGTTTTGAGTTCCGCTTGCAGGACCGTGGCGGTGTCGGCCATGCCGCACTGATGGAGGCGCGTACCGAGTTGCTGGCCGCCGCAGAGAAAAGCCCGATCCTGGCCAATGTGCGCGAAAGCGCCCTGGCCGAAGCGCCTCAGGTACAACTGGAAGTAGACCGCAAGCAGGCCAATGCGCTGGGGGTTTCCTTTGCCGATGTGGGCAATATCCTGTCTTCGGCCATCGGTTCGGCCTATATCAACGACTTCCCCAACCAGGGCCGCATGCAGCGGGTGGTGGTGCAAGCCGAAGGCGATCAGCGCAGCCAGGTGGCTGACTTGATGAAGATCCATGTGCGCAACAACGCCGGGAAGATGGTGCCGCTGTCGGCCTTCGTCGAGGCCCGCTGGATTCAGGGGCCGGCGCAGTTGACCCGTTACAACGGCTACCCGGCCATTGCCATTTCCGGCGAAGCGTCGCCTGGGCACAGTACCGGCGAGGCCATGGAGGAAATCCAGCGGTTGGTGAGCCAATTGCCGGCCGGCCTGGGCCAGGAATGGACTGGGTTGTCGTTGCAGGAACGGTTGTCCAGTTCCCAGGCACCACTGTTGCTGGGCCTGTCGTTGCTGATTGTGTTCCTGTGCCTGGCAGCGCTGTATGAAAGCTGGTCGATTCCGACTTCGGTGCTGCTGGTGGTGCCGTTGGGTGTGCTCGGTGCGGTGTTGGCGGTGAGCTTGCGCGAGATGCCCAATGACGTGTTCTTCAAGGTCGGGCTTATCACCATCATCGGTCTGTCGGCGAAAAACGCGATCCTGATCATCGAATTCGCCAAGGACCTGTACGACCAGGGCGAAGACCTGATCGACGCCACCCTCAAGGCCGCGCGCCTGCGTCTGCGGCCGATCATCATGACGTCCCTGGCGTTCATCCTCGGCGTGGTGCCATTGGCCATCGCCACCGGCGCCAGTTCGGCAAGCCAGCAGGCGATTGGTACGGGTGTGATTGGCGGGATGATCACGGCGACGCTGGCGGTGGTGTTTGTGCCGGTGTTCTTTGTGGTGGTGATGAGGTTGGTGCGCAAGCGCAGCGACAAGCCATAAGCTTCAAGCAGCAAGAAATCGCCAGCCCCCTTACAGCTTGAAGCTGGCTCTCCTGCTATGGTGCTCATAAATCCCGAATTTGTGAGCGCCATGCCCTTCCTCGCCCGCACCCACCCTCGCCTTTCCTCCGCCGCCGTCCTGGGCCTGGCGGTTGGCATCCTGGCTCCCACAGATTCAATCCTCAGCAAAATCCTTATGGGCTGGAACGCCGGCGTCTGGACTTATCTGGTGCTGATGCTGTGGCTAACGATCCGTGCCAAGGCCGAGGATGTGAAGCGCATTGCCGAGGTCGAGGATGAAAACGCCGGGCTGGTGCTGTTCATGGTCTGCATCGCGGCCATCGCGAGCCTGGCGACCATCGCCTTCGGGCTGGCAGGCAGCAAGGACCTGGACACCACTGCACGCCTGCTGCATTACGGTTTTACCGGTCTGACGGTGATCGGGTCGTGGTTGCTGATCGGCGTGATCTTCAGCGTTCACTACGCACGGCTGTATTACACCTGTGAGGGCAAGGAACCGGCGTTGCGTTTTGCCGAAGGCCCGATCAACCCCAATTACTGGGACTTTCTGTATTTCTCTTTCACTATCGGCGTGGCGGTGCAGACTTCCGACGTTGGCGTGGCCACCCGCAGTATGCGCAAGGTGGTGTTAGGGCAATCGTTGATCGGGTTTCTGTTCAATACGGCGATCCTGGGCTTCTCGATCAATATCGCGGCGGGGTTGTTCAGTTGAGGCTGCTCGGTTCTACTTGCCTGAGTGTGCTGGTGTAAGCCAACTCACACCCACAAAAAAGGAAGCCGAAGCTTCCTTTTTTATTTAGCTGAGTATTTTAGAAGTCGTAACGAATACCGACGTTGACACCCCACGGTTGGTCGATGGCCTTGCCTTTGCTGTGCTCGAAGTCGGCATGCAGCTTGAGGTTTTTCGACATTGATACCGCCATACCCGCAGCCAGCTCAACCCGCGAACCCGAGAGGTCGTTGTTGAAGCTCTGGCCGTTGATGAACACCTTGTTGCTCTGGTCGAACTCATGGGCCAACGCGGTACGCAGATACGGCTGCAACACACTGCCGCTGTCCAACTGGATATTCTTGCCCGCCGTCACACCCACCTTGCCAATCACTGAACTTGAGCGATCGCCTTTGGCGTGCAGACCGTTGTCCAGGTCATAGCTCTGGGCCTGAGTGATTACCGTCGCCAACTGCGCATAGGGCTCAACGAAGAAATCATCGGCCAGCTTGATGTGGCGACCGAACTCGGCAGAAGCACCCACGGCGTTTTGCGCGTAGTTGCCCTTGGCTTTCTTGCCATCGCTCATGGTCACGTTGTTGTCAGTGTGCAAGCGGTTGAGCTTGACCACACCGTCGAAGTACAGGCCACTTTCGGCATCAATCCAGGTGGCATATGTACCGACGTAGTAGCTCTTGACCTCGCCGCTACTGCCACGGGTCAGGCTCAGGTCAGAGGTACTGTGACCGGCCATCACACCGGCCAGCCATTGGCCGTCACCGCCGGACAATGGAGCATCGGCACCGATGGTGAAGCCCTTCTGGGTTTGCGAGTAGCCCGCGCCATTCTTGTTGGCCGCCACGTCATATTTGTTGCCGTAGCTGCGCATCCACAGGCCGTTGCTCTTGCCGTCGCTGAAGCGCAACTCGCCCATGCGGGTACGCAAGTTGGTCATTTCTCCGTACAACACGGTGGGTGCGGTGTTAAACAAGGCCAGTACCGAGTGGGCGCTGGTGCTGGTGCCCTTGCGGGTCGGGTCGAGGAACCAGTCGGTGCCTTCCTGTTTCAGCCCATAGGCAAAGGCACCCACGTCAACGGTGCCGCCGACCAGGGAGAACTTGCCAGCGCCACCTTCGGTGTGAACCACGTGAACAGGTTGGGCGTTGGACAACTCCGAGCCGGTGGCGGCCAGCAGTAGGCTGTGGCGGCCTTCGGCCTGGCCTTCGACGTTGAGGAAGTCGGTTTGGCCGTTGGAGAAGTCGGTGTGCATGATGTAAGTGCCTTCACCGGACAGGCTTTTGACGTCCAGTTGATAAAACTCATCCGCCCCGCCGAAGTGCACGGTACCGCCGCCCATTTTCAGGTCGCCTACTTCACTGTTGCCTACCAGCACCCAATGAGAAGCCTCGTTGACGCTCAGCTCCGCAACATTCTTCAGTTGCCCGGTCAGCCAGGAACCGTTGTTGAGCTGCAGCTTGGCGGTACTGCCCTCTTCAACCACAACGTCGCCCACCAGCGAGCTGTTGTCGACGTTCATATTGGCAGTGGAGGCATCTTTGACTTCAAGGAGGATGCCATTGCCAGCGATCAAGGTCGAGCCGTTGCGCACCTGAATATCGGCGTCGGAACCGACTCCCGTCCTGCTGGAGACCAGGATTGCAGAACCGTTTTTACCCTCGACACTGGAACCATCGAGCACCAGCTTGCTGGTGATGCTCGGGTCGTGATCGATATCCACCCTTACCCCGTTCTCGCCACCGATGATTGTACTGTTGGTAGCACGGGCTTGGCCGTTAAACAGATACACCCCGACACCGTTCATATTGGTCGCTTCGACTCGGGAACCCGTGAAGTCCAGCACACTGTAAGCACTGGCGCTGGCCCCCCGGCTGGTACCCGTTATCTCGCTGTTGATCACCGTGACGGTCGAACCATCGGTTCCTCCCAGAGAGCGACCGGCGATCAGCCCGACACCATTGTTATGGGTGACTTTGCTGCCGGTGATCAACACAGTACTGCCAGTGGCCCGGATGCCGGCATCCGCAGAGTTGCGGGCCGTGACTTCAGAGCCACTGATTCGGATCTGGGAGTCGAACGCAATAATTTCCTGAGTGCTACTGCCAGGATTGATATTCAAGGTTGCAGATTGGGCACGGATTTGTCGGGTGGCCACCCCCAGAACGGTCAGGCCAGAACCAGGGCGCAACTCGAAACTATCAGGTGCTGGGCCCGGTCGAACATACTCATCGGGACCCGTCACAACCCGCGCTTCGGCAAGATGTGCCATAAGCATAAGCAGCGTTACTGCCTTGGCTTTCAAGGCAAGACTCAAGGGTGTAGGTTTGAAATTGAATACGGATGACATTTTTAACGGACCTCTGGGTGGCGTTCCTTTACGGAAGAATCTGGCCGGTACCAAAGAGCGTGGGACCCTGCCAACCGAACACCGCCAAAGTTACCCAGAGCTATCGCCCTAATCTGTAGGACTTATCCCAACATACCGCATTAGTAAGGCACCACAGCTTGTAGTTACTGCTTGCCATAGGCCTTGCGAGACGCATCTCAAGGTATTAAAAACGCAAAAAAACCAAAGGGGACAATGTGTCCCCTTTGGCAACTGCAATCTGATTGATCTACGGCAGCGGCACGCCCGTACCATCGCAGTAAGTCCCGTTCGCCCCCCCTGCTCTCGTGCCGCGAACGCGAGGCATCGCTTCAGCGGAGTTCAGCGGGCCCTCTGGCAGTTGTATGGTGTAGTGGAGCCTGGCCGAACCGGCAAGTCGTGCATCCGAGTTAGGTTGAATAGGCTTGAAGAATTGCATGTAGTGACTCAGCCGCAGCTCAAAGCCGTTATTTAACATCGCCTGAGTCAGTGGAAGGGAGTCTATGAAGTCGTCAGTGCCTGGAACCGCAATGGTACCGGCATCGTCGCTGTAGCCTTGCCAGTGCAGCCTGACCACCATGTTCAACGTAAAGTGCTCTGAAGGGGTAATAAAAATCGTCAGGTAGTCCGGGGCAGGAGGCGTAGTGCTGGGCCTGAAGCTATCGCAGTTGACAATACCGGCACCTGAACCTGCCAGAAAGCGCACTTGCGGCGGCGCAAGTTCCTTGAAGTTTGCCTGGACTTCGACCGGCGTATTGGGTGAAAACTGTCGGTTGTTGCTACCGGCTGCGCCAATGGTGTAGTACACCAACTTGGTACCATTGGCACGCTCCGAAATGATGCTCCATGGAATACTCATTTGAATGATTTGGTTGGCCGTGCCAGCCGCCACAAACTGTGTATTGGCAAGTACACCGTCATACCAAAGATAAATGGTAAACGCCCTGGCGTCAGGAGTGGGTGGCGTATCCCATAGTTCTACTCGCGCAATGGCAGGTCGGTTGGCATGTTCAGGGAGCAGTTCATTGGGCGGCCCCTCCGTGCCAGTTGCATCCTCCCCTGTCACCACTACCGGCTTGAGATCAGTATTGATCAGGTCAGGCGGATTGGTCGGTGTCGGCCCGACAACAAACAGATCCAGGTCAACTGTCGTTGTCAATGCGGATGGGTAGCTCACTGACCTGCGCTTGATAGCGTAAGAAATCGTCACTGCCTGCCGCCCCTCCGTCGCGCCATAGAGCAGTAGCAATGTCGGGTAGCCAGCAGAAATCTGGACTGGAAAGGTGTTACTGCCCAGCGGCACATCAGCCAGGGTCTGGGTGCCGAGGGTGGTCGTCAGCGTGACGCTGATGACATCTCCGTCGTTTCCACGCAGGAAGTTGGAATATTCTGAAATACGCACGGTCATGCCGTTGAGCTGGGCCGTGTCAGCACGATCAATCAGACCGTCGCCGGGAAATGCCAGGTCAACCAAGGGTGCCCTAAGATTCGCCGGCGCAGGTAACAGCCCAACATCCAGCGAATAAGATGCCGACAACGGGGAGGGGTTTCCTGCGGCGTCGTGCAGTACGTACCTGATGCTACGTAAACCATCAGGATTAGCTGCAACCACAGCAAGTGGCAATGGAAAACTCCAGTCCGCCGGTAGTTCCCAGCCCAGCCCAGGATTAGGCGGGCTCGGCGGATAAGGGTAATCCGAACCGTTGTAGTAGATATGCAACCAACTACCTGGGCCTCCGCCATGAGCCGAGGGGTCGGGTATGGTGAATCTCGCGGCTTCATCGGGCAGACTTTGGAAGTAGTCCAGATCGGCAGGAATCGGTAACCCCGCCGGCGGCAGCGGCGCAGGAATCGGGCCGGGAAAACTGCTGTAAGGAGGCGTAAGGTCGACAATCAACAACTGAGGCAATGATTCGCTGGTGTTGCCAACGTTATCGACAAATATCTCGTACCTGAGCAGGTGTCGACCTTGACCGCGCCGCGCCTGGGCAATATTCACCGCATATTCGGCGGCAGGTGAAGACACTTCAACTCTAATGAACGGATCGCCCCACTCAGCATCGTCAAACGGTTTCATCCACACGCTGACTATGTCCGGGGAGGCGGGGTTGGTGCTGAAATCGTCCCACCGAGGTATCAAAAACGCCATTGCCTCCGCTAACGCAACCGCTCGAAAAATCAAACCGGGAAACCCCGGCACCTCTCCTTCGAGTCGGGCGTCAGGCAACGCCAGAATCCCCGGATTGACCGCACGTTGATTGTTAAAATTACGAATCAGTTCAATCGTTTCCTTTTTCATGAGTGTTCTCCGAACAGTCAAATTAATGCACCTTCTACATACAAGTACTTTTGGCTCACGTAGCGAACAGAAACTTAATCGATAAGTTATCAGGCGCAAAAGTTCGCCACGCCATCTAACGCATATCAATCAGGCAACTTCAAAAAACCGCGAGGCACCACGTCAGTACTCGACGTTACTCTGGCGTGGTCAATGTAGGAACTCCCTCGTCCGTGCAACAAAACTCATCACCAGGGCCACACTGACGGCCTGAACCTGGGAATATCAGGTCGACCCGAATGCGTCTGGGCAAGGATTCGCCAATAACCCCGCCCGCCCGCAACAACTGAAACCAAGCCGTTGCCGAGCCATATGAGTGCATTGGTAGGACTTTTGTTTCGTAAGGTAAAACTACGAACGTCACTCCATTGGAAACTTGCTCCGGGGTCAAGAACGCAGTCGCGCCAAAGTCGGTTCCTCCAATAGGGTCTTCCCAGTTATTGGTTCTATAGCCTTGCCAGAAAAATCTGATCTCATCATTCAAAACGAAGTCATCATGGGCGGCAACATACCAATTGACACCATAGAATATCGGAGGTTTTGAACAGCAACTCAAATAGGAGTTGAAAAGTGTATGAGACACTTGCGGCATCGGATATTGCGCCAATGGACCCACACTGACATTAACTCTGGAAATATCCGAGTGCTGGTCATTCACCCCGTTACTGGTGGTGTAGTAAACCGGTAGCGACGGATTGACTGTACCGTCAATCAACGCCCAAGGTATTTCGGTAAAAAATACTAATTGCCCGGCTATATCCCCACCTTGCACCGTATAACTGGCCACCGGACCGACGCCATTCCAGAACAGTCTGAGTACCTGCCCTGGTAGAGGGTTGTCGTATAAAAACACCCTGGCAGTGGCATTCTCGCCGCGGTCCGCTTCGGTGATGAAACCAGGTGTGTTCGAGTTCCGCCCGCGGATTTCCACCAGTGCCAACGTAGGGTTGAGCAACGCAGGTGCATTGGCATGATCTTGACCGGCAATAGTCAGGTTTACATTGATAAGTGTGGAGAAAGACGGAAAAGGCGGCTGGCCGGCGCGAATGATTTCGTAACGTATAGGCACCTGCCCGGGTACCAGGGGCACCGTGATAGGCCCTCGCAAGGCCGTCCAGGGTATTTCCACATCACAAGGAAAGCTGATGACCGGTTGCCGTGGGGCCCGCCGGCCGGCCCAATACACATCCACCTGATCTCCTGGCGCCCAGCCGGTGTAGACGGTGATTCTTACAAACACACCCGCGCGAGCATCATCACGCTTGATCAAGAAGTCGTCGTAGGACGGTGGAGTGATTTGAGGATTGGGTAAGTTGATTGGAGACGGGATCAAGTTCAGTTGAAATGGCAACGCCGCACTTTGGTCACTGAAGTTGCCCGCCTCATCAAAAACGCGAAAAAAAACATAGGCATCACCGTTTGCCAAATGCCGAAAGGCATCCGCCGGCAGGAGGGCAATCAAGGGGTCCGCACTGAATTCAAGCTCATACGTTCCATCTGGCCCGGCAGCCGGAGGGTTGGGGAGGTTGGACAAATAGAACTCGATCCGGTCCTTGTCGGCGCGTCCCGTGTAAGCAGGGATGCGAAAGGCCACCAGCGGATAATCAATCAGGTATTGCTCGTCCACCAAAGGTGCAGGAGCCACAACAAACTCCAGGAGATCATCAGGGCGCAACAACTGTGGTCGATCCATATCAATGGTGATCGTTCGTTTGGGATCCAGGTCGGTCCGACCTCCGAATGAATCAACGACCGAATAGTAAAGTTCAACCGTGCCGGATTGCTCACGCAGAATATTCAACGGCACATGTAGAGAATGAAACCCTGGCAAGGGGGGCGGTGGCGCGTTGACCGTTCTGATATCGACCCTGGTTTCGATACTACCCCTTAGCCAGTAGAGGCTAAGAATATGGGGGGTGTCGAGCGCCTCGGGAGGCGGGTTCCACATCGGTACGTTCACTTCGAGGGCAGCCAGCATCCGCGACGCCGGCACCAACCCTCTAGGATCTAAAGGATCTACGCCTGGAATGTCCATGGGGTCTAGGGCAAAAACACCCTGTTCAGTCGAGATCTCGCGGCCCTCGCTAGCAGGGTCTATTTTGGACTTGAACATGGTGTATCCCCTCAATGTCTAGCGGACGGATGGTGGGTGGTCAGTGACTTGCGACGGTCTATGGAAAGAATTAAACGCCCGAACCCCTGTTCTGGATACTGTCAAAACTAACAGGTAGCACCTGCCACTCGTCGGATGTCGTGGACGGTGACTTGGACGACTTGACCTACATTCTCTTGACGGACTTTCTTACTTGGTGTTTCCTGAAACCGGTTTCAATGCTGTGATTCAGTACTGATACCCCATAAATCCAATAAGAAAGGCCCGCCACCGTGACAACCTTTTCCGCCGCCCAGCGCAGCCGCGTCACAATGCTCGATGTAGCCGAGCGCGCGGGCGTGTCCAAGGCCAGCGTGTCGCGCTTTATCGGTGACGACCGCGCTCTGCTCTCCGATGCCATCGCCCTGCGCATCGAGCGGGCCATTGATGAGCTGGGCTACCGCCCCAACCAGATGGCCCGTGGCCTGAAACGTGGGCGCACCCGCCTGATCGGCATGCTGGTGGCCGATATCCGCAACCCTTATTCGATTGCCGTGATGCACGGTGTTGAAACTGCCTGCCGCAAGCATGGCTACAGCCTGGTGGTGTGCAATACCGACCGTGATGACGAGCAGGAGCGCCAGCATCTGGCTGCGCTGCGCTCGTACAATATCGAAGGCCTGATCGTGAACACCCTCGGCCATCACCTCGACCAATTGCTGGAGCTGCAGCGGGAAATGCCCCTGGTGCTGGTGGATCGCAAGGTCGAGCCACTGCACAGCGACCTGGTGGGGCTGGATAACCCGATTGCCGTGCGCATGGCTGTCGAACACCTGGAGCAGCAAGGCTATCGTGACCTGCTGCTGGTCAGCGAAGCGGCAGATGGCACCAGCTCACGGGTTGAACGCCTGGACAGCTTCAAGGCCCAGATCAACCAGCGCACAAGCCTGCGCGGCGCCGTGCTGGAAATTGATGCGCACTTGAACAGTCAGCTGCAAAGCTTCCTGATGAGTCCTCAAAACGGTCCCAAGGCGCTGTTCTGCGCCAACGGCATTGCCGCCCTGGCCTGCACGCGAGCGCTGCAGGAACTGGGCTGCACTCTGTTCACCGATATCGGCCTGATTGCCCTGGATGACCTGGACTGGTACCCGCTGGTAGGCAGTGGCATCACCGCCCTTGCCCAACCCACCGAGGCCATTGGTGCCAGTGCGTTTGACTGCCTGCTCAAGCGCTTGCGCGGTGACGATTCGCCAGCGCGAACCCTGGATTTCCTGCCGCAACTGATTGTCCGCGGGTCAACCCGCTCACTCTTCAAAACGCCGCAACTCTCTGTGGGAGCCGGGCTTGCCCGCGATGGCGGTGTATCAGTCACCAAAGAGATCGACTGACAGGACCCTATCGCGGAATGCAGGGCTCCAAAATTTAACTTTTGTCAAAAAATGAAACCGGTTTCAGAGATCAATAATAATGCACAAATACCCCGTTTCCATCAACCTCTCCAGCTACGGCGCGGACGTCGTCCGCCAGCGTGGCCAACTGAGTTTTGTCCATGTGTTGGCGGATGCCGGCGCACAACGTATCGAATGGCGAGAAGAGTTACTGACCACCGAGCAACCGGCCGAGCTGACGCAAACTGCCGCAGACCAAGGTCTGGAATGCGTATTTTCCTCGCCACTGGAGCTTTGGGTCGCCGGCCGCGCGCAGCCCAACGCCGAACTGGCTGCCACTCTCGACCGCGCACAGGCCTTCGGGGCTCGCTGGCTGAAAGTCTCCCTCGGTTATTTCACCGATACCAACGACCTGCAAAGCCTGGCGGCCCTGCTCAACCGTCACCCTGTTCGCTTGCTGGTGGAAAATGACCAGACCCTGCACGGCGGGCGTATCGAGCCAATGCAGCGCTTTTTCAACGAGGCCGAGCGGCTCGCCGTGCCGGTGAAAATGACCTTTGATATCGGCAACTGGCAATGGCAGGACCAATCGGCCGCCACGGCCGCCCGCCTGTTGGGTCGGCATGTCGATTACCTGCACTGCAAGGCCGTGGCCCGCC
Organism: Pseudomonas sp. c313; assembly: GCF_055407145.1. Lineage (NCBI taxonomy): Bacteria > Pseudomonadati > Pseudomonadota > Gammaproteobacteria > Pseudomonadales > Pseudomonadaceae > Pseudomonas > Pseudomonas sp. c313. Next base: position 124,287 of record NZ_JBUZRD010000002.1, on the reverse strand, counting down.
GCGCGGATGGCAAGTTAGTAGCACTGCCGCCGGGCGCCGCAGACCTGCATCTATGGGAACAATTGCTGCGCCACATGCCCCAAGGTATTACCCGGGCCGTGGAATTTCCCCTGCAAGGCGAAGACCTGACACAGGTCACCGCCCAACAGGTCGCTGCCCTTACTGTCCTTGGCCAGCCCCGCCTGGAGAACGCTCATGTCTGAGATCGATATTCTGTCGTTTGGTGAAACCATGGCGATGTTTGTCGCCGAGCAAACCGGCGACCTGGCCCAGGTTGGCCAGTTTCACAAACGCATCGCCGGAGCCGACAGCAATGTCGCCATTGGGCTGTCACGCCTGGGTTTCAACGTGGCCTGGCTGAGCCGGGTGGGCGACGACTCCCTTGGGCGTTTCGTGGTGGACACCCTGCAGAACGAAGGCCTGGACTGCAGCCATGTAGCGATTGACCCGCTGCACCCCACGGGCTTTCAGCTCAAATCACGGGAAGACACAGGCGCTGATCCGCAGGTGGAGTATTTCCGCCGTGGTTCGGCGGCTAGTCATTTGTCGGTGGCGGTGATCCGTCCCGAACTCCTGCAAGCGCGTCATCTGCACGCCACCGGTATCCCGCCAGCGCTGTCGGATGCCACCCGAGATCTGTCCCGCCAATTGATGACACAAATGCGCGAGGCCGGGCGCAGCGTCTCGTTCGACCCCAATTTGCGCCCGGCCCTGTGGGCCAGTGAGCAACGCATGATCAGCGAAATCAACGCCCTCGCCTGCCTGGCGGATTGGGTGCTGCCGGGGCTCGGTGAAGGCCGCCTGCTGACCGGTTTCGAAGACCCGGCGGACATCGCCGCGTTCTACCTGGACCAAGGCGTGGAAGCCGTGGTGATCAAGCTGGGGCCTGATGGTGCCTATTACCGCACCCAACTGGACGAAGGATTTGTCGCCGCCGTACCGGTAGCCAAGGTGATCGACACCGTGGGCGCCGGCGATGGCTTTGCCGTGGGCGTGATCAGCGCCCTGCTGGAAAACCTCAGCTTTGCCCAGGCCGTACAGCGCGGCAACTGGATCGGCAGCCGTGCCGTGCAGAGTCGAGGAGATATGGAGGGGTTGCCGATGCGGGCTGACCTGCCCCTTTCACAAAAAGCCGGTTAGTCAAAAACACCCAAGTTACCTGTTGCCACAACTACAACAAGCTCAGGAGCACCCTCATGCAAACGCTGAAACTAGCCACCCGTCGTTGGTGGTACATCATGCCCATCGTCTTTATCACCTACAGCCTGGCGTACCTGGACCGCGCCAACTATGGCTTTGCCGCAGCCTCCGGGATGGCCGAAGACTTGATGATCACCCCCGGCATGTCGTCGCTGCTGGGTGCGCTGTTCTTTCTCGGTTACTTTTTTTTCCAGGTACCAGGGGCGATCTACGCGCAAAAACACAGCGTCAAGAAGCTGATTTTTGTCAGCCTGATCCTCTGGGGTGGCCTAGCGACGCTAACCGGCGTGGTCTCCAACGCCTACATGCTGATCGCCATCCGCTTCATGCTCGGCGTGGTGGAAGCAGCCGTGATGCCGGCGATGCTGGTGTACCTGTGCCATTGGTTTACCCGCGCCGAACGTTCCAGGGCCAATACCTTTCTGATCCTTGGCAACCCGGTGACCATGCTCTGGATGTCGGTGGTGTCGGGCTACCTGGTGCAGCATTACAGCTGGCGCTGGATGTTCATCATCGAAGGCTTGCCGGCGGTGCTTTGGGCGTTTATCTGGTGGCGCCTGGCCGACGACCGCCCGGCCGATGCCAAGTGGCTCAGCGACGCACAGAAAAAAGACCTGGAAACTGCCCTGGCCGCCGAACAGGTGGGGATGAAGGCAGTGAAAAACTACGCCGAGGCCTTCCGCTCGCCGAAGGTGATCATCCTGGCACTGCAATTCTTTTGCTGGAGTATTGGCGTCTACGGCTTTGTGCTGTGGCTACCGTCGATCCTCAAGAGCGGTTTGCAGATGGACATGGTCGAGGCCGGCTGGCTGTCGGCTTTGCCATACCTGGCCGCAGTGATCGCGATGCTGGCTGTGTCCTGGGCGTCGGACAAGCTGCAAAAACGTAAACGTTTTGTCTGGCCGCCGCTGCTGATTGCCTCTATTGCCTTCTATGGCTCGTACGCCCTGGGCGCCGAGCACTTCTGGTGGTCGTACACGCTGCTGGTGATCGCCGGGGCTTGCATGTACGCGCCTTATGGACCGTTTTTCGCCATCGTCCCGGAAATCCTTCCGGCCAACGTTGCCGGCGGCGCCATGGCGCTGATCAACAGCATGGGGGCGCTGGGTTCCTTTGGCGGATCGTATCTGGTGGGTTATCTCAATAGCAGCACCGGCTCCCCTGGCGCCTCGTACCTGCTGATGAGCGGCGCATTGATGCTGTCGGTGATCTTGACGATTTTTCTCAAGCCCGGTGCCAGTGACCGTGAACAGCCTCAGGCGGCTTCTTTGCGCCCCCTCGAATTGAAGGTAAGAACCTGATGAAAAAGCATGTCGTGCTTTACAAAAAACTCTCCGCGCCACTGATGGCCCGCCTGCATGAACAGGCAAACGTCACGCTGATTGAATCACTCGACGAAGGCGGCCTGGCGCAGCTACGCGACGCCTTGCCCAGCGCCCAGGGCCTGCTGGGAGCCAGTTTGCGCCTGGACGCAAAGTTGCTGGACCTGGCGCCACACCTGGAGGCAGTGGCCAGCGTGTCTGTGGGTGTCGACAACTACGACATCAACTATCTGACCCAGCGCGGCATCCTGCTCAGCAATACCCCTGACGTGCTCACCGAAACCACCGCCGACACCGGTTTCGCGCTGATCCTGGCCACCGCCCGACGGGTGGTGGAGCTGGCCAATATGGTCCGCGCCGGCAACTGGAACCAGAACATTGGCCCGCTGCATTTCGGCAGCGACGTGCACGGCAAGACCCTGGGCATCATCGGTATGGGCCGCATCGGCGAAGCCTTGGCCCAGCGTGGGCATTTCGGTTTCGGCATGCCGGTGATCTACCACAGTCACTCGCCAAAACCCTTGGTGGAGCAACGTTTCGGCGCGCAGTACCGCAGCCTGCCGCAGCTGTTGGAACAAGCCGACTTTGTTTGCCTGACGTTGCCGCTGACCGCTGAAACCCAGGGTTTGATTGGTGCTAAAGAGTTCGCGCTGATGGGCCCGGAGACAATCTTTATCAACATCTCTCGCGGCAAAGTGGTGGACGAAGCGGCGCTGATCGAAGCCCTGCAACAACGCACGATCCGCGCTGCCGGGCTGGATGTATTCGAGCGCGAACCGTTGAACCACGATTCGCCGCTGCTGCACCTGAACAACGTGGTCGCCACCCCACACATCGGCTCGGCCACCCATGAAACACGGGAGGCAATGGCGCGATGTGCCGTGGATAATCTACTGGCGGCGCTGGCGGGAGAGCGGCCGAAAAATCTGGTTAACGAAGCCGCCTGGAAACCTGACACCAAGCACAATACGTAGTAAATCAAGGAGTTGGGTAGAGTACATATCCGTTGCTGCGGTAACGGCGGCTTAGGGTTACGCCCTTACGGCGTGTCACTTTGCAAAAGCAGCATCCCTGCCGGTTTACCCACTGCGCAACACCTGCGTTCGGCCTCTGGTTTTATGGGCAGGCAGATCAAGAGCCACCCGTTTTTCTGTAGGAGCGAGGGGGACGCCTAGTTCTTGCTCGCGAAGAACCTGAGGGCGCCGCGGTGATTCAGGAAGCCAGCGTCATCGTTAACGGCCATCGCGAGCAAGCTCGCTCCTACAGTGGGCAGTGGGCAGTAGATCCGCTCTTGCTTCTCACCGCTCAGGTCGGCTACCAGGCCGCCGTGCTTTTGATCTTGATCTAAGGCGCCCCGTTAACCACGATGGCTGAACGCAGGTATTGATCCGTGGGTAAACCGGCAGGACGCCGGTTTAGCCGCGCTGGGCCAAGGATGGCCCATCGCGGCGGCCCACGGAGCAATGCCGGAGTGAAGGCATGCCGAGCCACAGCGAGGCACCAAGTGGTGGGGCAAGAGCCTTTTGGTTACTTTTGGGCTCTTTTCAAAAGTGACACGCCGTAAGGGCGTAACCCTAATCCGCCCCAACCAAAATAACGGATATGCCCCCAGCCCACACTAACCCTGCGTACGTTACAGATCAGGTCAGATCACAAACCTTGCAACCATCCCGCTCAAATCCACCGCCAGCCTCGACAGTTCATGACTGGCGGCGCTGGTCTGGTTGGCGCCCGCCGCCGATTGGGTCGCAAGATCGCGAATATTCACCAGGTTGCGGTCCACTTCACGGGAGACCTGGGCCTGTTCTTCCGAAGCGCTGGCGATCACCAGGTTGCGTTCGTTGATCAGGCTAATGGACTGGGTGATCTGCTCCAAAGCCACCCCGGCAGCACGGGCCATTACCAGGGTTTCTTGGGTGCGCTGGTTGCTTTGCTGCATGGACTGCACCGCTTCCCCGGTGCCGTTCTGGATACCGGCGACCATTTTTTCGATTTCCTGGGTCGACTGCGCAGTGCGATGCGCCAGCGCCCGGACTTCATCGGCTACCACGGCAAAGCCGCGTCCTGCTTCACCGGCCCGCGCCGCTTCAATCGCCGCATTGAGGGCCAGCAGGTTGGTCTGCTCGGCAATTGCGCGGATCACATCCAACACCTTGCCAATATCACGGCCTTGAGTGGCCAGGCCTTCGATCATGACTGAGGTGTTCTGCACGTCCTGGGTCATGGTCTGGATCGCGCCGACGGTTTCCACCACGCGATCACGCCCTTCCCGTGCGGCCTGGTTCGACTGGCTCGACGCCTCGGAGGTGGATACGGCGTTGCGCGCCACTTCTTCCACGGCGGCGGTCATTTCGTTGACCGCAGTGGCGGCCTGGTCAATTTCGTTGTTCTGCTGCTGCAAGCCCTTGGAGGCTTCTTCGGTGACGGCACTGAGTTCTTCGGCAGCGGAGGCCAGTTGCGTGGCAGAGCCCGCAATGTGCTGGATGGTCTGGCGCAGATTGGTCTGCATGGAGGCCAAGGCGCCGAGCAGGCGGGCCGGTTCGTCCTTGCCGTCGACCTCAATGGCTTTGGTCAGGTTGCCAGCGGCGATGGTTTCGGCAACTTCCACTGCTTTGCGCAACGGGGTGACGATGCTACGGGTCAGCAGCCAAGCCAGCAGTATGGTCATCAGCGCCGCCGCAGCCGATACCACGATGATGCCGGTGATGGCGTCCCGATAGCTTTGGCCTGCATCTTCACCAGCCTGCCTGGCGTCGGCAACATTGATGGCAACCAATTTGTTCAACTGCTCGCCCATCTGGTCGGTGCCGTCCTTGATCCTGCCGTTGATCAGGGCGCGCATCTCTTCCACCTTGTTCTGCTGGGACAGTGCCAGCATCTCGGCCTGGGCCTTGAGGTAGTTATCCAGGGTGGTGACGAACGTTTTGTACAGCGCCGCCTCTTCATAACCGGCAGGCATCGCGGCGTAGCCGGTTTGTGCCTGCCTGAGCTTATCCAGCAGCACCCCAATGCGCGTCTGAGCTTCCTGCAACGCGGCGGGCTCGCGATTGACCAATACGCGAAATGACAAGATCCGCAGGCGCAGGACGCTTTCGGTCATGTTGCCGAGAAAGCCGACGCTGGGCAGTTGGTTGGCCCCCATGTCCACCGAAATCTGGCGAATCAGAGTCATGCGGTTGACCGCAAACACCCCCAGGACAATGACAAACAACGCAATGAACGCAAAACCGAGAAAGGCTCGAGGTGCAATATTCAGATTACGCAGGGACATAGGACGACTCTCAGAAGGTGATGGCTGCGCGCATCCTTGCCGCGACACGGCCATCGAGCGTCAACGCGCTACCAATGACCGTTCGGCGCCACTGTTATCATTAGTGTGTGGGCCTAATAAGAGGTATCGGCAGGCTTGAGCTTTTTATGCAGTTAGCGGAGAAATATATTTTCACACTTTTGACCGTTGACGCTTTCTGGCATCCTGCGCCTCCACTTTCTGACCCGAGCCTGAATTTTGTCTGACGCTCAAGCCCCGCGCCCCCGCTATAAATCTGACCTGATCTATGGCCTCGAAGACCGGCCGCACTTCACCGCGGCAATGTTTGCCGCGCTGCAGCATGTGCTAGCCAGTTTTGTCGGCATCATTACTCCGACCCTGATTGTCGGCGGCGTACTGGGCCTGGAAAGCGAGGTACCGTACCTGGTGAGCATGGCGCTGTTCGTTTCGGGGCTGGGCACCTTTGTCCAGGCACGACGCTTCGGCCCGGTGGGTTCCGGGTTGCTGTGTCTGCAAGGCACCAGTTTTTCCTTTATCAGCGTGATCCTCAGCGCCGGCTTCATGGTCAAGGCCCGAGGTGGCGGCACCGATGAAATCCTCTCGACGATCTTTGGCATTTGCTTCTTCGCGGCCTTTATCGAGGTGGTGCTTAGCCAGTTCATCGGCAAGTTGCGCAAACTGATCACCCCGGTGGTCACCGGCACCATCATTACGCTGATGGGCCTGTCGCTGATCAAGGTGGCGGTCACCGACATGGCCGGTGGCTTTGGCGCCAGCGACCTGGGGGCGGCCAGTAATATGGGATTGGCGGCGCTGGTGTTGCTGACCATCGTGGTGCTTAACCGTTTCAATAATCCGTTCCTGCGCCTGGGCTCGATTGTGATCGGCTTGACCCTGGGCTTCGTAGTTGCCTGGTGGATGGGTCGCGTCGACCTGGCAGCGTTGCCCCAACTGCCGCTGATCAGCGTGCCGGTGCCGTTCAAGTACGGCTTTTCCTTCGACTGGGTAGCGTTTATCCCGGTGGCGGTGATCTTCCTGATTTCGCCCCTGGAGGCAGCGGGTGACCTGACCGCCAACTCGATGATTTCCCAACAGCCGGTCAAGGGCCCGCTGTATATCAAGCGCATCAAGTCCGGGCTGTTGGCCGACGGTCTCAACTCGGTGATGGCCGCCACCTTCAACAGCCTGCCAATGGTGACGTTTGCGCAGAACAACGGTGTGATCCAGTTGACCGGCGTGGCCAGCCGCTATGTGGCGTATTTCATTGCCGGCCTTCTGGTAATGCTGGGGCTGTTCCCGATGATTGGCGCGGTGCTGCAATTGATGCCCAAACCGGTGTTGGGCGGCGCGACGCTGATCATGTTCGGCACGGTAGCAGTGGCCGGTATCAAGATCCTCGCCGAGGCCGGTCTGCATCGGCGCAACATGCTGATCGTGGCCATCTCCCTGGGGATGGGCCTGGGCGTCGCGGCAGTGCCAGAAGTGCTGCGCGAACTGCCCAAGGCGCTGCACAACATCTTTGAGTCGCCGATCACCGTCGGAGCGTTCTGCGCTATCTTGCTGAACATCTTCCTGCCCGAGGAGTTCATAACGTTACAAGAAGATGAATTTGATCCGGAGTCGTCGACCCTCAAGGTTATGCAGGATCCGGACGTCACGAAATAGGAGCACCTTGTCATGCGCAACCTCGTTGTCCTGTCCCTGCTGTTGTTTACCCTGAGCGCCTGCACGTTATTCCCCAATCGCGACCCGGTGAACATCAATGTAGTGGGTATCGAGCCGTTGCAAAGTCAGGACCTGGAAGTGCGCTTCGCGGTGAAACTGCGGGTACAGAACCCCAACGAAACCGCCATCGACTACAACGGCGTGGCCCTGGACCTGGAGGTCAATGGCCGGCCGCTGGCAGCTGGGGTCAGTGATCAGCAGGGTTCCATCCCACGCTTTTCCGAGACCGTCCTGACCGTGCCGGTGAGTGTTTCAGCGTTTTCTGTGTTACGTCAGACCTTGGGCCTGAGCCAGACCCAGAGTTTGAACAACCTGCCCTACGTCTTGCGGGGCAAGCTGGCGGGCGGGCTGTTCGGGACCATGCGCTTTGTCGATCGCGGCACCCTCGACCTGCCGAACGCGGCCGCTACCTGGTAAACAAGGAGGTCTCCACTGCATGGACGTACTACCGACGCTGTACACCGAACGCTTGATCCTCAAACCCCTGACCCTGGACGATGCCGAGGGTATCCAGCAGCAGTTTCCTCACTGGGAAGTGGTGCGCTACCTCAACGCCATGGTGCCCTGGCCCTACCCGGCCGATGGTGCTCGAACCTACCTGGAAAAAGTCGCCCTGCCCGCTATCGCTGCGGGTCGCGAATGGCATTGGTCGATCCGTCTTAAAACCGCACCTGAGCAGTTGATTGGCAACGTCAGCCTGATGGATGAGGTCGACAACAACCGTGGTTTTTGGTTGGGCCCGCACTGGCAAGGTCAGGGTTTGATGGCCGAGGCCAGTGCAGCAGTGACCGAGTATTGGTTCGACGTGCTCAAGCGCCCGCTGATGCGGGTGCCCAAGGCCGCGCCTAACCTGGCGTCGCGGCGGCTTTCCGAGCGCACCGGCATGCGCTTGATCAGAAGCGACGAAGGCAGGTTCGTCGAAGGTAACTTTCCTCGGGATATCTGGGAAATGACCCGCGAGGAATGGCTGCTTAGTCAGCGATAAAACGCACACCCGTGCTGCCACTGCGCTTGATCACCCCCAGCACCAGGCTGGCATCGGTGCGAGCCGAGAGTCCAGCCAGCACTTGGGTTTCGCTGCCAGGCACATTGATGGCGTTAGCGAAGTAGCGGGCAAAGGCTTCGCGACCTTCAGGCAGCCGATAGCCCAGTTGCGTACAAAACCTTCACCCTTGGGGTAGCCACCAAGCAAGGCTTCGGGCATGACCACCAGTTGCGCGCCGCTGCGTTTGATTTCGTCCTCGTAGGAGAGGATCTGTTCCAGGGTTTCGCCCTTGCCGCCGGGCAAGGAGTCGATCTGCAGCGCAGCAACAATTGAAAACGCTTGCACCAGCGGGTGACTGAAACAACGGAGAGACCGGTCAACTGGGCAATATCGTTACGCGAACAACCTCAAGCGGCCAGTAAAATCACCGTCGTCCGACGACCGTCGCGCTGACTGATCGTGGCGGATCTTATACGCCGACTCAGTTCTGTTTGTTCGTCTTCACTGAGCATGATGTCCTGAGAGTTCATATGATCACTACAAGCACTGACTGACCACAGAAGCATAGCTCAGGTTAGAAACTTGTTTCGAATACAGGACACTAGAATCAGTTACTCGCAGTGGCCATTAGTATTAATACAAAAGTAGTCTCTGCTTATGTAACAAAGTGTATTGCAAGGCTCGCTGACGCCTCCAAGTGCCTGTAAAGGTTGAGCAATAGGCAGTTCCGCAAACATTAAAGTCGCGAGGAGAAGCCTGAAAGCTGGCGCCAAGCGTATAAAAATGGCGCCATAGTAATGACGCTTAACAGCTGTTTATTTTTTGACGCCACAAAAATACAAACTTTAACTTATTGATTTAATAGGATATTTTTAATTCACGCCAAAATATTAATATTTATTTAATAAGCCTTGCTCCACCCTATTGCGCAGTTAACTCCACATCTCTACGATATGCTTAATTCCAAGAACACCTCCAATTAAGACTTAACCTTGAGCAACTGTTTGCGCCTGCTAGTTACACTAAAATTACAAAGTAGCTGATTGAGTTTGCACTTAAGCACACTCAGGGAGAGGGATCTATGCGCATCAGTATATTTGGACTGGGCTATGTGGGCGCTGTTTGTGCTGGCTGTTTGTCCTCCCGGGGACATAAAGTCATTGGCGTCGACATCTCGCAAAGCAAGATTGACATGATCAACAAGGGCCAGTCGCCCATCGTCGAACCGGGCCTAGGCGAACTGCTTGCCAAAGGTATTGCCACTCGGTTGTTGCGCGGCACCACCGACGTTGCCCAGGCGGTACTGGACAGTGATTTGTCGATGCTCTGCGTCGGCACTCCAAGCAAGAAAAACGGCGACCTAGACTTGGTCTATATTGAAGCGGTATGCGAGCAAATCGGCGCGGCGCTGCGTGACAAGACCGACCGCCACACCGTGGTCGTGCGCAGCACCGTGTTGCCGGGCACCGTGAAAAACGTGGTCATCCCACTGCTGGAGGCGGCCTCGGGGAAAAAGGCCGGCGTAGACTTCGGCGTGGCTACCAACCCTGAGTTCCTGCGCGAAAGCACCGCGATCCAGGATTACGACTTCCCGGCCATGACGGTCATCGGTGAGTTTGACGCACTGTCTGGCGACATGCTCGAAGAGCTGTACCACGACCTGGATGCGCCGGTGATCCGCAAGTCGATTGAAGTCGCTGAAATGATCAAGTACACCTGCAACGTCTGGCACGCCACCAAGGTCAGTTTCGCCAACGAGATCGGCAACATCGCCAAGGCCTCGGGCGTGGACGGCCGCGAAGTGATGGACGTGGTCTGCCAGGACCACAAGCTCAACCTTTCACGTTACTACCTGCGCCCAGGCTTTGCCTTCGGCGGCTCCTGTCTACCCAAGGATGTGCGCGCCCTCACCTACCGTGCCAGCCAGTTGGACGTCGAGCACCCCTTGCTCGCCTCGATCATGAACAGCAACCGCAGCCAGGTGCAGAACGCCTTTGACATCATCAGTGGCTATGGCAAGCGCAAGATCGGTCTGCTGGGACTGAGCTTCAAGGCCGGCAGCGACGATTTGCGCGAAAGCCCTCTGGTGGAGCTGGCCGAGATGCTGATTGGCAAGGGCTTCGAGCTGAGCATCTATGATGCCAACGTCGAATACGCCCGCGTATTCGGTTCGAACAAGGAATACATCGAATCGAAGATCCCCCACGTGTCATCGCTGCTGTGCGCCGACCTTGCCCGCGTGGTGGAGGGCGCTGAGTTGTTGATCCTGGGCAACAACGACCCTCACTTCGCCGATGTGCTGGATGGCAACGACGACAAACAGATCGTCGACCTGGTGGGCTTCATGAGCCATCGCACCAACGACACCCAGGAAGGGATTTGCTGGTAATTCACCCGTTCGTGGTGAAGCACCCCAAGGACTGACTGTCTGCGTCACGCCCACATAACTGATCACCCCAGGCACAAGCCCAGGCTGGCAGTGTAAGCGCGTGAAGCGGTCAGGCGGTCGGCAAATATATATTTAAGGAGTCAACAGCAGATGGATCGACACGCTAGCAGTGCGGTCAGTGGGGTTTTCAACAAGCCGTCCTTTGCACGTTTCTGCGCCTGGGCGTGCCTGTTCGCCCTGATTGCACTGGCCTCAGAAATGATCGCGCCCGAGTACCTGAATCCGGACCACGCCAAGTTCATTTTCATCATTGGTACGATCGGTATGTGGCGTTATGGCAATGCTATCGTCCACTACTTGCGCGGCATGTACTTTCTGTACTGGAAGTTCCCGCGCCTGCGCCGCCTAGTGGACCGCATGGGGGACGCGGCGCTGCCGGACCACATGTACATGGTAGTGACCAGCTTTCGCATCCCCACCCACACCACCTTCAAGGTCTACCAGTCGGTGTTCCAGGAAGTGAAGCGGCTCAACGTGCCCTGCACGGTGATCGCTTCGATCGTGGAAAAGGGTGACGAGCAGTTCATCAAAACCATCATGCGCAACGAGGTGCAGAGCCGAGACGACATCAAGCTGATCATCGTACGAGCCCGCGGCACCGGCAAGCGCGATGGCCTGGCCCATGCGTTCCGAGCCTTGTCGCGGCAGATGCCACTGGAAAACTCGGTAGTGGGCGTGGTCGACGGCGACACCATGATGCTGCCCCACTGTGTGGAGCGCGCGGTCAAGCTGTTCGCCGCCCTGCCCAACGTCGGCGGCCTGACCACCAACGAATACTGCGAGGTGGAAGGTAGCACGCTGATGCGCGAGTGGCACTCGATGCGCTTCGTGCAGCGGCACATCAACATGTGTTCGATGGCCCTGTCACACCGCGTGCTGACCCTGACCGGGCGGCTGTCGTTTTTCCGCGCCAGCGTGATGATCGACCCCGACTTCATCAAGGACGTGGAGGCCGACTTTCTCGATCACTGGCGCCTGGGCCGCTTCCAGTTCCTTACCGGTGATGACAAGTCGTCTTGGTTGAGCCTGATGCGCGCCGGCTGGGACACCTTCTACGTGCCTGACAGCCATACGCTGACGGTGGAGCATCCGCCCGACAGCAACTTCTTTCGGGCTACTCGGCAACTGATGTTCCGTTGGTACGGCAACTCGCTACGCCAGAACTTCCGTGCCACCACCCTGCTGGGCCGCGCACACCTGGGGTTGTTCACCCTGTACGTGCTGTACGACCAGCGGGTATCGATGTGGACTTGCCTGATGGGACTGACCGCCTCGGTGTTCGCAGGATTGATCTTCGGCATGCAGTACCTGTTGGTGTACGTGTTCTGGGTCTTGCTGTCGCGAACCCTGGTGACGCTGATGTTCATATTCTCCGGCCACCCGGTAAGCCCGGCCTACCCCTTCGTTCTGTATTACAACCAGATCGTTGGCTCGGTGATGAAGGTGTACGCGATGTTTCACATGGACCAACAGAGCTGGACCCGTCAAAAAACCACTCTCAGCAACGGCAGCGTCAACTTCGATGCCGCCATGAACCGCTGGTCCTCGAAGGCGATGATGTTTTCTTCCATCGCGGTGTTCTTCGGGGTCATTTCAGTTCTGCTCGAACTCACGCAACGTTAAAGGAAAGGCGCCTGCCATGAGTAGCTCACCGACATCTGTACTCCCGGCCAATGTGGTCCATGAAGCGATCGACGAACGCCAGTACGTGCGCACCAAGATCAACGCCAAGGTCAAGCTCGACGGCAGTAGCCAGCCTCCGTTCGAGAGCGATATCCAGGACATTTCCCTGGGCGGCCTCGGCCTGTTGCATGCCGAGCCGTTGACGATTGGCAGCCTCTACAACGCATCGATCAAGCTGCGACTGAACCAGATGGACCTGGCGATCGACGCCAAGATCAAGATCGTCTCCCAGCGCGGCGAAAACGTGGGCGCCGAGTTCGTCGAACTGGATTCGCAGAAACGCGACATCTTGCGCTACATCATCTCGGCCTACATGTCTGGCGAGATCGCCGACATCAATGGCCTGTTCAACGTGATGCAGCGCGAAAACTACATCAAGGAACGCAAGCACAAATACGCCATCGCCCGTGGCTCGCTGGACCGCCTGCGCGCGGTGATCGGCACACTGGCGTGGCTGGTGCTGGGCCTGGCGGCCGTGGCGTTCGTGGCCTACAAGAGCTACATGTTGTTCTTCCGCATCCCCGCAGACCAGGCCCTAGTGAGCGCCAACGCGCAAGTCATTAGCATGCCCGACAACGGCTACTTGAAGTTCATGCTCAAGCCGGGGCAGACACAGGTGAGCGTCGGCGAGCCCGTTGCCACAGTGTCTACGCAACTGGCCACCAGTTTTACCAGCCCGGCCGACATGAAGGCCGTGGCAGACCTCTCGCCCGGTGATCTGCAGACCCTGCTGGGCCGCGCAACCATCGAGACCGTGATCGCCAGCCCGTGCAGCTGCGAAGTCTACTTCCCAAGCAAGCCGCTCGACGGCTACGCCTATAAGCAAGCACCGCTGGTGCATCTGCTACCCAGTGATGAAGGCTTGTTCGTGAAGGCCAATGTGCCGTTCGCGCGCCTAGCCGACATTTCGCGGGTGCGTTCGGTGAACATGCAGGTGTTCGGTATCGAGCAGCCGTTTAGCGGCAAGGTCGTCGGCTCCGAGGTGGACGAGAACAACCACAACCTGCAGTTGACGATCCAGCCCGACAGCCCGCTGCCCCGTTCAGCCTACCAACAGCCTGTGGCGGTGGACCTGTACCTGGGCCTGCCGTTCAACCTGTCGCTGTAAGGATGCCGCGATGAAATTGCCGACGCGCCCGTCATTGTTGCTGCTGGCCCTGTGGCTGGCCAGCCCGGTTTACGCCGGGCAAAGCCTGGAACAGGTACGATACGCCCTGTACAAGGACCCCAATACCAACGTCGTGGCCGACCTGCGCGAGCTGTCAGCACGGGGTGACCGCGCCTCCAAGCAACTGCTGGGTGACGTTCTCTCGAACTCGGAAACGGTCAACTTCGACGAAGTGCTGGGCCTGTACAAGGACGCCTTTGCCGACGGCACCGGTGAAATCCTGGCGTTGACCTCGATGGCCCGCCTGCTCGATCGCAACCCGCGTCTGCGCGATCAACAGCACGGCTACGTGACCCGGGCGCTGACGCTTTACCCCCACGCCCAGGACCCGCGTACGCTGAACACCACCCTCGAAGTGTTCCTGGTGTACCCCCGGGACTTCAGCGTGGCCGATGCCCGGCAACTGCTCAGCCTGTACCAGCAATCCTGCCTGCTTAACTGCCACTTCGATCTGTACCAGGCGGTGCTAGCCGAGCGCGAAGGCAACCGCAGAGAGGCTGACCGTCACTACCAGGCGGCGGTTAAACTCGATGTGCGCGCAGTGGACCGCTACTACCGCTTCCTCGGTGAGCAGCAGGACAGCCTGTTCCAGGCCTTCGCCTTGACGCTCGAACCGCAGCGCGCCAGCCTACCAGTGGAGATCGTGCATCGCATCGGAGCGCTGCTCGACAGCATCACCAGCCTGCAGCGAATCGACGAAGAGGCCGACAAGGACGATCGCCTGGCCAGCGGCATGGGCCCAAAGGCTGTGAAAGCACCGCCGACGCCCGAACAGATCGCCGCCGACAAGGCCATGGCTGCCGCCACCGCCCGCGTACAAGGCTGGTTCGACAACGCTGCCGAGCGCGGCTACGTACCGGCACTGGTGTCGAAGGTCAACTTCATGGTCAGCAACCCTACCGAACACAATGCCGAAGAAACCCAGGCCCTGATCAACCGCGTGCAGGCCCTCGACCCGACCCGGGCCAAGGCCTTGCAGGCGTCGTTCTACATGGTCACCAACTGGCTGACCCTGGACCCGGAAAAGGCCCAGGTACTGATCAACGAGCTGATCGAGGTGCGCTACCGCGACGCACAGTTGCTGCTGGGTGAGCTGTACAGCAAGGGCGGCCTAGACCAGCCCGATCAGGAAAAAGCTCTGCAGATCTACCAGGAGCAGGCGCGCCTGGGCTCCACCGCCGCCTACTACCGCATCGCAACCCTCTATTTCCGCGCCCGTGCGCTGTGCCATGACCAGGTCAAGGCCTATGCCTATGCCCAAGTGGCCGTGGACTTGGGTGAAAACCGCGCACGCGGGCTGATCAAGCGCCTGGACCGGGTGTTGAACAAGGACGACATCGACCGGGCCCAGGTGGCCCGCGCCGACCTCATGAAGGAAGCTCAATTGTGAAGCCCTGCCCACCTCTGTACAGCGCCCTACTGATCCTGGCCTGCAACGGCGCGGCCCTTGCAGCCGAAGAAGTGACCGGCCCTGAGGCCGACAGCAGCGAGCCGGTACGCATTGCCCCGGCCGACGGCAGCCAGCCGCCGATTACCTCGGAGTTCTTCAATAAGCTGACCCTGCAAGGTGGCTACGGCCCGGAAAACTCCGAAATCGGCAACGGCCGCGAGTCGTTCTACAGCCTGCGCTACGAGCCTTCGTTCGTCTGGTACTCGCCGGAAAAACGCTGGGCCAAGTGGCAGGTGTACGGCCGCGTTTGGCTGGACTACGACTCCAGCCAATCGGCCAGCCTGGTGCAGAACGAAACCAATCAGAACAACGCCAGCGGCCGCAAACAGGCCGAAGGCTTTTACGCCGAGTTCCGCGAACTGTACGTCAAGCGCAACCTGCTTTGGGACGACCCGCGCTTCTCGGCGTCGGCCGGGCGCCAGCGCTTCAGCGACAAGTACGGCATTTGGTGGGACGACAGCATCGAGTCGGTGCGCTTCAACTACACCGACACCTTCTCCCACGGTTTTGTCGCCGTGGCGCAGAAATTCCACAACTACAACACCGACATCAATACGCTGGACGACACCGAGAAAAACACCTTCTATGCGATGGGCGAATACGCCTACCGCTGGAGTGAGCACAACTGGGCGGGCGCGCGTTTGATGTACGAGGACGACAAGAGCAACCACGACATCAACGACCGTTACGATTTTACGGGCGTGCGCAGTGGCCTGTTCTTCAAGGGCGACCAGTTGACGTTCACGCCGCTGCTGAGCGACTACCACCTGGAAATGGTTTCGCTGAACGGCAAGATGGACCGCACCAGCCTGACCAACTCCAGGGACCCGTCGTCGAAAATCACCACGCACAATAACCACAGCAACGGTTGGGCCGTGCTAGGCGAGGTCGGCAAGCGCTTCGATAACCTGGCCTGGACACCACGCGTGGCCTTGCGCGGTGGTCTGACGGACAAGACCGACGACGACACCGACGGCTTTCGCCTGAATGCCATCCAGTCCGACCGCATCACACAACCCGGTTCATACAGTACCCGGTTGGTCAGCTCCTTCGTCAGCCTGGATTTGCGCAACCTGCAGTACTACGGCGCGGCCCTGGAAACCCGCCCCACTGCGCGCAGCAACCTGGACTTTCGCGTCACCGACCTCAAGTTGCGTGACCAGAACGGTACGCTGCCGATTCGTATCGACGCAGACCAGCGTTCGAAGCGTAACGCCCAGATCAACAGCGGCGGCAATACCGGCGGGCGCTCTGTGGGGCAAATGTATGACGTCAATTACTATTGGAGGATGTTTCCGTTGGCCTATGAAGGCAAGCGTTTCGACGTCAATGGTTTGATCACCGCCAGCTACCTGAACGCCGGTAACGCGCTGACCAGCGGCGACGACTACCAGATTTCGTTTGGCGTCGTGATGAGTTACTAAGGACGGGACTGCCCATGATTTTCGCCTCCAACGTGTTCCTGTTTCTGTACCTGCCGGTGTTCCTGCTGGTGTACTTTCTGTCGCGCCCGCAATGGCGGTCCACGGTGATCGTCGCCGCCAGCTACCTGTTCTATGCCTGGTGGCGCCCGGACTTCCTGCTGTTGTTCGTCGGTATCACTTACTGGAACTATTGGTTCGGCCTGCGCATCAAGGCGCGACTCGAGGCGGGCGACAAGCGCTGGGCATTTCGCCTGTTGTGGATCGGTATCATCGGCAACCTGTCGACGCTGGGCTACTTCAAATACGCCAACTTCGGCGCCGATGTGCTCGCCACCCTGCTGGCACCGCTGGGCATCAACACCTTCACCCTGGAAACGATTTTCCTGCCCCTGGGTATTTCGTTCTACGTATTCCACGCACTGAGCTACATCGTCGACATTTATCGCAAGGACGCAACACCGACGAATAGCTTCATCGATTTCGCCGCCTTCGTTGCATTGTTCCCGCATCTGGTGGCCGGGCCGATCCTGCGCTACAGCCAACTCGCGCCGCAACTTCGCCATCGCGAACACTCCCTGGAGCTGTTCAGCCTGGGTGTGTGCCGATTCATGCTCGGGTTTATCATGAAGGTGCTGATCGCCGACCAGTTGGCTCCCATCGCAAGTTTGTTCATCAGCGAAGGCACCTTGCAGATGGGCGATGCCTGGTTCGGCCTGGTGGTGTCGACGCTGCAGTTGTACTTCGACTTTGCCGGCTATAGCCACATGGCGCTGGGCCTGGCACTGATGATGGGCTTTCGCTTTCCGGAAAACTTCAACCAGCCGTATGTGTCCCAGAGCGTCACAGAGTTCTGGGCCCGCTGGCACATGACCCTGGCGCACTTTCTGCGCGACTACGTATATATGCCGCTGGTGCGCAAGCGCATTGCCGGCGCCATGCCCGCGCTGGTCTACACCATGCTGCTGTCGGGCCTGTGGCACGGCGCAAGCTTTGCCTTTATCTGCTGGGGGCTGTTCTTCGGCCTGGCCATGGTGACTGAGCGCAAGCTGGGCATCGCGACCAAGATCACCACCCCCTACAAGCTGCTGCGCAACTTGCGCACCGTCTTTCTGATCACGCTGAGCATGCCACTGTTCTTCACCAGCAACCTGACCCATAGCCTTGAAATCTACAAGGCGATGCTCGGTTTCAACGGTACCGGAAGCCTGGATCTGTACGTGCTGGGCGCCTCGAAAATGGCCATGGCCTTCGCCTTGGTCGCGGTGGCGTGGCTGATCCTCTCTGGCATCAACAACGTGCGTTTCTATGCCGGCAACAAGCAGCAGTATTTCATGCGTCATGTGGGCGGCATGAAGATGCTCTTGCTCTGGGCAGGCTTTGCCTTGTCGCTGAGCAGCCTGGCCGCACATTCCTTTTCACCGTTTCTGTACTTTCAGTTCTAGGAGGCACCCATGTACCCCGTGATGAATTCGGCGAGCAAACTCAATGGGCTGCTGTTCTGCGTGTTGCTGCTGGGCATGTTCGGGTACTCGCTGCCAGTGGTGTTCAGCTTCGGCAAGAGCCAGTCCGACGCCTACTCACTGTTCATGGATGGCAAGCTGTTACGCAAGTTTGAACAGGTCTACGACAAGCGCTTCTTCCTGCGCGAACCTTCGATTGAGCTGTGGGCCGATGTCCAGTACCAGCTGTTTCATGAAGGCACCAGCGGAGTGGTGCTGGGTCGTGATGGCTGGCTGTTCACCAATCAGGAATACCGCGTGCCGAACAACCTGGAGCACAACCTGAGCCTGCAACTGGCACAGATCGGCGAAGTGCAGGCGCGCCTAATGGCCCACAACAAGCGCCTGATCGTGCTGCCGTTGCCGATGAAACTGGACATCTACGCCGAGCACACTCTGCGCGCTGCAGACCTGCGAGCCATAAGCCTGTACGACCGTTTTGTCGAGCAACTGCAACAGCAAAAAGTAACCGTGGTGCCACTACGCGCACGTTTTATGGCCGTGCGAAACGAGGTGCCGCTGTTCCTCAAGTCCGACACTCACTGGACCCCACAGGGCGCCCGAGAAGCCGCCCGTGAGTTGGCCCTCCAGCACCCGGAGTTGATCGGCAGCACGGCCTATGCCTCCCAGTCCGTGGCGCAGAAAACCATCAAGGGCGACCTGATGAACTACATCCAGTTCGACCAGCGCAACGAGCCGCCGGCGTACGGCGCCAGCACCATCGCGCTGTTTGAGACCCTCAAGGCCAGTCAGGCCGTCAGCGATTCCAGCCTCTTTGGCGACGAGCCGCAGCGCATCGCCCTGGTGGGCACCAGCTACACAAAGATTGATGACTGGAATTTCAGCGGCTTTTTGAAAGAAGCCCTGAGCACCGACCTGTTCAGCGTGGCGGTGGAAGCCCGTGGTCCGTTTGAGGCGATGAATGAGTTCCTCAAAAGCGACCAACTGACCAACGACAGCCTGGACACGGTGATTTGGGAATTCCCGCTGCGAACCGTATTGGCCCACCGCGCCAGCTCATCCAGCCTGCCTACTCTATCTGTCCATTTTTAAGTTTAAGGAGTGAACCATGACTGCCTCTACCCTGATCCAACGTCTACTCGGCGGCGCCAGCCTGCTGCTGATCACCGCACACGCGCTGGCCGCCGAAAGCAATGCCGACTTATACGACGCTGTGGCCCCGGCCGACTCGACCTTTGTGCGGGTGCTGAACCTTAGTAACAGTGGCATCGACGTGAGCCTGAGCGGCAAGACCAACCCGCAGAAAGTCGCCGCCGGGCAACTGAGCGGCTACCGCTTCACCACCCCGGGCAAGCACAGCATCGCCGTGGCCGGCCAGTCTATCCAGCCGACCCTTGCGGCCAATGCCGCCAGCACGGTGGTATACGACGGCAAGACCCTGAACCTGATCGCCGACAAATACGTCAACGAGCCGAAGAAAGCCCAGGTGGCGTTCTACAACCTGACGTCGACCCAGGCTGCGTTGAAAACCGTGGACGGCAAGCACCTGATCGTCGACCCGCTGGGCAAAGACCAGACCGGCAGCCGCATGGTCAACGAGATCAAGATCGGCTTTGCCGCCTACGTGGGTGAACAGAACGTGGCCAACTTTGACGAGCTGTTCCTGAAAAAAGGCCGCTCCTACAGCTACGTGCTGCTGCCTCAGGGCAGTGGCTACAAGAGCATGAGCCTGGCCAACGGCATCGACCCCACCGAGTGAGGACGCGTTGCACCGGTAGCTCGCACGCCCCAATCAACAGGATGATGAAGTTTGCGCCCATGAAGATACCCTTACATTTCGGCTTCGCCGTATTGCTCTCGCTGTTCGGCCTGCCCGCGCTCGCCGCCCAAGCCCAGCCTGTCGCGGCCAAGAACGCCCCCGCATGCACAGGCCTGGACTGCCTGATCTGCCCGGCGCTCAAGGACCAGCAAAACTACGCCGAGGGGCGCATGAAACTGCTGCGCGAGATCGTACCCGGCAAGGACCGTTGGCTGTTTCGCTCCGAGGTCGATCTGACCAATGACTTCGGCATCCCGGCCAACATGCGCAGCGAATACGCACGGCTGATGGCGGCCTTCGCGCGCCAGGGCATCCACGTGGTCATGGCCATCCAGCCGACCCGCGGGCTGATGCACCGCGACAAACTGCGCCCCGGCCAGGAAATGGGCTTTGAGTTTGCCCGCGCCAATCGCAACCTCAGTGCCTACCTGCAACAGATGCGCGCAGGCGGCGCGGTAGTGCCCGACGTGATGCAGTTGGTGGCCAAGCCGCCAGCCGGCGAATACTTCTTTCGGCGCGACCACCACTGGACCCCGGCCGGCGCCCAGGCCACAGCCCAAGTAGTGGCCGACGAAATACGCCGCCAGCCGTTTTATGCAGGTCTGACCAAAACGCAATACCGCACCGAACCCGGCGTGGTGGTGCCCAAGGACGGCACCATGAACCTGGGGCTGACCTATTTGTGTGGTAACAACTTTGGCATGCAATACGTGCGCGGCTACCAGACGGTGCCAATGGCCAATAGCGCCGACGCCTTGTTTAACGAAACGCCCGACTCGCAAGTGATCCTAGTGGGCGACAGTAACGCCGCTGCTCGGGAAGACGAAAGCAAGCAGTTCAACTTCGACGGTTACCTCAAGCAGTACCTGGACGTGGACATCCTCAACTTCGCCCTGCCCGGCGCCGGGCAGGACGGCTCGTTGCTGGAGTACCTGCTGTCGGACAGCTACAAACCCGCGGCTCCGCCCAAGGTGGTGATCTGGGAACTGCCAGCCAACTACCAGTTGGAGTCGCCGCAGATGTACCGGCAGTTGGTGCCGGCGATCAAGGGCGGCTGTGCCACCTCGCAAACGCTGCTGAGCAATCGCCTGGACCACCCAGCGCTGAAGGTCAGCGACCGTATCGAACTGCTGAGCAATGCCGGCGAAAACCGCAGTAACCTCAAGGGCCCGACAGGTTTCTTGGACATCAAGATCAGCGACAAGAACGTCAAAGACTTCTACATCATTGTGTATTACGACAATGGCCTGCGCGACAAGGTCTGGTTCCGCCGTGAAGCAGCCGTGACTGGTGGCCAGTACTACTTGGAATTGAGCAAAGCCAAGGAGTTTCAGGGCGCCAACCTGCTGTCGGTGTTCATGGAGCCGACCAAACCTTCCAGTGGCGCGACCCAAGTGGACACCAGATTATGCCTTTGAAGCCCTTGCTGCTGGTTTTGCTCAGCACCGCTGGTTGCCTGCACCTGGCCGCTGCTAGCGCCACCATCTCGATCTGGCCGGCACGGGCCACAGCCACCTCGGCGATGATTGCCGATTACCGCACCCTTACCTGTGTGAAGGAACCGCCACCGCCCTACACTGGCAGTCTGCAGCTCAAAAGCAAGTACGACCAGAGCGACGCCAGCAAATCGACTCTGGCCACCAACCCCAACCAGGGCACCGAGGAGGTCGGCAAACAGGTCAAGGCCTTCATTGGTGGGCTGATCTACGCCACCAAACAGTTCGAACGGGCCAAAAGCCCGCAACAGGCGAACATGGCCCTGGCCTGCCAGGACCAGTGGCTGGAAACCTGGGCTAAAGCCGGTGCCCTGCTCAACCGAGACGCCAGCGGCAGCGGTATGGCCGCGCGCAAGTGGGCGGTGGCTGCCATCAGTGGCACCCTGCTGATGACTGAGGCCATGGCGGACAAAAAACTCGTGCTGTCGCCGGTGCAGAAAGACTGGCTCGCCCGCCTCGGCGCGCTGATCATCGAAGAGTACCAACCCCGCCATGCGCCAGGCTTTGCCTTCTTCAATAACCACGACTACTGGGCTGGCTGGGCCGTGTCAGCTACCGGCATGCTGATCCAGCGCGACGACTTCATCCGCTGGGGCGACGGCAATCTGCGCCGTGGCTTACAGCAGGCCACGCTGTCCAGCGCGGGTGACTACGCCTACCTGCCGCTTGAGGTGGCCCGCGGCAAGCTGGCCGCTAGCTACAGCCAGTACGCCATGGTGCCCTTGGTGATGCTGGCCGAGACCGCGCGCAGCAACAACCTGAGCTGGTCAGCCGATGACCAGTCGCGCCTAGAGCTGCTGGCCAATTTCGCCGCCCGTAGCGTGCTCGACCCCCATGGTTTGCCAGAGCTGCAAGGCCAGTCCCAGGCCGACATCGCCCCCTACAAGATGGCATGGTTGATCCCGTTTCTGCAGCGCAGCCCGCAGCATGAGCTGTCTCGCAAACTGTATGACTCGCTGGACGGTGACGTCGATAACTACAGCCAGCTCGGCGGCCCGCTCAAGCCGCTGTACTCCATCGGCCACTGAGCCAAGGATGACTACTATGCCGCCATTCATTCGTATCGGTCTGTTCGCCACCTTGCTGACCAGCACCCTGGCCTGCCAGGCCCAGACCCAACCGTTGCCCCTGGACCGTGCGCTGAGCGTGATCCCCGCGCAACAGCAGCGTGACCAACAGGCCGAGCTGTTGAACCGTACCCGCCAGGCCGTGCAAATGGCCGACGTGACCATCCGCAGGCCCGCCGGACGCGCCCAGGTCAGCCTGCAACCGATGTTTTCGTCCCAGCAAGGCAGTTGGCCATTCGAGCCGTTCGTCAACAATGGCCTGTTCCGCGCCATTGCCGGGTACCAGTCGCATCACCCGCAAGCGGTAGTAATCAGTGGCGGCAGCATCACCCTGGCGCAACTGGCCGACGCCCTGCACGACCCGCGCGTGCTGCGCCGCCACAAGGACGGTTACCTGTTGAGCTACCCGCTGATGATCACCGCCAGTGGCGGGCTGATACTCGAAGGCACCAGCCTCTATATGTACAACTTTTCCGGCACCGCGCTGATCAATCAGGGTTTGCTGAGCCTGAACCAATCCCGGCTGGAAGGCTGGACCGGGGGAAAGACCAGCGACACCGACCGTGCCTATCGGCCGTTCGTGGTGTCCTGGGCCGGCAGCTCCACGCAGATCCTGGACTCCACCCTCAACCGCCTGGGCTATAGCGCCAACCTGTCACAAGGCCTGAGCACCGCTATCAGCACCCAACAGGCGCCCAGCACGCCACCCTCCAATGTGTTGATCCGCAACAGCCATTTTACCGAGCTGTCCACGGGCGTGAACCTGCAGCATGCCCGGGCGCAGATCGAGCATTCAACGTTTGAGCAGCAACAGCAGTACGCCATCGACCTCAACAACAGCCAGGCACAGCTGGTCGGCAACAGTATTCGCGGCGTCGAAAACAACAGTGGCATCCGCGTGCGCGGGCAAACCCGTGCATTGGTCAAGGACAACCTGATCCTCACCACCGCCAAGGCCGGCATTGAAGTCAACGAACAAAACGGCGCCCTGCTGATCACCGGCAACCGAATTGGCGACTCCAAGGGGAATGGCATTCAACTGCGCAGCCTGGCCGGCAAAGACGGCGCCTTGATGATTGTTGGCAACCTGATCAGCAACAGCCAGGGCAGCGCCATCGACGGCAGTGAAGTGCAGTCGTTGTCGATACTCGATAACCGCATCAGCACCAGCCCCGAGTACGCCATCAGTCTGCGCAACGCCCTGCCACTGCCGGGCGAACTGGCCCTGACCGGCAACCGCCTGGGCAACATTGGCAAGGCCGTAGTGCGGGTCGAAGGGATCGACAACGTGGTGCTGGGGCACAACCAATATCAGGGCAAGCCGTTGCTGCAGAACTTGCTGGTCGGCGATCTGATGCCGGTGCAAAGCTTGCTGCTCGATGCCACCGTGCGCCAGGGTTGCATGGTGCAGATCCGCCGCATCCCAGGCGTCGGGAAGCCCGCAGCACTCGCGTGCACCGACAGCGCCCTTGCCCGGTAACAACACCCTAATGTAGGAGCAGCTGTGTGGCCCAGGTGGCACCGGCCGGTTCTTTCCTGATCGTTTGTAGTGGAAAAGCCAACTTGCGCCACCATGCGCGCACGTGGCATATCAATGGAGTTGCTATGCTCACCCCTGTAATCCTTGCTGGCGGTAATGGATCGCGTCTTTGGCCTTTATCACGACAGAGCTTTCCCAAGCAATTCCTTGCCCTCGATGGCCAGGATCAGGGGACGATGTTTCAGCGTACGTTGGCTCGGCTGCAAGGCCTGGAGTATTCACCCCCTGTCATAGTGAGCAACGAGCAGCACCGTTTCATCGTTGCCGAGCAACTGCGGGTAGCGAAGATGACCAGCCGTCGGATCATTCTTGAGCCGCTGGCCCGCAATACCGCGCCCGCCATTGCTTTGGCTGCGCTGGAAGCCACTGCCGACGGCAGCGATCCGATCCTGCTAGTACTCGCTGCCGACCACCATATCCATAACGAAGAATCCTTTCGTGACACTGTGCGTCAGGCTCAGGTTCATGCGGAGAAAGGGCATTTGGTGACGTTCGGTATCACCCCAACCCACGCCGAAACCGGCTTTGGTTACATCCAGTGCGGTGCTGCCATCGAACAAGGTGGTTTCGCTATCGCCGCCTTCAAGGAAAAGCCCTCGCCAGAAATGGCCGAGGAGTATCTGTCTTCGGGTGCTTATCTGTGGAACAGCGGCATGTTCATGTTTCGTGCCTCGGTGTTCTTGGCCGAACTGCGGCAGCATCGCCCGGAAATTCTGGCCTCATGCCACTTTGCTCTGGAACACGCCGAACCTGACAGCCACTTCCTGCATTTGCAGGCTGAGCATTTCGCGTTGTGCGCCGATGAGTCGGTGGACTATGCCGTGATGGAGAACACCGCCACAGGTCTGATGGTGCCGCTGGATGCCGGTTGGAACGACCTTGGCAGTTGGGCTGCGATCTGGGATGTTGGCCCGCACGACGTTAACAAAAATCGCCTTGAAGGCGACGTAATGGCCATTAATACCCGTAACTGCTTGGTGCAATCGCATCACCGTCTAGTGGCCACCGTCGGTCTTGATGACTTGATCGTCATCGAAACTAAGGACGCAATACTGATCGCCAACAAGCACGACAGCCAGCAGGTCAAGGACGTGGTGAAGCGTCTACTGGTCGAAGAGCGCGCCGAGTTTATCACCCACCCACTGGTTAATCGTCCGTGGGGCCACTACGACACAGTTGATAAGGGTGAGCGCTATCAGGTTAAGCGGATCTGCGTGCTGCCAGGCGAATGCCTGTCGCTGCAATTACATTACCATCGCGCCGAACACTGGATTGTAGTGTCTGGTACTGCTCGGGTGATCTGTGGCGACAACGAATTGATCCTTTCCGAGAACCAATCCACTTATATCCCGCTGGGGGTCAAGCATTCATTGTCCAATCCGGGCAAGGTGCCATTGGAATTGATCGAAGTGCAGTCCGGGGTTTACCTGGGCGAAGACGATATCGTACGTTTCGAGGACCGCTACGGGCGTTTGGCCAAAAAGGAGATTTAGGACATTTAGGACATTGGCGCTGTAGACGATTTTTTTAAAAGTACTTGCGATAGTTCGTGATACACAGCCCAGGGCGTATATCGCCCGCGGGTTCCCTCGGTGCAGGAACGTCCGTAGCTCTTCGCAATGGGTCACGATGGTGTGGGTATAACGCTGGGCAATTTCTGGCGAAGCCGTCGTGGCAATGTAGCGATAGAGCGCGGCCACTGCTCAAGGGCAGTGCGGCCGTGGCGACCATTCCCGGACACGCAGCCCAAGCCATTGCCCGGATGACCGGGTTGACAGTCCTGCCCTGCCCGCTGGCCTTGCCACGCTATCCGGTGGAAATGGGCTGGCGCACCCAGGCCCAGTTAGACCCGATGCTGCTCAAGGCAAGGGACGCGGTGCTGGCGTGTTTTACATGAAGCGAGTTACTTGGCCGCCATCAACCGATTGACTTCACTACGCACCATGTTGGCGAACTCCGGCGGCGACATGCCGTCCAGCTCCGAGCGCACCCATTCAGCCCATTTGCCCTTGCGCTTGGCGCGCTCGCCGAACAAGCGGGCGCCCTCGCCCTTGGCCTTGCCCAGGTTGCTTTGCCACAAGTCATACAGACGGGACTTTTCATCTTCGAGCTCAGCGCGCTCGGCAAGGGGCTTGTTGGCCAGATTGAAGCTCATGTGGAATTCCCTGCGGTACAAATAGGTGACATCTTACACTGTAGGTCGAAATTTCCCGCTCTGGATTTTGCTCAGGCCAGGCCAGCGGAAAAAAAGCTGCAACTTTTTCAGCCGGCGAATACTCCATTGTTCGCTGTCACATTCACCTGCAAGGAGTCACCCAATGGCCCGCAAAACTGCCGCGCAAGCCGTCGAAGAACAAATCAAGGATCAAGCCTTCAGCGAACTCCAGGCGCTGATCGAGGAATCGGACAAGCTGCTCAAGAGCAGCGCCTCCCTGGTGGGCGAAGAAGGTGAAACCCTGCGCGAGCAGGTAGCCCTCAAGCTCAAGCAGGCCCTGGACTCGGTGTCCAGCGTGCGTGAGCGCAGCAAGCCAATGGTGGACGCTACCGAAACCTATATCGGTGGTCACCCATGGCAGACCGTGGCAATTTCTGCAGGCTTCGGCCTGGTGGTCGGCCTGCTGTTGGGTCGTCGTAACTGAGGTTTTCCCTGTGGAGCGAGTTTGCTCGCTCCACAGTCGGCCGAGTTAACCTTGCACCAACCGCCGCAACCGCGCCAACTCCTCCACCTCGATAACAATCCCCTCCTCCTCGGCCCTCGCCCGTGCGCGATGACGACGATCGCCCGGCAAACGCCGCAACCCCGCAGCATGCATCTGCCGCACCAGCTCCTGGCTGCGCTCGGCAAAGTTTTGCCCGGCGGTTTTGCTGGGGTCGATGACGATCAGTAACTGGCCGGTCCACGGCGTTTTGGCACCAGGATGATTGGACCAGTCGAACTCGAACGAAAAATTCCCGCCGGTCAGTGCTGCCGCCAGCAACTCGACCATCATCGACAACGCCGAGCCCTTGTGCCCGCCAAACGGCAACAAGGCGCCGCCTTCGAGGATGGCCCTGGGGTCCTGGGTCGGCTGGCCCAGGCTATCGACCCCGGTACCGGGCGGCACACGCTCACCCTTGCGCGCGGCGATCTGCACATCACCATGGGCGATGGCGCTGGTGGCCAGGTCAAAGACAATCGGCGGGCCGTCGGCCCGTGGCGCGGCAAAGGCAATCGGGTTGGTACCGAACAGTGGCCGATCAGCACCGTGGGGCACCACGCACGTCATGCTGTTGACCACGCTCAGGGCCACCAGACCTTCGTCGGCGAAGGGTTCGACATCGGGCCACAGCGCCGCAAAATGATGTGAGTTACGGATGGCCAGTACTGCGATACCGGCGCTGCGGGCCTTTTCCACCAGCAACGGGCGGGCGGCGGCCAGGGCTGGCTGGGCAAAGCCATTACAGGCATCTACCCGGACAAACCCCGAGGCGACATCCTCGACAATCGGTACGGCCTTGCCATCCACCCAGCCGCTGTCCAGGGTCGATACGTAACCGGGCATGCGGAATACCCCATGACTCTGGGCGCCGTCGCGCTGGGCGCTGGCACAGTTGTTTGCCAGCACGGCGGCGACGTCAGGCGAGGTGCCGTGGTTGAGGAAAATCTGCTTGAGCAAGCTAACCAGTTCGGGAAAGGCAATAGTCTGCGAGTCACTTGCAGCAATAACGGGCGTGGCTGACATCTGAAGCTCCAGAGTAATTATTGGAGGGGGCAACAGCCTGCTGGATTCAGCCTCTTGATTAAACAACGCCGAGCGAGTGGCCTGTCAACCACCCGTTTCGGTACAACGCTGTTTATTTAACGCAGGCTTTACACCACTCACTCCTGGGCTGGGTGGACTCCCAGGCTTGAGAGAGAATGACTTACAGATCCTGATTTTCAGGGTGCCTGGGGCAAGAATTAGTTCCACATTGATGTTCATTCGCCATGATGGCTGTTCTCGGCACCGTGCCGGGAAGGTTAGAATGCAGGAAACCAGGAAGAGCAAATGACCGAACAGTCCCTTTCAGAAGCCGAATATGACGCCATCACCGATGCCGCTGCGCACTGGTGTATGCGTCTGCATGCTTTCGATTGCACGACTGCCGAACGCCAGGCTTTTGAACAGTGGCATGATGCACATCCGCTGCATGCCTTCGAATACGCAGCCATGCTGGAAATCTGGGACGTTGCCGATCATTTGCCTCGCAGCGAAACAGCGCCGGTGGCACGGATCACACCGCGCAGCCTATTGCGTACCTATGCCATAGCCGCTGCGGTATGCCTGGTGGCGTTGCCGTTGGCCGCGTTCACGGGCTGGGAAGCCGGCTGGTTGCCCAACTCGTATAAACATTACGAGGCCGGGGGCGAACTGCGACAAGTCACCCTGGAAGACGGCAGCCAGGTGGAGCTGAACCTGGGCACCGAACTGGTCTACAGCAACTACAAGGACGAGCGTCGAGTCACCCTGAAAAAAGGTGAAGCATTCTTCAACGTCAGCCATGACCGCCTGCACCCTTTTGTGGTCCGGGCCGGTGATGGGCGGATCAGGGTTACCGGTACCCAGTTCAATGTCTGGAAATACGAAGACCAGGTCCGGATCATGTTGCTCGAAGGCTCGGTGCAAGTCACCAGCGATGTGGGCCACAGTGGCCTGAGCTTGTCCCCTGGCATGCAGGCCCGCTACGACCATGGCGACACCCGCCCTCATGTGAAGCCGATCGCGCCAGACGATTGCGCCCTGGCGTGGCGTACGGGCAAGTTGATTTTCGACAACCTGGCCCTCGCCGATGCCTTGCCGCTGATCAACCGTTACCTGAGCAAACCGATGATGCTGGCAGACGCCAGCACCGGCGCCATTCGCATTGGCGGGATCTACAACATCCATGAAGTCAACAATCTCGTCGCCTCGCTGCCCAAGGTCCTGCCGGTCTACCTGACCCAGAACCAGGACGGCAACCCCGTGCTCAACTCGATACCGGGCAAAGCGCCCAAGACTTGAGCTGCCCCTGCGGCACACACCCCTCGCCATAGGCACAGTGTCCACTTTTGAGACACTGGGCCTGCCTGAACCGTCCACCGGCTGCGGGTTCATTGTTTTGTTATCCAACATGTTTCATCGCTGATACAGGTAACGCCCCGCAGCGTGCCCATGCCCGGCTGGGGCGGCTACTGGGCAGATCAACGTACTGTTGTCTCAGCGCTGATACACACGGGTTGCCCGCATCGCGATGATAAAAGCCAACTCATTGAATAATATATAAAAATAAAAAGCGGCACAGCTCCTGCTCTGTTCCTGATAACGCTGTTTAGGGTCAGCGTTAAAAACAAGGAATGCTGCCGTGGTCACTCTCAATACAGGCTCGATGAGCCTACTGCTGATCAGTTGTGTACTTAGCGCCAGTGTGAGTCTTGCGGCCCTCGCGGGTGACGGTGTCATCGTCACTGGTCGCAACGTGCAGGGTCATATGGCTGGCCGTTCCTCATTCGCTCCCGACCCTTATCCAACCACCGTTAACGTCAACCCCGCTGCACAAGTACTGCAAGCCACCGGCGGCGAACTCAGCGATAACGATATCGCCGGGGTCAGCAGCGGCTCCACCATCACTCGCGCCATTCTGCCCAACGGTAACCTTCCCGGGCTGAGCACTTCCCACGGAACCAGTTCGTCCACCTTGGGTGCTGGCGCAGCGGCGGGTCATGGCGGCGGCGGTAGCAGCATCGCCGGGCAAATCAACGGTTCGATCCAGCGTGGCATGGCCCCGTTGAGCAATATCGGCAGCATGATGGGGGCGCAGCAATGAGCCGTTCATGGTTGCTTCTTCTCGCATTGGGCTGCTCATCAGTCATGGCCGACAGCAACAACAATGCCGTGATCGATAACTCCGGCAAACAGTACAGCGGCAATCTCTCAGTCAACCAGGCCGCCGGTAATCAGCAACAACAAATCAACAGCCGCGCCATCGCCATCGGTGCCCATGCCCAGGTCGGCGGTGCGCTCATCCAGAAACTCGACGGCAAGGCCGATCCATCCCTGAATGCCAAGGCGGCGATCCAGGGATCTTCTTTCAGCAATGGCAGCGGTGTACTGGGGGTCAACCAGTCGGCCGGGGCCAACAACCAAATGATCAATGCCGTGCGGATCAGCATTAGTGCTGGCCCGCAGGGCATCGATGACAGCGTTCTGTCGCAACAGAACATGACGCTGTTACCAGACTCAGGGCTCACCTCACCCACTGGCAGCCGCCAGGTCGTTACCAGCGACCAGGCCTTCACCGGCAGCCGGGGCGTGATTCAGGTGAACCAGAGTGCCGGGGTGGGGAACCGATTGGCTAACACCCTAAACGTTAACATCAGGTAACCCCTGATGGTTGTGTGCAACACCGTACCAACACTTAACCAACTAATTAGAAGCAAGGAGATACACCATGAAACCTACAATGGCTCTTAAACCACTGGTTTTTGCTCTGGCTGCGCTCATGGCTGTTGCTGCACAAGCGGATAGCAACAAATACAAACCAACTCCAACTCCAGCCGGTGGTGTTGTCGCTGCGGTGGTGACTGACTCTCAAGTCAGTAAAAACAACAAGTTCGGTGATACAAAAACCGAAAACGATGCATCAGCTACCAAATCGCTGAACGACAGCAACGGCAACCTGGGTGCTAACGTGGCCTCTGGCACCGGCAACCAGCAAGACAATGCGGCCGCAATCACCAGCAGTGCCGGGAAAGCCTGGTTCGTCCTCTCCGAGGCCGATATCTTCCAGCAAAGCCAACACAACAACTTTGTAAACCAAGGGACGCAAAACAATGCATCCATGAAAAACTCGGCCAACGACAGCTCCGGTAACGTGGGCGTCAACGTCGCAGCCGGTCAAGGTAACCAACAGAAAAACAACCTGACTATCGTGGTGGCCGATGGCACCTCGGTTGCCTCTGTGGCAAACACCGAGCAAGAATCGCTGAACAACAACTACCTAAACCAAGCGGCTACCAAGTACGGCTACTTCGGCTACGGCAAGTCTCAGTACGTCAACAACAACGCCAGCCTGCAAAACTCTGGCAACAACGCTTCCGGCAACATCGGGATCAACGTTGCCGCGGGTTCGGGCAACCAACAAAGCAACACCTTGTCTCTGGGCAGCGGCTGCACTACATGCCCAAGCGGCAGCAAACTGAGCTTCTGATCCAACTAGGGCCTTGGCAACAAGGCCCTTTTTAATTCCAGTGTCCATCAGGTCATTCGATCATGCGCCTCGCCACCCTCACCTTCCTGTTACTGCTCGCCGGCCCGACTTGGGCAGGGCAAATGGCGATCTCTGCCATGCCCGGCGGTGCGGTGATCTTCAAGAAGGTCGAGAGCATCCGCGAGCGCCGGTTCGCCAACCTGGTGGAACAGAAAACCGATTTCAGCTGCGGTGCCGCGGCACTGGCAACCATCCTGCGCCAGGCCTTTTGGCTGGACGTCGATGAGGCTCACATCATCAAAGGCATGCTGATCAACGCCGATCAGGACCTGGTGCGAACCCAGGGTTTCTCCATGCTGGACATGAAGCGCTACCTCGAAAGCATCGGCATGCGTGCGAAAGGTTATCGGATAGCGCCAGAAACCTTGGTCACAGTGAGAGTCCCCGTCGTGGTGCTGCTGGAAATTCGCGGCTACAAACACTTCGTGGTGATGCAGCGGGCTGACAAGGACTGGGTTTATATCGGCGACTCTGTCTTGGGCAACAAACGCTATTCCCATGACGACTTCATCAAGGGCTGGAACGGCATCGTATTCGCCGTGCTCGGTGAAGGCTACGACAAAGCCAATGCCTTGCTCGACCCGCCTACTCCCTTGACCGCCAAGAACAAACTGAACGAGTTCAGTCCTGTCCGGGATTCAGAGCTGATGGACTTCGGTTTCATCCAGAGCGACTTCTTCTAGAAGCGCAATAAGGGGCAGGACGCTCCAGGAGCGAATGATGAACACTTTCCGTTGGCTGACGGTCATGTGCCTGGCAGCCTCGATGCCCGCTTATGCTTCATCGGTGTTTAAGCCGATAGAAATAAAAGACTCGGAACTTGCCGAGCTGCGCGGTCGTTTTGTGATGCCCGGGCGGATCATCAGTTTCGGCATTGTCATGAGCAGCACCTGGACCAACGCTGCCGGCGACAGCATTACCGGCAAAGCCAGCATGAACATCGACGCATCCACCATTACCCCGCAGTTTTATGTCTCCGCCACCGGAGACTCCGGCAAGGGTCCGACTTCGAATCCAACCATCGGCAGCGGCACAGTGGTCGGCGGTGCGGGCCTGGGCAGCGGCACGGGCGTAACCCAGAGCGTACGCGCGGCAGGGGATGGCAACAGCGCCTACAACAATGTCGGCATCAACATCAGTGAAAACGGCCTGGCTCCGGGCAATGTCGTGCACTCAGGCCAGGTATTGATGGCCGGAGGCACCCTCAGCGGTTCCAGCGGCGCAGGTCAGGTCAGCATTTCCAACGCCGGTGGCGGCATCAATATGGCAATCCAGGCCCGCAACGGCCAGGGCGATTCCCTGCAAAGGATTGCCCAGGGCGGCATGCAACAAGCCGTACGCCTGACGGGCAATATCAACCAGGTACTTAATACCACCACCCTCAATGTGGTGATGAATAACAGTGGCCTCAACAGCGGCGCTCTGAACTGCAATCTCGATCAACTCAAGGGCCTACGTACTCTCGGTTATTGAACTACGCTGACCCTCGACATCTACGCATTAGAAAAGGACGACTTATTTCATGCCCCGATCGTTATCGCTACGTGCCGTTGTTTGTTTAAGTACGCTCTTGCCCGCGACCATGCTGTACGCCGCGCCGGACGCCGATATCGAAACGCTCAAACAGGAGCTCTTGGAACTCAAGCAACGCTACGATGTACAGCAAAAAGCCTTGGCGGTACTGGAACAGCGGGTTCGCCAGGTCGAAGATCAGCCTGCTACACCTGCGCCCAAACGCCTGGCCAAATCACCAGCAGATTTCAAGAAAGGCGGCAGCACCGTTGCCGCCAGCGGTTCCGGCGCGGCGGCGGGCGGCAGCTCCTATGGGCAGTCCCTCAAGGAGGACTCGGCACCAGCGCAAAGCGTGAGCAACTTGTATGACGAAGCCAGCGGCTTCTTCGGCAATGGCAAGTTCAGCTTCGAAAGCGGCATTACCTACGCCCGCTACGATGCCCGTCAGTTGACGCTTAACGGCTTCCTGGCGCTGGACTCGATCTTTCTCGGCAATATCAACCTGGACCGGATCAAGGCCGATAACTGGACCCTGGACATGACCGGGCGCTACAACCTGGATAATCGCTGGCAGTTCGATGTGAACGTGCCGGTGATATACCGAGAGTCGACGTATCAGTCCGGTGGCGCCAATGGCGGCAGCGGCACGGCAACTTCAGAGGAGTCAGTCAGTCGCGATCCGACTATTGGCGACGTCAACTTCGGGGTCGCCTACAAATTCCTTGATGAAACGCCCAACCTGCCGGACGCTGTGGTTTCACTGCGGATCAAGGCCCCAACAGGCGAGGAGCCATTCGGCATCAAGCTGGTGCGTTCGCCTAATAACGATAACCTGTTTGTGCCAGAAAACCTGCCCACCGGCAACGGCGTCTGGTCGATTACGCCAGGCATCTCCCTGGTCAAGACCTTCGACCCGGCAGTGCTGTTTGGCAGTTTGTCCTACACCCATAACTTCGAAGACTCGTTTGACGACATCAGCTCCACGGTCAACGAAAAAGTCGGTGGCTAGGTACGCCTGGGTGACAGCTTCCAGATAGGCGTGGGTGTCGCCTTTGCGTTGAACGAGAGAATGAGCATGTCGTTCTCGGTCTCGGACCTGATTCAGCGCAAGAGCAAGCTCAAGCCTGACGGCGGCGACTGGCAGTCGGTGGTATCGAGCGATGCCAACGCCGGTTATTTCAACGTCGGTATGACCATTGCGGCCAGTGAAAACCTGACCATCGTGCCCAACCTGGCCATCGGCATGACCGACGATGCGCCGGACTTCACCTTCAGCCTGAAATTCCCGTACTACTTTTGATCAGCCCGCAAAGGGAAAAGCCCCGCCGCGATAAGGGTCGCGACGGGGCTTTTGTTTACCCGCCCTAGCGGATCTGGTGTTTGTGCAGCAACCGGTAGAACGTGGGCCGGGAAACCCCCAGCACGCGGGCTGCGACACTCAGGTTGTCGCTGTGCCGGTTGAGCACATCGCACAGCGCCTGACGTTCGGCGCGGTGCTTGTAATCTTCTAGTGTAGCCATAGGTAGCGCGATTGCATGCTGGCTTTGCAAGCCCAGATCGAGCGCTTCAATCTGCCGCCCTTCAGCCAGCACCAGGCCGCGCCGTACCCGGTTGGCCAGCTCACGTACATTGCCCGGCCAGCCGTGTTTGCCCATGGCTACCAGCGCATCCTCGCTGAAACTGCGGGGGCGGCGGCCGGTTTCCTGGCTATAGAAATGGGCAAAGTGGTTGGCCAACATCCCGACGTCGCCGTGACGCTCGCGCAAGGGCGCGGTCACTACTTGCAGGACATTGAGCCGGTAATACAAGTCTTCGCGAAAGGTGCCCTTCTCGATTGCCGCTTCCAGGTCGACGTGGGTAGCCGCCAATACCCGTACATCCACTGGAATCGGCTGGCTGCCGCCGACCCGCTCGATGTGTTTCTCCTGGAGAAAACGCAGCAGATTGGCTTGTAGCTCCATTGGCAGGTCGCCAATTTCATCGAGAAACAAGGTGCCGCCATGGGCGGCTTCGATACGACCGACCTTGCGTTGATGAGCGCCGGTAAACGCACCTTTTTCATGCCCAAAGAGTTCGGACTGGATCAGGTGTTCAGGGATAGCCCCGCAGTTGATTGCCACAAATGGCTTGGCATGGCGTTGGGACTGCCGATGCAGGGTCTTGGCTACCAGTTCCTTGCCGGTGCCGCTGTCGCCACGAATCAGGATCGGCGACTCAGTGGGTGCCAGTTTGGCCAACAGCTTGCGCAGTTCGCGGATCGGGCGGCTGTCGCCCAACAATTCGTGCTCCGGTTCATCGACATGGGCGTTGCCTTTACCGCGCAGCCGCGCCATGCCAAAGGCCCGGCCCAAGGTGACCTGGACCCGGGAAACATCAAACGGCAAGGTGTGGAAGTCGAAAAACCACTCGCAGACAAAGTCACCGACCTTTTGCAGGCGCAACACGTCCTGGCTAAGCACCGCGATCCATTCCGTACCACTGCGGCTGATCAACTCCTTGATCGCCTCGGGCTGCTCCAGGTGAAACGGCTGCAGGCGCAGCAGCCCCACGTCACAGGATCGGTCACCGACCGCTTCCAGGGCGCAGCTGTCAACCTCCCATCCAGCCATGCGCAAACCGGGTATTAGCCGGTCGCAGTCACCACAGGGCTCGACCACAAGCAGACGACGCAGGGCAGGTGTAATAACCATGACTATTCCTTGGCGTCAAAATCATTAAATTATTTAGAAACAACAGTTTGGAAAGGTTGTTGCTAACCCTAGCAAGATCTTGACGCCCCCTTGTATCGTTTCGCTATAAGTTTGCTGCCAAATACTTCCTTGAGCAGCCAATAAATAGAAAAACCCACTAGTTCAAACTTTCAACGAGCTTTCAAAACCGCGTTTTACATGACTTTAATCAGGGAAAGTTGAATTTTCTTGCTCTAGCATGTGACCCGTACCCCACCTTCGCGCATCAGTACAGGTACTAGCCGAACGGTAAGCCCAACCGACGGCACATCTTTTGATTGGGCATTTAGAGAGAAGACCCCATGAACGCCCCGCTCCGTTTCAACGAAGCACTCTTGATCGCCGGCCACGCCTTTGAACCCTTTCAATGTGTGGCGTGGGCCCCGCAAGACGGCAATGGCGAACTCAGCCTGTCCGTTGTCGACCGCACCAATAACCGCATCGGGCGCAAACAGATCTCCCTCAGCGCATACTCCGATCCCAAGCAACTGGAATCTCTGCTGCTGCAAGCGCGAGCCGAACTTGATAAAAACGGCTACCAGTTACAATCCTGGGCAATGCCGGAGTAACGACTCGCAGAGCCTGGAGTGAGGTCTCATTGATCCTCACTCCAGGCCCTGGTTGATCTAACGATTAACGACCTCGATAAAGAACACCGTTTGCGCTACTTCATAAGAGCTGTTCGTGCAAAGAACATAAATCAGTTGTTCGGGATTGGATGCACGCCTTTTCAACTGTCAGCCGTGGTAGCGCGTCACCACCCCACGAAACGCCCCATCCCGCCCATGACCGGCCAGCAGGATCTTGCCATCTGGTTGTAGAACCAGTGCCGTCGCGGTGTCCAGGCTACGCCCCAGTCGCGTGCGGACCCAACCGCGACCGCTGGCAAAGGTCGGGTCCGGGCTGCCATCTGGCAGATGCCGGGCAACAACAAAATCCGCAGCAAAACCACCGATTGTTGCGCCAGCCATGACCAGCTTGCCATCCCCCTGCTCCGCCACCGCTTGCCATTGGCACGGGCTGCCGGCAATCGCCGTCAGTAACGGTTGGCCGTGATTGAATGCCGGATCAGCCTCACCGTCGGCATCGACGGCCAGGGCCATGGCATGGATCGGCTCACGGCTGCTGCCCACGCCATGCAACCGACCGTCGCGGCACTGGATGACCTGGCTAAAATGGGCGTTTCGCCCTTGCGCCGAGATTCGTGCGAAGCCCCGCTCGGCAAACGTTTCATCCAGACTGCCATCTGCCCGATAACGGGCCAGTAGCGCCTGCTGGGGAACGTCGATGGAGCCTGCCACAACGATGGCGCCATCCGACTGCAGGTGGACGCTGGACAACCAAGTGCTGAGCAGCGAACGCCGCACCATGACAAAACCACGGCCATTGAACGTGGTATCGAGGCGACCATCAGGCTCCAGGCGAATCAGCAGCCCCGTATGATTGGCCAGTTCAAAAGAATGATTGGCTACCAGCAGGATTCGACCGTCAGGTTGCACACACGCCGCGCAAGCCTCGGCGCCGGGAATTCCTGGCGGTAGCCACGTATCGCGAGTGCCGCTGGAGAGCCCGCCCGGCAATCGCACCACCTGCTTGCCGGCATCACCAAACCCTGGGTCGAGTTGCCCGTCCGGGTGAAACATCGCCAAGGCCGGTAATAACTGATGGCGACATTCGTAATGCAGCCCAACCAACAGGATTCGCCCATCCGGCAACTGAATCACCTTGTCAGCCATGGCGTCACCCTGGCCTTCAAAACAGTCGACCACCGCGCCCGCCCGACCAAAGCGCTGATCCAGCGAACCCGTGGCGTCAAGCCTGGCCAGCCCCAAGCCCGTCGTGCGGCCCCGGTAGACTTTAGCCGCCACCAGCAGACCGCCGTCCGGACACAACGCCAAGCCGTTGACCTGGCAGGAATCAACCCCAGGCATGACCACGGCCGCCTTGCCTGACTCGCCAAAACTCAGGTCAGGCTCGCCCGACGCGCCTGGCCACCAGGCATTTGCGGTATTTGCGAACATACACGTCTCTGGGTAAAACAATGGCCGAGCCATACACGTCGGCAAGTGACAGCTGTCACGGCTTATTCAATCAACGCCAAAGGGTTTTCGCAACTGTCAGAACTAACAGCTTTCATGGTTTAGCAGCCAATCCAGTGTCTTTATGGGACGCTTGGTAGTGAGGCAAACAACAATGCCTCAGCACTGGCTAGCGGGGAGTTATTAGCGGTGAAGATCGTTCCCGTTTACGCGGGAACGATCAACTGGGTGAGGATGACGGCAGCTTATCGCAGGGCGTTGCGCCTCAGCGCGCCGAAAGAATAAACCGCTCGATGGCCTCTGCTGCGCCGTCCTCGATATTGCTGCCGGTGACCACGTTGGCCTGGCGCTTGACCGCCTCTTCGGCCTGCCCCATGGCAATCGACAAGCCGGCCACATGAAACATTGCCGGGTCATTGCCGCCGTCGCCGATGGCCGCCGTCTGCTCCAGGGGAACACCCAGGTGGGCCGCCAACGTCGCCAGCGCTTCACCCTTGTTGGCCTTCATCGCGGTCACGTCGAGGTAGACCGGCTGTGAGCGCGATACCTGGGCCAGTCCTTCAACCTTGGGCTGCAACTGCGCCTCCAGTTCAATCAGCAACTGGGTATTGGTGCTGGCGGCGACGATTTTGTCGATCCGGTCCAGGAACGGCTCAAAACTTTCCACCACCACCGGCCCATACCCCAGGCCATGCTGCTCACGAGGAACCATGGGACCCGTCGGATCACGCAACATCCAGTCGCCATCGGCAAATACCCAGGTTTCCACATCAGGTTGATCGCAGAACAACGCCAACGCGATCAGTGCCGCTTCTGCCGGCAACCAGTGAGCAATCAGGATGCTGCCATCCGGATTGACCAGGGTGCCGCCATTAAACCCCGCCGTGGGCACGTCAACGCCCAAGGCTTCGATCTGCTGCAACATGGCCTTGGGTGGCCGCCCGGTGGCCAGGCTGAAAAACACCCCGGCTTCGCGCAGGGCACGGACCGAGTCAATGGTGCGTTGGCTGAGGCTGTGATCCGGAAGCAACAGGGTGCCGTCCATATCACTCAAGACAAAACGGATGGGATGGATCGCGGCATCACTCATCCGAGGCTGCGCCAGGTCCGGCCATCGCGGGCCAGCAACGCATCGGCCGCCGCCGGGCCATCTTCACCGGTTTTATAGGCTTGAACTCCATCATCTTCCTTCCACGCATCAAGGAAAGGCTGCACCGCACGCCAGCCGTTTTCGATGTTGTCGGCGCGCTGGAACAGGGTTTGATCGCCGGTCAGGCAGTCGTAGATCAAGGTTTCGTAGCCAGTGGATGGCTGCATCTCAAAGAAGTCCTTATAGGCAAAGCCCAGCTCGATGTTGGCCACGTCCAGGGTCGGCCCAGGCTTTTTCGCCAGCAGGTCGAACCACATGCCTTCATTGGGCTGGATCTGGATCTTCAGGTAAGTGGGGTTGAGCTCATCGACTCCGGTGTCGCGAAACTGCGCATAAGGCGCGGGCTTGAAGCAGATGATGATTTCGGTGTCACGGATGCTCATGCGCTTGCCGGTACGCAGGTAAAACGGCACGCCGACCCAGCGCCAGTTGTCGATCATTACCTTGAGGGCTACGAACGTCTCGGTGTTGCTGTCGGGGGCAACGTTGGCCTCTTCGCGGTAACCGGGCAATTGCTTGCCGCCGATTTCACCTGCGGTGTACTGGCCGCGCACCGAGTTGGCCCGCGCATCCTCCAGGGACCAGGGGCGCACGGCGCCAATCACCTTGGCCTTCTCGCCACGTACCGCATCGGCGCCGAAGGCAGCCGGCGGTTCCATGGCGATCATTGCCAGCAGTTGGAACAGGTGATTGGGCACCATATCGCGCAAGGTGCCGGTGTGTTCGAAGAAGCTGCCACGGGTTTCCACGCCAACGGTTTCGGCGGCGGTGATTTGTACGTGGTCGATGTAATGGTTGTTCCAGAACGCTTCGAACAGCACGTTGGAGAAACGGCTGATGAGGATGTTCTGTACTGTTTCCTTGCCCAGATAATGGTCGATGCGGTAGATCTGCTTTTCACTCATTACCTTGAGCAGGCAGGCGTTTAGCGCTTCGGCGGTGGCAAGGTCAGAGCCGAAAGGTTTTTCGATCACCACGCGACGGAAGGCCTCAGGGGTTTCTTCCAGCAGGTTGGCCCGGCCCAGGCGTTGTACCACTTCACTGAAAAAGCGCGGCGCGGTGGCGAGGTAGAACACTGCGTTACCGGTGCCGCTCTCGGCAATTTTCGCCGCCAGGTCGCTGTAAGTACTGTTGTCGAGGAAGTCGCCCTGGACGTAGCTGATGCCCTTGGCCAGTTGGCCCCACAAGGCTGGGTCCAGGGCGTTTTCGGCATTGCCCTTGACCTTGCTGGCGGCCTCGGTGCGAATGAAGTCTTCAAGTTTCTTGGCGAAGTCGGCATCGCTGATGGCGTTGTGATCAACTCCGACAATGCGCAGGCCATCGCCCAGCAAACCGTCGCGGCTAAGGTTGTACAGCGCCGGCATCAGCAGGCGCTTGACCAGGTCGCCATGGGCGCCAAACAGAAACAGGGTGGTGGGTGGAGCGGGTTCGGCCTTGAGTTTCTTGCCGTTGGCAGTCATTTTTTTGAAGTCTCCACATGACCGCCAAAGCCGAAGCGCATGGCCGAGAGCAGTTTGTCACCGTAGGTGCTTTGCTGGCGGGAGCGGAAACGGGCGAACAACGAGTTGGACAGCACCGGGACCGGCACCGACTGCTCCATGGCCGCCTCGATGGTCCAGCGCCCTTCGCCACTGTCGGCGACGGAGCCTGAATAGCCGTCGAGTTTGGGGTCAGTGGCCAAGGCGTCGGCCGTGAGGTCCAGCAGCCAGGAGGAGACCACACTGCCGCGACGCCAGACTTCAGCGATGTCAGCCACATTGAGGTCGAAACGCTGCTCTTCAGGCAGGTTCTCCGAGTTTTTGGTCTTGAGGATGTCAAAACCTTCGGCGAACGCCTGCATCATCCCGTATTCGATGCCGTTGTGGATCATCTTGACGAAGTGCCCAGAGCCGGCTGGGCCGGCGTGGATGTAGCCACGCTCGGCACGGTCATCAGTGGCGGTACGGTCCTTGGTGCGTGGGATGTCGCCCAGGCCTGGGGCCATGCTGGCGAAGATCGGGTCCAGGTGTTTGACTGTCTCGGCATCGCCACCAATCATCATGCAATAGCCGCGTTCCAGGCCCCACACGCCGCCGGAGGTGCCGACGTCCACATAATGCAGGCCTTTTTCCGACAGGGTTTTGCCCCGGCGGATGTCATCTTTGTAGAAGGTATTGCCGCCGTCGATGATGATATCGCCGGGTTCCATCAGTTCGCTCAGATCCTGGATGGTGGTTTCGGTCGGATCGCCCGCCGGCAGCATCACCCAGACCGCCCGGGGCTTTTGCAGCCCGGCCACCAGGGCCGCCAGGTCAGCAACGCCGGTGGCGCCCTCTTCACTCAACCCTTTGACGAACGCTTCATTGCGGTCGTAGACCACGGTGGTGTGCCCATTGAGCATCAGGCGACGCGCAATATTACCGCCCATGCGGCCTAGTCCAATAATCCCCAGTTGCATGTGCTGATGCTCCTTACTACGAATAATAAATGTGTGGCACAGTTTATCGTGCAATGAGGCTAATGAGGGTTAGTCCAGAGCCATTCACCATAGTTTCATGACAAAAAGTTGCCACTGTTTCACCATCACGGGCAAAAAAGTCACAGAGACAATAAAAAATAAAAAAGTTCCATTGCGTCGAAAAAGAAATCAGAATTGCCCCGACTGTTGCCGAGAGCCTCGACTCAAGCGCTCTGGCACCGCGATACACCGGCTATTTGCGAGGTAAGCAATGAGCACTGCACACATGACGCGTCCGCCACAAACCCTCTATGTCACCATCCGCCGCGATGAGTTACGCCAGTTGAAAGACGAGCGCGACCAGTTGCAACAGGAAGTCATGCGTCTGCGCTCGCACCTGCAAGCCCAGTTCACACAGCCGTCAAACGGGCAAGTCGCGATCTGCTGAACCCCGCTTTGTAGGCAATATCACCCAGACAGAACTCACAAAGTTTTCACACCTCCTTCCCGATAATCCCGCGCAATAAAGCCGCACCCCGTACGGGGGGCCGCTGTCGCGCGCCTTCAGTGCGCGACAAATGGAAAAATTATCAGGTGGAGCGCTGGATGGCGATGTTCGAACGCAGCACTAAGTCTGCGAAAGGTTTTGATTGGGCCGGCCTTGGCTGGATGTTCCTGTTTTTTTGGTACTTCTCGGGCATTACCCAACTGCTGATCCAACTGACCGGCACCTCCGGTTTCAGCGGTTTCCGCCAAGCCTTCTTCATGAGCGCGCTGTGGCTGGCGCCCATGTTGCTGTTCCCCAAGCGGACCCGCCTGCTGGCGGCGCTGATTGGTGTGGTGCTGTGGGCCTGCTCCATGGCCAGCCTCGGTTATTTCTTCATTTACCAGCAGGAATTCTCCCAAAGCGTCATCTTCATCATGTTCGAGTCGAACATCTCTGAAGCCGGTGAGTACGCCACCCAATACTTTGCCTGGTGGATTGTGCTGGCTTTTATCGCCCACACTGCCGTTGCTGTCTTCCTTTGGACTCGTGTGCGTGCGGTCTACCTGCCACGAGGCAAGGCGATGCTGGCTGCCAGCATCATTGTGATCGCCGTTATCGGCTACCCGCTGGTCAGGCAGATCGCCAAGAGCGAAACCATGGAATTGGCCATGGACCGCTTCGAGACCCGCATCGAGCCGGCAGTGCCATGGCAGATGATCGTCGCCTACCGCCGCTACACCGAACAGTTGGACAACATGCAAGGCATGCTGGACAACGTCAGCAAGATCGCGCCCCTGACCAATCTCAAGGACAGCATGGCCGGCCAGCCGTCGACCCTGGTGCTGGTGATCGGCGAGTCCACCAACCGCCAGCGCATGAGCCTGTATGGCTACCCGCGTAGTACCACGCCGGAACTGGACAAGCTGCGTAATCAGCTGGATGTGTTTGACAACGTCATCACTCCGCGCCCGTACACCATCGAAGCGCTGCAACAGGTGCTGACTTTCGCCGACGAAGACAACCCGGACCTGTACCTCAAGACCCCGTCCATCGTCAGCGTCATGAAGCAGGCTGGCTACAAGACCTTCTGGATCACCAACCAGCAGACCATGACCAAGCGCAACACCATGCTCACGACGTTCTCCGAACAGGCCGACGAGCAGGTGTACCTGAATAACAACCGTAACCAGAACGCCCGCCAGTACGACGGCGACGTATTGGAGCCGTTCTCCAAGGCTATGGCCGACACCGCCGAGCGCAAGTTCATCGTCGTGCATCTGCTGGGCACGCACATGAGCTACCAGTACCGCTACCCGCCGACTTTCGACAAGTTCACGGATCGCCAGGGCGTCCCTGCCGACATCAGCGATGACCAGTTGCCGACCTACAACAGCTACGACAACGCGGTGTTGTACAACGATTTTGTGGTGTCTAGCCTGATCAAGGATTACGCCAAGACAGATCCCAATGGCTTCCTGCTGTACCTCTCCGATCACGGCGAAGACGTGTTCGACTCTGCGGGTCACAGCACCCTGGGCCGCAACGAAGGTAAGCCGACGGCGCCGATGTACACCATTCCGTTCATGGCATGGGCCTCGCCCAAGTGGCGCAACAACCATGACTGGAACGTCGAAGGCGACCTGCAGCGTCCCTACAGCAGTTCGCAGTTGATCCACACCTGGGCAGACATGGCCGGCTTGAGTTTCGATGAGTTGGACCGCAGCAGGAGCCTGGTCAGCGACAGCTTCAAGCCGCGGCCCTTGATGATTGGCAATCCGTATGAGCGCCAGCAGAAAGCCTTGATCGATTTCAGCCTGATGAAACCCAAGATCGACCCGGCCAAGGTGGTCTTGAAGTAGCACCGACGCACCCGGGGTTCACACGCGCAATGCAGTGAAACCCGGCGCGACGAAACACAAAGATAACAATTATTCTCGTTTGACCCTAAAGATCCCCTGCCCCTTTCGTCTTTGAGCCAATGGCATTTTTTTCATAGACGACAAGGAGTTCGCCGCGATGTTCGCGCCTATTACCCGTTCCATGACCTTGACCCTGGGACTTTTCAGCGTGGTGCTGAGCCCGGATTTGCTGGCTGAAAACGACCCGGAACAGGCATCGGAAACGCCCGCTCAAGCCCTGGAATTGGGCGCCACCGCCGTCACCGCCCAGGACCTGGGTGCCAACACCGAAAATACCGGGTCGTACACCACCGG
The DNA here is from genome assembly GCF_055407145.1 of Pseudomonas sp. c313. NCBI lineage: Bacteria > Pseudomonadati > Pseudomonadota > Gammaproteobacteria > Pseudomonadales > Pseudomonadaceae > Pseudomonas > Pseudomonas sp. c313. Next base: position 80,395 of record NZ_JBUZRD010000002.1, on the reverse strand, counting down.
CTCCATGAGCACCGCCACCAAGCTAAATCTGTCGATCAAGGAAACCCCCCAGTCGATTTCGGTGATCACCCGCCAACAAATGGATGACTTCCACCTCAACACCTTGACCGAGGCCATGCGCCAGACCACCGGCGTAGTGGTCCAGCACATCGACTCTGACCGAGTCAGCTATTCGGCTCGCGGCTACGACATCAATAACTTCCAGATTGACGGCATGCTCAACACCTTCGGGCGCATGAAGTCGGACGCCGACACCATCATCTACGACCGCATCGAAGTGGTACGCGGCGCCACAGGATTAACCACCGGCGCGGGCGATCCTTCAGCCACTATCAATATGATACGCAAGCGTCCTACCACTCAATGGCAGGCCAAGACCGGGGTCAGCGGTGGCAGCCATGACGACTACTACAGCTACCTGGATGTGGGCGGCCCGCTGGCGTTCGACGGGCGACTGCGCGCACGCACCGTGCTCGCCTACCGCGACAGCAAATCGTTTCGCGATAACTACGCGCTGCAACGGGAGGTGGGCTACGGAATTCTCGAAGCCGACCTGACAGACGATACCGTTCTGGCCGTAGGTTTTGACTATCAGAACAAGCATGTGCAAGGCACCTCGTGGGGCACCTTGCCGTATTGGAACAGCAATGGCGGCAAGGCCAAGATGCCCCGCTCCGCCAACCTGGCGGCGCACTGGAGTTCGTGGCCGGTCAAGGACAAGACCACCTTTGCCACCCTGGACCAGCGACTGGCCGGTGACTGGCACCTCAAGGCGGCCTATACCCACCGCGAAAGTGACACCGACGGCAAGGTTTACTACGGTGGCTCGGGCTTCCCCAACGATGATCGCAGTGGCATGAAGGCCTGGACTAACCAGATGCTTGGCACCTCCAAAATGGACGTGGTCGATGTCAACCTGGCAGGCTCCTACTCACTACTGGGCCGCGAGCATGAACTGATGATCGGTTACGGTGAATCCGAGCAACGCGACTCTTCGCCCTACATGCGTGATGGCATGATGCCGGAGGGCTACACCGACATTAACGACTGGAAACATATGGGGGGCATCCCCAAGTTCGCCGGCACCGACACCGACCTCAAGGGTTCGCAAGGGAGTACCCGCCAAAAGGCTGGTTATCTGGCCACACGGCTGAGTTTGACCGACCGCTTGCACGCTGTGCTGGGCAGCCGATATGGCAGCTGGGAAATTGAACGCAAGTCCTACAGCTACGACGACAATTTACGCCTGGACAAAGTCTCCAAAAGCAGCCAAACCCACAACGACATGCTGACCCCCTACGCCGGGTTCCTTTACGACCTGACCCCGGAGTACACCGTCTACGCCAGCTACACCGACATCTTCAAGCCCCAGAGCGAGCGTGATGCCAGCAAAAAATACCTGGAACCGGTGGTTGGCAGCAACTATGAAGTGGGCCTCAAGGGCAGTCTGCTGGAGGAGCGCTTGAACCTGGCGGCCGCCTATTTCTGGAGCAAACAGGACAACGTTGCGGAGCTGGATGACTCAGTAGCGCCAGACCCGAAAACAGGGGAAGAGTTCTACAAGTCCGGCGGCAAGGGCAACAAGGTCAACGGCTTCGAAGTAGAAGTCTCGGGCGAAGTGCTCCCGGACTGGAACCTGACCGCTGGCTACACCTATACCCACTCGTTGAATGGCGACAAACAGCGTAATCGAACCAGTGAGCCGATGAACCTGCTGCGGGTGTCCACTGCCTATCGCCTGCCCGGCGAATGGCGCGCACTCACCGTTGGCGGCGCAGTGAACTGGCAGAGCGACTTTTACGACTTTGCCAATCGGCCTATCGGTGGAGGCGTCAGAGATACCGAAGGCTATCTGGTCACCGAAAGTACCAAGATCACCCAGCAGGCCTACACCGTGGTCAACCTGATGTCCCGTTACCAGTTCGACGAGCACGTATCAGCATCGGTTAACGTCAACAATCTATTTGATAAAAAGTATTACGAGCGCGTTGGTTTTTATAATGGCGTGTATTGGGGCGACCCGCGCTCCATCACGCTGGCCCTGGACTGGAAGCTTTAATCGCACTTGAGCCCCCTCTATCCGAAGTTAACAAAATCGTTAACTTCGGATTCGCTGACGTTAACTTCCACTTAATACAAGTGCTGCAGAGTACGCCCATGAATCTGATCAAGGACGGAGCGGATACCGATTACTCTTAATGGGAACACACACGATGAAACTTTCGACATTGATGCTTGCCGGCCTGATGGGCCTGACCTCCGTCGCTGCCCTTGCAGAAGGCGGCGGCGAGCGCTCGAAGGAGTTCTACAACAACTTTAGCTTCATCCAGGAACAAACCCACGGTACGACAGAGCAGACCGCCTCCACCGATGCAAAGAGCAAAAAAACCGGTGCGGCCGAGCAGTCTACCGATGCGCAACAACCCAATAGCTGATTTAACCGTACTACCCTGCGCCATTGTGCTCCGATGGTGAAGGTCAACTTGGCGCCCGAAATCGGGCGCTTTTTTTATGTCTGGAAATTACCACTGGTCGATATGACTAACTTTAACGTCTTTCTGACAGTTAACAACTAGACCAAACGACTCAAGTGTTAACGCCAAGTTAATCCTGGCTATAGCGCACTCATTAAAGCGCCTTGCTCCAGAACAACATTCGACCGTGGACCGGATCAAAGATATTGTCGTCGAACCCAAACTTGCGATACGCCCCCTGAGCCACTGCATTACCTTCAAGCACCTCCAGGGTGATCTTGCAGCAGCCGCGCTGACGGGCGATTTCCTCGACCTTTTGCAGCATTTTCTGACTCAGGCCCAGACCGCGAAATTTATCCATGACCGCCACGTCATGGACGTTGACCAACGGCCGGCAGGCAAAGGTCGAGAACCCTTCGAAACAGTTCACCAATCCGGCTGGCTCGCCGCCGACAAAGGCCAGGACACTGAAAGCGTGAGGGCGCTTGGCCAACTCGGCCGGCAGTTGCAGCAGTCGATCGGCAGGCAAGCCCTGGCCACCGCCCATGGGGTCTTGCGCGTAGTGGTTGAGCACCAGGCCAATGGCCTCGGCATGCACGGGATTGCTATAGCTTGCTTGCAGCACCAGTATTTCTGCGGCGTCCATTTCCTTCCTCGATAACAGCTTGATGGGGATGACCTCCCCTGGGAAGCCTGATTGTAAACATGGCGCAGGCATTAGATGAAGGAGATTAACGACATCTTCGCGCAGGAGTCTTCTTTCACGGCTGGCCGAAGCGCTGTAGCTGCATCTCTTGCAAACGACTCAAGGTGCGGCGGAACGCAAACTCCAGATACCCTTCGGTGTAGAGCGCTTCCAGCGGCACCTTGGCTTCGATATACAGAGCCACCTTACGGTCATAGCACTCATCCACCAACGCGATAAAGCGACGAACGCTGTCGTCATGCACCGATAACTCGGGCAGTTGGCGATCTCCAGCATCCACACGCAGGGCGCCGTCTTCGGTGCCGCGAGCGATTCGTCCAGGGCGTTTTTGCGCACTCAGGTTAGGTACTTCACCGAGCAAAATGGCCTTGAATCGATCACACAGCAGCATGAAATCCATGGCCGCCAATGGCTGTTCGCACAGGTCGGCGTAACGGCACCACAACACGGTGTCGCTGAACTGCACCACGGCGATCGAACGGTAGCCAACAATAACTGGCTCGTCGCTGGACTGCTGCCCATTGCTCATGCCTTGAAACAGCTCAACCAGCGCCTGCGGCTGGTCAACCCAGTAACGCTGTACTGCCGCGCCGGGGTGCAGCCGATGGTCTTCGCTACCGTCTACCGCCACCACTTGCATATGCCGCTTGATCGCGTCAATTCCCGGCAGGAAGCGATCACGATTGAAACCGTCGGCATAGAGTTGGTCTGGCGGTTGATTGGAGGTGCAGACCATCACCACCCCTTCCTCGAACATCACCTGAAACAGCCGGCCAAGGATGATGGCATCGCCGATGTCATTGACGAACAGCTCATCGAAGCACAACACCCGCACATCTCGGCTCAACTCCCTGGCCAAAGCCTGCAAAGGGTCATGGGTGCCGGTCAACTGGAACGAGCGCTGATGCACCCACCCCATGAAATGATGGAAATGCTGGCGCCGCGCCGGCACCCGCAGGCTCTGGTAAAACTGATCCATCAGCCAGGTCTTGCCACGACCGACCGGCCCCCACAGATAAACACCGGTGATGGGCGTGCGGCCTTGATGCAAGGCTTCGTGACAGTGTTGCAGGGCTTGCACAGCCTGCCATTGGGCCTTGTCGGGGACAAAGTCGTTTTCATGGAGGGCATGTTGATAAGCAGCGAGTGGCGAGTCGAAAGTCATAAGAGGCAGTATGCCATGGCGGCGCCATGCCTCGAAGACCGCACTACAGGGAAATATCCAGCCGCGAGATCTTGCCCTGCTCATTGAGCCGAAACATGTAGCGCAATTGCAATGGGCTACCGGGAAAGCTGCCGGTGATCAGGTTGCTCACCAGCACCTTACCGGTGCGCTGCTGAACATCGAGCACTTCGACCCTGGGCTGGTAACGACGGCCGGTATCTTCCATCCAACGGGCAATGGCGGCGGTGCCAACCTGGTGTCCCCCCTCATCGAATACATTGGCATCGTCGGCGAAAAAATGAGGCACAGCTGATGTATCACCGGCATTGGCGGCAGCAATGTAAGCGGCAATCGCCGGGGCCAGTTCAGGGGTAGGCGTGGACATGGTGACAACTCCTTGTTGGTGATTTATGGCCTCATCCTAAAGCAGGCACGTGTCAGTTCTTGTCAGGAGTGAAAGGCGCAGATTCATTCTGTTCCATCAGTTTGCGCCACGCCCGCAACCAGTCGCTGCGACGTCCGGGATAACGTTCCCCCTGCTCGCTGGCGGCGGCGATTCGGTCGGTGCGAAAGGTGCGATAAGCACCACGCAACTCACACCAGGCCACGATCACCCGCGCTTCATTGAGAAATCCCAGGGCCAGGGGCCAGATCAAGCGTTGACTGGGCGCCTGCTTGGCATCTGCGTAATCGATGTACAGCTTGCCCTGGCTACGAATGGCGTTGCGCAACACATTCAATGGCACGCGATTTTCCGGGTAACCATAGCCCGATGGACCCGCCAGCAACGTGGGATTGCGCATGGCTTCCTGGGCAATGGGATCGAGGACAGCTTCGATTTTCGCCAGTGCATTCGCAGCCGCCTGGCTCAGCACCTCATCGCCGCGCTGATCGACATAACGCAAGCCCAACACGATGGCTTCGGTCTCGTCGGCGTTAAGCATCAAGGGCGGCAGGAACAACCCGCTGCGCAGCACATACCCGACGCCGGCCTCACCGAAGATCGGCGCACCCAGCGCGGTCAATTCAGCAATATCGCGGTAAAGCGTACGCTCGGACACCTCCAACTCCATGGCCAGCACGGCGGCGGTCACCGGGCGTTTTTTGCCCCGCAGGAGTTGTAGCAAGGTCAATAGACGGCTGGTCCGCGACACACTCATCACGCTCGAAGAAAGGGAGACGGCGCAGCTTAGCAAAGAGTCCTGCCAGGAAGTGTCAGTAGCGGGCAGTGGCCCAAGGTGATGGGCTGGGCCGGCCCACTCACCAAAATGGGTCGACCCAGGGGACGAGGGTTACGCCAGGCTTTTGCTGACCACCTCAAACACATCGCTGGACAGTTCGCCGCAAGAACGAATCCGCTCCAGCTCAGCCTTCATCAGCGCCTGACGAGCGCTGTCGTATTTGCGCCAGCGAGTGAGCGGCGCCAATTGCCGGGAGGCGATTTGCGGGTTGAAGGCGTTCAACTGGATCACCATGTCGGCCAGGAAGCGATAGCCTGAGCCGTCGGCCGCATGGAAGTTGATCAGGTTCTGCCCCGCGAACGCGCCCACCAAGGCCCGCACCTTGTTCGGGTTCTTGATATTGAACAATGGGTGCTGCATCAACGCCTTGACACGTTCCAAACCGCCCGGCAAGCCGCTGCCAGCCTGGACACTGAACCACTGGTCCATGACCAGCGGGTTACTCTTGAAGTCTTCGGCGAATACCGCCAAGGCCTTGGCCTTTTCTTCTTCGAAGGTTGAGTTGACCAGCACCGCCAGTGCCGTCAGGCGTTCGGTCATGTTGTCGCACGCCTCGAACTGTTCAAGGGTCGCCGCCAGCACTTCGGACTTACCGCTGAGCATCAGGTACGACAGTGCGATGTTCTGCAGGGCGCGTCGGGCAAAATGCTCGGCAGCGGCCACGTACGGCGTTTGCTTGGACAGGTCGCGGTTGGCCTGGTAGCGCAGCCACAGGCCTTCGAACAAGTTATCGGCCAATTGCTTGCGAGCAAATTCGCGTGCAGCGTGGATGGCGTCGACATCCGCCACTTCACTGATTTCCGCCAGGTAGGCTTCGCTTGGCAACGACAGCATTTCCGCCACCATCGCCTGATCCAGGCTTTCGTCACTCAATACGCTGCGCAGTGCGGTAATCAGACGCTGATCAAGCACCAGTGTCTTGCCTTGCTGATGTTGACCGATCAGCTCCTGCAACACCTGCACCGACAGTTGCTGGCCGGCGTCCCAGCGATTAAAGCCGTCGCTGTCGTGCTGCATGAGGAACATCAACTGGTCGCGGCTGTAGGGAAAGCTCAGCTTCACCGGTGCCGAGAAACCCCGCAGCAACGAAGGCAATGGCTGTTCGGCGATGCCGACGAAGGTGAAGGTTTGTTCGGCTTGCGTCACAGACAACACGCGGGACGTACTGCCAGCCGCCGCGTCACCCGCCAGGCGCAAGGCGATATCGGCACCCTTCCCGTCCAGCAAGCCCAGTTCAACCGGAATCACAAATGGCAGCTTCTCCACCTTGTCCGGGGTTTCTGGGCAGCTTTGACGGAAGGTAAGACTGTAGGTTTTCGCTGCTGCATCGTAGGTCTCACTGACCGCCAACCGTGGCGTGCCAGCCTGGCTGTACCAGCGTTTGAACTGGGTCAGGTCGGCGCCATTGGCTTCTTCCATGGCCTTGATGAAGTCGTCGCAGGTCACGGCCTGGCCGTCGTGACGATCAAAGTACAGGTCGCTGCCTTTGCGAAAGCCTTCGGCACCGAGCAAGGTGTGGATCATGCCGACCACTTCCGAGCCCTTTTCGTACACAGTCAGGGTGTAGAAGTTGGAAATCTCGATAAAGCTGTCCGGGCGTACGGCATGGGCCATCGGGCCGGCATCTTCGGCAAACTGATGGGTGCGCAGGTAGGCCACATCCTGGATACGCTTGACGGTGGCCGAGTTCATGTCGGCGGAGAAGCCCGAATCACGGAATACGGTGAAGCCTTCCTTGAGTGAGAGCTGGAACCAGTCGCGACAGGTCACGCGGTTGCCCGACCAGTTGTGGAAGTATTCGTGGGCGACGATTGCCTCGACCCGCTGGTGTGCGGCGTCGGTGGCGGTTTCGGCCCGAGCCAGCACGGCGCTGGAGTTGAAGATATTGAGGCCCTTGTTCTCCATGGCGCCCATATTGAAGTCGTTGACCGCAACGATCATGAAGATGTCCAGGTCGTACTCGCGGCCATAGACTTCTTCGTCCCAGCGCATCGACTTTTTCAGGCTGTTCATGGCGTGCTGGCACTTGTCGATGTTTTCCGGCTCGACATAGATGCGCAGGGCTACCGAGCGTTCGCTCATGGTGGTGAAGGTGTCTTCCACGCACCACAGGTCACCGGCCACCAGCGCAAACAGGTAAGCCGGTTTCATGAACGGATCTTCCCAGGTCGCCCAGTGACGGCCGTCTTCGCCGGGGCCTGTGGCAATCGGGTTGCCATTGGAGAGCAATACCGGGTAGCTGTGCTGCTCGGCGATCACCGTGGTGGTGAACTTGCTCATCACGTCCGGGCGGTCGAGGTAATAGGTGATCTTGCGAAAACCTTCAGCTTCGCACTGGGTGCAGAACATGCCGCTGGACTTGTACAGGCCTTCCAGAGCGGTGTTGGTCTCGGGGTGGATCTTGACGCTGGTGTCGAGGGTAAACGTATCGCTGGCCGGGTGCAGGGTCAGGTGGCTGTCGGTCAACTGGTAGTCAGCAGCCGTCAGTTCCTGGTCAGCCAAGGTCACCGACAGCAGCTCAAGTTGCTGGCCGTCCAGCACCAGCGGCGGCAGGCCCGCGCCACGTTCAGGATTGCGGCGCATCACCAGCTGCGCGTGGACCAGGCTGTGGTCCTCGAACAACTCGAAGGTCAGGTGTGTCTCGTCGATCAGGTACTCAGGCGCCTGATAGTCCTTCAGGTAGATCATCTTCGGTTGTTCGGTGCGCATGCGTCGAATCCTTCTACTGATGCACGGCGAGCTGGTAAGCCGTGTATTTACGAATATTGATAACGCCGGTATCGAAGATCAGGTACTGGCCCTTGATCCCCATCAGCGTGCCCTCGGCAATCGGGTTCTTGTCCAGGTTGAAGCTGACAATCTTGGTGGGATACTGCTCCACCGGGTAGCGGATTTCGATAGGCTCGATGTCAGCCACAGGTTGGATGGCTTGTAGGCCAAAGCGTTCCTGCAAGCTCAACAATCCTTCGGCACAGGAAGCAAACAGCTCGTCACGCACCTGTTTGAGGTCCACTGCAGGGGCATCGCCCTTGAGCAGTGCTCGCCAATTGGTCTTGTCTGCCACCTGGCTGCGCAACACGTCTTCGACGAAACCGGATTGCTGACGGGTGGCCACGCGCATGATTGGCAGTGCCTGGCTGGCACCCTGGTCCAGCCAGCGCGTCGGCAGCTGGGTGGCACGGGTGATACCGACCTTGACCCCCGACGAGTTGGCCAGGTACACCACGTGGTCGGTCATGCAGAATTTTTCACCCCAGGCCGGATCGCGGCAGGTGCCTGCGTCAAAGTGGCAGCGCTCGGGGCTCATGATGCACAGGTCGCACTGGGCCAGCTTGGTCATGCACGGGTAGCAGTAACCCTGGCTGAAACTGGTCTTGGTCTTGCGTCCGCAATGGCTGCAATGGATCGCGCCCAAGTATTCCAGGCGCACGGTAGTCCCGATCAACGGATTGACCGGCACCTCGGCATCGCCCAGGCGAAAGGCATATTGAACGGTCGGCGAGCCCAACTGCGCCGACATCTTGCTGACTGCACCACGGCCAATCTCAATCAATGGATGGCATCCGACTTGAACAGGATGTTTTCCACGGTGGTCGACTTCGACTGGCATTCTTGCGGGCCCATGTAGCCAGTGCGCTGGTCTTCCGGCAGGTTTTGCAGCTCCCAGGCGATGACCGCTTGCAGGGACAGTTCACGCTGTTCAGCGGTGAGCTTGCGGCCATCGGACCACTTGCCGATTTCCACGGCGAGCTTGAGGCTCTCGTAGATGTCCGGGGTGATGTTTTCGATCATTTCAGCAAAAGAGGACATAAGACTCTTCCTTAACTAATTAGGAGATATTCAAAGGGCTTGTTTGCGGCGGCTGTACAGCCCGCCCAACAAGCCGGTCAGGCAACCGACTACCAACCCGCCAACGTGGGCGGCGTTGGCGATTTCGCCGAAACCGATCATCGAGACCAGGCCCGACAAGCAAAGCAGCAACCACACCAGCATCATCACCAGCACCCCACGGGGCAGGCGATACGCCGGGTTTGGCGAAAGCATTTGATAGATCCAGCAATGCCCCAGCAGGCCATACAGCACGCCGGACAACCCGCCAAACAGGCCGGGACCGCCGAAATAGTACTGAGCGTAGTTGGAGACCAGGCTGAACAACAGGGTCAGGCCCAGCAGATTGATACTGCCCTGGTGCGACTCGATGCGCCGCCCCAGCTCCCAGTACCACATGCCGTTCATGGCCAGGTGGAGGATGCCAAAGTGGATCAGCATCGGCGTCACCAACCGCCACCACTGCCCCGCCGCCAGGCTGTCGGCCAGGGGTGTGAAATACAGATACTCGCCGGCTACATGGAAGTCCAGGAAGGTCAGCCAGCTCATGGCTTGCAGGTTATCGCCAAGCATGGTCACCGCGCCGACGATCAGGCTGAGCAACAAAATTGCTGCGGTCAGCGGGCTATGGCGCAGTTGCTGGAGAAAACCAGGGCGCTTGGCGACTGGCTCTTCTGGAATATCCAGTTGCTGCTGCGGATCACCAGCGGGAAAACGCTGATACAGGGTCCGCACATCCTCGCTGATGGCATCAGGCACCCACAGCACCTGCTCCCCCGCTTCCTCACTGACGCGATGGGGCACTTGCATGCGCTGCAACAGTTTGACGAAACCACCCAAGTCCACGGTCAAGGGCAAGCGCAATACTGCAACGGTACTCATGAAATCACCTCAGGGCGCTCGACATCGACCCAGACAAACTTGTGCGGGTCCAGGCGACTTTCCTGATCCAGCCGATAAGCGACCAATTTTCCGTAGAGCACGGCGCTGTAATCCAGGCAGGCCAGGTTGGGACGGATTGGCGCCGGCTTGCCACTGCGCCAGTAATGGCCGACGAACAGCAATGGCTCGTCGACGCCATAGCGCAGCAGGGAACTCTTTTCAGTGGAAGACAGCGGCGTAGCGGCCACCGGTTCCGGCAGTGCATCGGGCTGGAACACGATATCGCCGTAGGTCTTCGGGTCGTCTTCCCAGAACTTGGTGCGGAAAAACGACCGTGTCAGGCCATCGCCACCGGTCAGCGTCAAGCCGTCCGGCAGGCGCATGTCAGTGCCCCGCAACAGACGGTCGAAGGCATTGCTGGCGAAACTGCCCGGCACAGCAGCGGCTTGCAGGAAATGCTGGTCAATGCAGCCGTCAGGGAAGTGCGCACGCAGGGGTGCGATAAAACCGTCGTCCCAGCAGGCGTGTACCACGCGAAAGCGCCCGGCATCGACAAACAGCGGCATGTCGTAGAACCAGCCGAGGAAGTCATGCCAGTCTGCCGGGTGCTGTTCGAACTGCTCCAAGGTCTCGTGGATCAGCCTGGCGTGGCGTGGCGTGCGCTCGCGCACAAACTGTTTGCTGCTGCCCGGCGGCGCTGGCGTACTCCAGCCCAGGGCGTTGAACTCATGGTTGCCCATGATGCACAGCGCCTGGCCGGCCTCGGTCATGTCGTGGACGATATGCAGCGCTTCACGGATGCGCGGGCCACGGTCGATAATATCGCCGAGGAACACGGCCATGCGCGACGGGTGGCGCCAGGTGCCGCCCTGTTTGTGGTAACCCAACAGGTCGAGCAAGTGCTCAAGGGTATGAGCGCAACCGTGCACGTCACCAATCAGGTCGTAGCTACGCGCGGGATCGAGCATCAGTCGCCTCCACCCCCCAAGCGGCTGCCCCAGCCCAGCTTGGTCCGGCAGACTTCGTAATAGTTGTGGTCCAGTGGGTGGATCAGCCGCAGTTTCTGCGCCTTCTTGCTGATGGTGATGGTGTCACCGGGGGCGCAGGTAAAATGGTTCTGCCCATCACAGGAGACTTGCGGGTATATCTGCATGTCTTTGGACACCACGATTTTCAGCTCACTGTTGCCATCGACCACGATGGGCCTGCTGGACAACATATGGGGGTACATCGGCACGATCACAATGGCGTCGAGCTTGGGATGCATGATCGGGCCACCCGCCGACAGCGCGTAGGCCGTGGAACCCGTGGGCGTGGCGACGATCAGGCCATCGGCCTTCTGGCTGCAGACAAACTGGCCGTCGATGTACAGTTCGAACTCGATCATCCGCGTCGACTTGCCGGGGTGCAGCACCACATCGTTGAGAGCATCGCCCTGGCCGATGGCTTCGCCGTGGCGGCGCACTTCGGCCTGCAGCAGGAAGCGGTTTTCCACCAGGTAATGGCCGTCGAGCACCTTGGCCACTTCGACTTCCAGCTCATCGGGGCGAATGTCGGTGAGAAACCCCAGGCTGCCACGGTTGATCCCCAGCACCGGCACGTTATGCCGGGCCAGCGCACGCGCAGCGCCCAGCAGGCTGCCGTCGCCGCCGACCACGATGACCATGTCGCAGACTTCGCCGAGCATCTTGCGCGAAGAGGTTTGCAGGCCATGGCCCGGCAGAATCTCGGCGATGGTGTCTTCGAGAATCACATGCAGGTGGCGCTCAAGCAGAAACTTCTTCAGCCGGCGGACGGTGTCCAGCACCTGTGTACTGCCCAGGCGACCGATAATGCCGATATTGCGAAATTGCTCCATGGGGCTCCTGCAGGGTTGGGGTCTGGCAAAAAAGAACGATTATGGGCGAAAGGCGGCGTTAGACAAAATCCTTTGTCGCCGCGAGGGCCAGACGACAACGGTTCTCAGCCACGTATGCCCGCGTAAAAGGCTATGCTCGGACCATGACTCTGTTCGCTGATTTACAGAACCTGCCCCGCCAGTTGTGCCACCCCGAGGTACGCGATCTGGCGTGGGTGATGCTCGCCCCACCGATGCTGGCGCAAACACCCTGGCCGCAACGCCATCCGCTGGCAGGCAGCGATTGGGTGCAGGCGCCGCACCAGTTGGAACAATGGCTGCGCCAGTTGGACCAGGACAGCAGCACCTTGCAGCACTGGTTGAACCAGGCCCGAACACGGCGCCTGGGCTTGTATTACGAGCGGTTGTGGCAATTCGCCGTGCAGCACGCGCCGGGAGTGGAACTGCTGGCCGCCAACCTGCCGATCCGCCAGGCCGGGCATACCCTCGGTGAGTTGGACATGTTGCTGCGCGACCGCGATGGCGTGCATCACTTGGAACTGGCTATCAAGCTGTATCTGGGACCTGCAGAGGGTGACGGCCGCGATACAGCGCAATGGCTGGGGCCTGGCTGTCACGATCGGCTGGACCGCAAGCTGGCTCACCTGGCGCAGCATCAATTGCCAATTTCTGCCCGCCCGGAAAGCCGTGAAGCCCTGGCAGCGCTGGGTATCCAGCACTTTGATGCACACTTGTGGCTGGGCGGGTACTTGCTGTATCCGTGGCCTGGTATTGCCCAGGCTCCGACTGGTGCGCATCCGCAGCACTTGAATGGGCGTTGGTTGCATCAGAGGGACTGGCCAAGGTTTGCCAAACAAAGCCCGCCTGGACGCTGGCAGCCTTTGCCCCGCCATGCCTGGCTCGCGCCCGCGCATTACCCGGCTGATCAGGTGTGGAATGAAGAGCAGATGCAAGGCTGGCTGGCGCAGCTGGACCCAATAGCGCCGGCGCAACTGCTGGTACGACTGGCTGAAAATAGCGTCGGCGATTGGGAGGAAGCCGAGCGGTTATTTCTGGTGGCAGACCTTTGGCCGAATGTGCCGGGTGCTGGTTGAATGAGATCTGGAATTGGCCCCGCAGTTGTCGAGCCCCAGCGAGGCTCGACAGCTACAAGGAACAATGAGTCCGCCGTTAAAGGCTATCGATATGCCGATAATCCACATTCAACCCCAGAGCCAGCTCTTTGGCGCGGCCCAGCCTGATCGGCCCCCGCTCGATATCCACCAGCAATCCCGGACAGTCGAGCTGCGCTAATCCCATCACATCCTTAAGTCGCCCATCAGTGATTACCAGCAATCGCTGCTGCTCCGCCGGATAGCGTTTGCGCCGGGCAACCAACCAGTCTCCGGCCTCGCCAAGTGCCGCCAGCAATGGCGTGCCGCCGCCAGCGCCGAGCTCGTCGAGCCACCGGCTCAGCCCTTTCGCCGCCTTCAACCCCTGCACCTGCCATTTGGGCAACTGACCGCTCACCGTCAGCAACGCCATCCGGGCGCGCTGGCGATAAGCATCATCAAATACCTGCGCCAGCAAGCCCTTGGCGTCGCTCAGCGCTTGATGCCGCCGAGTAGATGCCGACGCATCGACAATCACCAGCCACAACTCATGGGGTGAGCGGTTGCGCAGGCGGTACAGCAAATCCTCGCGGCGTTGCGGTCGCCCGCCAAGCAAGGTACCCGGCCAGTTGATCGAGCCCTGGTTGGCGGTTCGCGCCTGCCCTTGCCTGCCCTTGTCCAATCGACCCGCCTTGGGTCGGGCATCCGCCCCCGCGTCAGGTCGAGGGCGAATGCCTAGGGCTTTTTTGGCCAGGTCGGAACATCCCGCCGAGCCCCGACCGACAATGCGGGCGCAGGCATATCGCCCCACAGCCCTTGGCCCTGGGCAGGCGATGAGTCGGCGGGCTTCGATGATTGACCTGTAGTAGGCGGGCTCGCCGGCGGGGAGTGTTCCTGACGGCGGTGACGCAGGGCGAACTCAGCCACGGCCTCGATATCTTCCACGCTGATAGCGCCAGCCCCACGCCACGCGGCATGGGCTCGAGCGCCACGCAGCCAGACCAAGTCGGCACGCAAACCGTCGACCCCAGCGGCAAAGCAACGCTCAGTGATCTCGGCCAACGCCCGGTCATCCAGGGGAATACTTTCCAGCACTGCCCGCGCCTGGGTGCAACGCTCACGCAGCGCCGCCTGTTGATCGGCCCACTGTGCGCAGAACCCTTGGGGATCGCTGTCAAAATCCAGGCGGCGGCGGATGATCTGCCCACGTTCGACAGGCAGGGTTTGCCCACTCAGGGCCACGTTGAGCCCGAAGCGATCGAGCAACTGCGGGCGCAACTCGCCTTCTTCCGGGTTCATGGTGCCGATCAGCACGAAGCGCGCCGAATGCCGATGGGAAATGCCGTCACGTTCGATCAGGTTGGTGCCGCTGGCGGCCACGTCCAGCAGCAGATCCACCAGATGATCGGGCAACAGGTTGACTTCATCGACGTAAAGCACGCCGCCGTCGGCCTTGGCCAGCACGCCAGGGGAAAACTGTGCCCGGCCTTCGCCCAGCGCCGCGTCGAGGTCGAGGGTGCCTATCAGCCGTTCTTCGGTGGCGCCCAAGGGCAGCGTGACGAACTGACCGCTGGCCAACAGGTCCGCCAGGCCACGGGCCAAGGTGGACTTGGCCATGCCGCGCGGGCCCTCGATCAGTACGCCGCCGATTTTCGGGTCGATGGCGGTCAGGCACAGGGCCAGCTTGAGGTCATCGGCGCCGACAACGGCGGACAGCGGGAAATGAGGGGTATCAGTCATCGCGAGTTCTCGGTGAGTGCTGTGACTCAGTTGTCTTCTTCTATATCCAACAACAAATTTTCCAACGCCTCGCGGTACGCCCCAGGCTCCTGCCACATACCCCGCTGCTGGGCTTCCAGCATGCGTTCGGTCATGTCGCGCAAGGCGTCGGGATTATGTTGCTGCACGAAAGCACGGGTGTCAGGGTCGAGCAAATAGGCGTCGGCCAACAGCGCGTACTGGTGATCGTCGATCAGCGCGGTGGTGGCGTCAAAGGCAAACAGGTTATCGACCGTTGCCGCCATCTCGAACGCGCCTTTATAGCCATGGCGCTTGACCCCTTCGATCCACTTGGGATTCGCTGCACGGGCGCGGATCACCCGGTTCAGCTCTTCCTTCAAGGTGCGGATTTTCGGCAGGTCCGGCTGGCTGTGGTCGCCATGATAACTGGCGGCCTTGTCGCCACTCAGGGTTTCCACGGCGGCGAGCATGCCACCCTGAAACTGGTAGTAATCGTTGGAATCAAGCAGGTCGTGCTCGCGATTGTCCTGGTTCTGCAACACCGCCTGGACCTGGCTCAGACGCTGGGCGAACTGTTCGCGGGCGGCGGTACCTTCATCGGAGCCGCCATAAGCGTAACCGCCCCAATTGAGGTACACCTCGGCCAGGTCTTCGCGGCTCTGCCACAGACGACCGTCGATTGCGCCCTGCACGCCAGCGCCGTAAGCACCCGGTTTGGCCCCGAAGATCCGCCAGCCGGCTTGCTTGGCAGCGGCTTCTTCATCCAGACCGGACAAGCGCAAGGCCTCTCGCTCGCTGCGCACCTTGGCAGCCAGCGGGTTCATATCATCGGGCTCATCCAACGCGGCGACCGCTTGCACCGCAGCATCAAACAACCGGATCAGGTTGGCGAAGGCATCGCGAAAGAACCCCGAGACCCGCAGCGTGACATCAACGCGCGGACGATCCAGCAGGCTCAACGGCAAGATTTCAAAGTCATCCACCCGCTGACTGCCGGTGGCCCACACAGGGCGCACGCCCATCAGCGCCATGGCCTGGGCGATGTCATCGCCGCCGGTACGCATGGTAGCAGTGCCCCACACCGACAGGCCGAGCTGACGCAGGTGGTCTCCATGGTCTTGCAGGTGCCGCTCAAGAATCAGGCTGGCTGACTGGAAACCAATGCGCCAGGCGGTGGTGGTCGGCAGGTTGCGCACATCCACCGAGAAAAAATTACGCCCGGTGGGCAGCACGTCCAACCGACCACGGCTGGGCGCGCCGCTGGGACCGGCGGGGACGAAGCGCCCGCTCAGGGCATCCAGCAAGCCGCGCATCTCCGCCGGGCCGCAGGCATCCAGGCGCGGAGCGACGACGATGCGCAGGCTTTCGATCACCGCCTTGACGTCGTGCCAGCCGGGCTCTTCAAGTTGCTCGACCGGCCCTTCAAGCGCCTGTTCAATCAAGCGCGCGGCATACAGTTCCAAGCGCTCACGGGTGTCGCCAGCGGTGCGCCACAACTGTGGATCGATCGTGTGTAATACCTCGGGGCGAGGCCCGGCCCATGGCTCGGCCAGGGCGCAATCCAGCGGATCGAAGCCCAGTTCGAAAGCCTTGGCCAACACCCGCAGCAAACTCGATTGCGAACCACGGCCATCGCCACGGGGAATGCGTAGCAAAGCCAGCAACGTGTCGATGCGCAAGCGGCCAACGGGTGATTCACCGAAGATATGCAAGCCGTCGCGAATCTGCGACTCCTTCAGATCGCACAGGTAAGTATCCAGGCGCGGCAGCCAGATCGCCGCATCGGCGTCGCTGTCGAGGTTTTCGTCCAGCGCCAACTCTTGGTCGATGCGAGTTTCCCGCACCAGCTTGAGGATGTCCTTTTGCAGCTCTCTGGCTCGACGCGGGTCGAGCAGTTGCGCTTCGTAATACTCGTCGGCCAGCAGTTCCAGGTTACGCAATGGGCCGTATGTTTCGGCGCGGGTCAGCGGCGGCATCAGGTGATCGATGATCACCGCCTGGGTGCGACGCTTGGCCTGGGCACCCTCGCCCGGATCATTGACGATAAACGGATAGATATTCGGCAGCGGGCCAAGCAATGCATCCGGCCAGCAATTTTCCGAAAGCCCGACGCCTTTACCGGGCAACCACTCCAGATTGCCGTGCTTGCCAACGTGAATCACTGCGTGGGCGCCGTAGGTCTGGCGCAACCAGAAGTAGAACGCCAGGTAACCGTGGGGCGGCACCAGGTCCGGGTCGTGATACACCGCGCTGGCGTCGACCTGATAACCCCGGGCCGGCTGGATACCGATAAACGTCAAGCCCAAGCGCAGCCCGGCGATCATCATGCGGCCGTCGCGGAACATCGGGTCGGTGTGCGGCGAACCCCAGCGTGCGAGCACCGCCTGCCGATTGCTTTCAGGCAGGCGGTTGAACATTGCCTCGTAGTCGTCCAGGCCCAGGCTTTGATGGCAGGGGCGCAGGTCGAGGCTGTCGAGGTCGTTGGTGATACCGCCCAGCAAATCCTGGATCAGTTGCGTACCACTTTGCGCTAACACGTCCGGCAGCGGATAACCTTCAATCTGCAACGCCCGCAGGATATTCAGCGCGGCGGCCGGGGTATCGAGGCCTACGCCATTACCGATGCGGCCATCACGGGTTGGATAATTGGCGAGAATCAAGGCGATGCGTTTTTCAGCATTCGGCACCCGCGCCAGGTCGACCCAGCGCCGCGCCAGGTTAGCGACGAAGTCCATGCGCTCAGGTTGCGCCCGGTAGCACACCACATCCGACTGGCTGCGCTCGCTGCGCCAAGCCAGGTCCTTGAAGCTGATGGGGCGGCTGATGATCCGCCCGTCCAGCTCCGGCAACGCAATGTGCATTGCCAGGTCACGGGGGCCAAGGCCTTGCTCGCTGGCCTGCCAGGCGGGTTCGTTGTCCTGGGCGCAAATGGCCTGGATCACCGGGATATTGCGGCGAAACGGTCGCAAGTGCGGCGCTTCGGGGCTGGATTGGGCGAAACCGGTGGTATTGAGAATCACCGAAGCCTGCACCTCATCCAGCAAGTCCTCGACCACCGTCAGGCAGCCGGGCTCTTTCAAACTGGCCACAGCCATGGGCAATGGGTTCAACCCCGCTGCCTGCAGGCGCTGGCAGAACACATCGATAAAGCCGGTATTGGCTGCCTGCAAATGGGAGCGGTAGAACAGCACTGCTGCCACGGGAAGATCGGGCTGCCAGTCGGCCTGCCAATCACTCAGGCACGCGTTGGCTTTATGGGGATGATAGATCGCCGTACGCGGCAGGATTTGCGGCTCGGACCAGCCATAGTCGCGCCCCAGATACCCGTTGGCCAGGCAGCGATAGAAATCCAGCGCATTGCCCAAGCCGCCCTGGCGCAGGAAGTGCCAGAGCCGATCGCGCTCTTGCGCGCTGACGGTACTCAGGCCGCTGAGTTCCGGGTCTGGACGGTCGTCACCCGGCACCAAAATCAGTTGCACACCGCGCTCGGCCAACTGCACCAAACGCTCGATACCGTAACGCCAATAACCGATCCCACCATGCAGTGAAATCAGGATGACCTTGGCGTGGCGCAGCACCTCATCGACATACAGGTCGACCGAGGCGTGGTTCTGCACCTGCATCGGGTTGGCCAGGCGCAGGCTCGGGTAATCCTCGGGCAACTGCTGGGCAGCTTCGGCCAGCAGCGCCAGGCTGGAGTCGCCGCTGCACAGGATCACCAGTTCGGCGGGGGTTTGTCCAAGGTCGGCAATGTTGTCATCCGAGACGAAACCGCCGGGCTGGGTCCTGAGCAGGTGCATGGCTTAAACGCTGAGGGCAGCGCGCAATTGCGCTTCGAGCAAGGTGGCGTCCAGTTCCTGGCCGATCAGCACCAGATGTGTGGCGCGCGGCTCATCGGCGCGCCAGGCGCGGTCGAAGTGCTTGTCGAAACGGGTGCCCACGCCCTGGATCAGCAGGCGCATTGGCTTGTTGGGGACTGCGGCGAAGCCCTTGACCCGCAGGATGCCGTGCTGGACCACCAGTTGGGTCAAGGCATCGAGCAGCAGGCTTTCGTCGGCTTGTGGCAGCTCGATGGAAATCGAGTCGAAGGCGTCATGGTCGTGGTCGTCTTCACCTTCGTGATGATGATCGTGATGGCTGTGGCGGCTGTCGATGTGTTCTTCGGAACCGGCGCCCAGGCCAATCAACACGTCCAATGGCACGCGACCGCTGCTGGCTTCGATGATCTTCACCGCTGGCGGCAACTCTTCAGCCACTTCCAGGCGCACGCGGGCCAGGTCTTCGGCGCTGATGAGGTCGGATTTGTTGAGGATCACCAGGTCGGCGCTGGCCAGTTGGTCGGCGAACAGCTCGTGCAGCGGCGATTCGTGGTCCAGATTCGGGTCAAGTTTGCGCTGGGCATCCACCTGATCCGGGAACGCAGCGAAGGTGCCAGCAGCCACGGCCGGGCTGTCGACCACGGTGATCACCGCATCAACGGTGCAGGCGCTGCGAATTTCCGGCCATTGGAAGGCCTGGACCAACGGTTTTGGCAGGGCCAGGCCCGAGGTCTCAATGAGAATGTGGTCGAGGTCGCCGCGACGGGCTACCAGCTCGCGCATTACCGGGAAGAACTCTTCCTGGACGGTGCAGCACAGGCAACCGTTGGCCAGTTCATACACGCGGCCGTTGGCTTCTTCTTCGGTGCAACCGATGGAGCACTGTTTGAGAATTTCACCGTCAATGCCCAGCTCGCCGAATTCGTTAACGATCACGGCGATGCGGCGGCCCTGAGCGTTGTCGAGCATATGGCGCAACAAGGTGGTTTTACCCGAACCGAGAAAGCCGGTAACGATGGTGACGGGGAGTTTGGCCAGTGTTTTCATCGGATGCCCTTTGGCAAGGTGGCGGGCAGACGGGACGATTGGCCCTGCGGCGGCGCGCAGAAGCCCATTTCGCCACCGGATCACCCCGCCCGGTTGAAAGTTGAGAATCGTAGCGAGGCAGGTCTCCTGGCTTGGGGCTTGCCGGTCTTGCGACTGGCGCTGGCTGCGCCTTCCCGCCTTGTTCAGGCAGTGGCGTGGCAGTCAGATCAACCCTTTACAGTTGCGGGGGCAGCCGCGGCATCAACCGCGTTCCCTTCTTAGCTTCGACCTGGGCCGAAGAACCTCGAAGGCGCAAGGCTACAGGGGCTCGGTCAATTTGACTACCATCCCTCACCCATGCTCTCCTACACATCTTGTTTCGGGTGCCCTTCACAGGGTGAAACGGGAAACCGGTAAATCATGTGCTTGACTCAAGCCATGACCAGTCCGGTGCTGCCCCCGCAACGGTAAGCGAGCGAAGCATCAGATCCACTGTGCCGAGATGGCATGGGAAGGCGATGCTTTTAGGTCGACTCTTTTCAAGAGCCCCCTCGCAAGCCCGGAGACCGGCCCGATCAATCAAATAACAAACCCGCGGTGGGCGGGCGCTGTTCAGAACTCTGCGTGCCTGGCTCGCAGGGTTTTCATGCGCTCGTTTCACCCTGACACTCGAAAGGGACGTGCCATGTCGATCATCAGCAGCACCTCGCATACCGCAAGCAACACCGCCACCTTGAGCCAACGCCTGACCGCCGCCATCGGTGCGTCGATTCTGGGCGCGTGCCTGGTGTATTTCGCCGGTTTCTCCCATATTGAGGCCGTGCACAACGCCGCCCACGATACCCGCCACAGCGCCGCGTTCCCGTGCCATTGAGACCTGCCAACATGATCAAGCGAATTGCCCAAACCGCAGGTTTCACTGGCCTGTTGGCTGCCCTGTTGCTGACCCTGCTGCAAAGCTTCTGGGTCGCGCCGCTGATTCTCCAGGCGGAAACCTTCGAAAACGCCCCCGCGGCTACCCAGGTGCATGAGCATGCCAACGGCACCGCTGCCGCTCACAGCCACGACGCCGAAGCCTGGGAGCCGGAAAACGGCTGGCAGCGCGTACTGTCCACCACGGGCGGCAACCTGGTGGTCGCGGTCGGCTTCGCGCTGATGCTGGCCGGCCTCTACACCTTGCGTGCGCCAACCCGCACCGCTCAAGGCCTGCTGTGGGGCCTGGCGGGTTATGCAACCTTCGTCCTCGCGCCAACCCTTGGCCTGCCACCGGAACTGCCGGGCACTGCTGCGGCTGACCTGGCGCAACGGCAAATCTGGTGGATCGGCACGGCCGGTTCCACTGCCGCCGGTATTGCGTTGATCGTGTTCGGTCGCAACTGGCTGCTGAAAGTGTTGGGCGTGGCAATCCTGGCGGTGCCCCATGTGATTGGCGCGCCGCAACCGGAAGCCCATTCAATGCTGGCTCCTGAAGCGCTGGAAGCGCAGTTCAAGATTGCCTCGCAATTGACCAACGTTGCCTTCTGGCTGGCCCTGGGCCTGATCAGCGCCTGGCTGTTTCGCCGTAACCGTGACGATCAATACTCGGCATGACCACTGACAACACAGCGCCGACCCTGGTGGTCGGCCTGGGTTGCCAGCGTGGCTGCGACACTGACACCCTGCTTGCCCTGTTCAACAAGGCCCTCGACGAGGGCGGCATCGATCGCCAACGCATCACTGCACTGGCCAGTATTGATCTCAAACAGGATGAACCAGGGCTGTTGGCATTGGCCAAGGCCTTGAACCTGCCGCTGCAGTTTTTCAGTGCCGGGCAATTGGTATTGTATGAACCCCGGCTGAGCCACAAGTCGGCTATCGCCTTCGCCCATACGGGCTGCCATGGCGTTGCCGAAAGTGCCGCCCTGGCCTTGGCTGAACACTTGGCCCAGGGGTCGGCGAGGCTGCTGATCACTCGTCAGAAAAACGCCCAGGCCACCTTTGCGTTAGCCAGTTGCGGCTAAAATCTCGATAATCGCCAGCCTTGATCATGAGCAATCTTCATCTGAAGCCTTGCACGCTTGTTTTTTTGCATAGGAAACCGTCATGACCGTCTTTTTCATCGGTGCGGGCCCCGGCGATCCCGAACTGATTACCGTCAAGGGCCAGCGGCTGATTCGCAGCTGCCCGGTGATCATTTATGCGGGCTCGCTGGTACCGGCCGCCGTGCTGGAAGGTCATCAGGCCGAACAGGTGATCAACAGCGCCGAACTACACCTTGAGCAGATCATCGGTTTGATCAAGGCCGCCCACGAAAACGGCCAGGACGTGGCACGGGTGCATTCCGGCGACCCTAGCTTGTATGGTGCGATTGGCGAGCAGATTCGCTGGCTGCGGGAGCTGGGCATTCCCTTCCAGATCATTCCGGGCGTGACAGCCGTGGCCGCCTGTGCGGCGCTGCTGGAGGCTGAACTGACCCTGCCGGATATCGCCCAGAGCGTGATCCTGACCCGCTATGCCGATAAAACTGCGATGCCGGCGGGAGAGTCATTTAGTAGTCTGGCCAGCCACGGTACGACTATGGCGATTCATCTGGGGGTCAATCATCTGGAGAAGATCGTCGCTGAACTGCTGCCTCACTACGGCCCCGACTGCCCGATTGCCGTGGTGCATCGTGCAACCTGGCCAGATCAGGATTGGGTTATCGGTACGTTGGCGGATATTGCCGAAAAGGTAGCGGCCAAGGGGTTCAGGCGGACGGCGTTGATTGTGGTGGGCCGGGTGTTGGCCAGTGACGGTTTCAGCGAGTCATCGTTGTATCGCGCAGGTCATGCGCACTTATATCGGCCTTGAGTATTCCCGGATGCTAATGCAAAACCCTGTGGGTTGGGTTGGGTTGGGTTGGGTTGGGTTGGGTTGGGTTGGGTACATATCCGTTATTTTAGTCAGGGCGGCTTAGGGTTACGCCCTTACGGCGTGTCACTTTTGAAAAGAGCCCAAAAGTAACCAAAAGGCTCTTGCCCCACCACTTGGTGCCTCGCCTAGGCTCGGCATGCCTTCACTCCGGCATTGCTCCGTGGGCCGCCGCGATGGGCCATCCTTGGCCCAGCGCGGCTAAACCGGCGTCCTGCCGGTTTACCCACGGATCAATGCCTGCGTTCAGCCATCGTGGTTAACGGGGCGCCTTAGATCAAAAGCAAAAGCAAAAGCACGGCGGCCTGGTAGCCGACCTGAGTGGTGAAAAGCAAGAGCGGACCCACTGCCACCTGTAGGAGCGAGCTTGCTCGCGATGGTCGTTAACGATGACGCTGGCTCCCTGAATCACCGCGGTGCCCTCAGGTTCTTCGCGAGCAAGAACTAGGCGTCCCCCTCGCTCCTACAGAAAAACGGATGGCTCTTGATCTGCCTGCCCATAAAACCAGAGGCCGAACGCAGGTGTTGCGCAGTGGGTAAACCGGCAGGACGCCGGTTTAGCCGCGCTGGGCCAGGGATGGCCCAGCGCGGCGACCCACGGTGAGGGTACGCCGAGCCTAGGCGAGGCACCAAGTGGTGGGGCTGACCATACATTTGGTTACTTTGCCGCTTTTGCAAAGTGACACGCCGTAAGGGCATAACCCTAAGTCGCCATTACCGCAGCAACGGATATGTACTCAAACCTGCCCCCACACTTAACCCTAATTATTACAAAACCCATATAACCCATTGAATTAAGCTCATAAAAAAACGGCGCTCACGGGGCGCCGTTTTTCATGCTCGCAGCGAACACCTTAGTAGTAGGCGTTTTCTTTCTGCGTGTGGTCAGTCACATCACGTACACCCTTGAGCTCGGGAACCCGCTCAAGCAAGGTGCGCTCGATGCCTTCGCGCAAGGTCACGTCCGCCTGGCCACAGCCCTGGCAACCGCCGCCGAATTTCAACACGGCAATACCGTCATCCACTACGTCGATCAGGCTGACTTGGCCGCCGTGGCTGGCCAACCCAGGGTTGATCTCGGTTTGCAGGTAATAGTTGATACGCTCGTTGACCGGGCTGTCGGCGTTGACGCTCGGCACCTTGGCGTTAGGCGCTTTAATGGTCAACTGGCCGCCCATGCGATCGGTGGCGTAGTCAACCACGGCATCGTCAAGAAAGGCTTCGCTGAAGGCGTCGATGTACGCGGTGAAGCTCTTGAGCCCCAGGGCGGTATCTTCGGGTTTCTCTTCCCCCGGCTTGCAGTAGGCAATGCACGTCTCTGCGTACTGGGTGCCAGGCTGGGTGATAAAGACACGGATACCAATACCTGGAGTGTTCTGCTTGGACAGCAGATCAGCCAGGTAATCGTGGGCGGCGTCAGTAATGGTTATGGCAGTCATGGAAAATCCTCACAGGCTTGCCGGCAGTTTACGCCAATCATTGCGGAGGCACAAAGTCCTAGTATTTTTGTCGGAAAAGAAAACGCGCCGTAATCAAAGGTTTTCATAGCGATTCATGTCCAATACGCCCTCTTCCATCGGCGTGGTTTCACGGATGTACTGCGACAAATCGTGGAAATACAGCCAGAACTGCGGATGACTGCGACGCACACCCCAGCGGTCGACGATTCTCTCAAACCGCTTGGCGTCCTTGGCGTATTCCATGTCTTCGACGAACTCAGGCACGTCTTCGGCAGCAATATTGAAGATGAAGTTCGGATAGCTGCTGAGCACGCCAGGATAAATGGTCAGGGTGTCCAGACCAGGCTGATAGCGATAGGCCTCACCGAGCATGAACGCTACGTTGCTATGGGCGCGATTGCGTAACAGGCTGTAGACCTCGCGCTTGCCGCTACGGGTCTCGATGCGCAACATCGTCGCTTCAGGCAGTTGCTCGATCACCTTGAGGCCCGCCGCAGGTCGGGAGGTCAGGCGACTCAACGCCTGCTCGACGTCTCGCAACGCCGGATCAATTGCGGGCCGCGAACAGTACGCACCGATGCAGCGGTTGATCGGGTCAGGGCTGGCATTGAGGTCGCCATAACGGGCAAGCAACTGGTTGGCGAAATCGCGCTTGGGGTCCTTCTCATCCAGCTTCAGCCCGCTGGGCTTGTCATTATCGATGGCCTCATAGTCCAGCCACAGCTTGACCTTGCCGCTGTTCTGGTACCAGTCATCGAGAAATCCGTCCCGGGAGTCGGCTGGCATCAAGCGCAGGAAGTTCTGCTCGGCGCCGTTGCGGATCAGGTCGAAATACAGCCGGGTCTGCGCCTGGTGGGAGACATTGCCGAACACGTCAAAGTTGACCGCCAACTGGTAATAGGTCCGCTCCAGCAGCGGATAGTCGAACAACCACATCGTTTGCGGTACTTCGCCGATCAGGCCCTTGTTCACTGACGCGCTGTCGAAATGGCGGAAGATCGACAGCAAGGCATTGTCATTACCTGTCCACAGGCTCGACCAACTCGGCGGCGGCAGATCCGCGTAGCTGTCCCGGCGCAGGGCTTCGTATTCGTTGCGCTTGTCGCGGTAGGCCCGCCACAGGCTCAACACACTGCCCACATCGTCGTTCTGCCCCGGCATCGCCAGCAACGGCGTGGTCTGGCCGCGATAACGGGCGTCGGTGATGTACAGGTCGTGCTCGGGGTCCTGGAACAGGGTCCAGTAGTTGTCGCGGATCACGTCCGTGGCAATTTGCCCACGGCATACCGGCCCGCGAATAAAGGTGCGTACGAAGTATTCGGCGTTATCCAGCATGAACTGGTAGCGCGCCTTGGCCGGGATGGCCTCGAAGGTCTCGAACGGATTGGCCCGGCGTGCAGGACCATAGCCAGGCAGCGCGTGGACCTGCCAGTCGCCGCTGTAGAACAGCGACTTGATCCGGGCCATTTTCTCGGCGCTGAACGGGTACGTGATATGCGTCTTGTGGACGATAACCCCTTGCACCGGCCACAAGCGGTAGTACACCTGGATGCCCGGGTCGTCATTGGGTCTGCGGGTGTTGATCAGGTCAATCGGCTGGCCGCTGGGCGTACGCGAGCGCACCCACTGGAAATAATGCCCCGGCTCGCCGCCCTCTAAATAGATATGGGCAAGGAACAGATGCTCGTAGAGCCAGCGCGCCACCAGGCTTTCCCGCGCACCGGGCTGATTGAGCAGGTTTTCCCACTGCTGCACTTGCAAGGCCTCCTGGGCGCTCGGCGCCAGCCCTTGTTCATCGATGGGTGCACCGGAGGCCAACCAGCGTTGCAGGGTCTGGTACTGCTGGTCGGTCAGGCCGGTAACTGCCAGCGGCATGCCTTCCCTGGGGTGGTCGCTGGCATAGGCATCGAACTCCCCCGGCAGCGGGCACATGTTTTCCCGGTTCAGGCCCAGCACAATCTCGGCGGGCAACTTGGCATTGGGCGCCAATGGCGTCTTGTGGCCCAGGTCGAGCATCCGCGCCATCAACGCCGCCTGGCTGCCTTGGGCGTCCAAAACCGAACCGAAGCCCAGCGCCTGCCACTGCGCCTTGCCGAACGCATCGTAAAACAAGCGCGTGGGCTGCGAAGCCTGGCTGCGCTCACCGTCGTAGACCGCAACCTTGCTCGCGCCCCGTGCGGCACCTTCGCCGCTGCCCAGGTTGAGCTGGCAGGCCGAGTCGTAGCAGGCATGGCAGGCCACACACTTCTCGGTGAAAATCGGCTGGATATCACGGGTATAGGAAAGGCTCTGCGCGGGACCTTGGGCCTGTGTGCTGCTGGCGATCAGCGCAAGAACGGCGCTGATGATGAGGCGAAGTGACATGTTTCCGGTCCCGATTCAATGCATACGGTGAAAATCCCGGTGATTCTACCGATCTGCACCCTCACCCAACATGAGCGATATTCATGCAAAAGCCGAACATGCTCTAAAAGCGCACAGGTTTGCTATGATCCACGCCCTCCGTAATGCCTGACCAGAGTAGTCCCATGCCCGATCGTAGCGCTCGTCTGCAAGCCCTTCACCAAGCCCTCAAGGAACGCATCCTGATCCTCGATGGTGGTATGGGCACGATGATCCAGAGCTACAAACTGGAGGAAGAGGACTACCGTGGCAAACGCTTCGCCGATTGGCCAAGCGACATCAAGGGCAATAACGACCTGCTGATCCTCACTCGCCCAGACGTGATCGGCGGGATCGAGAAGGCTTACCTGGATGCCGGCGCCGACATCCTCGAAACCAACACATTCAACGCCACTCAAGTGTCCCAGGCCGACTACGGCATGCAAGGGCTGGCCTATGAATTGAACGTAGAAGGCGCCCGCCTGGCGCGCAAGGTTGCCGACGCGAAAACCCTGGAGACCCCGGACAAGCCGCGCTTTGTCGCCGGCGTGCTCGGCCCGACCAGCCGTACCTGTTCGCTGTCGCCGGACGTCAACAACCCCGGCTACCGCAACGTGACCTTCGATGAATTGGTGGAAAACTACACCGAGGCCACCAAGGGCCTGATCGAAGGCGGTGCGGACATGATCCTCATCGAAACCATCTTCGACACCCTCAACGCCAAGGCCGCGATCTTTGCCGTGCAAGGCGTCTATGAAGAGCTGGGTGTCGAACTGCCGATCATGATTTCCGGGACCATCACCGATGCGTCCGGACGGACTCTGTCGGGCCAGACCACCGAAGCGTTCTGGAACTCCATCTGCCACGCCAAGCCGATTTCCGTCGGTCTGAACTGCGCCCTCGGCGCCAGCGAACTGCGGCCGTACCTGGAAGAGTTGTCGAACAAGGCCAGCACCTACGTTTCCGCGCACCCAAACGCCGGCTTGCCCAACGAATTCGGTGAATACGACGAACTGCCGGAAGAGACCGCCAAGGTCATCGAGGAGTTCGCCCAGAGCGGTTTCCTCAATATCGTCGGCGGCTGCTGCGGTACCACGCCGGGCCATATCGAAGCCATCGCCAAGGCCGTGGCCGGCTATGCGCCACGTCAGATCCCCGACATCCCCAAGGCCTGCCGCCTGTCGGGCCTGGAACCGTTCACCATTGATCGCAGCTCGTTGTTCGTCAACGTTGGCGAGCGGACCAACATCACCGGTTCCGCGCGCTTCGCAAGGCTGATCCGTGAAGACAACTACACCGAAGCCCTGGAAGTCGCCCTGCAGCAGGTGGAAGCCGGCGCCCAGGTGATCGACATCAACATGGACGAAGGGATGCTCGATTCGAAGAAGGCCATGGTGACCTTCCTCAATCTGATTGCCGGCGAGCCGGACATCTCCCGGGTACCGATCATGATCGACTCCTCCAAGTGGGAAGTGATCGAAGCGGGCCTCAAGTGCATCCAGGGCAAGGGTATCGTCAACTCCATCAGCATGAAGGAAGGCGTGGAGCAGTTCATTTATCACGCCAAACTGTGCAAGCGCTACGGCGCTGCGGTGGTGGTGATGGCCTTCGACGAATCCGGCCAGGCCGACACCGAAGCGCGCAAGAAGGAAATCTGCAAACGCTCCTACGATATCCTGGTCAATGAAGTCGGCTTCCCGCCGGAAGACATCATCTTTGACCCGAACATCTTCGCGGTCGCCACCGGTATCGAAGAGCACAACAACTACGCCGTCGATTTCATCAACGCGTGTGCCTACATCCGTGACGAACTGCCGCATGCGTTGACCTCGGGTGGCGTGTCCAACGTGTCATTCTCATTTCGTGGCAACAACCCGGTGCGTGAGGCGATTCACTCGGTGTTCCTGCTGTATGCGATCCGCAACGGCCTGAGCATGGGCATCGTCAACGCTGGCCAGTTGGAGATCTACGACCAGATCCCGGCCGAACTGCGCGACGCTGTGGAAGACGTGGTGCTCAACCGCACCCCGGAAGGCACCGACGCCCTCCTCGCCATTGCCGACAAGTACAAGGGCGACGGCAGCGTCAAGGAAGCCGAGACTGAAGAGTGGCGTAGCTGGGAAGTCAACAAGCGCCTGGAACACGCCCTGGTCAAGGGCATCACCTCACACATCGTCGAAGACACCGAAGAATCCCGGCAGTCGTTCGCCCGCCCCATTGAAGTGATCGAAGGCCCGCTGATGTCCGGCATGAACATCGTTGGCGACCTGTTTGGTGCCGGCAAAATGTTCCTGCCCCAAGTGGTGAAATCCGCCCGGGTCATGAAGCAGGCCGTGGCCCACTTGATCCCGTTTATCGAGTTGGAAAAAGGCGACAAGCCAGAAGCCAAGGGCAAGATCCTCATGGCGACGGTAAAAGGCGACGTGCATGACATCGGCAAAAACATTGTCGGCGTGGTGCTCGGTTGCAACGGTTATGACATCGTCGACCTTGGCGTGATGGTCCCGGCCGAGAAAATCCTGCAAGTGGCCAAGGAACAGAAGTGCGACATCATCGGCTTGTCCGGCCTGATCACACCGTCCCTGGATGAGATGGTGCACGTCGCCCGCGAGATGCAGCGCCAGGACTTCCACCTGCCGCTGATGATCGGTGGTGCTACCACCTCCAAGGCCCACACGGCGGTGAAGATCGAGCCCAAGTACAGCAATGACGCGGTGATCTACGTCACCGACGCCTCCCGCGCTGTGGGCGTGGCGACGCAGTTGTTGTCCAAGGAGTTGAAAGCCGGTTTCGTCGAGAGAACCCGCCTGGACTACATCGAAGTGCGTGAGCGCACCGCCAACCGCAGCGCCCGCACTGAACGCCTGAGCTACCCGGTGGCCATCGCCAAGAAGCCGCAGTTCGACTGGAGCACTTACACCCCGGTCAAGCCCACATTCACTGGCGCCAAGGTGCTGGACAATATCGACCTGAAAGTGCTGGCCAAGTACATCGACTGGACGCCGTTCTTCATCTCCTGGGACCTGGCCGGCAAATTCCCGCGCATCCTCACTGACGAAGTGGTGGGTGAAGCCGCCACCTCGTTGTACGCCGATGCCCAGGAAATGCTCGCCAAGCTGATCGACGAAAAACTCATCAGCGCCCGCGCCGTGTTTGGCTTTTGGCCGGCCAACCAGGTGCAGGACGATGACCTGGAAGTCTACGGCGATGACGGCAAGCCTCTGGCAAAACTGCACCACTTGCGCCAGCAGATCATCAAGACTGACGGCAAGCCGAACTTCTCCCTCGCCGACTTCGTCGCACCCAAAGACAGCGGCATCACCGACTATGTGGGTGGCTTTATTACCACCGCTGGCATCGGCGCCGAAGAAGTGGCCAAGGCCTACCAGGACGCTGGTGACGACTACAACTCGATCATGGTCAAGGCCCTGGCCGACCGCCTGGCCGAGGCCTGCGCCGAATGGTTGCACCAGCAAGTGCGTAAGGACTACTGGGGCTACGCCAAGGACGAGCAACTGGATAACGATGCGCTGATCAAGGAGCAATACAGCGGCATCCGCCCTGCCCCTGGCTACCCTGCGTGCCCGGATCACACCGAGAAAGGTACCTTGTTCCAGCTGCTCGACCCTCAAGCCCGCGAAATGCAGGCCGGGCGCAGTGGCGTGTTCCTTACCGAGCACTACGCGATGTTCCCGGCGGCAGCGGTCAGCGGTTGGTACTTCGCCCACCCGCAGGCGCAGTACTTTGCCGTGGGCAAAGTCGACAAGGACCAGATCGCCAGCTACACCGCCCGCAAAGGCCAGGACCTGGCTGTGAGCGAGCGCTGGCTGGCGCCGAACCTGGGTTACGACAACTAACGGCGCTGGATTGACTATGCTGTCCATACACACCTTCACCGGGGGATGTATGGACGATCCAGCCAACCACAAACCGCCAACCTTCTGGCAGATGCTCCACAGCGTGATAGCCGCCGCCTTCGGCGTGCAAAGCGGGAAGAATCGCGCCCGCGATTTTACCCACGGCAAACCCAGTCATTTCGTGGTGCTTGGCATCCTGTTCACAGCCATCTTTGCCCTGACGCTGTTTGGCATCGTCAAGCTGGTGTTGCACTTGGCCGGAGTGTGAAAGCGATCAGGGCATGAGCAGTTGCAAGCTGAAAGGGTAACGGTAGGTCGCAGGCTTGCCTTCGGCTGACAGCGCCCGAAAATCCACGTCATAATCCTGATGAGCATTGATCTCTTGAAGGCGTCGGGCCTGTGCGGGGTCAATCAGCTGGAACAACGCCTCTTGGCGTTCCCGCTCGCCATGCAGGCCGATGTCCACACCCCTGGCATCGTCATGCACCAGTACCATAGCCCAACCGCCCAGGGTGAAGTGCCCGGCCACCAACGCGCTCAACCGTCCATCAAGAAGCGCTGCAAGCACTGGGTGTGAGCTGTTGACCGCACTGAACAGCACATCCTTGCCCGGCGTGCGGCCGCTGTTCTGCAGGGCGGTCATGGCGCCCAGAGCCATCTCGTCATTGGCCGACCACACCAGCGTGGTCTGCGGATAACGCTTGAACAACAGCGTGGCCTGCTCAAAGGCGCGCAGACGGTTCCATTCGCCGTAAACCAATTGGCGCAGGCGTACTTCGGGATGCTCCCCCAGGGCTCGCTGCAAACCTTGTTCACGCAGCTGTGCGGTGGGGGTGTTCTTGGCGCCGGAGAAGGCCAGCAAATCGAGGGTTTGGCCGGCGGCGACCGGGCCATGGATGCGCATCAGTTCCTTGAGCATCAGGTAACCGCCCTCCTCGTCGTTGGCGACGAGGCTACCGATCCAGTTGGGATATTTACGTGCGTCCAACAGTTGCACCTGGTCAGGCGTCAGGGCGTTATTGACGATTAGCAACTTGACCCCGCTGCCCTGGGACAGGCGCAGGATTTGCGGGGCAATGTACTGCTCGTTGACCAGCACCAGGTAGTCTGGGCGCTGGGAGCCTTGTAAAGCTTCGCGGGCCTGCTGGAGGGTGTTTTGCGGATCGCGCTCGGAATAACGCACGCGCAAATCCAGGCCGAGGTCCCTGGCGGCGGCCTGCATGAATTGCGCATAGTTGACCCAGAAGGTTTCGGTCGAGGTTCCAGGGTTGAGAAAAACCACCGACGTTGCATGGGCCATCGCCCAGAACGGCATACTCGCCACCAGCAAACACTTGTAGAGAACCTTCAGCATCATTACCTGAGCCCCAGATAGTTGCCGCCCAGTGTAATGACAATAAGCCGCTCAATCTCGGCTAATCGCCACGGCGGGACACCCCCCGAAGCTCAGGCAACGTCCTTTATTGATGGCTGACCCAGAACACAGCCGTTGAAACCACCAAAATAATCAGAAAGAGAATGGCCCAAGCGTCCACGGAACTGTCGCTTTTGCTGGCTTTAGTCGGATTGCTCATCGCATCGCCTCTTGTCGGTTTTATGGGTGATTGCATTAAGACTCGCCCACAGTAAAGTCCATGATTGCCCCCGTGACAAATGTGGGTAATCCAATAATCAATCTCATTAGTCGATTTGGTTCTTTGCATATACTTAAACATCACTTTTGCGCATAAACGCAAACTGGTATCGTGCGCCGGCTCCGTTTGGAGTGCGCGGCCGTGCGCGCAGATTTGCCGAGAACAGGACCTATATGTACGTATACGACGAATACGATCAGCGCATCATCGAGGACCGCGTCAAGCAGTTCCGTGATCAGACCCGACGCTATCTGGCAGGCGAGCTGAGCGAAGAAGAGTTTCGCCCTCTGCGCTTGCA
The DNA here is from genome assembly GCF_055407145.1 of Pseudomonas sp. c313. Taxonomy (NCBI): domain Bacteria; kingdom Pseudomonadati; phylum Pseudomonadota; class Gammaproteobacteria; order Pseudomonadales; family Pseudomonadaceae; genus Pseudomonas; species Pseudomonas sp. c313. The sequence goes on along the minus strand of NZ_JBUZRD010000002.1, from coordinate 48,046 downwards.
AAATGGCCTTTATATTCAGCGCTTTGCGCCGATGCTGCGGGTTGCCGTGCCCTATGGCCAACTCACTTCGCGCCAGACGCGAATGATGGCCAAGATTGCTCGCGACTTCGACAAGGGCTACGCCCACATCAGTACCCGCCAGAACGTGCAGTTCAACTGGCCGGCCCTGGAAGATGTGCCGGACATTCTGGAAGAACTGGCCACCGTGCAAATGCACGCGATCCAGACCAGCGGTAACTGCCTGCGCAACGTCACCACCGACCAGTTCGCCGGCGTTGCAGCCGACGAGGTGATCGACCCCCGCCCATGGTGCGAAATCGTTCGCCAGTGGACCACCTTCCACCCGGAATTCGCCTACCTGCCGCGCAAGTTCAAGATCGCCATCAATGGCTCGACCTCGGACCGCGCGGCGATTGAAGTCCACGACATTGGCCTGGAGCCGGTGTACAACGCCGCCGGTGAGTTGGGCTTCCGTGTGCTGGTGGGTGGTGGCCTCGGTCGTACCCCGGTGGTCGGCGCCTTCATCAACGAGTTCCTGCCGTGGCAAGACCTGTTGAGCTACCTCGACGCCATCCTGCGGGTCTACAACCGCTATGGCCGTCGTGACAACAAGTACAAGGCGCGGATCAAGATCCTGGTCAAGGCCCTGACGCCTGAAGTCTTTGCGCAGAAAGTCGACGCCGAGATGGAACACCTGCGCGGCGGCCAGACCACCCTGACCGACGCTGAAGTGCATCGCGTCACCAAGCACTTCGTCGATCCGGACTACAAGGCACTGAGCAATCTGGACGCCGAGTTGGCCGAACTCGACCAGCAACACCCAGGTTTTGCCCGCTGGCGTGTGCGCAATACCCTGGCCCACAAGAAGCCAGGCTATGTCGCCGTGACCCTATCGCTGAAACCGACCGGCGTAGCGCCAGGCGACATCACTGACAAGCAACTGGACGGCGTCGCCGACCTGGCCGAGCGCTACAGCTTCGGCCAACTGCGCACCTCCCACGAACAGAACATCATCCTGGCAGACGTTGAACAGAGCCAGTTGTTCACCCTGTGGGGCGAGTTGCGCGAACAAGGCTTCGCCACGCCGAACATCGGTCTTCTGACCGACATCATCTGCTGCCCGGGCGGTGACTTCTGCTCCCTGGCCAACGCCAAATCGATCCCAATTGCCGAATCGATCCAGCGCCGTTTCGACGACCTGGACTACCTGTTCGACATCGGCGAGCTGGACCTGAATATCTCTGGCTGCATGAACGCCTGTGGTCACCACCACGTCGGCCACATCGGCATCCTCGGGGTGGACAAGAAAGGCGCAGAATTCTACCAAGTGTCCCTGGGCGGCAGCGCCAGTCGCGATGCGAGCCTGGGCAAGATCCTGGGCCCGTCCTTCGCCCAGGAAGCCATGCCCGAGGTGATCGGCAAGTTGATCGACGTCTACATCGAACAACGCACCGAAGATGAGCGCTTCATCGACACCTACCAGCGCATCGGCATTGACCTGTTCAAGGAGCGTGTCTATGCAGCGAATCATTAAGAACAACGAAGTGGTCGACGAAACCTGGCACTTGCTGCCCAAGGACACGACCTTCGATGGCATTTCCAACTGCGACGACCTGATTGTGCCGCTGGCCCTCTGGCGCGAGCATGCTCACGCCCTCAAGGCCCGCGACGGCGGCCTGGGTGTGTGGCTGGACGCCGATGAAGAAGCCGAAGAGATCGGTGACGACGTGGAGCACTTCCAGGTCATCGCCCTGAACTTCCCGGCCTTTACCGACGGTCGCAACTACTCCAACGCCCGCTTGCTGCGTGACCGTTATGGTTACAAGGGTGAGTTGCGGGCGATTGGCGATGTACTACGCGACCAGCTGTTTTACCTGCGCCGCTGTGGGTTTGATGCCTATGCGTTACGGGCGGACAAAGACCCGTACGAAGCGCTGGATAGTCTCAAGGACTTCTCGGTGACGTACCAGGCGGCGACGGATGAGCCTTTGCCGTTGTTTCGCCGGCGTTAAGCTTTAGCCCGCCACACTAAGCCCTGAACCCCGGATAGCTGGAGTTCAGGGCTTTTTTGTGGGCGTTGAAACGATCGTCACCCGGTGAAACATCTTTCATGTGAGCCAGGCAATGCCACTCAAGGTGAACATTGGCAACCATCGAGTTGTCCCCTATTGATCAGCTCACTGACGATTGGAGTTCTTCATGGCGAAAATCACCCTGGCCCAGCAACTGGCGACCACTCTTGAACAAGCAGGCATCAAACGCATCTGGGGACTGACCGGCGACAGCCTCAATGGCCTCACCGACGCGCTGCGCACCATGGACAGCATCGAGTGGATGCATGTGCGTCACGAGGAAGTTGCCGCCTTTGCCGCCGGTGCAGAAGCCGCGGCCACTGGCGAGCTGACGGTGTGCGCCGGCAGTTGCGGGCCGGGCAACCTGCACTTGATCAATGGTCTATTCGATTGCCACCGCAACCAGGTCCCGGTACTGGCCATTGCCGCACAGATCCCGTCCTCTGAGATCGGCCTGAACTACTTCCAGGAAACCCATCCCCAGGAGTTGTTCAAGGAGTGCAGCCACTTTATTGAACTAGTGACCAACCCCGAACAAATGCCCCATGTGCTGCATCGCGCCATGCGCTCGGCGATCCTCAATCGCGGCGTGGCGGTGGTGGTCATTCCTGGGGATGTGTCGCTGCTGGAAGTCGAAGACACATTCAAGCCATGGCCCGCGTTGCTGGCGCCACGTACCTTGCCGGCGGAACAGGACCTGCAACGCCTGACCGACATCCTTGAGCAAAGTAAATCCGTCACCCTGCTGTGCGGCAGCGGTTGCGCGGGAGCCCACGATGAAGTGGTGGCCCTGGCCGACGTCCTTGGCGCCCCGGTGGTACACGCGCTGCGAGGCAAGGAGCACGTGGAATGGGACAACCCCTTCGATGTCGGCATGACCGGGTTGATCGGCTTCAGCTCGGGCTATCACGCGATGCTCAACTGCGACACGCTGATCATGCTGGGCACCGACTTTCCCTATCGCCAGTTCTACCCCTCCGACGCGAAGATCATCCAGGTCGATCGCAATCCCCAGGCCCTTGGCCGTCGCGCCACGCTGGACCTGGGAATCGCCGCCAATGTCAGCGAAACCATCCAGGCGCTGCTGCCGCGCCTGACCCGCAATGCTGATCGCAGCTTCCTTGAGTCGTCCCTCAAACACTATGAGAAATCCCGGCAGGGCCTGGACGACCTGGCACAGCCATCAAAAGCCAACCGACCGATCCACCCGCAGTACGTCACCCGGCTGCTCAGCGAGCTGGCGGACGACGATGCCATCTTCACCGCCGATGTCGGCTCACCCACCGTGTGGGCGGCGCGTTATCTGAAGATGAATGGCAAACGCCGGCTGATCGGCTCGTTCAACCACGGCTCGATGGCCAACGCCATGCCCCAGGCCATCGGTGCCCAGGCAGCGTTTCCCGGTCGCCAGGTTATATCGTTGTCGGGAGACGGTGGTTTCAGCATGCTGATGGGCGATTTCATTTCCCTGGCGCAGTTGAACCTGCCGGTGAAGGTCATCGTCTACGACAACGCTTCATTGAGCTTCGTCGCCATGGAGATGAAAGCCGCCGGTTACCTAGACACCGGCACGGAGCTGCAAAACCCGGACTTTGCGGCCATGTCCAATGCCATGGGTATTCTGGGGATTCGCGTGGAGCAATCCGAAGACCTCGAGCCGGCGCTACGCAGCGCCCTGGCTCATGATGGCCCAGTGCTGGTGGATGTGGTGACGGCGACCCAGGAACTGGCCATGCCACCGAGCATTAAGCTGGAGCAGGCCAAGGGCTTCAGCCTGTATATGCTCAAGGCGGTGATGAGTGGACGCGGGGACGAGGTGATTGAGCTGGCACGGACTAACTGGTTGCGGTAACCGAACACCACCTTGTGGCGAGCGGGCTTGCCCGCTCGCCACAACCTCAACCCTTCTGCTTTTCGACCCACTTTGCGTAGGCATCAATAAACGCTTGCAGGAACGGCTTGGTCTTCTCCGACACTTTCCCCGACTCATCAAACGCATTGCCAGCGCCGCCCAGGTAGGCTTCCGGCTGCTGCATGCAGGGCACGTCAAGGAACACCAGAGACTGGCGCAAATGGTGATTGGCGCCAAAACCGCCGATAGCGCCAGGCGACACACTGATCACCGCACCAGGCTTGCCACTCCAAGTACTTTGGCCGTAAGGACGGGAGCCGACGTCGATCGCATTCTTCAGCGCGGCGGGCACAGAGCGGTTGTATTCGGGGGTCACGAACAACACCGCGTCGGATGAGCTCACGTGTTGACGGAAAGTACTGTAGGCTGCGGGCGGTATTGTGCCGTCAATGTCTTCGTTATAGAGCGGCAACTCGCCGATTTCGACAATATTGAGTTTGAGGTTGGCAGGTGCTAACTCGACCAATGCCAGGGCGACCTTACGGTTGATCGACTCTTTTCTCAAGCTGCCAACCAGTACGGCAATCGTGTAGACCTTGCTCATTGGGGTTTCCCGACGTCTGACTAAAGGAGCTTGTAGTTATAGAGCCTTCACGGCCCTATCACCAGCAGGTTCTGGCAACTCCCCTGACGTTCATCTTGCACTCGTCCGTGTAAGTGACGTCTGAAAAAGTCAACGAATAGTATTTTTTTTCCATAGGTAAACTACCCCGCTCCTCTACGGTCTACAGAACCGCAAATCGAGTGTTTATCTCCAGAGGCTCTAAACAGATGGCAGCAGTACTTGTCGGACAGTTCCATGCCAGAGACGCGGAAGGTCGCGTTTATTCCGTGCATGAGTTCCAGGAATCCACCCCGCCGCTCGACGGCCTGGCTGGCTCGGCGCCCACCACTACCTACAAGCTGGCCATTGGCGACCGTGTAGAAAAAATGGAAGGCGATGAGTTCCGATTGATCCAGTCGGGCACCATAATCGTCCGCGAATCGCAAACGACCCACGCTTCATAAGACTTGGTTTCAATACAACGTCTCAGAGGCGAACCTGCTCAGTCCTGGCCATTGATGGCGTGGTGACTGGGCCGGGACGGCTCGACTCTCCCCTCCAGTGCTTTTGCATCCATTATTCAAGCCTGTTCGCCGAGCATCACGTACTTATTTCTCGCGTTCCGGTTTCCCCCATTGAATCCCCAATCGGCTGAACATAGACTCCGGGCATGCGTTTACGTCATATCGAAGTGATTCAGGCCATCTTGCAGACCGGACACCTCGGCACGGCCGCCGAATGGTTGCAACTGCCCGTGGCCGATGTTGACGCCGCGCTCAAGGATGCCGAGCAACAATTGGGGTTCATGCTCTTCGCCAGCGTGCGCGGGCGGCTGCAAGCTACCCGTGAAACCCTGGAACTGCAGGCCCACATCGCTCATATCCATGAGGCGCTAGAGCCCCTGCAGCGCCTGGCCAGCAGCCTGAAACACCATCACTCCCCGCCGCTACGCGCCCTCTGCACACCGCCACTGGCCAACCAACTACTACCACAAAGCATTGCCCTGCTGCGTCGACGGTTCCAGGACACGCCGTGCAACCTGTCGAGCCAGCCAACCCGGGATATCGTCAAAAGCCTGCTGCTACACGAAGCGGACCTGGGCCTGAGCCTGCATGACCCCGAACACCCGCAGATTCACAGCGCCGTGCTGGCCCAGGGCAAGCTGCAACTGCTGGCGCCCCACGGCTGGCTCAAGCCGCGACAGAAGTACATTGCGCTGCAGGAGTTGGCCGGCCAAGCGATGGTCGGCCTGGAGGGGCAAGACCCGCTGAGTCGATTACTTGACAGCAAGCTACAGGCACTGCGGCCGCTGCCGGTAATCCAGACGCGGGTGCAGACTTACCAGATGATGCGCAGCATGGTGGAGGCCGGGGAAGGTCTGGCGATTGTCGATCCGTTCACCGCCAGCGGCGCGCGCGAAGCAGGGCTGGATGCCTGCCCGCTGTCACCACCGATTCTGGTGACGCTGTATGCATTGACGCTAAAAGACAGCGTCGCTTCCCCGGCACTGAATGCTCTGGTGGAAATTGTCACGCAAAAGGCCGAGGGATTGCTGGCGGGCGCTGTGACTTAACCCGCACAGATCAAACCGCTTCCAGCTCTGACTTGAACAACCGATACCAGAAAATTGCCACTTCCCTGGTCTGCGGATCAATCCCGCGATACCGCAGGTGATCAATCCCGCCCATCACATACCCGCAACGCTCATACAAACGGCACGCGCCAAGATTGTTGTTCTGGGTTTCCAGCATCATTCCCTGCAGGCTTTTCTTGCGGCTCCAGAACTGCGCCACATCCAGCAACGCCTTGGCCACCCCATGGCGACGCGCAGGCAGCACCACTGCCAGCTCATCAACGTGGGCAAAACCGTTCCAATTGGTGCTGACCACTACATGCCCCACAGGGCGGTCATCCAGGTAGGCCATGAACACCGCGCTGTCGGCTGCATCGCGGTAGCTGGCGAACTCTTGCGGGTCGATGCCGTAGCACTTGCGGTATGGCAAGATCTGCTCAAGCGCCCATTGATCGACACGCTTGCCGATCTCCGGTACGCCATAGGCGCTGACGTCAAAACTGAAATCGTTGCCCCATACGTAGGGTTCAAATCCCTCGTCGGCGACTCGAACACTGAGCCCCGGGTACTTCGGATTCATTACAGCTTGCATAACCATCCTTAACACTTGATGCAATCGACGGTGTAACAACGACCACCGCCGTCGTCTTCGTGTTGCAATCCATGAACATCGGCAACAAAACCGGGAAAGCTGCTATCAAAGGTCCGGGCAAATGCCAGGTAATCAATGATCGAACGAGTCGATTCGGTAAAGCGTTCCCCCGGCATAATCAACGGAATACCCGGCGGATAAGGCACCAGCATCACCGCTGCAACGCGCCCTGGCAAGGCATCGATGGACACGGCCTCGACTTCACCACGGACCAATTGATCGTAGGCATCCGCCGGTTTCATCGCAATCTCCGGCAAAACCGTGTACATCCGCTTGAGGTGTTTGGCCGTTGCGTTGCTGCGATAACAGCTGTGCAACTGATCGCACAGATCTCGCAAACCCATGCCTTGATAACGTGCGCAGCCTGTTTGAAATACGCAAGGCAAGCAGCTTGCAAGGCTGACATTGGCGTCGTAATTACGTTTGAACTCCAGCAATTCCGTCAGCAGGGTACTCCACTTACCCTTGGTGATGCCCATGGAGAACAACACCAGAAACGAATAAAGACCGGTTTTCTCCACCACCAACCCACGCTCCCATAGAAATTTACTGACGACTGCGGCCGGAATTCCGCACTCACCAAGGGCGCCTCCCGCGGTCAGCCCGGGCATTACCAGGGTGACCTTGATCGGGTCCAGCAGCACGTAATCTTCGGTAATATCACCAAAGCCGTGCCAGTCGGCCTGCGGTTGCAATAACCAATCGGCAGTCGCCACGCGGTCAATACCCGCCACCGACGGTGGCTGCCAGATGGAGAACCACCAATCTTGTGCGCCGATGTGCTCACGCAGGTTAGCCAGCGCGCGACGAAAGCTCAGGGCTTCGTCAAACATTTCCTGTAACAGAGAACGCCCCGCCGGCCCCTCCATCATTGCCGAGGCGACGTCCAGGGAGGCGATGATGCTGTACTGCGGCGACGTAGAGATATGCATCATGAACGCTTCGTTGAAGCGGTCGCGATCCAGTTGTCGGGCGCCGCCGTCCTGCACATGGATCATCGATGCCTGGCTGAAGGCTGCCAGCAGCTTGTGAGTGGAATGGGTGGTGAATACCAGAGGGCTATCAGCCGTGCGTGAAGTGCCCATGCCGTAGCGGCCGGCAAAGAACTCATGGAAGGCCGCGTAGGCGTACCAGGCTTCGTCGAAGTGCAGCACCTCGACACTGTTGCCCAGTTGCTGCTTGATCAGCTCGGCGTTGTAACACAAGCCGTCGTAGGTAGAGTTGGTGACTACTGCCAGCTTGACCTTTGGCGCCCGGCCTTGGGCGAGCGGGCTGGCGTCGATCTTGGCGCGAATGGATTCAGGACTGAATTCGCTCAAGGGAATGGGCCCGATAATTCCCAGCTCATTACGTTCCGGGCACAGGTACAGCGGGATGGCACCGGTCATGATGATCGAGTGCAGCACCGACTTGTGGCAGTTGCGGTCCACCAGTACCAGGTCATCGCGCGCGACCATGGAGTGCCACACGATCTTGTTGGCGGTCGAGGTGCCATTGATCACGAAGAAGGTGTGATCGGCACCAAAGTTGCGCGCCGCCCGCGCTTCAGCTTCCGCCAGGGGGCCGGTGTGATCCAGCAACGAACCCAACTCCGGCACCGACACGGATAAATCCGAGCGCAGGGTGTTCTCCCCGAAGAACTGATGAAATGCCTGCCCCACCGGGCTCTTGCGATAGGCCACCCCACCGCCGTGGCCAGGGGTGTGCCAGGAATAATTGGAGTCAGCCGTGTGTTGCACCAATGCCTTGAAGAACGGCGGCAACAGGCCATCGAGGTAGGTGCGAGCGGCGCGGGCTACCTGGCGAGCCAGGAACGGTACCGTGTCTTCAAACAGGTAGAGAATGCCCCGCAACTGGTTGAGTTCGCTCATGGCGTCGGCGGGGGCATTTTCCAGGGTGACTTGCTCACCCAGGGCGAAGATCGGCAGATGTGGCGCCCGCACTCGCGCCAGGCGAATCAGCTCAACCATGTTTTGCAGCAGATGGGTATTTTCCCCCGCGCCTTCGGCAGCGATCAGCATGCAGGCCAAGCCATGATGGGTCGAGGCCACCAGCCGGCCTTCAGCGTAATCCACCGCAGAGAAGATACTGAAGCCTTCCTGTTCCAGCTCCCGGGCGATGCCCCGGACCCGATCACCGGCGACGGTGTCGGCCTTGATGTCGCGATGCACGATAAGGATGGGGAACTTCAGGTCTTTGTACATGGGAGCTTGGCGTCCTGAGAGCAATGTACTCAGGGTAGAAGCTGGGGGCGGTTGTAGCGAATGAAGAGAGTCAAATGAGGAATTTCAACTGTAGCCTCAGATCAGCCCCCAGCACCAAGTCACCCCCACGCAGCCTCGCTAAAGCTTGACCGTGAACAGAGTATCTACGGGAGGGCTATCGTTCGCACAGTTGGGTCCACAGCGCAGGAGCGCCAGCGGATTTCGCAACCGCCTCCAGGCGCGCCGCATGCTCGGCCATGTCCTGCTCGCTGGCACGAATGATCGCAGTGGGCGTGCGATCGGCAGGCAGGCGGCGAATTTCCGAAGACCGATTGCCGGAGCCTTCTGCCGAACCGTTGCCATCCGAGGCATTACCCGCCAGGGACAGGCTGGTCTGCCCGCCGGTCATGGTCAGGTAGACGTCGGCCAGAATCTCGGAGTCGAGCAAGGCGCCGTGCAGCTCACGGCCGGAGTTGTCGACGCCATAGCGCTTGCACAAGGCATCGAGGCTGTTGCGCTGGCCCGGGTGACGTCCACGGGCCATCATCAGGGTGTCGAGGATCGAGCAGTGCCGGGTGATATCGGCGCGATCCGTCTGGCCCATCAGGGCGAATTCGTTATTGATGAAGCCGACGTCAAACGCCGCGTTATGGATAATCAACTGGGCGCCGTTGATGAATTCAAAGAACTCATCGGCGACTTCGGCAAAATGCGGCTTGCCCACCAGGAATTCGTTGGTAATGCCGTGGACGCCGATTGCGCCCTCGTCACTTTCCCGGTCCGGTTGCAGGTACACGTGGAAGTGGCGGCCGGTGAGGCGGCGTCCCATCAGCTCGACACAACCGATTTCAATGATCCGGTGGCCGTCGGTCACCGGCATGCCGGTGGTTTCGGTATCGAGTACAACAGATCGGATGGCCATCAGGGTTCAGCTCTCAACGGTTCGGTGTATTTCAAGGGGCGGGATATTAGCACGTCATGCCACAGACGGCCCAAGGCCGACATGCAACGGGCAACAGCGATTGCTGCTCTATAAGCCCGCCGCAGCACAGCGACTGTGCACCACCCGCCTTTAGCTCTGCTTGTAACCCCGCACGTCATCCACACCGCGATTGGCCAACTGATCGGCCCGTTCGTTGCCGGGATGCCCGATGTGCCCGCGAACCCACTTCCAGGTGATGTTGTGGCGATTGCATTGCTCATCGAGCAACTTCCATAGGTCGGCATTTTTCACCGGTTCCTTGGCCGCAGTCTTCCAGCCGCGCTTCTTCCAGTTGACCATCCACTCGTTGATGCCTTTCATGACGTACTGGGAGTCGGTCACCAGCAGCACGTCGCAACGGCGCTTGAGTTCTTCAAGGCCGCGAATGGCACCCATCAGTTCCATGCGGTTGTTGGTGGTGTTGGCTTCGCCGCCCCACAATTCCTTCTCCACGCCCTGGCACACCAGCAAGGCGCCCCAGCCGCCGGGACCAGGATTGCCCTTGCAGGCACCATCGGTGAAGAGTTCTACGCTATCGGTCATTGCATACTTTCCATAAAAGCCGGGGGCCATCAAAGCGGGCTGCCGATAATCGACCAGCAAAACCCGAGGCCGAGAAGCTCGACCGAAATACTAAAGAGTGTTTTATTGCTCGCTGGATCGGCGATTGACCTTGGCCATCGGCATCGGCACCAGCTTGCCCATCCGTTCGCGCCGGACCTGGCTCACTGGCCGTAGCCCGACCACAATCTTGCGGGCCACCAGCAAATAGAAACCGCCACCGGACAACTGCCAGGCTCCGGCTTTGCGCTCCCATCCTGCCAGGCGGCCCTGCCACTTGGTCGACGCGAGCGGCGGACGATAGCACCCGAAGCGGCGTTTCTCCAGCGCGAAGCCCAGCAGGTTAAGCCAGTCACCCACCCGTGACGGCGAGATGCAGCGGGCCTGGCGCAACCCGTCATGGGCGAACACATGCCGCAGGCCCCACGAGCTCCAGGGATTGATGCCGACGATCAGCAAATGGCCACCAGGACGCACGCTGCTGGCCGCCTCGCGCAGCAACCCATGGGGCGACAGGCAGAAATCCAGGCCATGTTGCAGTACCACCACATCGGCGGCGTGCTCGCTCAACGGCCAGGCCTGCTCCTCGCAGACAATCTCCACCCCCGGCAACGGCGCGCCCAGGCGCACATTGCGCTGTACCTGGGGCGCAACCGGCGGAGGCTGCGCCGAGGGACCGTAGTGCACCAGGTAACCGCCGAAGAACCGCCCCAGCTCGTCTTCGAGCATGCGCCGCTCTTCATCCAGCAAAAATTGCCCGATAGGCCCGGACAGCCATTCACGGGCGGCGCCGATCAGGGCCAGCCACTCGGGATCGGCCTGGGCGAACGCTTTATCAGTCATTGCATTCTCCAACTCACCAAGACGTTCTAAGATGCACCAATGTGTTCAGCTTGGCGAATCAAAGAATGATACAGATCAGTGCCCTGCCCGCCTTCACCGATAACTACATCTGGTTGTTACAGGATCATCGCAGCCATCGCTGCGCGGCAGTCGATCCCGGTGACGCCGCGCCCGTCCTGGGCTGGCTCAAGCAGCATCCGGAGTGGACCCTCAGCGATATCCTGGTCACTCACCATCACCATGATCATGTCGGTGGCGTCGAGCAACTGAAAAGTATTTCAGGCGCAACGGTTTATGGCCCGGCGAATGAACAGATCCCGGCCCGGGACGTCGCCCTGAACGATAATGACCGGATCACCGTGCTGGGTTTGGATTTCGATGTCTTCGCCGTACCCGGCCATACCTTGGGGCACATTGCCTTCTATCATCACGGCCTGCTGTTTTGTGGCGACACCCTGTTCGCCGCGGGTTGCGGTCGACTGTTCGAAGGCACCCCCGAGCAGATGCATGTTTCTCTGGAACGTCTGGCTGCCCTACCCGCCGACACCCTGGTCTACTGCACCCACGAGTACACACAAAGCAACCTAAAATTTGCCCAGGCCGTGGAACCGGATAACACCGATATCGCCGAGCGAGTGGAAAAGGTCCGTCAGTTGCGGGCCAACGGCAAGATGACACTGCCTTCGACCCTGGCCCTGGAAAAACTCACGAACCCTTTCCTGCGCACCTCGGAAACATCTGTTAAAGAAAAAGCGGACGAACGGAATGGCCTGAATAACCGGTCCGGGAGCGCGGTTTTTGCTAGCTTGCGGTCTTGGAAAGATACGTTCTAAGAAGACAGGTTCTGGTACGAAATTTCTGAATGGTTGACCGCAACCAAAGCGCTTTCTAGAATCGCCCGACATTTTTGCCCGGAACTAACTTCCAGCCAATGTCGTCACCTATTCGTAAATCCAACCATTCAGACGCATTGACCCGCTTGGCTCAAGCCATTGCGGTGGCTGTCTCCGCGACTCTGGCGGGCTGCCAAACGACTAATTTCGCTGCACAATCCACCGTGCAACCCAAACCCATCCTTGCTGCCAAGATCAAGCAAAAGCCCCTTTGGTTATCAGAGAAACCAAGCCCCCAGGTGCCCCAGGATGTCTGGGAACGTATGCGCCAGGGTTTCCAATTGCAGGACGGGGTGGGCGTCAACCCGCGCATCGAGCAACAGCGCTTGTGGTTTGCCAGCAATCCATCCTTCCTGGAGAACGCCGGCGAACGCGGCAGTCTCTATATTCATTACATCGTCGAACGCCTTGAAGAACGCAATATGCCCCTGGAGCTGGCGCTGCTGCCAGTGATTGAAAGCGCCTACAACCCGATGGCCTATTCACGCAGCAATGCGGTCGGCTTGTGGCAGTTCATTCCTTCCACCGGGCGCTACTTCAACCTGCGCCAGACCCGCGCCTATGATGGCCGCCGCGACATCACCGCCTCCACCACCGCCGCCCTGGACTATCTGACACGTCTGCATGACATGTTCAACGGCGACTGGTTGCTGGCCCTGGCAGCCTATAACGCTGGTGAAGGTACGGTCAGCCGGGCCATCGAGCGCAACGAAAAGCTCGGTTTGCCAACGGACTACTGGAACCTGCCACTGCCTCAGGAAACCAAGGACTACGTACCCAAGTTCCTGGCGCTGTCCCAGGTGGTGCTGGCCCCCGAGGCCTACGGCGTCAACCTGAACCCGATCGCCAACACGCCCTATTTCGAAGTGGTCGAAGTCAAGCAAAGCATGGACCTGTCCCGGGTCGCGGCGCTGGCAGAGATCGACGAAGACGAACTGTTCCAGCTCAACCCGGCCCTCAAACAGCGCACGACCCTGGATGGCCCCCAGCATTTGCTGGTGCCGACGTCCAAGGCGCAGTTGCTGGCCAGCAGCCTGTCGGCGATGAATCCCGAGGAGTTGCTGAGCCTGCGACCGAAAAAGCCGGTGTTCGACGAAGTGGAACACAAAGCCATCGCCGGTCGCTCGCGCAGCTACAAGGTCAAGAGCGGTGACAACCTGACGTTCATTGCCAAGGCTAACAAGGTCGATGTCCATGACCTGCAGCGCTGGAACAAGCTAAACGGCCAGAGCCTCAAGGTCGGCCAGACCCTGGTCATGCAAGACACCCGCAAGGTGATGGCCAAGGCCGGCGGCAAGAAACCGGCGCAGTACAAGGTCAAGAAAGGCGACTCGCTGTACATCGTGGCCAAGCGTTTCAACGTTGAGATGCAACATCTCAAGCGTTGGAACCCGCGTACTGGCCTGGCGCTGAAGCCCGGGCAGATGCTGGTGGTTTCCGGACCGCGCTAAGGGTTCGATGGCACTGCAAATCTAATGTAGGAGTTGTCGAGCCCAGCTCGACAGCTCCTACATTGATCTTCACCCCATTCATCAGCGAATTAGCCCGCCCGATCCATCCCACAGCAACTCCCTTTTTCCAGCCGGAACAAGCTGTTACTGTACCGATCATAAAGCCCAAGCCGCCTGGATCGGATCTCTGACTTGAAGCGTTCCCTCCTTCTACTAATAAGTCTGGCCTTGAGCTTTTCCGCGAACGCCACCATTACCGAGAGCCACGGTTATGCGCAGTTCGGCACGCTCAAGTACCCGGCCAAATTCACCCACTTCGACTGGGTAAACCCTGCAGCGCCCAAGGGCGGCACCTTGCGGGTCATGGCCGCGGGCACCTTCGACACCCTCAACCCTTATACCTTCAAGGGTACGAGCCCGGTGTCCACTGCCAATTTCCTGCAATACGGCGTCAACGAGCTTAACGAGCCGCTGATGGTCGGGACCGGCCAATACGCCCCCTCCGGTGATGAACCCACCTCCAGCTACGGCCTGATCGCTCAATCGGTGGAATACAGCGAGGACCGCAGTTGGGTGGTGTTCAACCTGCGCCCGCAAGCCCGTTTCCACGATGGCAAGCCGATCACCGCCTACGACGTAGCGTTCTCCTATCGCACGCTGCTGACCGAAGGCCACCCGCAATACCGCACCAATCTTCAGGAAGTGGCGCGGGTAGACATCCTCAATCGTCATCGCATCCGCTTTGTGTTCAAGCGCGCCGGCAATCCGCTGCTGATCCTGCGCCTGGGCGAATTACCGGTTCTGCCCCAGCACTACTGGAAAAACCGCGACTTCAAGGCCACCACGTTCGAGCCCCCGCTGGGCAGCGGCCCCTATCGGATCGCCAAGGTCCAGCCGGGCCGGCAACTGGTGTTCGAGCGGGTTCCGGACTATTGGGGCAAGGACCTGGCGGTCAACCGTGGCTTTTACAACTACAACAAGGTCGAGGTGGAGTTCTACCGCGATAGCGACGTGGCTTTTGAAGCCTTCAAGGCCGGTGAGTTCGATATCTATATCGAGCATCAGGCGAAAAACTGGGCCAACGGCTACAACTTCCCGGCGGTCAATCGTGGCGACGTGATCAAGGCGCAGATTGCCCACCAGATCCCGACCCAGAGCCAAGGTCTGTTCATGAACAGCCGACGCCCGACTTTCAGCCAAACCAAGGTCCGCGAAGCCCTGGGGCTAATGTTCGACTTCGAGTGGACCAATCGCACCCTGTTCAGCGGCGCCTACAAGCGCACGCTCAGCTACTACCCCAACAGCGAATTCTCCGCCACCGGGGTACCGGTGGGCCATGAATGGCTGATGCTCTCGCCCTATCGCGAGCAACTGCCGACCAACCTCTTCACCCAGGCCTTCAGTTTGCCCCAGACCGACGGACGCGGCATTCCCCGAGACACCCTGCGTCGCGCCCTGGCGCTACTGGCCGAAGCCGGCTGGAAGCTTTCCGGCCAGCGCCTGCTCAACAGCGAGGGGCAGCCGCTGCGCTTCGAGATACTGCTGGTCAACCCAAACCTGGAACGAATCCTTCAGCCTTATGTGGAGAATCTGACGAGCATCGGTATCGACGCCCGCTTGCGCACCGTTGACCGGGCGCAGTACAAACAACGGCTCGACCAATTCGACTTCGATATGATTCTGATGACCCTCAACCAGACCCTTAGCCCGGGGCTTGAGCAGTGGCAGTATTTCCATTCCAGCCAGGCTGGGATCAAGGGCAGCAAGAATTACGCGGGCATCTCCAGCCCGGTGGTCGACCATCTGCTGGAACAACTGTTGGCCGCGCAGACCCGCGACGAGCAACTGGCAGCGGGCCGAGCCCTGGACAGGGTCCTGCTTTGGCAGCACTACAGTATTCCCAACTGGTACCTCAACTATCATCGCCTGGCGTACCGTAATCGGTTCGCCTTCGTCACCACGCCGCCCTACAGCCTGGGCCTGAGCGCATGGTGGCTGAAAGCTTCGGAGAAAGCCCAATGATACCTTTGCGTACTGTGATTCTTGGTGGCCTGTTGTTCTGTGCTGCGGCCAATGCCGCGCCGAAACATGCCCTGACCCTCTATGACGAACCGCCCAAATACCCCGCCGATTTCAAGCATGTCGACTATGTAAATCCCGACGCGCCCAAGGGCGGCACCTTTCGCGAGTCCAGCATGGGTGGTTTCGACAGCCTCAATCCCTTCATCAACAAGGGCGTAGCGGCGGACAACATCACCCTGGTCTACGACACCCTCGCCCAGCAAGGCCTCGACGAGCCCATTACCGAATACGGCCTGATTGCCGGCAAGATCGAAAAAGCCCCCGACAACAGCTGGGCGCGTTTCTACCTGCGGCCCGAAGCACGCTTCAATGATGGCCACCCGGTGCGCGCCGAAGACGTGGTATTCAGCTTCCAGACCTTGATAAAACAAGGCTCGCCGATCTATCGCACCTACTACGCTGACGTCGACGAAGTGGTGGCCGAAGACCCACTGCGGGTGTTGTTCAAGTTCAAGCGCACCAACAACCGCGAACTGCCGCTGATCCTCGGTCAGTTGCCGGTACTGCCCAAGCATTGGTGGGCGACTCGGGACTTTGCCAAGGGCAACCTGGAGGTCCCACTGGGCAGCGGGCCGTACAAGGTCGTCGAGGTCAAGCCCGGCCGATCTATTCGCTACGAGCGGGTCAAGGACTACTGGGGCAAGGACCTGCCGATCAACAAGGGGTTGTACAACTTCGATTACCGAGTCACCGACTATTACCGCGACAACACCGTTGCACTGGAAGCACTCAAGGCCGGCCAGTTCGACTACTGGCAGGAAATCAGTGCGAAAAACTGGGCCAACGCCTACAACATTCCAGCCGTCACCCAGGGCCGGCTGATCAAGGAAGAGATCCCCAATGGCAACCCGACCGGGATGCAGGGTTTCGTCTTCAATATTCGCAAGCCCATGTTCCAGGATGTGCGCGTACGCAAGGCCATCAGCCTGCTGCTGGACTTTGAATGGAGCAACAAGCAACTGTTCAACGGCGCCTACACCCGCAGCCGCAGTTACTTTGAAAACTCGGACATGGCGGCCATCGGCCTGCCCGGCCCCGAAGAGTTGGCAATTCTTGAACCGCTGCGCGACAAGATCCCGCCCCAGGTATTCACTGAAGCCTTCCAGCCGGCAAAAACCGATGCCAGCGGCATGATCCGCACCCAGCAGCGCGAAGCCTATCAACTGTTGCAAGAGGCCGGCTGGCGTATCGTCGACGACAAGATGGTCGACGCCACCGGCAAGCCGGTGACCATCGAGTTCCTCCTGGCCCAGACCGAGTTCGAGCGCATTTTGTTGCCGTTCAAGCGCAACCTGTCCGACTTGGGGATAGACCTGGTGATTCGTCGGGTCGACGTCTCTCAATACATCAACCGCATCCGCTCCCGTGACTTCGACATGGTGGTGGGCAGCTTCCCGCAATCCTCCTCACCGGGTAACGAGCAGCGTGAGTTCTGGAAATCTTCCAGCGCCGACAATCCGGGCAGCCGTAACTACATCGGCCTGAAAGACCCGGCCATCGACCAGTTGGTGGAAGAGCTGATCGACGCCGACTCGCGCAAAAGCCTGATAGCCCACGCCAAGGCCCTGGACCGGGTGCTGCAGTTCGGCTACTACGTGATCCCCAACTGGCACATCAAGACCTACCGAGTGGCCTACTGGGATCACCTCGGCCACCCGAAGGTCCCTCCGCGCTATGACGTCGGTATCGCCACCTGGTGGATCAAGCCCGATGCCAAACCTGCCGTGACCCTGGATACAGACCCAACCGCCGATCCGGCGAGCGGAGGCGATTAACATGCTGGCCTATATTTTTCGCCGACTGCTGCTGATTATTCCGACCCTGTTCGGCATCCTGCTGATCAACTTCGTCATCATCCAGGCCGCTCCCGGTGGCCCGGTGGAGCAGATGATCGCCAAGCTCGAAGGCTTTGAAGGCGCCACCAGCCGAATTGCCGGCGGCGGCGCCGAAGTGTCGGTGGCGGGCTCCAGCTACCGTGGTGCCCAGGGTCTGGACCCGGCGCTGGTCAAGGAAATCGAGAAGATGTACGGCTTCGACAAGTCGGCGCCGGAACGCCTGTGGATCATGATCAAGAACTACGCCAGGCTGGATTTCGGCGACAGTTTTTTCCGTGACGCCAAGGTCATCGACCTGATCAAGGAAAAGATGCCGGTGTCCATCTCCCTCGGGCTGTGGAGCACCTTGATCATGTACCTGGTGTCGATCCCGCTGGGGATCGCCAAGGCCACGCGCCATGGCAGCCATTTCGACGTCTGGACCAGTTCGGCGATCATCGTCGGCTATGCGATACCGGCGTTCCTGTTTGCGATCCTGCTGATCGTGGTGTTTGCCGGCGGCAGTTATTTCGACTGGTTTCCCTTGCGAGGACTGACTTCCAATAACTTTGACGAGTTGAGCTGGGGCGCCAAGGTACTCGATTATTTCTGGCACCTGGCGTTGCCCGTCACCGCCCTGGTAATCGGCAACTTCGCCACCATGACCTTGCTGACCAAAAACAGCTTCCTCGACGAGATCAACAAGCAATACGTGGTGACCGCCAAGGCCAAGGGCCTGACCAACCATCGCGTGCTCTATGGCCATGTG
Source organism: Pseudomonas sp. c313 (assembly GCF_055407145.1). Taxonomy (NCBI): domain Bacteria; kingdom Pseudomonadati; phylum Pseudomonadota; class Gammaproteobacteria; order Pseudomonadales; family Pseudomonadaceae; genus Pseudomonas; species Pseudomonas sp. c313. Next base: position 29,694 of record NZ_JBUZRD010000002.1, on the reverse strand, counting down.
TTTCGCAACGCCATGCTGCTGGTGATCGCCGGTTTTCCTTCGGCGTTTATCGGCATCTTCTTTACCGGCTCGTTGCTGGTGGAAGTGATCTTCTCCCTCGACGGCCTGGGCCTGATGAGTTTTGAAGCGGCGATCAACCGCGACTACCCGGTGGTGTTCGGCACGCTGTTTATCTTCACCTTGCTGGGGCTGGTGGTGAAGCTGATCGGCGACCTCACCTACACCCTGGTGGACCCACGCATCGACTTCGAAAGCCGGGAGCATTGAGATGAATCTATCCCCCCTCAATCGCCGTCGTTTCGAGCGCTTCAAGGCCAACAAGCGTGGCTGGTGGTCGCTGTGGCTGTTCCTGATTTTGTTCGGCGCAAGCCTGGGCGCCGAACTGATCGCCAACGACAAACCGCTGGCGGTGCATTACGACGGCGACTGGTATTTCCCAGCCCTCAAGCGCTACCCGGAAACCACCTTCGGCGGCGAATTCCCCCTGGAAGCCAACTACAAAAGTCCGTACATCCGTGAGCTGCTCAAGGCCAAGGACGCCTGGACCCTGTGGGCGCCGATCCCTTATAGCTACCAGAGCATCAACTACGACCTGAAAGTCCCGGCCCCGGCCCCGCCTTCAGCGGACAACCTGCTGGGCACCGACGACCAGGGCCGCGATGTGCTGGCGCGCGTGATTTACGGTTTTCGTATTTCGGTACTGTTTGCCCTGACATTGACGGTACTCAGCTCGATCATCGGCGTGGTGGCCGGCGCGTTGCAGGGTTTCTATGGCGGCTGGGTCGACTTGGTCGGGCAGCGGTTCCTGGAGATCTGGTCGGGCTTGCCGGTGCTGTACCTGCTGATCATCCTCGCCAGTTTCGTGCAACCGAACTTCTGGTGGTTGCTGGGGATCATGCTGCTGTTTTCCTGGATGAGCCTGGTGGACGTGGTGCGCGCCGAGTTCCTGCGTGGGCGCAACCTGGAGTACGTGCGCGCGGCCAGGGCCCTGGGCATGCAGAATGGCGCGATCATGTTCCGCCATATCCTGCCCAACGCCATGGTCTCGACCATGACCTTCATGCCGTTCATTCTGACTGGCGCCATCGGTACCCTGACCGCCCTGGACTTCCTGGGCTTTGGCCTGCCAGCCGGTTCGCCGTCTCTGGGTGAGTTGGTGGCCCAGGGTAAATCCAACCTGCAAGCGCCGTGGCTGGGCATGAGTGCCTTTGCCGTGCTGGCGATCATGTTGAGTTTGCTGGTGTTTATCGGCGAGTCCGCTCGCGATGCCTTCGACCCGAGGAAATGAGATGAATCAGGACAATCTGATCGAAGTCCGCGACCTCTCTGTCGAGTTCGTGGTGGGCGCCAACCACCAGCGCGTGGTCGATGGCGTGAGTTTTGATATCAAGCGCGGCGAAACCCTGGCCCTGGTTGGCGAAAGCGGCTCTGGTAAATCGGTGACCGCTCACTCGATCCTGCGCCTGCTGCCCTACCCGCTGGCGCGGCATCCGTCCGGCACTATCCAGTACGCCGGGCAAGACTTACTGACCCTGAAAGAAAAAACCATCCGGCATATTCGCGGCAACCGCATTGCGATGATCTTCCAGGAGCCGATGACCTCGTTGAACCCACTGCATTCCATCGAGAAGCAGATCAACGAAGTGCTGGGCCTGCACAAGGGCCTGACCGGCAAGGCCGCCACCAAACGCACCCTGGAACTGCTGGAGCTGGTGGGCATCCCCGAGCCCCACAAGCGCCTCAAGGCCTTGCCCCACGAACTGTCCGGCGGCCAGCGCCAGCGGGTGATGATCGCCATGGCCCTGGCCAACGAGCCGGAACTGCTGATCGCCGACGAGCCGACCACCGCCCTCGACGTGACCGTGCAGTTGAAGATCCTGGAACTGCTCAAGGAGCTGCAGGCACGGTTGGGCATGGCCTTGCTGTTGATCAGCCACGACTTGAACCTGGTGCGGCGCATTGCCCACCGGGTGTGCGTGATGCAGCGCGGCTGTATCGTCGAGCAGGCTGATTGCGAAACGCTATTTCAGTCACCGCAACATCCTTATACCCAGGAACTGCTGGCCGCCGAGCCCAGCGGCTTGCCAGCCACCAATGTCATCGGCCCGCCATTGCTGGAGGTCGATGACCTGAAGGTCTGGTTCCCGATCAAAAAGGGCTTTCTGCGCACTACCGTCGATTACGTCAAGGCAGTAGACGGCATCAACTTCAGCCTGCCCCAGGGCCAAACCCTGGGCATCGTCGGTGAAAGCGGTTCGGGCAAGTCGACATTAGGCCTGGCGATCCTGCGGCTGATCGGCAGCAAGGGCGGTATTCGCTTCGAAGGCCAGCAACTGGATCGCCTCACCCAACAACAGGTGCGACCATTGCGCCGGGAAATGCAGGTGGTGTTCCAGGACCCATTCGGCAGTTTGAGCCCGCGCATGTGCGTCAGCGAGATCGTTGGCGAAGGCCTGCGCATTCACAAGATGGGCAGCCCGGCCGAACAGGAGGAAGCGATTATCGCCGCCCTCAAGGAAGTCGGCCTGGACCCGCAAACCCGCCACCGTTACCCCCATGAATTCTCCGGCGGTCAACGCCAGCGCATCGCCATCGCCCGGGCACTGGTGCTCAAACCAAGGCTGATCCTGCTGGACGAACCGACCTCGGCCCTGGACCGCACGGTGCAGCGCCAGGTGGTAGAACTGCTGCGCAACCTGCAGGCCAAGTACAACCTGACCTACCTGTTCATCAGCCATGACTTGGCGGTGGTCAAGGCCTTGAGTCACCAGTTGATGGTGGTCAAGCATGGGCAAGTGGTGGAACAGGGTGATGCGCAAGCGATCTTCGCCGATCCTCAGCATGCGTATACCCGGCAGTTACTGGAGGCGGCGTTTCTGGTGCCGTGCACAGAGCGCCCCTGAATCTATCCCCCTGTAGCGGCAACGGACTCTGAGGAAATACACCCAAAAGCAAACCAATATCATTTGCACTGCTTTCGCCTCTTTGCTTTAATCGCGACCAATTCCTATTTACACCAAGGCATTTGTGCCGGATGGATATTGTGTCGACCTCGCCTACCTCATTCAGCCTCCTCTATGGCACTCACCATTCCTGGCTACTGGGGCTGTTGCGTCGGCGCCTGAGCAACCGTTGGGATGCGGCTGACCTGGCCCACGACACGTTTATCCGCGTGCTCAAGCGCCCACCGGCCGAGGCTGGTGAAGTGCGCGAGCGCTCCTATCTGGCCACCATCGCCCGTGGCCTGTGCATTGATCACTGGCGCCGGCGACAGCTGGAACAGGCTTGGCTGCAAAGTCTCGCTGCACGCCCTGAAGCCGTACAGCCATCACCGGAACAACGGGCAATCATCGTCGAGACCCTCTACGAAGTGGACGCGATGCTGGCTCGCCTGCCCCAGAAGGTCCGCAAGGCCTTCCTGCTGGCCCAGTTGCACGCAATGCCCTACAAGCAAATCGGCATTCAGCTCGGGGTATGCGAACGGATGGTGAAAAAGTACCTGGCCCAGGCGCTGCTGCATTGCGCGGTGCTGGAAGCGGAACTGGACGGGATGCTGGTGGAATGAACAGCCCTGGAAAGCTCAGCCACGCCAGCCTGGAACAGGCCGCGCAATGGTACGTACGCCTGCAGGATCAGCCGGTGGGCGCGCAGGCACAGCAACACTGGCAGACTTGGCTGGGGCAAAGTCCTGAGCACCAGGCTGCCTGGCGTTATGTGGAGCGTGTCAGCCAACGCTTTGCGCCGCTGGCCGAGGAGTCCCATGGCGCCAGCCGCGCCCTGCGCAGTTCCCGGCGCCAGGCCCTCAAGGCCCTGCTGGTGTTGTGCGCAGGTTCAACGCTGGCCTGGGGCACCTGGCGCAACACCGCCCTGCCCCGGCTGGTGGGCGGCTGGAGTGCAGACTATGCCACCGCCAGCGGTGAAACCCGCGAAACGCTGCTGGTTGATGGCAGCCACGTATGGCTCAACGCATTGAGCGCCCTGGATGTGCGCTTTGATACCGCTCAACGCTTGCTGTACCTGCGCTTTGGCGAAGTGCTGATCGAGACCGCCAAGGATGGGAACCGTCCGTTCCTGGTGGAGACCGAGCAGGGCCGCCTGCGTGCACTGGGCACCCGTTTCAGTGTCTTGCAAGACGGCGACAGCACTGCCCTCAATGTGTTTGAGGGCCGAGTCGAAGTGCGCACCGCCGCCAGCCAGCAGGTGCGAATTATCGAGGCCGGGCAGCAGGTGACATTCACCCGCAACGGATTCAACGCCACCTCGCTAGCGTCCGCCACCCGCGAAGCCTGGAGCCGCGACGTGTTGCTGGCGGACAACCTCCCTCTCGGCAAGCTGATCGTCGAGCTCAATCGCTATCGCCCAGGCCATCTGGGTTGCGATCCGGCGGTGGCACAACTGCCGGTGATGGGCTCATTCCCCCTCAAGGACAGCAATCACGCGTTGCACCTGCTGCAAGCCGCACTGCCGATTCGCGTGGACATACTCATGCCATGGTGGGTCACGGTCGGGCCAAAAAACCCTTCGGCATAAAAAAGTTTCCGTTATCAGTTCCCTTTTCCAACGCTCGCTCGGTTAACCCAGCAGACGCTTTCGTATTCACCGAACGACTTGATCCAACGCCTGGAAAAAAGGGAAACCCTCCATGTCGCAACCCGCTGCTTTCGCTGTACGTCCGTTGGCGCTGGCCATCACCGCTACCCTGCTCTGCCTGGGCTCGCTCAATGTCCAGTCCGCCGAAGCGCCATCGACCCAAGAAGCCACCCGCAGCTACAACATCGCCGCTGGCTCCCTGGTCAGCGTGTTGAACCGCTTTGCCGAGCAGTCGGGAATTTTCATCGCCGGTCACAACAGCCTGGCCACCGGCAAAACCAGCCCAGGTCTCAGTGGCAGCTACACACCGGCCAGCGGTTTGCAGCGCCTGTTGCAAGGCAGTGGCCTGCAAGCCCTACCCCAGGACAACAACGGCTACGTGCTGGAACTGGCGCCTGTCAGCACCGGCGCCCTGGAACTGGGCGCTACCACCATCTCCGGCCAGGGCCTGGACGCCACCACCGAAGACAGTCACTCCTACACCACTGGTTCGATGTCTTCGGCCACCGGCTTGCCGCTATCGATCCGCGAGACACCACAATCGGTGACGGTGATTACCCGCCAGCAAATGGACGACCAGGGTTCCAACAGCATCGCCGACACCCTGCGCCGCGCGCCGGGCGTCAGCGTGCAGAACTACGACAGTGAGCGCTGGGAGTTCTCCAGCCGTGGCCTGCCGATCACCAACTTCCAGTACGACGGCGTCAACTCCACCTACGACGGTGTGTATGACTATGGCACCACCAGCACCGACATGGCCGTCTACGATCACCTGGAAATCATCAAGGGTTCTTCGGGCCTGATGACCGGCGCTGGCGACCCATCGGCCACGGTCAACCTGATCCGCAAAAAGCCCACCAAGGAATTCAAGGCCTCGGTGACCGGCACCGTCGGCTCCTGGGACAACTACCGCACCGAAGGCGATATTTCCGGCTCGCTGACCGAATCGGGCAACGTGCGCGGACGCTTTGTCGGGGTCTATCAGGATCGCTCGTCCTACCTGGACCACTACCAGAACACCAAGGATATCGCCTACGGCATCCTCGAAGCCGACCTGACGCCGGACACCTTGCTGACCTTCGGCATCGACCAGCAGGACACCCGCTCCCGTGGCGCCAGCTGGACCGGGTTCCCGATGTATTTCAGCAACGGCAATCGGACTAATTTCTCCCGGTCCTTCAACCCGGCCGCCGACTGGAGCCGCCGCGACTTCCAGAACCAGACGCTCTTCGCCTCGGTGCAACAAAAACTGGCCAACGACTGGTCGCTGAAAGTCAGCCTGGACCGCAAGCGCAGCCAGCACGACACCCTGCTCGCCTCCGCCAGTGGCGGCAACCCGGACCAGGTCACCGGCGACGGCATGTACATGTTCATGGGCAAGTACAAGGGCGATCAGGTGCAGAACACCCTGGACGTCAACCTCAACGGCCCGTTCAGCCTGTTTGGCCGCGAGCACGAGTTGATCATGGGCTTCATGGCCACCCGCTCGAAACAGGACATTCCGGTCTACGGCTCGATCTACCCGCCAGTGGGTGGCAGCATTTATGACTGGCGCGGCGAATACCTGAAACCGAACATCCCGCGCAGTGGCCAGACCGACATCGTCGAGCGCCAGACCGGTGCCTATCTGGCCACCCGACTGAAGCCCACCGATGACTTGTCGGTGATCCTTGGCACACGGCTCAGCAACTTCAGCAGCAACGACAACACCGATTTCTACGACCCGGCGACTGCCGATAACCGCACCAGTTACAAGCAGACCGGCGTCGTCACCCCGTATGCTGGTATTGTCTACGACCTCAACGACATCTGGTCGGTGTACACCAGCTACACCAAGATCTTCCAGCCACAAAACAGTAAGGACGTCGACCGCAAACTGCTTGACCCAATCGAAGGCGACACCTACGAAGCCGGCCTCAAGGCCGCATTTTTCGACGGTCGTCTGAATGCCAGTTTCGCCGCCTTCCGCATCGAGCAGGACAACGTTGCCCAATACGTCTCCGGCTTTGAAACCGACTCGGTGTATCGCCCGATTGCCGGCGCCACCACCAAGGGTTTCGAGGTGGAACTGGCCGGTGAAGTGCTCGATGGCTGGAATGTCTCGGCCGGCTACACCTACCAGCACACTCGCGATGCCAACAACGACTACGTCTACAGCTCAGTCCTGCAAACCACCACGCCGCAGCAAGTGGTGCGCCTGTTCAACTCCTATCGCCTGCCGGGCGCCCTGGAGAACGTGACGCTGGGCGCCGGCGTGAACTGGCAGAACGAGTTCTTCGGCAACGTGTTCCAGCCCAATCCCAATGACCCGGTCAACTTCGGTCAATACGAACGTATCACCCAGGACAGCTACTTCCTGGTGGACCTGATGGCGCGCTATCGCTTCAACGAGCATTTGAGCACCACCTTGAACGTCAAGAATGCCTTCGACAAAAAGTACTACACGGGCCTGGGCAACTTTGGCACCGGCTTCTATGGCGAGCCCCGCAGCCTGCAACTAGCGACCAAGTGGGACTTCTGACCTGATGCACGTGGCGATTCAGCGCAAGGCTGTGTAATGTTCCAGGCTCGACCTTGCTCGGGATGGAGCTACGGACATGTCGCTGAACGCCACTGATCAACCTTCGCGGTCGCCGCGCTTCTGGCGCGACGACAGCCTGCCTTTCATCGAGGCCCGGACCATCGCCGATGGTCGCAAGGTCTGCTACACCCGGCATTCCCACGAGCACTTTTCGATTGGCGCAATCATCGCCGGGCAGAGCCTGTATATCCACGGTTCGTCTACTTTCCAGATCAGCGCCGGCACCGTGGTCCTGATGAACCCCGGCGACGTCCACGCCTGCAATCCCATCGACGACCAGCCCTGGTCCTATCACATGCTGTATATCGACACGCCCTGGCTGACCGATCTGCAGCATCAATTGGGGTTCAGCACCGAGCTGGACTTTCGTCAGTTCACCACCACCCACACTCGCGACCCCGTGCTATTTGGCGGTCTGAACGAGCTGTATGAAGTATTGGTGGACGAGCAGGCCGAGCACTTGCACAAGCAGAGCGCGGTGGTGAGTTTCTTCAGTGAGGTGCAGTTACGCCTGAACCCGGCGACAACCGTTGTACGTGAGGTCAACCACAAGCTGGAACGGGCCGCCGAGTACATCCGCGAACATTGCACCGAGGCGCTGAAACTGGAAGACATCTGCCTGGCGGCACAGCTGTCGCCGTCGTACCTGATCCGGGCGTTCAAACAGTATTACGGCATGACGCCCCATGCGTTCCTGGTTAACCGGCGCATCCAGTTTGCCCGCGCCCAACTGCGCGACGGCCAGTTGATCGCCGACGTGGCACTGGCCGCGGGCTTTGCCGACCAGGCGCATTTCCAACGTGCCTTCAAGCAGCACTTGGCGGCCACGCCAGGGCAGTATCGCGGCTGAGTCAGGCCAGCAGCAGGTACACCACGCTGATCACCAGCAACAGCGCCATCACTCGGTTGAACAGGCGCATGCCACGGGCATTACTCAGGTAACGGCGAAAGAACGTCCCGACGTAGGCCCAGCACGCCACCGATAGATAACAGACCACCAGATACACCGCCGCCAATTGCCAGACCTGCCTGGCCTCTCCCTGAGCGGCGAACAGCCCCATCCCCGCGACACAAGCCAGCCAAGCCTTGGGATTGAGCCATTGCATAATCGCGCCGTAGAGCATTGATGGAGCCGTTGCTGTGGTTTCGGCATCGAGCCGCCCATCGTCCACCGCCAGCTTGTAGGCCATATAGAGCAAGAAGGCGACGCCGGCCCATTGAATGCCCTGAGTCAGCACCGGCCAGCGCACCAACAGCTCATGCAACCCCAGGCCAATCAACACCAGCAGCAAGGTGAATCCAAGGGATGCCCCGGCCACATGCTTCTGGCTCGCGCCAAAACCAAAACGCGCCCCCGAACTCAAGGCCACCACGTTCACCGGCCCCGGTGTAATGGAGGTAGCCAGTGCGAAGGCGGCCATGGACATGATCAAACTCATTGCGCTTCCCTTTTGTTTTGTCAGGTGGGTATGACAAACACGATAAAGCGCCTTGCCGATCAGGTATTGAAGAAAATGCCCCTCACTCCCCCGGCATCCGCTCCAGGCTATTGCTCAAATGCAGCAACATCGCCGCCCGCGCTACCGAACCTGCGGAAATGCCGCGTCACCGTAGGCAAACACACCGGTTATGCCTGATGGATGACTTTTGTGGTGGGGGGCCAAGGCCACTCACCACACCGTTAATCCGCAGGCAACGCGGCCTTGAGCAACCGCAACTCCAGGTACTGCAGCAACATGATGGTCTTGCCATCAACGATCTCACCACGTTCAACCATGGCAATGGCCTCTTCAAACCCCAGCTCCAACACCTCGATATCTTCGCCCTCTTCTTCCAGGCCACCGCCATCCCCCACACGGTCACTGGGCTGGTATTGGCCGATAAAGAAATGAATGCGTTCGGTCACCGAGCCTGGGCTCATAAAGGCCGAATAGATCTTTTCCACATGCCCGACCCGGTAGCCGGTTTCTTCCTCTGCTTCCAGGCGAATGCGTTCCTCGGGGCTGGCGTTGTCAAGCAACCCCGCCGCGGATTCGATCAGGTAGCCATCGTGGCCGTTGACGAACGTCGGCATACGGAACTGGCGGATCAACAGCACGGTGCGTTGCAGGGCGTTATACAGCAGGATGGTTGCGCCGTTGCCACGGTCGTAGACCTCGCGGGTCTGTGCCTGCCAGCTGCCGTCGCGACGGCGTAGGTCGAAGCTGTATTTTTTCAGCAGGTACCAGTTGTCCGAGAGGGTTTCTTCAGCAGTGATGCGTACAGAGCTGTTGTCCATGACCAGGCCTTTTTTCCTTGGGATGTGGAGCATGTCGTTGCCGCTCGCGCATCGTCAAGCGGACGATGGCGCAACACCCCGTAGATCCGGCTACAATCGCGCCCCATCTTCATCCCGCTGATGGCTCAAGAGCCAGGCTGCGCCACTTCCTGGCGTCCGTCAGGGGGTATCTCGACAGTGCGTTTGCGGGGTCAAGGACATGATGCTGCACATTCCAACACTGCTGATGGTCTCGGTGTTCATTTTTTGCCTGATGGGCCTGCTGACTGTTCACGCCTGGAGTCGCGTGCGTGAACCAACCCTGGGCTACCTGGGTGTCATGCTGCTGCTCGCCTCCCTGGGCACAGTGCTGATCGTGGTGCGCGGCGTGGGCATGGATTTCGTTGCGCTGATCCTGGGTAACATTGTGCTGCTGTTGAGCGCCGCAATGAACTGGACGGCCATGCGCCTGTTTGTCGGGCGCCAACCCTGTGTGCCGGGTATCCTTGGCGGCGCCGGCCTGTGGCTGGTGATGTGCCTGGTGCCGCAGTTCTACAGCTCAATGTCCGCGCGGGTCTCTCTGTATTCGATACTGGCGGCCAGCTATGGCGTGCTGTCGGCCCTGGAGCTGTGGCGTCATCGCAAGGCCCTTGAAGTCGCCTACATGCCGGCGCTGGTCCTGACCGTTTGGCACACCTCTTTCTACGGCATGCGTAGCCTCATCGATCGAGGGCTGCCCATCAAGAGCGAGCATGCCTTGATGGGTGAAGGGGTATCGTTTTTTTCCTTCATGCTGTTTGAATCCATGTTGTATGCCATCGGCATTGCCTACGTAACCCTGGCAATGGTCAAGGAGCGGGCCGAACTGCGGTTCAAGGCCGCCGCCTTCAGCGACGTGCTGACGGGAATCGGCAATCGCCGGGCCTTCATGCTCTACGGCGAGCAACTGTTAACCGACAGCCAGAAACGCGCCACCAGCGTGGCGCTGCTGCTCTGCGACCTGGACCACTTCAAGCGTTTGAACGACAGTTTTGGCCATCCCATGGGCGACCAGGCGTTGATTGCCTTCAGCCGAGTGACCCAGTCAGCGTTGCGCAAAAACGACCTGTTCGCCCGCATTGGCGGGGAAGAATTTGCTTGCCTGCTGGCCGACACCGATAAACAAGGCGCCATCCACGTGGCCGAGCGCATTCGCCAGGGGTTTGCCAACCTGGACCTGTTGGCACCGGGATTTCTGAGTGTGAGCATCGGCGTCGTAACGACGACCCCGGTTTGCTACGACCTTTCGCGCCTGCTTTCGCAAGCCGATCAAGCCCTGTATCGGGCCAAGGATCGGGGACGCAACCGCGTCCAGATGGCCTAGGCATCTGTCCTGAACCGGTGACGAACAACAATAATTGGCGCCTGGCATCCCAGGCCGTACTTTCCCCAAGGTCGGCCTGACACCGTGAAAAAACCTGCACGTTGGCCTGGGCCGACATATCAACACTCCTTGATTTGAGCCCAGGCCGCCACCACTTGCTCGACGCTTGCAGCCTTGATCCGCGCCAGGTCAACGGGATAGTCGACACCGGAATTTTCATTGAGGCGCATCGCGGTGAATTGCCCGTTGCTGGCCCGCAGGATGTAGCCACTGTCCTGGCACAATTCGGACGCCAGGTACAACACGCCGGGCGTTACCCACTCAGGCTTAAGGTTATCCGGTTCGCTGGTCACGCCCCACATCCGGGTCTTGGCCACCGGCGATACTGCGTTGACCAGTATCCCAGCCTCGGCACCCTCTCGGCTCAGCGCGTTCATGATCCCCAGTTGCGCCATCTTGCCGGCGCTATAAGCCACCAGGCCCGACTGGGCGTATTGCGCGTACATCGCCCGATCGGAAGTGGTCAGGACGATTCGCGGAGCTTCGGATTTCTTGAGGTGCCGCCAGGCGTGTTTGCACAGCCAGATAGGCGCATGGAGGCTGATGTCCAGGGCCCGCTGGATAAACGCGGCGTCAGCCTCTTCAATCCGCTGATAGCCAACCCAGCCGGCATTGTGAATGAGCACATCGAGCTGCCCGAACGCATCAATAGTGCGATCGATCAATTGACTGCACCCGTCTTCGCCGGACAGATCACCACTGTGACCAATCACCCGGTAGCCTTGCGCCTGCAATACGTCCACGGCCTGCTGCACCACCGACGAATCAGCGCCGTCACCGACCCCGTCCGCGCCGATATCACTGATCACGACCTGTGCGCCCAGGCGCGCCAGCTCCTTCGCGTAACTCAAGCCCAGCCCTCTGGCTGCGCCGGTGACGATTGCGGTTTTACCGTTGAAGTCCATGGTGTGTTCTCCTGATAGGCGCCCCACCCTACCAACGCGCACCTTCGTTGTTTAATACTAAAAAACAGCGAAATTGATAGCTGCCGCGTATCAGGCAATCGCGAATCAATGCCCCTGAAGGAACAACTCATTTGAAGGATCAATCGAAATGATCGAAACCCGTCTCTTGCGCCAGTTCATTGCCGTGGCCGAAGAGCTGCACTTTCACAACGCCGCGCTGCGCCTGCACATGGCCCAGCCAGCGTTGAGCCAGGCCATCAACCGCCTGGAGGAGAAACTGGGTTTTGCACTGCTGGAACGGGACAAGCGCACAGTGAAGTTGCTGCCAGCCGGCGCCGCCTTTTTGGAAACGGCCCAGACCATCCTTGGACAACTGGATCAAGGCATTGCTCATGCCAGGCTGGTGTCACAGGGCATTGCCGGTACGCTCACCGTCACCACCCTTTCGATTCCCGGTTACAAACCGCTGCTCGACACCCTCAGGCAGTTCCGTCAAACCTTTCCCAAGGTCCATCTGGTTATCCAGGAAATGCCCTCCGCCAGCCAAGCCAAGGCACTGTTGTGCGGCGAGGCGGACATCGCTTTCCTGCGCCAACTGCCTGGCTTGGCGGACAACATCGAAAGCCAATTGCTGCTCGATGAACAGTTGCTGCTGGCATTGCCCCTGGGCCACTCCAAGGCCCGGGCGGCTCGGATCGAGTTGAGCGATTTTGCCGACGAAGACTTTGTGTTCACCCCCCACGTGTTGGGCAGTGGCTATCACGACCAACTGATCAGCCTGTGCGAGGCGGCCGGTTTCCAACCGAAAATAGTTCAGGAAGCCGCGCAATTGCATACGCTGATCGGCTTGGTGGCCTGCGGGTTTGGCGTGGCCCTGGTGCCTGAATCCATCGCCCGGTCAGTGGCCAGCGACAACGTAGTGTTTCGGCCCATCACCCAGGTTGGCGCACAGCCCAACCCGGCCATCGGCCTGTACTTGAACTGGAACCGTGAGAATACCTCGCCGTTGCTGGACAACTTTCTGACAGTGCTGGACAGCCACCTGCCCTTCAATTCGCTGTAACACTTTGCAAGCAATCAGGTGTGACGGCTGTCGAAATAATTCCTGCGGGGCGGAGGCATCTGTTAAAAACCGGCTTCACCTCTGTCCTAGAACCTCCATGCCTTCACGTTTTCTGTCTCGCCTAAGCCTGCGCTGGTTTCCCCTGCTGTGCATGGCCGTCCTGATCATCGGCTTGCCGGTGGGCTGTGCGGTGCTGGAACACAAGGAGCGCGAGCTGGTGTTTCGCATCGAGCCGGGTACCGCCAGTTGGTACAGCGGCTTGCCGCGTGGAATACAGGAGTTCGAACTGAAACCGGCGAGTTTCAAGTCCGGGCAAAACATCCATGGCTGGTGGTGGCCTGCAGAACAGAAAGATGCACCGGCGATCCTGTATCTGCACGGCGTCCGTTGGAACCTCACTGGCCAGCTGTTTCGCATCCAGCAACTGCGGGCCCAGGGTTTCTCGGTGCTGGCCATCGACTATCGCGGCTTTGGCCAAAGCCTGGGCGACTTGCCGTCGGAAAAGACCGTCTACGAAGACGCCCGCATCGCCTGGGAGCGCTTCCAGCTATTGCAGCCTGATCCCGCCAAACGCCTGATCTATGGCCACTCCCTGGGCGGTGCGGTGGCCATCGACCTGGCGGCAGAGCTGGGCAAGCAGGCGGCGCAGGCCCATGCCCCGGCACCGGTGCGCGGGCTGGTGATCGAGTCCACCTTCACCTCCCTGGCCGACGTCGCCACGGCGGTGGCCAATACCTCGCTGCCGGTACGCTGGCTGTTGTCGCAGAAGTTCGATTCCATCGACAAGATCGCCGACATCCACATGCCATTGCTGGTGGTCCACGGCCTGGACGACCGTTACGTGCCACCGCGTTTCAGCCAGCAATTATTTGAAGCTGCCCAGGAACCCAAGCGCCTGTTGCTGGTGCCCGGCGCCAGCCACAACAACAGCATGAGCCTGGGCGGCCTCAGCTATCGCCAAGCCCTTAATGGCTTGCTGCAAGCGAAGATGCCCGAGCAGGTCGCCGGGCCTGTTCCTACACGCGGCGGCAACGCGACATAGGCTGATCCGGCACCGGTTTTGCCTGCGCGTGTCAAGCGCAAGGCCGCCCTATACGGGCCTGCAACGTCGCCTGATCAAATATTAACCTTACGTTAAATAGCCATCCCCACCGGGCTCGCGCAAGGTTATCCACAGAGATACCCACGGTTTTCGTGGACAACTCTTTTTGCGCTGGAAGCATTTTTATTGGGGGAAAGTGCCCGGCAGCAAAATCTCCCGGTTCACATTGCGAATATCGTTATAGCCGCACAACGCCATTGACACATCCAGCTCCCGAGCAATGATATCCAGGGCCTTGGTGACACCCGCTTCACCCATCGCCCCCAAGCCATACAAATGCGGGCGACCAATCATCGTGCCCTTGGCGCCCAGGGCCATGGCCTTGAGTACGTCCTGACCGGAACGAATGCCGCCGTCGAGCCACACTTCGATGCGTTCACCCACCGCCTCGACGATGGCCGGCAACTGGCTGATGCTCGACGGCGCGCCATCGAGCTGACGCCCGCCGTGGTTACTCACCACCAGGGCATCGGCGCCGGAATTCGCCGCCAGCCGAGCATCTTCCACATCGAGAATGCCCTTGATGATCAACTTGCCGCCCCAGCAACGCTTGATCCATTCGACATCGGCCCAGCTCAGGCGTGGGTCGAATTGCTGGGCCGTCCAGGACGACAGGGAACTCATGTCCGCCACGCCCTTGACGTGACCGACGATATTGCCGAAACCGTGGCGCTTGGTGCCGAGCATGCCCATGGCCCAACGAGGCTTGGTCATCATGTTGAGGATATTGGGCAGGGTCAGCTTGGGCGGCGCCGACAGGCCATTGACCAGGTCCTTGTGGCGTTGCCCGAGGATTTGCAGGTCCAGGGTCAACACCAGCGCATCAACGCCAGCGGCCTTGGCTCGCTCAATTAATTGTTCGATAAAGGCGCGGTCGCGCATCACATACAGCTGGAACCAGAACGGCTTGCCGACGTGTTCGGCAATGTCCTCAAGCGAGCAGATGCTCATGGTCGACAAGGTATAACGCAGGCCAAACGCCGCAGCCGCACGGGCGGTGAGGATTTCGCCATCGGCATGCTGCATGCCGGCAAGCCCGGTGGGAGCCAGTGCCACCGGCATGGCCATGTCCTGGCCGATCATGGTGGTGCGTATCGAGCGCTCGTCGATATTGCGTGCCACCCGCTGGCGAAACTTGATCTGGGCAAAATCCGTTTCATTGGCACGGTAGGTACTCTCGGTCCACGAGCCGGAGTCGGCGTAGTCGTAGAACATTCGCGGTACGCGTTTTTGTGCCAGCTTACGCAAGTCTTCGATCGTAGTGATCAGCGTCATCGATGCCACCTCTCCCTGAACTGAGCCCAGAGAGTAACCGGCTGTGGCGGGCATGGGTATCGCCAATAGTGCCTTCGCAATGGTGTCGGTAACGCTCAAGAACACAGGCGCCTCGGCGCCTGTTTGCTTTGCCCATTCCCTGTCAGCTTTTGCTGTGCCCAGGGCCGGACGCCCCTTTGGTCACGACTTTTGGCCCGGTGACTGCCCAGAGAATCAGCCCCAGCAGCGGAGCAAATACAATCACCACCACCCATAGCAATCTGGTCTCGGAGCGACTGCCACTGCGCAGTACACAATTGATCGCCCATAACTCCGACAGCACCAATAGCGCCGCCAGAACGATCCAAACGTATTCTATTTGCATGATTCACCTCCTGAGGTCTCAAGGCTTAGGTCCGGCAACGGGCGCGAGGGTTCATTAAAAATTGCAGGCCACGGCTCAGTTCCAACTGAGCAGCGCCTGTTCGGGATCGGCTCCCGGTGGTGACGTTTTGAGGAACTGCCGGGGGGAAGCGGTCGCCCGGCCTTGGCGCAGTCGAAGGACGCTGCCAACACGGGAGGCCAATGTCCAACGCTGTTGTCAGACAGGCTCGGGCACCTTGTCGGAGGCAATCAACGGATCAATCCCCCAGTCGCCATGCAAGTACCAGTCGTCCCCGATCATCTCTGCCGGATGCATGGTGCGGTCGGCGCCATTGCCACAAGCCAGGTCAGTGGTCGCGCAGTAGCGGTCGCAGCCCCAGCAGATACGTTCGGGATGCTTGGGATGCAGGGGAAAGGGCTTGGCCATGACCTGGCTCCACGGTGGCGGGCAGTGAGTCGAGCCTAGCGCCACGATGGTTTCACGACCTTGATCAACGTCAAGAACCGCCAGGTAAATATCCCCTGAAAACTTGACAGGAATCATTATTATTTACAGCGAAAGTTTCTAGACTCGGGTTCACAATTTTTCCCTGTCAGGAAGCACTCCATGCGTATCCCCTTCACGCTGTCACTGGCCCTGCTGTTGTCGACATCCACAGCCTTCGCCAAGGAGTACCCCATTGGCGAACCGCAGATGTGCCCTGGGCTGGAAGTCGGCGCGGTGTACCTGCAACCGATTGAAATGGCGCCCGCAGGCATGATGCGCGCCACCGCCGATTCCGACGTGCACCTGGAAGCCGATATCCGCGCCACCGCCGACAACCAGCAAGGTTTCCAGGAAGGCAGCTTCGTGCCGTACCTGACCGTGTCATTCCGTCTGGAAAAACAAGGCAGCGCCACCCCCATCAGCGGTGACTTCCACGCCATGGTGGCCAATGACGGTCCGCACTACGGCGACAACGTCAAACTGCAAGGTCCTGGCAAGTACAAGCTGACCTTCACCGTCCTGCCGCCCAGTGGTCACGCCTCCCTGGGCCGCCACACCGACAAGGAAACCGGCGTCGCTCCCTGGTTCGAGCGTTGCGAGTTGCACTACGAGTTCGTCTACGCCGGCATCGGCAAAAAAGGCGGTTATTGAATGACCCGCTCCCTGGTTTTGGGCGGCCTGATGCTGGTGGCCGGCAGCACGGCCCTGGCTGCACCGTTGCCCACCTATGAACTGACCCTGCAAGACGGTCACTTCAGCCCGGCGCAACTCAAGGTGCCCGCCGGGGAGCGCTTCAAGATCGTGCTCAAGAACATCGGCCAGGGCCCGGCCGAGTTTGAAAGTACGCCGTTACGGGTGGAAAAAGTGCTGTCGCCGGGAGTGACCACCTTTGTGGTGATCCATCCCCTCAAGCCTGGCAAGTACCCATTCTTCGACGAATTCAATTCACAGTTGCCCGAAGGCAGCATCCTCGCCCAATAACGGCCCTGGAGCGTTTGATGAATCAATCAATGTTTATCGTCTGGCGCGAAAGCGTCGAGGCGTTGCTGGTGATCGGCATCCTCCAGGCCTGGATCAGCCAGCGACCCGACGGCTCGCGCCTGGGCCGCTTCCTGTGGGCGGGCGTGATCCTGGGGCTGCTGTGCTCCGGGCTACTGGCCGGCCTGATGCTATGGGCCGGCGACGCCATGAGCGGCGCCAGCGGCGAATGGTTCCAGGCCGGGATGACCCTGGTCGCCAGCCTGTTGATGGTGCAAATGGTGTTCTGGATGCACCGCCACGGCCCCACTCTCAAGCACACGCTGCTGCGGGACGCCGACCAGCGCTTGGCACGCCAGGGCGGCCTGGGATTGTTGTCACTGGCGCTATTGGCGGTCAGTCGCGAAGGCAGCGAAACCGTGGTCTTCCTGTTCGGCGCCGGCGCACACTTGCACGGCCCGGCGCTGGGTCTGTTCGCTCTCGGCGGCGTATTGGGGCTGATACTGGCGGGCTTGACGGTGATGCTGTTACGCAGCACCCGTCGCTTCATCTCCTGGTCACGCTTTTTCGCCCTCAGCGAAGCCCTGCTGTTGCTGCTGGGCGCCGCCATGCTGGTGGCCGCCGCTGAGCGCATTGGCGGGCAATTGCTGGCGATGGACATGCCCGAATGGGTCTACGCAAGCTTCGGTGAAGCCTGGTGGGACAGCAGCGCCCTGCTTAGCGACAGTCATGGTGTCGGCGCCGTGCTCGCCGGGTTTGCCGGTTACCGAGCGACACCCAGCGTCGTTACCCTGCTGGTGCTCGCTGGCTACTGGTTACTGGTGGGCTGCGGCCTGCATCAGACCCGTCGAGCGTCATTGTGAATACCCCCTGGTTGCAGCGTTTTGGCGACGGCATGCGCCGTCATGCCCGGCTGATTCGCCTCGCACAATGGACAGTGGTGCTGTTCTACGCCGGCCTGCTGTTGCTCCCCACGCTACTGCCTTTGCCCGATAGCCAGGCACGGATACTGGATAACCTGGCGCTGCTGGCGCAATTTCTGTTCTGGGGGATCTGGTGGCCGTTTGTGCTGCTGTCGATAGTGCTGTTTGGGCGCCTGTGGTGCGGCGTGCTCTGTCCGGAAGGATCGCTCAGCGAATGGGCCAGCCACCATGGTCGCGGCCTGCGCATTCCCGGCAGCCTGCGCTGGGGTGGCTGGCCGACGTTAGGGTTTTTCCTGACCACCCTCTATGGCCAGTTGATCAGCGTCTATGACTACGCCCAGGCGGCGTTGCTAATCCTCGGCGGTTCCACGGTCGCGGCGGTGATCGTCGGCTTGCTGTTCGGGCGTGGCAAGCGGGTCTGGTGTCGCTACCTGTGCCCGGTCAGCGGCGTCTTCGCCCTCCTCGCCCGTCTGGCGCCGATGCATTTCCAGGTGGACGAACAACGCTGGAAAGCCAACGATGGCCCACGCCTGCCATTGCCCAATTGCGCCCCCTTGCTGGACATCCGTCGCCTGCAAGGCGCCAGTACCTGCCATGCCTGTGGGCGTTGCAGCGGGCAACGTGGCGCGGTGCGGTTGATCGCTCGCTCGTGTAACGAAGAAATCCTCCAGGCGCCGCACAGGCCAGCATCAGTGTGGGATGCGCGGCTGTTGCTGTTTGGTGTGATCGGCTTGGCGATGGGCGCGTTTCAGTGGACGGTCAGCCCATGGTTTATTGGTCTCAAGCAGTTTCTCGCGCAGTGGCTGGTGGAGCGCGATTGGCTCTGGCCGTTGCAGGACACGGCGCCCTGGTGGCTGCTGACGCATTACCCACAAGCCAATGACAGCTTCAGTTGGCTGGATGGTTTTTGCATTGTGGTTTATCTGGGGGCCTCTTCATTGCTGATCGGCGGTGGGTTGCTGATCCTGCTGCGCCTGGCTGCACGCCTTGCCGGTGATCGCACACTGTATTGGCCTCTGGCGCTGACCCTTACGCCACTCGGTGGTGCGGGGCTGTTTCTGGGGCTGTCGGCGACCACGGTGAAATTGCTGCGCTACGAAGGGCTATTGCTGGACTGGGTGCAGCCGGCGCGGGGGCTGTTACTGGCCACCGCGATGGGCTGGTGCTTGTGGCTGGGATGGCGGCAACTCAAGGATATTGCCCTGGCGCCGCGCACGGGTGCATGGTTTTGCCTACTGTTGGGCGTCGGGCTGGTCGGGCATGGTTGGTGGTTGCAGTTTTGGGGGTGGAGTTGAACACCCCCTCAATCAAACCACTCCCCCCGCTCCCGAAACGTATTGAGGACCAGCTCAACAATCAACTCCACCTCCTGCAGGTGCTCAACCTGGGCATTGACCGCCATCCACACCTGACGCTGCATACTCTGGGCAAACAACCCCGGCAAGGCCGTCAACCCACGGTCAAAGCAGCTCATATAGCGCGGCAGTAAACCGATGCAGGCGCTGCAACGAATCATCTCCAGCATCAACGGATACGCCTGCACCTGCACCACTCCGGCCAGGCGCTGTTCCACCACACTGTTCCAGGGCCGCAAGGCTTCGATCTGCCGGTCGTGCTGCCATTGCACCAGCATGTAATCGGCCAGATCATCAACGCTGTCCGGTCGCGCCGCCAGCCGCGAGTAGCGCTTGGAGATATGGGGCAGGTAATCCAGGCGAGCCAGGGCTTGCGGTGCTTGTGTGGCAAAACTCGGCCCCGGCTCAGGCGAGTCGATACCTGCCAGCCACAGCACCACGTCGGCCTGTACAGCCTGCAACGACAGCTGACTGTCGATGGAGATAATGTCCAGCCGTACGCTGGCGTTACGCCGCAGCAGCGCGATCAGGTCGCGGCCGATAACGTCGTGCAGGATCGACTCGGCAACCGCCAGGCGAATCAACGGCTGCTCGATCACCGGCAAGCGCCGCTCATGGGCCAGGGCAATCAGCCGCGCCTGCAACTGCTGGCCGTCGCGACTGAGGGCCAGGACGTTGCCCTGGTAGCTGAACAGCGTGCGGCGCATTTGCTCCTCCAACTGCGCCAGCCGTTTACGCAACAGCGTCGCCTTGATATTGAGGCTGCGGGCCGCCTGCATGAAGCAGCCGCAACGGGCGCTGATCAGGAAGTAGCGGGCCACCTCCGGATCGATAGTGGCAGCCACGGCCAGCCAGGTCTCTCGCCCGTCGCCAGGCGCACGGTATGGCGTCATACCTTGGGGTGCAGCGGGTTCTAAATAGGCCATGAGGGACTCCCTGTCTGATGGGTCTGTGCATCCATGCGTGCAGTGGCCGGTTACTCCAGAACCTTGTTCAACTCGGCGCCATCAATGCTCAGGGTGGCGGTGTTGAGCATGCCTTCCAAGTAGGCCTTGGCAATCTGTTCCTGGCGTTGCGCACGCAGTGCCTGAGTCAGGCGTTCGCGTAGTTCATCGAGGCTGGCGGTGCGCGCCGGCTGTTGCCCGGTAAGTTTGAGCACATGAAAGCCCGCCGCACTCTGCACCACGTCCGACACCGCGCCCATTTTCAGGCGCGAGACCGCACCACGCACCTCCGGCACCAATTGCTGCAACGGTTGTAGACCGGAATCGCCACCGCGCCGGGCGCTGTCGGGGTCCTGGGAATACTGGCTAGCCAAGGCACCAAACTCACCCGGCGCCGACTGGGCACGGCGGCTCAGTTCCTGGGCCTGACGGCGCACCGTTTCGACCATTTGCGGATCATTCACCGCAAGGAAAATCTGACTGACCTGGTACAACGGCGGCGTCACCCACTGCGCCTTGCCGCTGTCATAGGCCTGTTGCAACTCCCCAGCACTTGGGTAATCGGCCGGCACCTGGCTGACCGACAACATGTAGTCGCGAAACACGATCTGCTCGGTGGCGGCGCGGGTTTGTTGCTCCACCTCCGGGCGCTGGCGCCAGCCTTGGGCGTCGGCTTGTTCGAGTACGGCTTTTTGCGCCAAGCGCGAACGAATCCAGGTTTCCAGGGCGCCACGATTGCCGCGCAACTGCTCGCGGGAGTCGGCCGGCAAGGTCGCCAGCAAGGCCTGGAGTTCGGGCAGTGCAACCTGTTGATTGCCCAGCCGCGCCACCGCGGGTCCATCAAGGCTGACAGCAGGCGACGGTTGCTGGGCGGCGACCGGGTCGCTGCCCGGGCGCAGGCTCAAGCCCACCGCCACCACCAGCAGGGCCAGCGCACCGGCGCCGACCACCAGGGTTGGTTTTTTCACAGGGCAGGCGCCTCTTCACGGGTATCCACGGCAGGTGCGTCTTCGGCCTGAGCCTGAAGCTGGGCGGCCTGCTGGCTGTACTCACGCAGGTAGACGATAAACTCCTGCAACAGCCGATCCCACAGCTCCAACTGGCTGCGCAGGTGAGTGGCGCCGACGCCGGCCACTACCACGTCCATTTCCATCAACAAAAACTCGCCCTGCAACGACAGTCGCGCAAATCGCCGTGATGCATTCCACACCTGGGCCAGGCCATCGGGCAACTGGCCCTGAACCCGCAGTGCGCAGCTGTAGGTGAAGTCCACGTAACTGCCCTGCTCTGCCGCCGGGTTGCCGAAGCGCACGGCAAAGCCAATGCCCTGGCTGGCGCTGAGCAACTGCACGATGCCGTTCTGTTCAGTCTGGTTGACCCGATAACCGGCTTCTTGCAGCAACTCGGTCAGGCTCTGGGGGGTGACGCTGGTAATCAATTCGCTCATGGTCATCTCTTCCTTGTTGATCAGTGATTAACGGCTGCCTGGGGGGCATCAAAACGGGTTTTGTACAGATCGTCGCCAAAGCCCTGGGCCATTTCTTCAAACTTGACCCGAGCGCCGCTGGCGAAGGGTTGGCGAATGCTCATCACCTGGGCCACATCGATTTTTTCGTAGGCCGCGAGCAACTGCTGGGCCACGCCGTACATCTGTTGATTCTTGGCTGAACATTGCTGCACTTGTGTGTCACGTTCGGTTAATTGCACTTGCAAGAGCGCCCGCTCGGTCTCTTTGCCACGGGCCATGGCCAGCAATTCTTCGTAGGCTTTCTTGAACTTGCCGGTCTGTTCATTGCTCGCCGTCACCTGAGCCTGGGCTTGGCTGTGCAGGCTTTGTTGCTGGCCGGCCAGTTGTTCGGCGACGCCCCGGGCCTTGTCCAGCTCAGCGGTTAATTGCTTGATTTGCACCTGGGCCTGTTTGGCCTGGTTTTCGGCGGCGATGCGTGCGGCAGCGGCCTGGGCCTGTTCGCTTTGCAGCGTCTGCAACTGCGCGGTGGTGCTGCGCAGTTGGGTGCGCAAGCGTTCCTCCATGCCTTCGGCCGAGGCGCCGCTGGCGGCCAGGCAGCCAAGGACCAACAGCAGCCCGCAAATTCGCGTGTTCATGTGGCTTCTCCCTGCGCGTCAAAAGCGCGTGTTGATTTCCAGCTGCATGACGTCGACTTCAAACGGCGCGCCATACACTTCGGAGGCGCTGAGCCAACGGGCACTGGCGTAGATATTCTTGTCGATGCCGTAGTTGCCGCCGATGAAATAACCCTTGGCATTGGTACCACCCAGGTGGAACGAGGAATCGTTAAAGCCGTCCGGCAATGCATCGGGTTGGATGTACTTGTAGCCGGCCAACAGGTTCCAGTCGCCGGCCTTTTTCATCTCCAGCGCGCTGCCCAGGGTGAACTGCACCATCAAGGCATTGGCGCCGCTTTCGAATTCGCCCTTGCGGTTAATGTTGTTGACGATCTCGCCTTCGCTGCGTTTGAGCATCTCGCCCTTGTCGTAGGCCAGGTTGTGGATGAAGTTGGTCTGGCTACGCAGTTTGAGGTCGTCCGGCAACTCGCTGTCCCACACCAGATTCAGGTCCAGTACATCAAACTTGGAGGCGAGGCCCACGTACTGCGGTTGCGGGGTCAGCCCAGGGGTGGCCGGGTTGGCGTTGATATTGCGCAGCAGGAACACGCTGTTGCCCTTTTGCATGAAGGCCACGCGCGAGCCGTCGGTGTCGCAACCCGGCGCACCGGCCCACGGCGAGCACGGGCTGGAGCGCTGCCCTTCGATATCGTCGAAGCGGTAGTAGGCCAACGCACCCTTGAGGCTGTTGCTGCGGTTGAGCTTCCAGTTGGCGCCAATCTGGCCGCCGAACAGCCATTTATTGTCGCTGTCTTCCTTGTCGAAACCGTTGCTGCTGGCGGTGTCGGAGCTGTATTCCACCGGGAACGCGCCGAGGGTACCGAACACGCCCCAGTCGTTGTTGAGGCTGTGATTGAAGATTGCTGCCACACCGTCGAAGTTGAGGTCGTTGGAGTACATCATGTCGGTGGAATAGAACGGGTTTGCGATCCGCCCACCCGTCAACGTCAGGTCCTGGGTGGCTTTCCAGGTCAGGTAGCCCTGGTCAAGCCAGATGTCTTTCTTGCCAAAGCCGCCGCCCAGGGTTTGGGTGGTGGAGACCGGGTTGTTGTCGGAGCCCGTGCCGATGCGAATGCCGGCGGTCCATTCCGGCGAGATGATGGCTTTCATGCCTAGGCGAGCGCGCAGGCGGAACAGGTTGTCGCGGTCTTCACGGGTGTTGAGCAGGGGCGGTAGCCGGGTATTGGTGTGTTTGTTGACGTCGTAGGGGCCGCTCTCGTTGAGCTTGGCGTAGTCGACGATTTCATTGCTGTTACTGCCCGAGAAGAACCGCGACTCGTCCCGCAGGCGGATGTCGCCGTCGAAGCTGATGCGCGAGACCCAGTCGGGGAAAGTGTTGGGCTGGGCCCAGTTTTCCTGCTTGGCGGTGGCCATGACCTCGGCCTTGACCTGGTCGCGAATCTGGTCACGCACTGCCGCCGGTACATACTGCACACGCACGTCCCCCGCCGCCGTGGCCGGGCCTGCTGCTGCCGCTGTGGCGGTACTGGCCTGGCGTGCTTGCACTGCCTCGTTTTCGGCCTGAGCAATCAACCCTTCGGCTTGTTCCTGCTTGAGCACACCTTGCTGCACCAGCAGGCGGATCAGGTTGATCGTGGCGTTTTGCGAAGGCGCGGCCGGGGCTGCCGCCGCCTGGCCGACCAGGGTCGCGATAACCATACCGACCGCCAGGGTCAATCGATTCACGTGGGAAATCATCTGCACACAACTCCTGTAGAAACTGCAAAAAGGGTTCGATCAATCCGGGCGCCGGCCCTTGAGGGACAGGCGTACCGGCAGGGTCAGCGAGGTCGGCGTGCGCTCCTTGAAGCGCGGCGTGGCACGCAAGGCTGCCAATATCTGGGCGTCGGTCTGGGCATCACCGCTGGACTTCGCAAGCTCCACGCGGGTGACTTGGCCATCAGCGCTCAACCACAAATCGGCCTGGACCGCGTAGGCCTTCTTGCGCAGCTCCGGGTCTTCACGCAGCAGGCGCTGGAAGACGCCGGCCAGGTACTGCTTGAACGTCCCGGTTCCCAAGCCGCCGCCACCAGAGCCGGCCATGCCGCCGCCCTTGCCTGCGCCGATGTTGAAACCGTCGTTGCCGGCCTGGGCATCACCGTCGATTTGCATCGGGTTGGCCAGGTCATCGGCGGGGCTTGGTGGAGCTTCTTCCTCGGGTTTGACCTCGTCGGGGGTAGGCGTTGGTTCTGGCTCAGGCACCGTTTCTTCCACCTGGGGCTCGGGTTCCTTGGGTTTTTCCGGTGGCGGTGGTGGCGGTGGTGGCAACGGAATAATCATTGGCACCTTGGGCGCTTCACGGCGCACGCCGCTCATGTCATTGGCCCATTGCCAGAGGAACCAGGCCGCCACAGCGGCCAGCAGCAGGCCTGCGCCCCACTTCAGCAGGCGCAACGTCGGCTTGTTCTTCACAGGCATGGGTGGGCTCGGGATCTGTGCGGTCATGGCTCAGCCCTGACTCGGTTTGCCGGTGACCAGCCCGACCTGGGACAGCTCAAGCCGGCGCAACAAGTCGAGCACCTCGATCACCTTCTGGTACTGCACCAGGGCATCGCCGCGCACGATCACCGGAAAATCCGGGTTCAGCGCCTTCTCGATGCGCAGGCGCTCTTCCAGCTCACCGAGGGTCACCGGGTAGGCGTCGAGGAACACCTGGCCGCCGTCATTCACCGAAATGGCCTTGGTCTTGGCCTCGGACAGCGACACCGAAGCACTGGCCTTGGGCAAGTGGATCTGAATCCCCGAGACCTGGGCGGTGGCGGTGAGGATAAACATCACCAGTACCACCATCAGCACGTCCACCAGGGGCGTGATATTGATGCTGTCGACGGGCGCATCATCGTCATCGTCGTGGGAGGCATTCACGGAAGCCATGCTGGTTCTCCTCAGGCCGATACGGTGACGTGGTGGCCGCGCGTATGCGCCGCTTCACTGGACTGGCTTTCGCCGTGCATCTCCGCCAGGCGAGTGATGAACTCGTCGACAAATACGCGCATGTCGGCGCTGACTTCCTTGTTGCGGGTAATCAGCCGGTTGTAGCCAAACAGCGCCGGAATCGCGACGAACAGGCCCATGGCCGTGGCCAGCAAGGCCGCCGCCATGCCGGGGGCGATGGCGTTGATGTTCACATCGCCGGCCATGGCCGTGCCAAGGAACACCACCATGATCCCCAGCACCGTACCCAGCAGGCCGATATACGGGCCACCGGCGATAGCGTTGGAAAGCGTCGAGAGCTTGGAACTCAGTTGCTGGTTTTCGCGGGTGCGCACGCCATCCATGGAGCAGCGGATGGCCTCAATGGTCGCCGCCGAGACCGACGTGGTGTCGGCGCCCTGGGCACGGCGGGTACGAATTTCCTTGACCGCCACGCGGTACAGGCGCCACAGCGAGGAATAGGTCAACCGCTCGGCCAACACAGCGTCGTCGTAGTACATTTCCAACCGTGTACCGATCTGCGAAAACTGTTCGCGGAAGATCTCGTTGGCGCTGCTGACCCGGCTAACCATGCGGTTCTTGCGGATCATGATGACCCACGACTGAAACATCATCGCCACCAGCACCAGGATGATCACCCAGGCGTCGACCGGCACGGCGTTGAGCAAGAAACCCAGGCTGCCGAAACCGAAGCCCGACTGCTCTTCATCGACCCCGTAAGCCACCAGTTTCGACTCAGCGCCCTGGGCGCTGGCATCCGCCAGCAACAGGTTGGCCGGACGAGCGACCTTGGACAGGCGCAGTTCATCCATGGCCCCGGCCAATGGCAGGAAGCTGCTGATCGCTTCCGGCAGATCAGCACCGATGGCCAGCTGCGAATTGAACGCCGGCATCGCCATGGCCAGGGTCGCGGTTTCGCGGCCATTGACGTACAGCGTCACCTTGTCGCCCTCGGCCGTCAGTGCCAGGTGCTGCCATTGGCCGGGGTTCAGCGGCTGGGTCGAGACCGCGCGCTGGCCGTCGATTTCCACGAACGGCATGCCTTGGTTCAACCCCAGCAGCAGGCTGACTGCGCCTTCGCGACGGGCCAGCACCACTTGTTCACCATTGGCCTGGTCCAGACGCAGCCAGGCACTGAAGGTAAACGCCCTGCCGGCGTTGTGTTGCAGCGATGGGCTGGCGGGCAGCAGCAACGGCTGGCCGTTAAACTGCAATGCACGACCGATCACCCCGTCGATGCTGGCGCCGATAGCGTTCAGCGCGGTGTTGCCGTAGACCGTGGTGTCGCGGGGCAGCGTGCCGTTGGCACCGTCAAAATGGTAGAGCGCGGTGTAGTTTGGATCGAACGTCAGTTGACCGTTGGCGGTGGCCGGGGCCTTCTGGTTGCCGTAGTACATCCACAGGTCCTGGCGCTGGGCGCCTTCGACCTTGGGCACATCAACCCAGATCAACGCCATGCCCATCAGCGGGTCAAAGCTTTCGATCTGGTGGTTGAATACGGTCTTGTCGTCGGCGCTGACAAAGCGCAGGTCAGCGCCGTCGTCCTTGACCCCGTCGAAGGTGAAGTTGCCGGTGTGCAGACGCACCAACAATGCGGTGCGGCCCAGGGCCTGGTTGATCGCCGCTCCCTGGGGGGTGGTGTCCACCGAAACTTGCTTGCGGTAATGCCAGTCGTCCTGCCACCAGGCATGGGCGGTGGCCGGGAGCGCGAAGCCCAGGCAGATCAACAGGCTCAGAAATAGGCGTTGCATGTGAAGGGATCTCCGTAAAAAGGGTCAGAAAGTCGCCTGCACACTGAAGTGCAGTCGCGAGTCCTGTTTCTGGGTGTTTGGTCCATCGAGCAGCGGATAGCCCCAATCCAGGCTGCCGGACAACCACTTGCTCAAACTGGCGCGGGTGCCCAGGCCGACACTGGCCAGGCTGTATTCATCTTCTTGCTCGGGCAGTGGGTCATGCAGGCGCAAGCGAGCGCCTTCGGCGAAGGCGTAGAAGCGCCACTCCTGCACATAACTGCCGAGAAACTTGGCCAGGGACGGCGTGCGCAGTTCCTGGGATAACAGGTAGCCTTCATCGCCGGTGCGCTCGGCGGCCAGGTACCCGCGTATCGAAGTAGCGCCGCCAGCGGAGTACTGCTCGTTGGATACCAGGGGCCCTGAGGCCAACTGGAAACCGGCCTTGGACGCCGACTGCCAGTCGCCGGTAAAGGTGTAGGTGTAATTCAGGTCGCCCTTGAGCACGGCAAAACTGGGGCTGGCTTTGTCACGCTTGTACTGGAACTCTTCGTTATCGCTGCCGTAGCCGAAAAATGCCCGGGTGCCGACCACCAGGTTCAAACCCAGCCCCAGTTGCGAGTTGTCGCTGTAGCGGTAGCCGTTGTAGCCGAAGGTCAACGGTGCGTACTTGAGTGGGATCTGGTCGCTGCTGGCGCCAAACTTCATCTGCTCATCGAAGTCCTTGAAGTCCACCCCCACCGACAGCGAGTTGGCCCAGTTGCCCGCCGCCGGCAGGCTGTAAATGGCCGACACACCGTAGGAGTGGCCCTTGCCGAGGACGTTGCTGCCGCCGATGGTCGCGATGTTGCTGTCGGACTGATAACCGGAGAACTGCAAGGTCCAGCGCTCGCTCAACGGCGCGCTATAGGAGCCCGACCAGACCTTCGCGTTTTCACTGTCCTGGGGCGCCGTGAAGTAAGTCAGGGAAACGCTGTGGCCCAGTTGCCAGAGGTTGTCGTAACCCAGGGTGGTGACGCTGCGCAGCTTCTCGGTGTCGGCGCTGTAGTCGTTGTTCAGGCCGATACTGGCGTGCCAGGGATTCTGGTCTTCGACTTGCAGGTCGACGTCCATGGTGCCGGGGCGCTGGCCTTCGCGCACCAGCGGCGTGACCTGGCGCCCGGCGCCGCGATTGAGGCCGGCCAACTGGGTTTGCACGCGGGCGAAATTCGGTACGGCCCCTTCCTTGAGCGCAGGAACTTCGTCGCGAATCTCAACGGGCGAATAGTGCTTGGCACCGACCACCCGCACCCGCCCGACGGTGGTCTCGCTGACTTGCAGGTAGACGATGCCGTCATCGACTTTCTGCTCCGGCAGCTCGACAAACACCGACTGGTAGCCGCGTTCCTGGTAGATCTTCTGCAAGGCATCGCGAGCGCCCTCGATATCTCCCAGGTTTTTTTGCGGCCCCAGGAACGGGTACACCGCCTCCTCGATGGCCCGGGCATCGAGCACGGTATTGCCGCGCACGAAGTACTCATTGACGTCCACCAGCCGCACCGGAGCCTGGGGCTCGGCGCCCTCCTCCTCGGCCTGCACCGGCTGCGCCAGTGCTCCCAGCGTCAGCCAGCACAGCGCCAGCGTTGACTTGAACAGATGCTCCACACCGCCCCCTAGATTGCTGAAAATATTCGCCGTCGCTGTCTGCACAGCGTTTGGCCTGCTCAATGGCTGGATGCCTTGGTGTTGACGTGCCGTGCCAGCCAGGTATGCAGCAAGGCGAAGTTCAGCGAGAACTCCGGCATGTGCAGCAAGGCGCCACAGAACACTTCACCGATGATTTTCTGGATCAGCTGCACCGCCTGCGGGTTGTCCAACAGCGTGGCGATGTCGCGTTGCAGGACGTTGATGCCCCAGACTTTCTGGTGGAGGTCCAGGCCGACGAACCAGCGGAACAGCAGGTTGTAGTTGAGCTGTTCGTGCAGTTGCTGGTCACTGGGGACCGAATACAGCAGTTGCAGCAAAAGGATTTGCAGCACGGTGCGGGGAGCAATCAACAGGCCAGGCTCGGTGTTGAGGGCCTGGAGCAGGTCGCGGTGCTGGTCGAACACCTCGTCGATCTGCGGGCGCAGCAGCACCAGCGAGTGGCCTGCGGGGATGTAGTTGGAGACTTCTTTCAGGGCGCCTTGCCAGTCGTCCTGGGAAACGATCCAAACCCACGGCGCGCCGTAGCGATAGACCGAAACCGGCTTTTTGCGCGCGGCCTCGACGATCTTCGACAGGCGCTGATCGAGCTCTTGCATGCCTACTTTCGAGTAACGTTCCATAGTGCCCATCCCGCCCTGCTCCTGGCTTGCTGCTACCGGCTGAAAAAGCGCCTTGCGGCGGTCTCAAGCGCGTTACATAGGCAAGACGGGGGTGGGGTGGAGCTACCGAACTTTTGTCATAAAAGCTTCATTCGGGGGCGGGCTGGTAGCGGGTCGGGATCTTTTTGTTGGAGTGCATATCCGTTGCTGTGGTAACGGCTACTTGGGGTCCGGAGGTTTGAAACCACGCTGTTTTTTAACGAAACGTCCTACCAAGCGGCCAGATAACCTCTACTCCCCAGCCTTGTAAACCTCTGCAAAGTCTCTCGCCTGATCACTCAGCGCGAGGGAACGCCGATGCTTTTTCCAATTGAC